>JAJEGI010000172.1 GCA_022819945.1 Candidatus Poribacteria bacterium
CTGTTTCTGGCGATTCTTCTCCATCTTTTCTGGGTCATCGTCGCGCACTTCCGTAGTCTCTGCTTCGTCGAATGCATTGTCGGCGTTCTGAAGTTTGGCACCGAGCGGAACAATACTAATGCCACCGGTTGTGCAGCCGAGGAGTGTCGCTGCGAGAAAAGCCAATGTGAGGACGAGAAAATGAGTTCGATCTATTCGGAGACCGAAGCCGAGTGTGAAACGGTTCATGGCGAGTCCTCCTCAGGTCAATAGAAATGAGCTGATGTATTTTCAGCCAGAGCTCGTGACTAATTAGTATTCTGTTCTTTGTTAGCGACATTATACCAAATTCAAAAAAAATGTTAATACTTTTTCAGTTTTTTACAGAGGTGTTCAGTTTTCAGTTGTCAGCAAATGCGAGAAAGGCATCCGTACGAGAAAGAACGCGTGATAGGAAAACCGAAGTTACAGGAGAACCGATAGTTCTAACTGAAAATATGAAAAACTTGACAAACATCTGCAAATATGTAAAAATTGGACTTACATAAAACGATTGGCATTCCAATCGCTGGATGACTTACTCAATATAGACTTGCAGTGTGAAAATTAACAATAGCAAGGAGGCAACATGGCACAATCACAAAATAGGGACGATTATAAAATTGGTGTTGTAGGGGTAGGTAGAATGGGTGCGAATATCGCCCGACATCTCAATGATGAAGGGTTTGATGTCGTTGCTGTGTACGATGTAGCAAGCGAACGCGCGCAAGAACTCGCAACAGAAATCGGGGCAACAGCATCCGGAGAACTCGCGAAGGTTACGGCACTCGCAGACTACATCATTACTGTCGTTACAGACGACGCGGCGATGCGGACAATTTTCTCGGACGATGCGGCGGATAGCCTGCTGCAAGACGCATCTGGCAAAGTCTTTATTAATTGCGCGACGATCAGTCCGCAGGTCCACGTGGACATCGAACAACTCGCGGGGAAACATGGTGCAGAGAGCCTCGAAGGATGTATGGCGAGTAGTATTACACAGGCGAGAGAAGGCACCTTATACCTCATGTGCGGTGGCAAAAAAGCGACATTTGATAAAGCACTTCCAATCTTGGAATCAATGAGTGTCTCGCTCCGTTACATCGGTGAAGCCGGACAAGCAGCACAAGTCAAGGCACTCGTCAACATGGTGATGAATATCAATACTGCGGGACTCGCTGAGGGACTCGGGTTAGGTGCAGCACTTGGATTGGACCTTGCGATGTTACAAGAGGTTTTCGCGCAAACCGGTGCAAACTCGCGTGTCTTGGAGACCGATGGAGAAGATATGGAGGCGCGGGATCACGAGTGTTATTTCTCATCTGCACATGCTTCTAAAGATTCAGGCATTGCCATTGATTTGGCAGATGCTGCAGGTATTTCTCTCCCACTTGCGAAAGCAACGAAGGCACAGTATGATCGGATGATTGAACTCGGACTGGGTGATTTGGATAAGTCTGGTATTGCTGAACTCACTTTCCCCGGACGTGGAGAAAATAACTAAATCATGCTCAAAGGCGTAATCCTTACAGGTGGACACGGCACCCGTCTATATCCACTGACCAAAGTCACCAGTAAACATCTATTGCCCGTAGGCAATGAGCCGATGGTGTTCCATAGCGTCAAGCAGCTCACGACAGCAGGAATTACCGACATTCTTATTGTGACGAACCCAGAACACGTCGGAGACTTCGCGAGTGCGTTGGGGGGTGGAAAAGACTTCGGGTGCGAATTTACCTATCGGGTGCAGGAAGAAGCGAAAGGTATCGCGCATGCGCTTGCCTTAGCAGAAGGTTTCGCTGGTGGCGATAGAATCGTCGTTTTGTTGGGAGACAACATTTTTGAGACCTCAATTCAGCATGCTGTTAACGATTTTCAAGCGCAGCAGCGAGGTGCCCGCGTGTTGCTTAAAGAGGTGTCAGATCCAGAACGGTACGGCGTGGCGACCTTGAATGGCAACCATATCGTTGCAATAGAGGAGAAACCAGAGCATCCAAAAAGTAATTATGCGGTGGTAGGTGCCTATTTCTACGACGCGTCAGTGTTCGACATCATCCGTACGGTTGAACCCTCAGCACGCGGGGAATACGAAATCACTGCTGTCAATAATACTTATATTGATCGTGGTGAACTTGAATACAGTCTTGTGCAAGGCAAATGGGTTGATGCGGGAACCTTTGACTCGCTCACAGAAGCGCACCAAATTCTGTTGAATTCCTCGGATGATCAGTAACATCTCTGGGTCCGTTTTTTGGTCATGAAATTTTGAAGAGGACTGTCATAGCATAGAGAGGCAAATGGGCAAAAAACCGATTCTATCCATCGTGGTCCCGGTTTACAACGAAGAGGACAACATCCGTCCGTTGTTTGAAAAGATTCAAACGGTATGTGAGGCACTTGGCGCTGCTTATGAAGTGTTATTCGTGGATGACGGCAGCAAGGACAAAACTTTCGCGGTGCTTTCGGAACTGAGTAAACAGGAAGCGCGATTGTCAGTCATTCGATTCCAACGGAATGCGGGACAGACAGCAGCGATGGCGGCGGGTTTTGAATTCGCACAAGGTGAACGGATTATCAGTATGGACGGGGATTTGCAAAACGATCCGAGCGATATTCCGAAGCTGCTTGAGAAACTCGACGAAGGTTATGACTTGGTGTGTGGCTGGCGCAAAGAGAGACAGGATAAATTCTTGACGCGTCGCGTTCCTTCTATTATTGCGAATTGGATAATTGGTAAAGTGACAGGGGTCCCGATCCATGACAATGGATGTTCGCTTAAAGCGTACCGCGCATCGGTTATTAAACAGGTCCGGCTTTATGGAGAGATGCACCGATTTATTCCTGCGATGTCTACGGTTGTTGGCGCACGGATTGCTGAAATTGTTGTTTCACATCATCCGCGACGTTTCGGAGAAAGCAAATACGGGCTTGGAAGAGTGTGGCGTGTGATGTTGGACATTATTGCCTTTAAGTTTATTATCTCTGTCTTCACATCGCGCCCGGAAACACAAAAACCTAAAAGTCTGTGGCAACGGCTATCAGATGTCCTTTTCAACCCGAAGCAGCGAGCATTTCGTGCTGCAGCGGTTTTAAGTCTTCCATTTTTCATTTTAGGTCGCATTCTATTTGGGACCGCCAACATTGCATCATTTAGCTGCTTCGGTTTAGCTATAACTTTACTGGTACTTGGATTGCTGACGGAAAACAAAATTCAACAGGCTAAACAACAATCTCCTGAATTGGGGAAACTCGTCCGATTTTTTATTTTCGGATGTAAGCGGAGACCCGTTCGGCTTTTTGGTCGAATCGGCGTGATATTGCTGATACTTGGCGGTATTTTTTTTATTCCACAGGTAGCGTCTCTTTCGGCAGAAGTGTTGAACATTACAGGGTCAAATTTGAGCTCGATTTTTATAACCACCGGTATTCTGATATTCTGCTTTGGGCTTTTCGGTGAACTCATAGCGTTCGCAAATGCGAAACGGGTCAAAGAGTACACTGTTGAAACGTTTCTAAACGCTAACAACGAGGGGACACATAGTGAATAGCCCTTCAGGATGCAATACTTGGCAAAATTGGCGCGACGAGTTTCCGGTAACCGAAACTTATACCTATATGAATCACGCCGGTGTTGCCCCGTTATCGTGCCGTGTGCGAGATGCGATGGCAGGATTCATAGAAGATGCCACGTTTCACGGTGCAGTGCACGCCGATGACTGGGTAGAAACAGCAGAGGTATGCCGTGCAGGCGCAGCGCGACTCATTAATGCTGACGCTACCGAAATCGCCTTTATGAAGAATACGACGCAAGGCATTCTTATCGCTGCGAATGGTATTGACTGGCAAGCGGGGGATAATGTCGTCACAACAGCGGTTGAGTTTCCTGCGAATGTCTATCCGTGGTGGAGTTTGAAGGAACGCTACGGTGTTAGCACGCGCATGGTGCCGGAACGGGCCGGACGTATCCACATTGAAGATATTGCTGCTGCGATTGATGAACGGACACGCGTTTTAACGATCAGCCATGTAGAATTCGCTTCTGGCTTCCGAAACGATATTGAAGCACTCGGGGCATTGTGTCGAGAACGCGACATCTGGTTTGTTGTGGACGCTATTCAGAGTCTCGGTGTGGTTGAAGTGGATGTGAAGTTGTGTAACGTGGATATTCTCGCCGCCGATGGACATAAATGGCTGTTAGCACCGGAGGGTGCGGCGATATTTTACTGTGCCAACGAAAGACGCGAACAGTTGATTAACACGAATATCGGTTGGGCAAGTGTCGTCAATCCACGAGATTTCCTTAATTACGATTTGACCCAGAAACCTGACGCAACGCGTTTTGAAGAAGGGTCTTACAACAGCGTCGGGTTATATGGGCTTAATGCGGCGATTGAACTCCTACTTGACATCGGTATCCCCGGAATTGAGGCATGCGTTTTGGAACTCACAGCCCGCTTAATAGACGGATTGCAGTCGAAAGGTTATCGTGTTCTCACACCAAAAACAGATTCGGAGCGAGCAGGAATTGTTATCTTTGAAAGCGAACAGCACATACCTGCTGAAATCTATGAATTGCTTCATGCTGAAAATATAATCACAGCAGCGCGCGGGAGTGGTGTTAGAGTCTCACCCCACTTTTACAATACAACATCTGAGATTAAACGCCTGCTTGAAGTGCTGCCGGAGGTTTAGTGCGTAAAAAAGGGACGCAAGGACGTAAATTATAAAGGAAAAAATTGGAAACCATGCATACGCAAGATAACATTCAGACGTATATAGTGAAGCGTGTCTTAACAACGTGCTTGTCGCTTATTCTCGGATCTCTACTGATGCTCAGTGCTTGTACAATGCCGGGTGGCAAGCAGAATATAAGTAAAATCCGTCTCACTATTCAAAACACATTACCCATCCCACGGAAAAATGTCCCGATTGTATTGACTCGGTACCAACTCCGAAAGGTGAACCCCGATTTCTCATTTAAAGCCTATTCTGTTGTCACTGGAAAAGCCCCGCGGGAAGTAATGATTCCAGCACAAGCAGATGACTTGGACTATGATGGTGAACGCGATCAACTCTGTTTCCTGGTAGACTTAGGGGAAGAAGAGACGAAAGAGGTATCAATTCTTTACGATCCGAGTTTTAAGGCGACATTGACCCTTGACATCAACAAACAGACGCGCGCGGCAATTTTTCCTGAACTGAATGCTGTGGCGGCGATGGAATCGAATTTAATCGCTTATCTGCTAAAACCGAACGGTGCCTTCACAGCTTATGGCAAAAAGCGAGCGGAATACTTCAGCATGGATGCGATGTTCCAAGCCGAATTGGACCAATCTGAATTCGACAGAATGCCGCTCTCACCCGAACTCAGACAGCACTTTGAGAGTAACAATATAACTCTCTCCCAACAGGTTCAGATAGAGATACAGAAACCGGAACAACAATGGATCGTCCGAGATCTTGAAAACCAAGAGGCTTACTTTATCCGTAAATCGTCCGACAGCGAGGTATCTGATCTCGGTCAGGAAACGCAGACGAATGGGGAGTTGAAGGTTGTCAAATCGATCGGTTTATCGCTAAACGCGCTTCTCAATCCTGAAACCACTGAAATGGTGGCACTCAATTCCCTTGAAGGTTTAATAGGCTGCGGTGGGATAGCGCTCTGGGATAAAGAAAAAGCGGAGATGATTCCGCTACCTGCTGAAGGTAATTATGTCCGTATCCTCGCTGACGGTTCTATCCGCTCTGTTGTTCAAAGGATTGTGCCAGAGTGGAACATTGAAGGTGAGCCCCGTCGATTAACCTCAACAACCTTCATCTATGGTGAAAATCCGTGGATCGAGCATCACATCCATATTGATGGAAATCTGCCTACGGGTTATGCCATCGCCACAGGGATCCCGAATCTGAAGGGTGCGAATAAAGTGGACAGAGAACAGGGTTGGATATCAAGTTGGGGGACAGACCCCCGTGGCATAGATACGCTCGGCATCGCACTCATTGCCCCCACCGGCCGCGACCTACAAGACACAAATAGGTCTGAAAAAGACGACCTTTTGCCGGTCATCCTAATGCCTGATACCGCAGGTAGGCTCAACTATCGTGTGTTTGCTATCTGGGGTGGCGGCATTGACGGAATTGAGACCGAAACAGCATTCGCCGAACACCTCCAACGTACAACGACTGCGTTGAACACGCCGCCCCGTATCAAGTTCTTACCGAAAGAAGAAGAATAGGGGCGAGGTTACCTCGCTTCTACGATTGGAGAAATTATGCTCGTTAAGGAAGAGTGTTTACAACTTATCGCAAATCAACGGACAGATGAAATCGTTGTGACGACGATGGGAACCACTGTGCCGTGGGGCAAAATATCGACACACCCATTGGACTATGCGTCCGTCGGGAGTGCGATGGGACACGCCGCTGATTTCGCACTCGGCATCGCGCTTGCTAAACCGGATAAAAAGGTCGTTGTGCTCAACGGGGACGGCAGTATGCTAATGTGTTTGGGCACATTGGCGACGATTACTGCGTTGAACACACCACCACCTAACTACCTCCTCTTTGTTTGTGACAACGGGACCTACGAGGTTACAGGCAATCAACCTGTACCTGCGGGTAACGCCGGTTTTAACTGGTCGATGATTGCAAAAGGTGCCGGTTTTGAGCGGGTTTATGAATTTGATGATTTGAACGCATTTGAAACCGAACTCCCGAAAATCTGGAATGAAGTTGGACCTATTTTTGTGAGTCTAAAGATCGCACAGGCACACGAACCACCGCCGGATCGGTGGGGTGGTTTTCCGTATCCATATCTACAGGAATCACTCGCCGAATCTACGCATAAGTTAAAACAAGCACTCGCAAGGTAGTAGGCACGCTCCGCCGTGCCGTAACCCACAGGACAATTATGGAAACCACCACAAAATTAGAGACACGACGGATGGGACGCACTGAGATAAAGCCAAACGCGCTTGCGCTCGGTGCAGCGTGGATCTGGCAGAAACCCGATGCTGAAGTCATCGGCGCGATCCGGCGTGGTATTGAACTCGGTATTAATTATATTGACACGTATCCGGGACACGCGGAACATCTTTGGGGAGAAGCCCTCTCCGGTGGATTGCGGGAGAACGTCTATTTACAAGCCAAAGTAGGTACACACCCGGAACGACGGAAAGATTTCTCTGCAGATGGCACACGCTGGAGTGTCACGAACAGTCTCAAAGACCTCCGCACAGATTACCTGGATGCCGTGCTTATTCACGATCCCAATGATATGGAGAGTGTGTTGGCACCCGGTCGCGCTTTGGATACATTGGTTGAGATGAAAGCGGAAGGTTATATTCGACATATCGGTGCGGGTGTGCGTTCTCATGAATTCCACAAAGAACTGATTGAAACGGGACATATTGACATTATCCTTACTTTCTTGGACTATACGCTGTTATCGCAATCTGTGGCAGAAACGACATTGCCGTTGGCGCGCCAGCACGATGTTGGTATTATTCTTGCGAGTCCATTGGGCATGGGGAGTTTGACGGGTGCGGAACCAAACGTCGAAGATGAACGTCGACGGAATCCGGATGCTGAACCGAAGGCATACTTGATGTGGAAGTGGTGTCAGGAACGTGGTGTCAATATCCGCCATCTGGCGATGCAATTTTGTCTCGCTGCGCCGATAGATGGTGTTGTTATGTTCGGTCCTGCGGATAAATCGCAAGTGGAAGATGGATATGCAGCGGCTACGGCTGATATTCCAGAGGATATTTGGGAGGCGTTTGAGACGGAATTTGGTATCAAGCGCGGTATGTAGAACCACGCTACCTATGCCTTCACACCTGCTGCCAAATCTGATGCGAATTGCTTTACTGCGGTGAGTAATTTTGTTTCGTCATCCATATTCTCTTCAATAACATTAATGATAGCACTTCCGACAATCACACCGTCCGCAATATCTGCTACCTGCTTCGCCTGCTCAGACGTTGATACACCGAAACCGACGCTGACCGGTTTGTCCGTGTGTTTGCGGAGCTCTGTAATCATCGGTGCGATCTCATCTGATAATGTCGCCCGTGCCCCCGTTACCCCCGTTACTGAAACACAATAGATAAATCCGGTGCTGACCGATGCGATCAACTGCATCCGTTCGGGTGGACTTGTCGGTGCGACGAGAAAGATCGTGGCGAGATTATACTTCGGTGCAACCTCAAGCAGCGGTTGAGCTTGTTCTGGTGGTAGGTCTGGCACGATGAGACCGTCAACGCCTGCCTCTTGCGCTGCCTTGCAAAATGCTTCCTCTCCCATCCGAAAGATTGGATTATAGTAACTCATAAGGGCAATAGGAATCTCCGTCTGTGGACGGAGGTTTTTCACGATTTCCAAAATCTGCTGGAGTGAGATACTATGCGCGAGTGCGCGTTCGCTTGCGCGTTGGACAGTCGGTCCATCTGCGATGGGGTCGGAAAAAGGGACACCGAGTTCAATGAGGTCCGCGCCTGCCGTTTCAAGTGTGAGCAGGAGTTTGGCGGTAAGTTCTGGGGTCGGGTCGCCGGCACAGAGATATGGCATAAATGCGCTGGTGTCTTGGCATCGAAGTTCTTGAAATTTTTTGTCAATTCGATTCATAGGGTATAATTGTGTTCAGGCTTTCTGTTAAGTTTTCTCAATTATACCTTGCATGGATTGAATTGTCAAGCGGAGTTGAAGAAAAAAAGCTAAGTATCAAAATCTAACGCTTCATTGATACGCTCAAGGATCCATTCCTCAATAAGTTCACCGGCTAGCATGCCGCGTTCCTCAGCAAGTTTTATTACAACTTCTGTGTCTTCGGATGTTAGCCAGACAGAGGCTTTGAATTCATCGCCCTGTTTCAAGAGCGCGCCTTCTTGTTGCTGCATCTCTTGGGCTGCGAAGTATTCATGGTCATCGTAGACATCCTCGTATTCTTCAACTTCGGGATCTATGATGTGTTTAAGCATTATCAGTTCATCCTATTGGCTGTTTTGCGTCAAGAAGATAGTTAAGACTGACGCTAATAGAGGTTTTCGGTAACCATCCGATACAGTTAGGGTTGATGCACCAAGTCTAACACATCGTCACGCTGAGATCAACTTTTTGCAGAACGAGGTCTGAGTATTCAGTCGCGTTCCCGAAGTGGTTTAAGTTGCCTTTTCCAATACAACGGTTTGCCTGACAAAATCGATCTGTAGGCGATATTCTTTTAACAAATGAGTCCCTATAAGAATATCACTATCAACCACGAAAGTAACCTCTGCCAGAATCATCTTACCATCAAAAAAGAAATTAACCTGATAAAGTTCTTCCTTAATCGTTTGTCCGCCAGCCAATACGGAAGTCACTTCTCCTATATATTGAGGGTTTAATGCTTCTCGTAATGTCTCGGGCAATTCCAGATCTCCGTTGAAGCCCGTATCAATAGTCGCTACCCACTCTTGCCCTGCAATAGAAAGTGAAATTGTTGGCACCCCTGTATCCGATACTGTTCCTTGAATCACCGCCGCCCACCTTTCCAAAGATAGGCGGCGTAGCCAACTCGCTCAAAAAAAAGCGGAGAAGTCAGACCTTCGGCGCGTCGACGTTCGACGATCTCTATAGCGGAATCACCGAACCAAATCTGCCCACTTTTCGGATCGATGCCAGCTGTTTGCCCAATTCGTTCCGTAATATCATGCTGTTTCTGGTATTCCGCCCAGATACGCTTAGCATTGCGTGAATCGACTTCTGTCCAACTTGAGTGTTTCATTGTTGATGCCTCCCTTCTGTTGCAGGCAAGGTTTGAAATCAAGAATTTTGTCAGTAGGATGTGCTGAACCATTCTAACGGAAGAATACCACGAAACTTGAGCGATGTCAAATTGAATTTACGTCTTTTGGAAGACGAATTCTCCTTTTTCAAAATCAACAGCAATCGCGTCGCCGTCGTGGAAAGTGCCTTCGAGCATCTGGATGGCTAACGGGTTGAGGATATCGCGTTGGATTGTCCGTCGGAGCGGGCGCGCGCCGTATACTGTGTCAAATCCGCGTTTGACGAGTTCCTCGTTTGCGGATTCAGAGAGTGTTAACGCCATCTCCTTCTCCGCAAAGCGGTGGCTCAACTGCGCGAGTTCCAGTGTGACAATCCGTTTCAATTCTTCAATGTCGAGTCGGTCGAAGATAATCAGATCATCAATACGGTTCAGGAATTCGGGTGGGAAATGCGCCTGTACCGCTTCCATTACCTTCCCACGAATTTCTTTTCCATCCAAAAGTGCATCACTAATCCACTGGCTACCTATATTAGAAGTCATGATGACAACAGCGTTTTTGAAATCGACGGTGCGTCCTTGTCCGTCCGTCATTCTGCCATCATCAAGCATCTGGAGCAAGACATTGAACACCTCTGAATGCGCCTTCTCTACCTCGTCGAGTAGGATGACACAATACGGATGTCGTCGGACTGCTTCGGTCAGCTGCCCGCCTTCATCGTAACCGACGTATCCAGGGGGCGCGCCAATGAGTCGGGAGACAGTGTGCTTTTCCATGTACTCGCTCATGTCAATCCGCGTCATGGCGTTTGCGTCGTCGAAAAGGAATTCAGCGAGCGATTTGGCGAGATGTGTCTTGCCGACCCCGGTGGGTCCCATAAAGAGGAAAGAACCGAGTGGACGATCCGGGTCGCCGAGACCGACGCGTGCACGACGGATCGCATTGGAGACAGCACTCACCGCTTCATCTTGCCCGATGACCTGTTCCTGCAAACGTTCTTCCATGTTGATGAGTTTCTGTGTCTCACCCTCCATGAGTCGGTAGACCGGAATACCCGTCCACTTCGCCACAATTTCGGCAATATCCTCTGCACCGACTTGCTCTTTGAGCATCTGTGTACCTTGCGCATTCGTTTCTATAACCTCTCGGACATTTTTGAGTTGGGATTCCAGTTCTGGTATTTTGCCGTATTCGAGTTCTGAGGCTCTGCCGAGATTGCCTGCACGTTTTGCCTGTTCTGATTCAATACGGAGTGCTTCAATCTGCTCCATTAGTTCGCCAATCTGTGTCAGACTCGCTTTTTCATTCTGCCATGCGGCTTTGCGCGCGTTTGCCCGTTCCTTGAGTTCGGCGAGTTCTGCTGTCAGTTTTTCAAGGCGTTGTTGTGAGGCAGTGTCCTCTTCCTTCTCCAGTGCCTGCTGTTCTATTTGGAGCTGGATGATGCGGCGTTCCACCTCGTCAATCTCCTCTGGCACACTGTCAATTTCGATTCGCAAGCGCGATGCGGCTTCGTCCACGAGATCTACGGCTTTATCGGGTAAAAACCGTTCGGAGATATAACGTTTTGAAAGGGTCGCGGCGGCGACAATGGCGTTATCCTGAATTTGTACGCCGTGATGCGTTTCATAGCGTTCCTTCAAGCCTCGCAGAATCGCGATCGTATCTTCAACCGAGGGTTCTTCAACTTGCACGGGTTGGAATCGGCGTTCCAAGGCGGCATCTTTCTCAATGTGTTTGCGATACTCGTCAAGTGTTGTTGCCCCGATGCACCGAAGTTCACCGCGCGCCAATGCGGGTTTGAGCATGTTGGACGCATCCACTGCGCCTTCTGCAGCACCGGCACCGACAATAGTATGGAGTTCGTCAATAAAGAGAACGACCTGTCCTTCTGCCTGTTCTATATCAGCAAGGACTGCTTTTAAACGATCCTCAAATTCACCGCGATACTTGCTACCAGCAATAAGCGCGCCCAAATCAAGGGCGATGAGCCGCTTCTCGCGAAGGCTTTCTGGAACATCGCCGTCAGCGATACGCTGTGCTAACCCTTCCACAATCGCTGTTTTTCCGACACCGGGTTCACCGATCAGCACGGGGTTGTTTTTCCGTCTACGGGAGAGGACTTGCATCACGCGTCGGATTTCATCATCACGTCCGATCACTGGATCGAGTTTGCCTGAAATCGCCGCTTGGGTGAGTTCTCTGCCGAATCGGGTGAGTGCTTGGTATTTGTCCTCTGGATTCTGATCGGTTATCCGTTGGTTGCCGCGGATATCAACGAGTGCCTTGAGGATTTTGTCTTTCGTTACACCCGCTTCTCGAAGGATTTTACCGACTTCGGTCTGCTTCGCTTTGGCACAAGCTATCAGAAGATGTTCTGTGCTGACGTACTCGTCCTTGAGTGCTGTCGCCTCTTTGAATCCGGTATCCAAAACGGATTGCAAAGCGTGGCTGATACGCATTTCAGAAGCAACGCCCTGCACTTTAGGTGCTTTTTCAACGGCAGCCTCAATTGCCGACGTAACGCCAGCAATATCGACCCCTAATTTCTGGAAAATGGGTGTGACAATTCCGTCAGTCTGTCGAATGAGTGCTAACATCAGATGTTCAACGCTAAGTTCAGGGTTTTGTGCATCTGTTGCTAAATTTTGTGCTGCTTCCAGTGCCTCTTGTGTTTTAATTGTTAATCTATCAAATCTCATGACGAACCTCCACTGTTGTATCTATTTTATTCAAATTGTATCTGAGTCAGTTCAACACAAGTGTAGCAAGATTTATGCCATTCTTGTTTTTCGTTTGGCGGTCAAAATGGGGTGATTACACACCAAAATCTATGCCACTTTGGCATCTAACTTGCAAATTTGGCAGGTAAGCCAGCCGCGATCAGGACAATTTAGCGATTAACGTTCTATTCATTTGAAAGCGGTTCGGTTATAACAAGTTCTTGATTCACGGCGAGGTTTTCCAAAATCTGTACAGTACCGGTCTGCCAGCGAATTTTAAGTTTATCAATAGTGGTTTGTTGACCGACTCCAAAAAGTACTCTTGGATCGTTGCTGCTGAGATAACTGGAACCTACGTGTACTTCGCGCGTCTGGGATTCAGCACCGATGGTCAATGTGATGCGAGTGCCGATGCCGTCGCGGTTGCTGCGGGTGCCGATCAGTTTGAGCCGAAGCCAGTTGTTGGGGGTCTTACTTTCATTTCGGAGGAGCGTCACTTTATCGTTTAGCTGCGTGATAAGTAAGTCTGTATCGCCATCGTTATCATAATCGCCGAAAAGGGTGCCACGACTGACAGCAGGATGTGCATCAAACTGAACCTCAGCAAACGTGCTATCGCCTTGATTCCAGAAGAGTTGATTCGGCTGCTTATAAGAAAGCACATCTGTAGTCTGCTCAACCGTTGGGAAGATATGTCCATTAGCAACAAAAATATCGAGGTGTCCATCGTTATCGGCATCGAAAAACCCGGTGCCGAACCCTAAAGAGAGATAACTCTCTTCACCGAGCTGTGCTTTGTAACTCACATCGGTAAAAGTGCCATCGCCGTTGTTGCGATAGAGCGTATTTGTTTCATAGGAGAAATTAGTAACAAAGAGATCAAGAAAGCCGTCATTGTTGTAATCACCGGCATCAACACCCATACCGGCTTGAGCGATGCCATCTGCGCTATAGGCACAACCTGTGAGGATTGCAATTTCAGCGAATGTGCCATCGCCTCTGTTATAGAAGAGGTAGTTTGGTGTGTCATCGTTGGCAACGTAGAGATCGGGATTGCCGTCAGCGTCGAAGTCTGCGGCAACAACGCCTAACCCTTTACCAAGGAACATGCCCCCCGGATCTCGAATGTTGGCAGCCTTAGTGACATCGGTAAAGGTGCCGTCCCCGTTGTTGCGGTAGAGTCTATCGGGCGCGCCTTCAAAATGTTTTGGATGGCAGTAACCGCGCACCTTCTCAGTTGTCCCAAACGTTGGATTCTCAAAACAGGGAGGATAAGTGGCATCCAACTTGTAATCGAGGTAGTTAACAACATAGAGATCGAGGTAGCCATCCAAGTTATAATCGAAAAAGGTTGCACCACTACTCCAGCGAGCGTCTTCTGTGTTAGATTTAGCCGTGACATCGGTGAAAGTGCCATCGCCGTTGTTATGATAGAGTCGGTTGGGACCGAAATTGGTTACGTAAAGGTCTATGTAACCGTCATTGTTGTAATCTCCACAGGCGACACCGTGTCCATAACTTCCTTGATTGCTGACACCAGCGGACATAGTGACATCGGTGAAAGTACCATCGCCGTTATTTCGGTAGAGCATACTTGGGGCAGCACTATTGACGAGATAGAGATCAAGGTCGCCATCGTTGTTATAATCGAAGAAGGCACCGCCTGCCCCGAGCGTTTCAGGGAGATGGAATTCACCGGCTGCGCCGTCTGTGTGTTCAAAGTGGATACCGGCAACATCGGTAACATCTGTGAAATGAATGGGAGATTCTATGGATAAGGCAGGAGGTGTAGCAAGTGTAAGGAATAGGGCAGAAATTGTGGTAATTAAAACCAACCAACCGGAATGGCAACTGTGATAACTATCTCGTTTTGATAGGGTGTTAGACGCGAGTGCATCCATAATGTGTGCGTTTCATCAAATTGTAAAAATTGTAATGCCGACTGTGTCATACATCTTTGTGATCACTTCAAGGATGTCGGGGGCTTTAGTGAAGTAACGGATCTTTGCTTGTTCTTTAATATCTAGGGGAATTCCGTGTAGTGCTTCGGCGATCGCACCGGCGATCGCACCGAGCGTATCGGAATCACCACCGAGAGAGATTGCATTGCGCACCGCATCTTCATAATTTTCGGATTCCAAAGCACACGTGACCGCTTGTGGCACTGCCCCTTGACACGTCATATCAAAGACGTAATCGGGACGGATTTCGTCCACCGTTTGTGTCAAGTCATAACCGTATTCAGTCGCGATACCATCTCGGATGGCATCGGTATTTTCACCTTGATAGGCGAGCCAGATGGCGTGTGTTGTCGCACGTGCGCCTTTTATGCCTTCTGGGTGATCGTGGCTGATAACGGTCACTTTATCGGCTGCCAAGAGTGCTGCGTCAAGATCGTCGCGATTCAGGAACGCTGCTGGTGAGACGCGCATCGCTGCGCCGTTGCGAAAAGTGCAGTTAGGTGCCTCTTCCTCGGATTCGGCGTAAATCCACGTTTTAAATATCTGGCTGAAACCGCAATTCGGATACCGTTTTCCCCATTTGCGCATCGTCTCCGCTGGTGAGAGGTTATGCAGGAGCGTATCGGCGACAGCGGTTGTGCAAACTGAATCATCTGTGAAACGGCAATTCTCACTGAAGAACGGGAAATCCTTGGTTTTGATACGGTGATCTTTGGGTTCGTAGATGGAACCGACAATATCACCGATAATTGCCCCGAGCATATTTCTGTCCTTTAAAGCAGTGTAGGGCTGAGGTATGGAGGCCTCGCCCTACAAAACACATACATAAATAGAAATAAGTTCTATTGCCGTGTCCGTTCGGCTTTGATGCTCGCCCATGTTGTAGTGAATTTGTCTTTCGGTTCAACGCTGACGACTTGTGCTGCATAAGGGGCAAAATCAGCTGCATCAAAAGCGGAATTGTAGACGATGACTTCGTCGATTATACCACCGAAATAGTGGATATTAGTCCCTGCCCCGTCTTCATCGTGAAAAACGGCGTTGGCATTAACGTGCCCGATACCGATATCATCGCCGTGCCCGTAAAGTGCGCCACCATCTTCGCTCGCGATGAGCTCACCATTCAACCACATCTCGAATTTATCCGGTTCAACTGCGTTTGTGGCATCCCGAATAACGAGGGCGACGTGATACCATTTTCCGGACTCTACTGGTGCAGAGGGAAAGGCACCGGGCCACTGATATTCAGCACGGTTCCAACCGGCAACATAGACTTGCCCATCGAAGACGTTAAGGACAAGCCCGCGTGTCCGTCCGCCTTCTTCAAAGATCGTCTGCTTTTGTTCGGTAATATCGACATCTGTGCAGTTAAAATAAGCAGCGATCGTCCGATCGGTATAGAAATTGGGTTGCGCGAGCGTATTGATACCGACGGAATCTGGGAGTTTGACCCCATCATCTACACCGTCAAAGAGCAGTGCCGTGCCTTCGATACCATCAACAACTTCAGGATCGCCGACGATGTTTCCATCCAAACCTTTCCCGGAAGTGTCAGCGGCATCGCCATTGTCAAAATTCCAAACGCCTTCAACAGTTGCTTCGTCTCTTGCAGCGTAAGTGGTTACGGCTACCAACATGAGTAAAATACCAAAGAAAGAAATAAAACGATATTTTGCCATTGTGGCATATCTCCTTTATAGGTTGTTATTGTTACAAAACGCAATTTTGATATTGCGGTTACTTTTGCGTGCGTTGGGCTTTCAGACTTGCCCAAGTCGTTGTGAATTTGCCTTGCGGTTCAACGCTTAAGCCTTGCGCGGCTTTCTTAAAATCACCTTCGTTGAAAGCAGAACCGTAAACGACAACCTCGTCAATTAAGCCAGCGAACCAGTCGATGTTAGTTCCACTGCCCCCTTCATCATGATAGACGGCATTCTGGTTGGTGAACCCGATACCGATGTCGTCGCCGTGTGCATGGAGTTGTCCACCTTTTTCTTGGGCGATGCGTTTGCCATCAAGCCACATCTCAAACTTGTCTTTTTCCACTTTACCGGCTGCGTCTCGAATGACTAAACCGACGTGATACCAACGTTTCGACTTAACTGTCGCAGAGATCCATTCGCCGTTCCAGTTATATTCAGCGCGATTCCAACCGCCGACATAAACCTCTCCATCAAATACATAGATGACTAAGCCGCGTGTCCGTCCACCCTCTTCAAAAATCACCTGTTTCCGATCATCAATTCCGACATTATCACAGTTGAAGAAAGCAGCGATTGTCCGGTCAGTATAGGGCCCCCCTGTGTTTATGTCCGCGGAATCTGGAATTTTAATACCGTCATCTTCACCGTTGAATTCCAACGCTTTTCCAACAATGCCATCAACAGATTGTGGTTTTCCAGCAAAATTACCGTTGAGTCCTTTTTTTGACCTATCTTTGGCACTGCCATCGTCAAACGTCCAGTTTCCAGCGACTGTTGCCTCATCTCGCTGTGCGTCCGCTGACATGATGGGTAGCAGTGCACATAGTAGCAGAACAATACTTCCTATGCAAATCATTCCTCGAATCACTTTTATTTTTACCTCCTTACGAATTCTGTTTCTATGATATTGAAGTTCAATTTTTCGAGTGGCTATATCTTTGTATCAAGCTTGTTGAATACATAACCTGTGCTTAATTATTGAAAATCAGCAGAATTTTGTCAACTTAAAAATTTCAGTTTTCGCTAAAGGGTTCAATCTTCGTTTATGTTTTTCCTTAGCGGGAACTATAGTAGCCGAGAAATGCGATGTCTCGTAAACCTCTGAATAGTTTTCGACGGATCCCGAGCCGGCTTTTTGCCCAAGTATCTATATATCTTACTGCATCGCGTTGGTCAAGCTGCGTAAAATGTTGTGGTTTCCCAATGAAAAAGGCTGGACACCACTGGAATAGATGGATGGCGAAACGGAGCTGCCTCTGTAATCCTTTAGGTAATTGTTTGACGAAAGCGTCAATTGTAATAATAGGTACATTTAACGCGTCATCATAGGGAACGCCTACCATATACGCGCATACGGATTTAAGGATTTCGTGTTCAACTTGGGAGAAAAAATAAGTGACATTTCGGGTTGTTTTATGCATCAGGTTGTTCACCGGATTGTGATAGGGATTCACACAATTCTCGTGCCTCTATGACGGGTTCTGCTTCACAAGGCCGAATCTCTAAGACCTTTAAAACTTCTGAAGGTAGTTGCTCAAAAACTTTGTCCCACTCAAGGTCTCCTGTCCCTGGCGGATGATACGCCTCAAGGTCTTGGAGATCGTGTAGATTCACACCAATGAGATGCTCGGCATAATGCTCAAGCCATAGATCTGCCCAGCACACGCCGAGTTTTTCCTGTAGGGTTGCATGCCCGACGTCGTGCCAATAGCGCATTGGGCTGCCGTAAAATTTCTCAAAGAACAATCCGACCTCATCAAAATTTGGGATTTGATAGTAATGCGGACGGTTTTCGATAGCGATGCAGAGTTCCATCCGTAACGCGTTTTCGTTTAATTCATCCAGGCTTCTTAAAACAGCGTCGCGATGTTTTGCTTCTTTACGCTTTCGCCATTCGGTGGCTTCTGTCACCTTTTCGCTGAAGGCTTCAAACTCGCGCTCGCCGTAAGTGTAAAGATCCGTCATGAGGTAAGATCGGTCATAAGTATCAACTTCACCGAGATGGAGAACAACGATTGGCACTTCCAATTCAAGTGCGAGTTCCATCGTTTGAAGGGTGCGTCGGACGGCTTCCTTGCGCTCATCTGCATTGAGGCTGGAAAGTAAAACCTTGTCTTTCTCTGCATCTGCTTGAGATGTACCTGGGAGGATCGGACAAAAATTGTGGATAGAGCAGGGTGGATTTTCACGGAAATACGGCTTAAGCTGCTCGACTTGATCGGGTGTGAGATGCCTGCTAAGTTCGAGTGTTTCAAAGCCGAGGTTTTTGAGTTCATCAAACAGAGCGGCCCCGTCTTGCTGTTTTAAAGCGTTCCACATCGTTGAAATTGCTAACATTTTTGGCTATCGGCTTTCAGTAAGAAAGATTTCATCAACAAACATTCTTACCAGAGCCATTCCTTGAGTACATTTGAAAGATTTGACAGCATAGGACGTGTGTCTACTACCTTAGGATAACTTTTCGTCCTTCCACTTTCAATTTGCCCTGTGCATACCACTTAATCACCTTAGGGTAAAGTTTGTGTTCTTCAACTTGAATTCGGTTGTGTAAGCTCTCCTCGTCATCGGTATCCAAAACGGGGACAGTCGACTGAGCGATGATGGGACCGGTATCAACATTTTCGTCGACAAAATGAACGGTTACACCAGTGATTTTCACGCCATAAGCCAATGTATCAGCGACAGGATGCGCGCCTGGAAATGCTGGCAAAAGTGTTGGGTGGACATTAATAATGCGATTCTGGTATTTTTGAACGAAAGGGGGTTGAAACAGTTTCATAAACCCTGCGAGAACAACGAGTTCCGCAGCATAATGTTCAATAATGTTTGAAATTTCCGTATCAAAATCGACACGATTCTCAAAATCTTGGGTTTTAACAACGTGTGTCGGTATGCCGGCGCGTTTTGCGCGTTTAAGGGCATAAGCCTTCCGTCGGTCACTGATCACAACTGCGATCTCAATACCACTTGTTTCGTCTTGATGTAGCTGCTCAATTAGGGTTTGGAGATTGGTTCCACTCCCTGAAACGAGGACTGCGATTTTCAATCTTGATCCTTTACCAGTACGAATTGTTTGTCGTCCGCCCTTCTGGAATAGGTACCCAAACGCCACCTGTTTTAGTAGCGACTTGCTGTTGGAAATCGTCGTAGGTACCCACGACACTGACGAGGACCTGCTTTTGCTGTAACATTTGGATAATCGCGAGAGACGAGTACGCGCCTTCTGCGGGTTCATCGGTGACCAGAATGAAATAGGGGTGTGCATTTGATCGGAGTTTCAGCCGTCGGAGCCCTTCCGCGACAGCGTCTAATAACATCTCATCTTCTTGACACGGCAATTCAACGATCTTCCGAACCTGTTCAAGCGTTTGGGGCGGATTGTAGACGTTGATCATGTTCACAGATGCCCGCGATCGGAAACGGACGACCCCTATCTGATAATCTACTAAAGCGTTATCCAAGTCCCGAACGAGTATCTCAAGTTGCTTCAAAAAATTTGGAAGTTTGTCATCCATACTCTCACTACTATCAACGAATAAGATAATATCAAGCGGTGTGTAAGCACTGCGTTTGAGTACATCGCTACCGATTTTTGTAGAAACATCTGCCCATTGTGCGTTCCGTAGCGACACGGCTTTGTTCCTCGGACTCATTGTTCTGTTGGGTCTCTGTGCCGCCTGAGGTCGTGGTTTTTCGGGAATGAGATGCCATTTACCGCCTGTCTTAGTGGCGAGCAGCTGATGTTCATCAAGCGGAAGACCGAGGACATTCACAAAGATACCGAATTCTCGACAGTGAGCGATGGCATCTGCGACACTTAATCCCATCCGACTTGTGAAAGGTTCATCCGTAACAAGAACAAAATGTTTTTTGGATGTCGCGCGGAATCGGAGTTCTTTGACAGTTTGAACGACAGCATCCAAGGCATTTTCATCCTGATGCGTCCTGATTGCTTGTAGGGTGCGTTTATATTCAGTGAAACTCCTTGTTAACTGGACGACTTTGATTTTGTTTCCATCTTTACCTGCCCAGAATTCTGTTACACCGAGCGCATAATCAATTTTAGAAGCTTTGTAAACATCTACCATCTCTTTGAGGTGCGTAATGACAGCTTCGATATTATCCCCCATACTACCGCTGGCATCAATGACAAAGACCACGTCAATTGGGCCGCCCTCGCTTGTTTCGACAATTTCTTCTGCGAGTTTTTGCATAATTCTTGGAAACGAGATCTGGGGCAGTTCTTTCCGTTTTTCCCGAATCTCTTCCACCAGTGCTTCCGATATATCTTCCTCTTCTTCTTCCACTATTTTAAGGGTCGAGACTTTCGGTGTGCGTTGGATTCTTGGCGGTCCTGAGCGTTTCGCGCCAAAAGTCGTGTCTCCTGCAGGACTTGCGGCTTCCGTCTTCGACAAATTCCCTTCAACGTTACGAAGCGTACGGGCAGCGGTGCTAACATCGCCCCAATTTTTTTGCGACATGTCCAGAGCTGCTGAGGGTTTCTCTGTTTCAACCTCGGCTTGTAAGCTGCGCCCCAAGGCGAGCCGCTGCGTTTCAGTTGCCACCGCGACAGGGGATGCCAGAGATGGTGGCGATTCGCCGGTACTCACATCCGTCAGTTCACGTGAAGGTGTATGAAACCGCGGCGAAATCTTCTTCAGTAGTGGCTTGGGTCGAGCACTGTTTTCCACTGACATGAGTTCCGCTGCGAGACTCGCCTTCTCTGATGCTATCGGTTGATTCTGCACCACAACGTAAAATGTTGTAATGAGAAAAAACAAGTGGAATATTAAAGAAATGGATAATGCTTTACGGGTTACTGACTTGGTTTGCCAATCTCTATATATCCGGTTTGCTGATTTCATTTTTCACATCCAATATGAAAGTATTACGGAAGAACTTTATCAAGCAGATAGAAACACGCGCTTTGAAGGGACAGTTTATTTCCCTTGAAGATAAGTTGTAAGTAGACGTTTCGGCGGTTCATACCGAATAACCTCAAAGGAGATTAACTTTTCAGCATCGAGTTCATGCGATTTCTCTACCACCTTATCACCGGAAGGTGGATAAAGCGTTACCCCGACCATCGTAAAGACCGTGAAGGTCAGTATGAAGATGTAAATTGGGCTCCGCGTCCGGATATTGTAACGAAGGTTACCCATCACTGTTGAAAACGGACGCGCCCATCCGAAGGTTGATTCAATGAACTGTCGGATTCGAGACCAGCGTGATGCGTGCTGTCGTTGATTTTGCTCTGACACGCGCGCCAATACACCACTTAAGAAATCCTCGGAGACTTCCACCTCTCCGGCATAGCGGAGGAAACTGTCGGTCTGTTGTAGTTGCTGTACATGATCAGCACAAGCTTCACACTTTTTGAGGTGCCGTCGGATGAGATGGCGTTTCCATGCCGGTAACTCTTTATCAATATAGGCGGAGAGTTCATCTGGATTCGCGAGGAGTGCCTCACATTTCGAGTTGTATGCGTTTGGAGATTCGGTATGTTTATATTTTCTCATTGCCGCTTTCCTCTCTTATTCCGGCTTTGATGAGCAGTTTTTTCATTTTTTGCCGAGCGCGGTGAATCAACGCTTTAACAGCACCCACCGAACATCCGAGAATATCCGCAACCTCCTCATACCGTAACTCTTGATATGTAACCAGTGTCAATGCGATGCGTTGATTCTCTGGTAACTGTGCGAGTGCTTTACGGATCATCTGTCTCTGTTCCTTTTTTTCGAGGAGCATATCCGGTAGATAACGGGTATCCCGCATGATCTCGGTGTGGTAAATATCCTCGCCTTCCTCAACAAGGTCCTCTAAGTAATAAGTATTCCGACGCGAACGGTTGCGAATTTCGTTTCGACACAAATTCGTAGCGATTGTATAGAGCCAGCTTTTGAACGACGCGGTCGGTTCATAACGACTTGCGCTCTTGAAGACTCGGAGGAACGTTTCTTGGGAGAGGTCTTCGGCGCGGTGATAGTCGTCAATAGAGCGGTGAATGTAGTTAATCAGCGGGTTTTGATACCGCCGCACTAACAACTCGAATGCGCTCATGTCTCCTTTACGGCATTGCATCATCAAATCTTCGTCTGAAACAAACATCTTTTTAAATTTCCTTGCGGTTCGGTGAGGGTAATAGTTGCACTTACGGGTTCTGGTCAGAATCCAATTGCAGTTTCAATTTGATTTGTATTGCTGTTTTGTATGCGTTGACTGCTTCACGTCGCTTTCCCTGAAATGTATAGACTTTCCCAAGTTCAGAATGCAATTCCGGGTGATTCGGTATAAAACGGATGGCGCGTGTGTAAACGTCAATTGCCTCGTCGTAGCGTTTTAGTAAGCGATAGGTTGCAGCGAGATTGAGATGTGCTGTTGCTTCACTTGGTTCGCAAGCTACCGCCATTTTGTAGGCATCTATTGCTTTTTCATATTCACCGAGCATAAAGTGCGCCAAACCGAGATGGAAGTGCGCCTCTGCCGATTCTCTGTTGTGTTGAATCACCTGTTGAAATGCTTCAATTGCTTTCGCGTAGTTTCGCGCGTTTAAGGCATCCGCGCCGTCCTTTAAGTGTTTCGCGGCGGTCTGATGTGTGTGAATATCAATCTGTCCGCGCTGTATAAGTTTCTTTTGTGCATCACTTGAGGACACTGCAGAATCGTCAGGCACTAAGGCGGTTTTTGCATCGGTTTTACTGTCTTTCATTTGTTTTTCCTATACCGTTAGCGTGTGATGCGGAATCCAATGACAAATTCCGCATACCCGTTGCTAAAGAAATCGTAACTGGTGCAGGTGCTATAGTCGTGGTTGTAATACCATGCGCCACCACATGCTACACGGAAGTTCCGTTCATCGTCATAAGTAGTGTCTGTCCACTCCCAGACATTGCCGATCATGTCGTAGCAGCCGAACGGACTCATGCCGTCCCTGAAGCTAACGACTGGCGTTGTTGTCCCCGCGCCGAGTTCTGCGGTGTTGCACCGTGGTTTGTCAATCTCATATCCCCACGGGAAAAGTCTATCATCGGTGCCGCGTGCTGCGTACTGCCATTCTGGAAACGTTGGCAATCTACCGCCGACATAACGGGCATACGCCTCCGCATCTTCACACGTCACCCAGACGACAGGGTGATCGCCTCTGTTTGCTGGATAAATACCATCTGTCCAATCCTGAGGTGGCGTGTGTTCTGTATCCTGAACAAACCGTTGGTATTGTGCGTTGGTTACAGGGTAAACTCCAATCTCAAATCCATCCATCTCAAGCGGGGCATTCTCTTCGCCGATATAGGCTGTCCCTGCGGGGATGTCAACGGTTACATCTAATACGTGTAGTGCAGCATTACGGACTTCTTTATTTTCGTATGCGAGCGCGTAACCGATTGGTGAGATGACTTCGCCAACCGGCGGCGTTGTGAGCTGCGGCGTCGTCTCCCAGCCGAGATCTGTGCTTAGTAATAATCGAGCGGCATCGGATAACGATTCGTCGAAATGCCAAGTCCAATAGTCTCTGCAGAGTTTTCGGAGTGCGTCCGGTGTATTACTCTCTACCAGTGTGAGTCGAGACGCGCTTGACTTTGTGATATTTAGAGTGTTTTTTGTTGTAACGCTGTTTGTGCGCTCCATGTTTACTATGATAGCATAAAGCGGTAGTTTTGTGCAAAAGATTTTGGATTTTACAGATTATCCAACCCTACAATCGTAGGGATCTCAGTCAATGATTTTATTTCGTAGTCGGGTTGAATTTTCGTGTCGTTCGGAATGCCTTCACGGTTGAGCCAGATGGAAGGTGCGCCAACGTTTTTTGCGCCCGCGACATCGTTTTTAAGGGAATCCCCTACATGCAGCATTTGACTCAGTTCGCAACCTGCTCTCTCTGCTGTGATCTGAAAGATTTTTGGATCCGGTTTCTCAACTTGTACATCTTGTGAGAAAACGACAAAGGCGAACCGTCCTTCGAGTCCACAACGCTCGGGGTAGGTGTTTCCGTTTGAAAGCAGTCCCAACTTGAAATGTGGTGCTAAAGCATCAAAGGTCGGGATGACATCGGGGTAGAGTTCTATATCACCATAACGATGTTTACGGTATACTGTGTTCAGGTGTGCAGCGAGGTCTTTATCGGGATGCCCGACGTGTTCGAGCGTTCTTTCAAACGCACGTCGTCTGATTTCCAGTAGGCTCCAGATTTCGCCTTTCATTTCTTGAGCCAATTGGTCGCGAATTGCAACCATTTTTTCGACGGTAAGTTCTAAAGCGCGTTGGGTTGGAACCTGTCTTTGCAGTTCCGCCAATGTTTGCTCGAGCGAATGGCGCATCACCTTTAGAAAATCCCATAAAGTCATGTCGCCATCAAAAGAGATCGTTGAGATTTGCAAGCGTGTCTCCTTTCTGAAGCAATGTTGATAACTGTGTTTACGGGATGCCTAATGAGGCTTTCAGGCAAGCATCTATCTGTTGCATCGCCGAATCGGAGAAGCTGCCGATACGGTGAAGGATTAGTCTTTGATCTTGGGTAACCAGATTTTCACATTGAACAATTGAATCGAAGCGAAGGTTTGTTCGTCTTCCTTCAACCGTTGAAATGTCAATGAGGTATTGCGTAGATGCTCCAGTCCGTCGTTGAGGACTGCTGGTGATAAGAGCCAAAATCGTGTCGTCAAGCCTTTGATTCCATACGTCCGATTGCACAACAAGTGCTGGCCGGACTTTGCTTCCGGTGTGGTTGCTATAAGGAAAATCTATCAGCACTATGTCACCGCGTTGAACTCTCATCATCTCTCCCTGGAACCATGTCGTTGTAAACGTCCATCTCTGGATCATCCCAACCGGCTCGAAGTCCGGCTTGAATGAGGAGGTAGCGACGTTCCTCCTCAGTGAGCGGACCGTCGTCGTAGTATACGCCTTTTCGCATCCGTTCAAACGTTTCTGCAGAGACCACAACGTATTCCGCGTCTGTTTCTGGGTCCACTAACCGTACAGGCTCCTCCTGAGCATCCTTGATCGCTTGTTGAATTTCTTTAGAAAGGGCAATCATAGTTTGTCCTCCGTTGTTGATACACCGATTGAGGCATGAATCTGTGCGAACTTCCACGAGTCATCTATTTTCTCCAAGACGCCCGTCATCCGCATGACGAATTCCTCTGGCGTGCCTTGCCACTTGAGTTTCCAGATTTGTTGTGTGTAGAACCACGCGACATCGTTACGTTCCTGCACGTCAAGATTGATAAACTTAATGCTGAAATCCTCAGTGCTTGCGACGTGGTTTCGGTAATATGCCGCGATTTCTGTGCTGCCTTGAACAACTTCGCCTGCATCGGTGCCGATCTTGACGTAGTGTGTGGCGGGAAGCATCATTTCAATGAGGGTTTCAGCATCTCTGGCAACGAGTGCGTCAAAATATGATGTCACTGTATCATGTGCATTCGGCATCGTGAATTCCTGTGAGCGCGTCCCACAAGGCAGTGCTCATTTTCTCACATGCCTGCACGACAGTGGTGTGAGATTCCGATGGTAACGCGCCGATGCGTTCAAGCAGTGCCTCTGCTTCATGCTCATTGTGTGAATGCGTTTCAAAATATGGCTCAACGGTTTCAGGGAGTTGGTAGAATTCTTTCAAACCCGCGAGTTTCGATTGTGCTGTTGCGGGTTGCTGTGCCTCAAAGGCATAGAGCGCACCGAGCGCAGTCGCTGGTTCGGAGAAGAGTTCATCTGCTGTTTCAAGCAGCACCTTTACCTGCGGGATCTGTGCTTCAGAGATGGTCGTGTCGAGTCCATCAGCGAAATCAGCCCACATATCGATGTGTTCCGTCTCTTCCGCTGCGATTTCGGGATCGTTAATTGTTTCCCATCCGTTTGGTATCGTAGCGATAAAGGCACCGTATTCTTGGGCATACGCGCGTAGTGTTTCGACCGGCAATTCACCAGCACTCCACGCTTGGTAGAAGGGATGATTGAGTAAGTTGTAATCTGAGATTTTATCGTCTAAAGTCTGTTTGAAATTCATTAAATTGGTTACCTCATTTCTTTTAGGTGAAATAGATTCTATCGCACGGCACTGTTGGTGAGCGTAAATTTTCGATTTGCAAACGCCTCCGAAAAATGCCGTCCGTGAACTGATTTTTAGTATAACATTTAGTATGCGTTGGTGTCAAGGAAGGTTATTATTTTTCAGATAGTTTCAGTTGTCAGTCAGTTAGCGATCAGCAACCCGCAATCAGCCAGTGTTGCTTCCACCGAAAAAGAAAAATTATTTGAATAAAACGAAAAATCTGCTATAATAGTATCAGATGATCGAATGCATTGTTTGTTGGAGGGCTTGTTATGACTGAAGAACAGAAATTTATTTTCGATCTTAAGGGTTACCTGTTAATTCCAGAAGTTTTGACGACTTCGGAAATCTCGGCACTGAAATCACAGATTGAGACGATCCGTACCGATCCAGAATCTTTGCCACCGCATGAACGGCGGTTTCCGGGTGGAACTGCCTCATTTTTAATTGACCATCCTGTTGTAATTGATGTTCTTCGTGAAATTCTCGGAGAAATTCGGATGGAGTCGAGTTGGTTCACCTATCGTGAGGTCGGAAATGGGGGACCGCCACCGCACGGTGGTGTACGGAATGTGAACCCGAACTTCAACTATCAGTGTCACGATGGGAAGATATATTCTGCCTTGACGCGGGTTGTTTTTGAGTTGAATGAAGTCGAAGCGGGTGAAGGGGGTACGCTATTTTTGCCCGGAAGCCATAAAGCGAACTTCCGAATTCCTGAAGCACACCGACAGACAGATTCCCCGCTTTTTGAGACCTACAGCTGCCCGCCAGGCTCTGTGATTATCTTTACGGAAAATCTCTGTCATTCCGGGGTTGCGTGGCAAAATCCGGATCGACCGCGGATCGCCATTTTCAATTGCTATAATTTTGTCGGGTGCCAATTTCACAGGCCCTCAGTGCCGAAAGACATTATTGAAGGCTTACCTCCTGAAAAGCAGGCATATTTCCGTGATGTCTGGGTTTGGCACCAAGGCGGTGCCGACAACGGCAAGAATTTGAGGTACCAGAGTTAATATAGATATCACGTATGGCTTCTACGCCTTTTGTATCATTGACTAACGCAGCACGAGCCGATGCATCGAGAAGTGTTTCAAAGTGGCGATGGATGCTGTTCGGCGTGATTCTCAGCATTGTACCTATAGTCAGTATTTTCCTGTTTGGCATCAGTGTCATTGTTCTAAGTGTCTTAACACCGCCAATTGACTTGTCCACCCCTAAACGCCAAGCACTCTATTTCCAGAATCCTGTGCGTTACACGGTGGAATACCGGCGCGCAGCAAAAAGGTTACGGTGCCTGCGAATTTTTTATGGGTGGCTTGCGGGTGTCATTATTTTAAGTCTCTTTTGAAGGAGAGGGTAGGAAGTAAATGTCAGATAAATCGACACCCTACACAGGATTGGAAGACCAACTCATCTTGCGCGATCACCTCGCTGCAGACCGAACGATTCTTGCGAATGAGCGTACCTATCTCGCCTATATTCGTACGGCGTTAACACTGTTTGTCGCGGGTTTATCTTTTGTGCACTTCAAAGATATTTTTAGTTCACAGGTTGCTATCTTTAGCTCACATGTCGTTGAGGTCATCGGCATCATCTTTATTTTACTGGGTATCGCTACCTTCTTCGTTGGGTTTGTGAGATACAGGCGGATGCGGGCACTCATTCACAAGATTAAGCAGGAAGAACTCATAGCATTAGGAGAAGAAGACTCGCCATGAAAATAAGAGAAGTTGTTGTAACTGGTCAAAACCGAGTGGAACTGCAGACTGTGGACATAGATGCGCCGGTGCTCGCTCCGAATGAATTACTGATAGACACAGAATACACGTTCATTAGTAGTGGTACAGAACTCGCCAATTATACTGGCAGAGAACCGAAAGTATTTCAGAAGGGGGCTTGGTGTGAATATCCGTGGCGTTCTGGTTATGCGAACGTCGGCGTTGTGCGCAACGTAGGGACTGATGTCACTCGGGCAGCACCGGGCGACCGAGTTTTTACTTATGGACGGCATGCCTCAACGATTCGCTATTCACAAGATCGACTGGTTGCACCTGTCAGAGAAGCAGTAGACCCCGCTGTGGTTGCGGCATCACGGATGGCAGGCGTTGCGATGACCGCGATTATTGTGGGGGAAATCGGCACGAACCCGTGGGTTGTTGTTTTTGGGTTAGGACTTGTCGGGAATCTGGCATCACAGATGTTTCAGATTCACGGATGCCGCGTTATCGGTGTGGACCCGGTAGCGGAGCGGCGAAAACTCGCCGAGCGGTGTGGGATTGAACATACCGTCGGTGGCAGTGCCGACGCAGCCCAAGCGGCGGTTCAGGAAATTACGGGAGGTGGACTCGGCAACATCACGGTCGATGCGGTCGGACATAGTGGTGTCGTTATGCAGGCCCTCCGTGCGACTGCCAGTCATGGGCAACTTATCATTCTCGGTTCACCGCGCGTCTCAGTCCATGGCGATTTGACCGACCTGCTTTCTGAAACGCATTTGCGATGGATTACCATCCGTGGGGCATTGGAATGGTGCGTGCCGATGTATCCGGACATCGGTAACCGAACTTCTCAGTGGAGTAAACAGCAAACGATTTTCGACTGGATGGCGCGCGGTCAGTTGCACGTTGAACCCTTAATTTCGCATTGTCTCAAACCGGAGCAGATTAAGCAGGCTTACGATGGCCTCCTCAATGAACCGAATGTGTATACAGGGGTTGTTCTGGATTGGACTGCTGCCTAAAATTTGGTAGGACGAGGAAAATACCATGAATAAAACAGATTTGTTTCAAAACAACATCGAATCTGATCTGCCACACGGACTCAAATTGCGGCTTGATAAAGGTGAAGTGACGGACATCACGTTTTCGCCAGATGGTACACGGCTCGCGGCGGGTGGTGATGGACGTATTTGGATATATGATACTACAAGTGGTGCGCAATTTGCGATGCTCTCAGGCTATACAGAACGGGTGCGTGCATTGGCATTCGCGCCAGACAACGCTCTACTTGCCAGCGGAAGTGAAGACAACACACTTCGATTATGGGATACTGCCACTGCTCGTGAGACGTTGACCCTTGCAGGAGACTCCAATTTAGTGCAGGCGTTAGCCTCTTCGTCGCCAGATGGTGTTCCGCTTCCGGGATGGGATCCGCGTACAGAACGGTTGCTTGCGGCTTCAGCGGAAGCCCCGGGACGCGTTAGGAGTTTGGCATTCTCACCGGACGGTGCAACGCTGGCGAGCGGCAGCGCGGACGGTAAAATACGATTGTGGGAAGTTGAGACAGGTAGATTTTTGTCATCTTTCTCGGCACATGATGGACTTGTTTTGACGTTGGCGTTTTCGCCAGAAGGTAATGTCTTGGCGAGCGGCGGTTCTGACACCCTTGTTCGCTTGTGGGATGTGGACACCGAGCGTGTACTATCTGTCTTAAGGGGCCACACCGACTCGGTCGATACTGTGGCATTTTCTGGTGATGGTGAGCTGCTCGTCAGTGGCGGACGGGATCGGCATATTCAGCTTTGGGATGTAGATGCTGATGATCTTATATCCTCATTTCCGATCCAGGAAGGTGCTATCCGTGAATTGATGTTTTCGACAGATAGCGAAAAACTTCTATGTGTGACGCTGGAGGGTTCACTTCTTATAAGAGAATGATACAGACATACGAAACATAAATATACACTCATCCACTTCAGATCAGAACAGCACGGGTCTCTAATCTGTCTGTTGTCAAAGTATGTTTGTGTCTAGGCTGATAAGATTACCAAACTGAGGTGATCAAAATGAGAGAGACACAACCATTCGCAATTTCTTTACTGTTCATCTGTGCGGTATTTGATGTGATCTTACTCCTTATTGGGGAGAGCGTCATATTTCCACTATTATTACAAGATGCTCCACATTTACCCGAGGAATATGCCCAAACGCACACACATCTTGCCACGTTCAAAGTGCCTTTGAATCAAGAAAGGTGGCAAGTCATAAATGCGATTGCTTTTTCACCTGATGGGCAAACGCTCGCGATTGGTATAGCACAAGAAGTGCATCTGTGGAATATAAATACTGGCAAGCATTCGTCTATCTTTAAAGGACATTCTGGTTTAGTTCGTAGGGTAACGTTCTCACCGGACGGCAAAACATTGGCGAGTGTGAGTCGGGATAGAGAACGGAGCAGTATCCATCCAACGATCTTATGGGATCCTTCCGTCCCAATACAGAAGATAGCACATTATCAAATGGCACCTTATACGATTCGGTTGTGGGATATCAAGACTGCTATTTCGCGATTGACTTTTACGGAGTCCATTTCACCTCTTACTGCGTTAGAATTCTCTCCAGATAGTACCAAACTCCTGATCGCCAGTCAAAATGGTGTTATTGATGTATATGACAGTGCCACTGGTCATCGTGAGTTAAATAGTTTTGGTCTGTTTGTACATGACAGGATTCTTAACAGGATCGGAACGATTGCTTATGCTGCCTCACCAGGTGATAAAATCCTTACGCGTTGGATTTGGAAAGTTAACGGTTTCATGCCGCGTCGAATTCCGCCAGAAGAAATACCTCGCCGCTTTTCGGTAAAAAAGTGGTTTACTCACTTCCGATTTGTAGGCGAACCTGCTATTGGATTGAATACTGGTAAGGGCCATTCTCTATTTTTCCTTGTACCAGATACCTATCGGGTCAATGCCCTGGCATTTTCACCGGACGGTAAAATTCTCGCGAGTGGTAGTCAAGACAAAGAGAGTCGGTTATACGACATCGCTACCGCGAAAATTCAACTGTGGGATACTGACACTGGACAGTTGCTTCATACATTCAATAGTCCGGGCGGATGGATCAATCTGTTAACTTTTTCACCAGATGGCAATACGCTTGCCAGTGTAGGCAAACGTTGGTGGAACAAGATTTTCATCTGGGACATGGAGAATTATCGTTTGCTCTCTGTCATCACGACCGGTAATCGAAAAATAAAAGCGTTGCAGTTTGCCCCTGATAGTATCACACTTGCCAGTGCCCACACTGATGGAACCGTACACCTCTGGGATATAACAGGAAGAAAAAAATAAAAGCCGACAACTGAAAATTGAACATTTCAACTTCTATCTTTTTGAGTGCGGAAGTGTCTATAAGCGTAACATCAGACTGTACCAGCGACCTCTGAAAGGAGAAAGCGATGAGAATGAGACGATCTGTCCGCGAACGTATTCGATGGTGCAAGAGCGATAGGCTGCCCGGGCAAACCTTGAAAAGAAAGAAATGGATTTTTGTATTAATTGTGTTGATGTGTGCGTCATTCGATGTGCTTTTACTCTTTATTAGTAGAATGGCGATACGTCCACTGGAAGAAGATGCTCCGTATTTACCCAAGGAACATGCCCAAGCATACACGCACCTCACCACACTCAGAAAGGATCCTCCCCCAAAATGGAATGAAACTATCGAAACAATCGCATTTTCACGAGATGGGCAAATCCTTGCTGCTGGTAGGTACCAAGAAGTTCATTTGTGGGATATAAGTGCAGGTAATCTGATGTCTACTTTTAAAGCAGATCAAGGTTGGATCTATGCTGTAGCGTTTTCGCCCGATCAGAAAACATTGGCGAGTGTAAGTGGTAAAGGGGGACGAATCCGGCCCACTCCAGTGATATTATTGGATCCTCTCGCGCCGAGACACTTAGTCCGTCATACAATCCAGTTGTGGGATATCAAAACTGGTGCTACGCGATTGACTTTTCCTGTGAATACACTACCGATTACCACCTTAGAATTCTCATCGGATGGTACTAAACTGCTCATTGTAAGTGAGCAAGGTTTTATTGATGTATATGATAGTGCCACTGGGCACCGTGAGAAATTTAGTAGGTCTCCGTTTGTACATGACGCTATACGTAACACCTATCGATTTAGGACTCTGGCGTTCTCATCGGATGGTAAAATCTTCGCAACTGGTGGTCGAAACAGCGATGATCGTGGGTTACACGATATCGCTGATGCAGAAATCCAGTTGTGGAAGGCTGACACTGGACATCGGCTTCATACATTTAATAGTCCTGGCCGATGGGTTAATTTATTAGTTTTTTCGCCCGATGGAAAAACACTTGCCAGTGTAGGTGATGACGGGGATTGGTGGCACAAGATTTTTATTTGGGATTTGGAAAATCGTCGTTTGCTCTCTGTTATTACTACAGGTAAGCGGGGAATAATGGCGTTGCAGTTTGCTCCTGATAGTGTAACACTCGCCAGCGGTCACACCGATGGGGCTGTACGCCTATGGGATATAACAGGAAGAATAAATAGGTAAAATAAGTAATTGAAAGCTGAAGATGGAGGCATCGAAATAATGATTGGTATTTCTTATCATGCGGGTGGGATGAAGGACATCCCGCTAAACGAAGTTATCACGATTCTTGCCGATGCAGGCTACGATGCAATTGAGATGATGTGCGGTCCAGAGGCACATATCCCTTCTGGCGATGTCACCGACGGTTTGCTCAAGGAAGTCAAAGCGATGGTAACCGACAATGGCTTGAAGGTGTCTGTTATCAATCCGTTTACTGGCGGCGGTTTATACCAACTGGCAGCGGAAGACCAACAGCGCGCGGTTGACCATTATGCGCTGCTGCAAGACGTAGCAGTCGCACTTGGTGCAGGTGGCGTTAACTTTCTCACGGGTTATGGGGGTGAGAACGGTGATGCGTTCGCGTGGCGGCTCCTTGTTGATGTGCTGAAGCCGATCTGTCGTCGTGCGGAAGAACTGGGTATCACGATGAATATCCACAACCACGAGGCGACAACGATTGATGCGTCTGCGAAAGTTACACTTTTGATTGAACACGTCGGATCAGACGCGCTGAAATCCCTTAACGACATCACCAATTTCTATCATATTGGAGAGGATATCGCTGAAGTTACTGAAAAACTGGGACCGCTGACGGCACATTGCCACGTAAAAGGTGTGACAGGCATGTATCCGTATAGCACTTTTCTGATTCCAGGCGAAGATGGAGATGAGTTGGATTTTCGGACTTTTGCGGCGAGTTTAGGAAAAGTAGGATACAATAAGTATATCTCGGTGGAGACGTTTCCGCACATGCGGATGGAGAAAGCGCAAATCGCGCACGATATGATGGCGGGAATATTGAAGGAATTGGGTTTGCGGTAAAAAATTTGGGAGTCGCGGTTAAATGAAGTAATTCGGCGGGGATACAATCCCCGCCTGTAGGGGCCTACTGTAAACCGGACCTACGGAATGCTATGCTGAACCATTTTCTAACGCCTTGATGCCGGGCCAATCGCGCCACATATCGTCGTTTGGTGGCTCCTCTTGCGTTTGTTCCAATTCAGTTTTTCGGAAGTCATATAAAACTGCCTGTCTGATTTGCTGTGAATAGTTATGTCCTGCAGCGTGTCCGATACGATGGTGCCAAAAGACGACATCGCCTGCATTTCCGTAGCATTCAACACCTGGACCTCTGCTGATGCGTTCTCGGTCTACATCGTATTGTGGGGTTGGTTCGTTTTTGTATTGGGAGTAGTAATCGTAATAGAAGACTTGGTGGCTCCCGGGCCAGACTGTAAATCCGCCGCCCTCTGGTGGTACATCGTCAATATATCCGACCGCGCCGAGATGGAACGGATGTGCGTCTACATGGCAACCGATAGACTTCTTGGGAACATCACCGTAGGGGAGCGTGCAATAAATGCCGCGTACACGTTCAGGTTGCACCAGATTTCCTTTCCCTAAAAGCTGCTCCGCCATCCGCCAGACGTTTGGATCCGTTGCGAGGAGTTGAACCATCCAATCTTCTCCGCCGGGTTCTCGGAAATTCCAGCGGAAACCGCGTCGATGGTTGCTTTTGTCAGGGTTTTCCTCTTCAGAGGTAAAGGGACCTATCCAAGTTTCAGGGTTTTCTCGTTTGCGTCCTTCGGGGGCACCGTCCCAGAGTCTTGTGCGTGCCCGTTCCATCAATTCTGGGTCAAGGACGTTCCGTTTCACCAAGTATCCTTCAGTCTTGAAAAATTCGATGTCTTTCCGTGTAAGTTCAACCATTGTGTTGCCCCCTTCTTCGTTGAAGTCGCACGAGGCGTGCTGACGGAAATTATTGCGATATGCAAGTATGCTCAAAAAAGGTGAAAGCCATGTCTCTAACCTGAAGGTTAAAGAATTTTAAAGATATTAACGATTTTTTTCAAGAAAAGGTTAACAAATTTTTTGACATCCGCTGCATTCTGAAACTATAGTAGCAGCAGTGAGTCTTTTCGCTGAAAAATAACTGCATTTGACAACACGTTGCCCTTCCATTATAATTAAACGTATGTCAAGACTTATCATTGCGCTACTCTTATTCACTATTTCATATCCGCTCCTCCTCTTTGCCCATCCAGAAGGCACAGGTGAACATGTTATTCAGGCATACCGAATTGAAGGTGAACCGCCACAGATTGATGGCGTGTTAGATGATGTGGTATGGCAGCAGTCGGAACCGCGTAGTGGTTTTATTCAACTTGAACCCGCCCGCGGTACCGGTGCGACCGATGACACGGAATTCCGTATTGCCTACGATGTGCACAATCTTTACGTCGCATTCCGATGTTATGATGCCGAACCGAATAAAATCGTGAATCGGATGACGCGGCGCGGCGATGTTTATGCTTCGGACGTTATCTCGTTCTTCATTGATCCGCATCACGATCACCGTACAGGCTATAAATTTGCAACGAACCCTGGTGGTGTCCAAAGTGATAACTATCGGTATGAGGATACGCAGCGCGACTCGAACTGGAAGGGAATTTGGTGGGTTGAAAGCAAGATTGATGAATTGGGCTGGAGTGCTGAGTTTAAAATCCCGTTTTCCAACTTCCGATTCACTGATAAACCGACACAGATTTGGGGTTTTGATGTGGAGCGGGTAAACCGTCGAAAGAGCGAGGTTACGGTGTGGAAGCAGTTGACACAAGCGGGTGTGGTTACACGGATGTCAGATTTAGGGCATATCGTTGGTATTCAGGGTATTGAGACTGGAAAAAACTTTGAAATCACCCCTTACGCTTTAGGTGGTGCTGCGCGTACGACTGACGCGGATATTGCGCGTCAACTCGGTACAGGGTTGGATGTGCAATACAGTCTTACGAGTGCATTGAAGGCGAACCTCACTGTCAACCCTGATTTTGCACAGGTTGAGGCAGATCAGTTGGAGATTAATCTGACTCGGTTTCCGACGCGTTTTCCAGAAAAACGTCCATTTTTTGTTGAGGGAAACAGTTTTTTTGAAACGCCTTATGATTTAATGTTCAGCCGACGTATCGGGAGCCGTGGGAACATTCTTTGGGGCGGCAAGCTCACAGGGAAGGTAGGGAACTATTCCCTTGGTGTCTTGGGCAACCAGACGGGTGAGTTTACTTTTTCTCAGGCTGCTTCATCCGAAAAAGAGGCGGCGTGGTTTTCTGCTATCCGCGTTAAACGCGATATCCTCAAACGCTCAAATGTTGGGATTCTGCTTGTGAACAAGGAGCAACCCGGCAGTGATAGTTGGGAGCACAGCAGAGTCGGCGGCATTGATATGAATCTTGCACTCGGCAAAACTTATCATCTTACGGGGCAATATGCTGGGAGTTTCCATCCGGGAGAGGACAGAGACAACGCTGCCTATACTGTTAACTTCGCACAGCGGAATTACCTCTGGAGCAGCAATATCGGATTTGAACGCGTCGCGCCGCACTTTGAGATTAACCAGACAGGATTTTTACGGAAAGAACGGGACCGGGGTTGGCAGCGCGTCTATATGCGCGGCTCTTATTCCCCACATTGGGGTAATCATCAATTTTTCTCTGGTATCACCGCCCGCCTTTCGCAAAGCCTTTATACACCGAGATACTTTTCCGAGTGGCAAGAACGCAACCCAAAGTTGTCTCTCTCGTCTGAATTCGACGAGGACCTCCTCAGATGGAGCATTGGTGGGGATGTTGGGATGGATTTCCGAGAAATTCTCTTAGATGATATTAATGCCTACTATACTCGAAGTCGGGAAGTTGAACTCACTGAAGTATTTACAGCAGACAGATACGGGTTTGAGTTTGATACCAACGCTACATATCCGATTGCTATCGGTATCGCTATGGATTTCGCAGATTATTTTAATTTTCGGCGACAACAAGCGGGTAAACAACGGAGCATCACGCTCCAATCTACTTTACGTCCACAGAGCAACTTTTCCGTAGAATTAGATAGTAGTTACGCGCAGAGTCTTGATTTGGAAGGTGCGATTGATGGCAGATTCTTCGTCAGTTCACTGCGTGCGACCTATTTATTCACGCGCGAATCGTTTCTGCGGATGTTCGCGCAAGCGGGTACGGAACGTCCGCTATCAGCTGAAATTCATCAGCACTATCTGCTAAGCATTCTGTTCGGCTGGGAATATAGTCCGAAGAGTCATCTTTTTGCTGCTTATAACGAAACTTGGGCGGATATACCCGTTGGAATAGGGTTGAATCGTGAGTTAGCGTTGGAAAATCGGGTTGTTGTGGTTAAAGTAACGTATCTCTATAATCTATAGCATATTCGTTTTCCGCGCTCAGCAGTTAGTGGGAGTTATGTCCGATCTTCATCCATGGCGGCATGATCGGGGTTTTTAGATGTCAACGTGTTAACTTCGCCGCTTCAAACCGCCTCACATCCCACACTAAAATCGTCCCGTCCAAACTCCCACTTGTAAGCATGCTGCTATCCGGTGAGAAACTGACCTTACTGACAGCCCCTGTATGTCCTGTGAATGTCTGTATCTGTTTACCTGTTTCTACGTCCCATAAACGCACAGTTTCGTCCGAACCCCCGCTTGCGATCGTTTTCCCATCCGGTGAGAAAATAACACTCCTGACACCCCTTTTATGTCCTGTGAGTGTCTGTATCTGTTTACCTGTTTCTGCGTCCCATAAACGCACAGTGCTGTCCGAACTCCCACTTGCGATCGTTTGACCATCGGGTGAAAAACGCACACTATTGACAGAACCTGTATGTCCTTTGAATGTTTGGATGTTTCTACCTGTTTCTACGTCCCATAAACGCACGGTGCCATCCGAACTCCCGCTCGCGATCGTTTGACCATCGGACGAGAAACTGACAATATGGACATGATTTGTATGTCCTTTGAGTGCTTTGACATGTCTGCCCGTTTTTACATCCCATAAGCACACGGTGCCGTCCGAACTCCCGCTCGCGATTGTCTTTCCATCGGGTGAGAAACGCACACTATTGACATCATCTGTATGTCCTTTGAATGTTTTAATGTTTCTACCTGTTTCCGCGTCCCATAAATGAATAGTTTTGTCGCTGCCGCCACTTACGATTGTTTTGGCATCGGGTGAGAAACGCACGCTATTGACATCATCTGTATGTCCTTTGAATGTTTTAATGTTTCTACCTGTTTCCGCGTCCCATAAACGCATAATTCCGTCCGAACTCCCCCTTGCGATCGTTTGACCATCGAACGAGAAACTCACACTTGCGTTTCCATCGCGTGACAAACTGCTATTAACATAACTTGTATGTCCTATGAGTGTCTTAATGTTTCTACCGGTGTTTACGTCCCATAAACGAACCGTGCCGCTCCAACCTACACTTGCGATTGTTTTTCCATCAGGTGAGAAACGCACACGCTTGACACCACCTGCATGTCCCGTGAGTGTCCTGAGAATGGTACCGCTATCTACGTCCCACAAAGGCACAGGGCCATCATCACTTCCCGTTGCGATTGTTTTTCCATCAGGCGAGAAACACACACTATTGACAGCTCGTGTATGCGCTGTGAGTGTTCTTAAAAGTTTACCGGTGTTGACATCCGATAAACGAACCGTGGTGTCCAAACTTGCACTTGCGATTGTTTTTCCATCAGGCGAGAAACACACACTCGTAACCCAAAATGTATGTCCTTTGAGTGTTTTGATGCTTCTGCCCGTGTCAGCGTTCCACAGTCGAACAGTGCCGTCATCACTGCCTGTTGCGATTGTTTTTCCGTCAGGTGAGAAACACACACTATTGACCCCATGTCTACGTCCTTTGAATATTTTAAGAGTGCTGCCGGTGTTGGCATCCCATAAACGAACGTTTTTGGTTACGCCTCCACTGACGATTGTTTTTCCGTCAGGTGAAAAACGCAAACTTTTGACCGGCATTAGAGGGACTTTGAGTGGGGCATTTCCACTGGGTGTTTTGATGATTCTACTGAGTGTTTTGATGCCTCTACCGGTGTTTACATCCCATAAATCGATGGTTTTGCCCCACCCGCCGCTTGCAAGTGTATTTCCATCGGGTGAGAAATGTACACTACTGATACCTCTTGTATCTTCCGCGATTAGTTTCAGAGGGTTGAGGGTGCGCGCATCGTAAATCCAGATACCAATGGAACCAGCAACAGCAAACCTCTGTCCATCTGGAGCATAAGTAACATCACTGGCCTTGCCCTTACCGATCCGTCTGATCGCACCTTCCGGTAAGTTCCATTGCTGCACATCCTCTGGTTCGTATTTTTTACCTTGCTCTTGTTCGGTTTCGCTTTGAGGATTAGAAAGCAACTTGTCTATTTGCGCTTCAGTCCAGGTCGCGTTTTTCAAGGCTTGACGGATTTCTTCATCCGAGTATCCTTTTTGCCGTGCGTCCTCGATTTCGGATTGAATATCATTTTGTGCCGACACACCGCCTAAAAGCGCGGAAAATGTTAATAAAAACAATAGAAAAATAAATGCATACTGCCTCAGCATACGACACACCCCCTTTAAAATCATCCTGTGTTAAGTATACCATTAACAACTGAACATTTCAATATTCTAATCACATAGATAGAAACTAAAAAATTGTAAAAAAGCATAGAAGTGTGATATAATAAAATCATGAAAGACTTTATATTGTTGTTCTTTAACGTTCTACTTACCGTGATGGGTCAAATCCTGTTCAAACACGGGATGAACGTGGTGGGCCGTGTCAATAGCGTCCGAGACGCACTGGGAAAGTTGGCGCAGGCATTTTTGAATCCCTATATCCTTAGCGGGATTGCGATATACGGCTTTACTACGCTCATCTGGCTGATTATCCTATCGCGTGTTAAATTGAGCATTGCGTATCCGATGCTGAGTTTTGGATATGTGTTGTCAATTCTATTTTCTTGGCTGTTGTTCAAGGAATCTATCCCTAAAGTTCGCATAATTGGTGCTCTGATTATCTGTATCGGAGTCTACCTCGTTGCCCAAGGAGAGTCTTAATCAAAATGGAAGGACCGGCGACTGCTTATACTGGATCTAGCAATTCTGGGCACACCTCAGGTGAGCCTGCTCCTGCTCGCTCTTACGTTGCGATGTTATTATCCGCAATTCTGCCGGGACTCGGTCAACTCTACTTGGGACGATTCCTGGCGGGGTTTATTCTTTTCTTGATATTTGCCTCAGCACTCGGCATTTTCTATCTCAATTCAATGCCAGTAAAGGAGTGGCGTGATTTAACCCAATTTAAACCTGCCGCGAAAGACGAGACCAGAACAAACGATACAGAAAACTCTCAAAAGCAACCATCATACGCTATTCACATCTGGACGTTTGACGATGGGGAACAGTTGATGTACCGTCCTTCTTGGAAGTTGAAAATTAGTGCATCAGCGCAAGGGATTTTATGTTGGCTCTATGCAGTTGGCGATGGTTGGCGAGGTAGGCGTAGAAGGGGCAGACGCTAATCGCAAATTCGGGTTTGATAAACTACGCAAAAAGTGTATAAGGTTGTCCGCTGCCCGAAACTGATGTGATATGTTTATGAAAACCAAACATAATATCAGACGCAATTGTATTTTAATAATCCTCTGCAGCAGTCTTCTCGTTGTTTTAGTGCTTGGGTGCCAAGATAACAAAGCAGTCTTGGAAGAGAGTGAAAAACATTTAGATGCCGGAACACCAGAAGCGGCGATTGCCGGATTAGAGGCTTTTATCGAAACGACACCAGAGGATCCCAAGGCACGGCTATTATTAGGAAAAGCCTACAATGAATTGGGACGGTACAATGAGGCAGTCGAGCAGTTACGAAAGGCTTCACAACTGTATGCTGCGCAGCCCGAAGCGCGCACCGTGGCACGGCTTGAATTGGCACGCACCTATCTCAGGTTCGGTGATAGAACTTCCGCCTTTCGTGTTCTTAGGCTCGTTCAGCGGAGCACCTCAGACCCCAAAGTCCTACGCGAAATCATTGGACTCGTAGGCGATAGTTATCGGACAAAACAGCTCACCTCCGGGGACTCAGATAACTATTCACCTACATTCTCACCCGATGGTACACAGATCGCTTTTTCATCTTTCCGAACCGACAACGGTGAACTCTATTTAATGGATATGAACGGACGGATCCGACGTCGCGTAACCTTCACGACAGATTTTAACGATAGTTCACCGACATTCCTGACGACCCCGAACTATCTTTTTTATAGCAGTGAACCGAAGTCCACCCGTGACGTTAAAGTCGTCATCCAGAGTAGTGGCTCCACACCGATCTATGCGGGATTTAATCTGACGCATATCCACAGTAAAACGACGCGAGCGGTTTTGCCGGTAAGTTTCGGTGCGCGTGTGCCACGTACGTCGCCTGCAGGTGATCAGGTTGTTTACGAATCCAATGTGGACGGAAATTTGGAATTATATCTTCTTGATTTATCGGAAGTTGATCTCGCCGAATTCACACCAGATGACGTTGAGCCGAAACGGATCACTTTCAACGAGATAGATGACGGCAGCCCGACATTCTTTCCAGATGGAAAACGCCTAATGTTTGTCTCATCACGGAATGAGGTGAATCAGCTCTATACGATAGATATTGACGGACAAAACGAGGTGCATTTCAACCCAAACCGCTATGATTGCTATAACCCGGCTGTATCACCTGACGGAAAAACAATTGCGTATGTCTCCGCGAGAGGCGGCGACTGGGAGATTTACCTCATTGATGCAGACGGCAAAAATGAACGCCGCATAACGAATGACATTGGTAGATCTATCCAACCTGCTTTTTCACCTGATGGACGGCATCTCGTGTTTGTTTCCGACAGAAGCGATACTTTCCATATCTATCTGATGTCTTTTGATGAACCTGTTACGAGTGAGGATTTAGCCAAACGTTTACAGTAGGGACGAGGTCACCTCGCCTCTACGCTTGGAGGAAAAGGGACATGCTTCAGGTAACCAAACCAGAAGGTTTCGGTAACATTCAATTAGAAGAGGTGCCGATACCGGAGATAAATGCGCGACAGATTCGGGTAGAGACAGATACGACGTTAATTAGCCGCGGTTCTGAATTATTTCGACGGTACATCATGGAAGCGGCAGTCCCCCCCTCAATCATGGGGTACTCACTTACAGGCGTTGTAGATGCCGTTGGCACTGAAGTAGCGGACTATCAGGTTGGCGAACGCGTTATGGTCGTAGCACCGCACGCGCAGTATGTCGTTGCTGAACCTAATGTAACTGATGGACGCATCGTGTCGCTTGACGATGTTGGTTTTGAGGAGGGGACTTTTCTTCCGCTTGCAACGAGTGCTGTCGCTTGGTCGGACTCGTCGGGTGTGAAAGCAGGGGATACTGTCGTTGTCTTAGGGCAAGGTTTGGTGGGTAGCCTGATGATGCAAGTGTTACGTGGCTATGACCCGGCGCGGATTATTACGGTGGATGCGTTGCCGCTTCGATGCGAATTATCGATGCAACTCGGTGCCGACGTGGCAGTAAATGCTGATGAGATGGATCCGGTTGAAGAGGTCCGTCGCCTTACTGATGGTAAAGGGGCGGATCTGGTTATAGACTGCGTCGGTGGGTATGCCGGTGTCAAATCTTTTGAGCAGGCACAAGATATGACGCGCCAATATGGTATTATTCAACTGATCGCGCTCTATCAGCAGGGACCGCTCCCCTTACATTCCTCAAAGATGATGAGCAAACGTCTCGTCGCTGGGATCCTGACAGATGAACCGCGTTCTCAGATTGCTGTACGCGCTTTGGAAAAGATACGGAATAAGGAGATACGAGCGTCTGAAATGGTTACGCATCGTTTTCGCTACACCGAGGCGAAAGCTGCGTTTGACCTACTCTGGAATTCGCCTGGTGATACGCTTGGAGTCCTGATTAAATGGCAGTAGATGTTCCGGCACGAGAAACTGCGTTTCCGGCAGAATTACGCGGGATTTCCCTCACTTTCTCCGCAACGTGGGGTCTCTTTTCACCCAAAGGAATCGATGCAGGAACACATCTATTGATTGAACATATCGACATCCAAGAAGGCGATACCTGCCTTGACCTTGGATGCGGATATGGTGCTATTGGTGTCACGCTTGCGAAATGCGTCCAAACATCAACTGTCTATATGGTGGACAAGGACTTTGTAGCAGTTGAATACGCGCGCAAAAACGTGGCACAGAACCGACTTCAGAATTGTCATGTCCACCTGAGTAACGGATTTAGCCATCTCCCGAATATCCAATTTGATCTCATCGTCTCTAACCTACCTGCTAATGTTGGCAAAGAGCTTCTACAGATTTTCCTGTCGGATGCGAAACATTACCTCAAGCCGAACGGACGCCTCTATGTCGTCACCATTTCGGGTCTCCGAGAATTTATCAAGCGTAATTTTAGGACTATCTTCGGGAATTATCGGAAGGTGAAACAGCGTAACACGCATACGGTTGCGATGGCAACGCGAGCGTAGATTTTTTTGCTTGTTTGAGAAATGGCACGTTTACAACGCACATTACGACTGTCAATACTCCTACAAAAGACTTGACATAGGCAGCGCCGTCAGGTATAATTATAGTACGACAAACACAACAAACAATCAAAATTTCTTCCCCAATTAAACAGTATCCCAAAGGAGAAACATAACACATGACTCGTTTACGCTTTGCGTTAGTGCTAATTGCGTGTGTGGGTATGTCCAGTGGTATTATTTTTGCACAAGAGGCGGTTGTAAATGGTGGCACTGTTCGAGGTCAAATTAATGATACAACCAGAACACAGAATCCGATTGAAGGCGTTGAAGTGAAAATTGTTGCCACTGATGGCACAGAATATATAGCAACAACTGACGTTAACGGTAAGTACAAACGATCAGGTATCCCTGCTGGTCGGTATCTAATCAGTATTCATAAAGAAGGCTACGGTGATCGGCTTGGAAAACCTGTCACAGTTGTCAATGGCGGCGATCACTTCGTTCCACTTATGATGACCAAAAAGGCGGGGATCGCTACCTTTCTCGAAAGACTCCAGAAAAAAGGCACAATTGAGGACATGGCACAAAACCCGCAAGAACACTGGTACAACCTCACCTTGATGAAGACTAAGATCGGTTACATGTATGTGTCTACCGAACAGACTGCGTATCAAGGGGAAGAAGTGGATCGGAACAGAGTTGATATAGTTATGAATCTCAAGGCACTTGGTGCGAATGTAACAGTTGAAATCACCCGCGTCGAGTATATAGGTTCCGATTCAATGCCGCGCCACTTCCTCTCAACCTCCAATGCGTCGGGTCTGCAACAGGTGGAAGGCCATATTGTAGATGGCGTTGCCTCCATTAAGACGACGCTCAATGGTGAAACGACTGAATCAGAAGTCTCTGTGCCATCGGATACAATTTCTGAATATACAGGTGTCGAATCACTCTTCCGGAAGGGCCTTAAAATAGGCGACAAACGGAATTTTCACATTTTCAGTTTCGATCTATTGAAGCCGGTAAAAACGGAAATCGAAGTTGAAGCGCGAGACATCTTAACCTATCAGTCAGCGGAAAAACAGGTTTATGTTTTGCGTCAGACGATGGATACGATGAACGGGATCACCTCGAAGATTTGGCTTGATGCCGAGGGTGTAACCTATCGAACGGAAACACCGTTGATGGGTCTCTCCATGGTAACCACAAAAACGGACAAGGCAACGGCACTGGGTGGTATCGAAGAAGTTGATGTCGTTTTAAAGACGCGTATCCTCCCTTCTGGCAAACGCCCTATACCAAACGCAAAAAACTTTGGCGCAGATGTAAAACTTATAACAGGAAACATCACTGATGCGATCATGTCTACTTCCCAGCAAAAACTTGCGTTAAACGGCGAGCATTCAGGTAGACTTTCCATTCAAGTTCCAACGGTTGTTGCGGAAGATTGTCCGGATTTACCTATTCAGGGTGCGGAAGATAAATTTCTTGGTGCGAGTGCTTATATCCAAACTGATGCTCCGGCTATTCGCGCGAAGGCCGAAGAGATTTTAGAAGGCGAAGTTAATTCATGGCGTGCGGCAAAAAAGCTATGCGAATGGGTGCATACATCTATGAGTGACAAAAAAATGAGCGGTGGCTTTGGTTCTTCATTAACAGCACTGGAGACACTTTCTGGAGATTGCACGGAACACACGGTGCTTTTTATTGCGCTGGCACGTGCCGCAGGAATACCAGCACGCATCTGTTCTGGTATTGCCTTTGCAAAAGATGCCTTTTACTATCACTTTTGGTCTGAAGTCTACGTCGGTAGATGGGTGCAGATGGATCCAACGTGGGGGCAAAATATCGCTGATGCGAATCACATACAACTCGGGGGCAGCACCTTGGAGCCGGATAACTTGATAGGATTCGCTGAAGGTGTTTTCCGAACGCTCAATCAACTTGAAATTGCCATCGTTGAATAGTTATCAGTTAAAGAGGTTCCTGATAAACCCAAATTTTCTTTAAAACCATTAGCATTTCAGAGACGTTAACATCTTAAAAGAAGGTGTACATCACTCAAAAACCAAAGCTGATGACTGATGACCGAAAACTATGCCCCTGACGACTCTCACTGTGAGGCAAACTGATAACTACTGATGGCATTTCTCAACCCACTTTTTCTTTTTGGACTCCTTGCCGCTGGTATCCCACTGATTATCCATCTTTGGAATCGTCGTCGTGTTGTGACGGTTGATTTTAGTAGTCTGATGTTCCTGATGGCGGCACATCGCGAAAACGCTCGTCGCTTCCAACTCAGGCAGCTGCTCATTTTGCTTTTGCGGATGGCAATAGTCGCGCTTATTGTGTTTGCTTTAGCACGTCCGTTCTTGACACTTGGGCTGCCTATCGCCTCTGTGCGTGCCAAAACCGACTTGGTTATCGTCTTGGATAACTCTTATAGCATGGCGTACCAAGATGTTGATGGCATCAGATTTGAAAAAGCGAAAACCTTAGCGATTGATATTCTTGACACTTTGCGGCACGGTGACAGTGCCGCACTTATTTTAATGTCGGATATTGCGAATCCTATATTCCGACAACTCACCCCCGACCTTGAAAGCGTTACAGCGGCAATCAACGATGCGGAGGTTTCTTATCGTGCCACGAACGTTCAACCGAGCCTTGAACTGGCTCACGAAATCCTCGCCGAATCGGAACGATTGAACAAGGAGCTCTATCTGATTTCAGATTTTGCCCAAAACGGATGGAAAAACTGGGGTAGGCTTTTGAATCGTTCAGGTGCGCGTGTGTCTCTGATTCCTGTCGCCGACGGAGAAGCCCATAACACAAATATTGAAGAAATTCGTCCGTCCAATCAACTCATAGGCGTAAATCTACCGCTCCAATTAAATGTGACTACTGCGAACCACTCGGTAGCCCCTTTGGCACGGAATATGCTAACACTATTTATTGGAGGAGAGAAACAAAAAACTGTGAGTTTTTCAGCAGCAGCGAACGAATCACTAAATACAGCTTTAACACATAACTTTTCTACACCCGGCACACATATCGGTTATTTCACACTAACGGAAGATCGACTCAACATTGACAATCGGCGTTATTTCGTCTTGGATATCATCGGCGAAGTCCGTGTGCTTTGTGTCGGCGAACAGACGGAATACCTGACGTTGGCACTAAATCCACATAAAAATAGTCGTCAGCAATCAGCTGTCAGCAATCAGCAAAGAGATTTTCTTAATGCCCCACCGACAACCGACAGCCGATTGCTAACAGCCGATACAATGATTCTGCCAACGCAATGTACACCTGCTGAATTTGAGACCTTTCCGCTCGAAGACTATGATGTTGTTATCCTCGCGGATGTGCCAGAGATCACTCGTCAGATCGGTGCCCAGATTCAAAAATTCATCCGTCACGGGAAAAGTGTTATTGCATTTGTGAGCAGTCACAGCAATATAGATAGTTACAACCAATTTAGCGATACTTGGTTCCCCGCCCAACTTGGTAGAACGCTTACATGGACACCCCCGCGGCAGATTCGTACGTATCAAGAAACGCACCCGATTTTTGATATTTTCCCGAACGAAGGATTTTCGACACAATACGCGCCACAGTTTCACAGCGGTGTAGCCCTAAGTCCGACATCTGAATCGAGGGTAATTGCGCATTTCGACGATGATACACCTTTTCTCATTGAACGAAGTCCCGGTACCAGTACCGTCCTACTCTATAATTGCGGGCTACTTGCACAACAGAGCGATAGATCCAACGCAGATACGATACCGCTTCGTACCACAATTTATACAAACAATCTGTTTGTTAATCCTTATTTCCTCCCGATGCTCCAACAGAGTGTGCTTTATACAGCTACAGCTAACAATAACCTTTTAACATGGGGTGGACATATTGGTGACATCTATACGGCGCGTTATCCGCAAAGTGCTGGTGGGAAAGCGACTATCCGTTTAAAAACCACTGCTGATACATCGAATAACGATGGCACCAATGTTAACAACGGTATTGTAGTTCCGATTGCTGAGGACGGGACACTGCGATTTCAAGGTACAGAACGTCCTGGTATCTATCAAGTTGATATTCAAACCCAAGGCAAACTTCAACGAGACTTCTTCGCTGTTAATGTTGATGCGACTGAAGCCGATTTAGCAAGGATCCCGGTCCAACAGGCAGCTGCGAGGGTGGGTGCCCGAACAACAGCAGATGGGGAAACTGAAGGATCAACAGTCGAAACCGATGCTTACAATGTTAAGAGACATGGTAAGGAAATATGGGGTGAATTGCTTCTCTTGGCTGTCTGCCTCATGCTCTTGGAAAGTTTCCTCTCAAACCGCGAAAAGGCACTAACCGTAGGTGAAGCATAATGGTAAATTTTGGGAACATTGGTCCACCGCTTCGGACTTTGTGCTTAATCGTGGTATTCGGTATCGGCATACAAGTTGAAATTTCGTCAGAAACTTCTGATGTAACTCCACAAAATGTGATAGAAGCATCAGAGACAGTGACTGCTTCAGAGGCCCCAAAAGTGGTTTTAGGAAACGAGGCGGATCATATCGTACGTAGTCTTGTAATCAGGGGTAATAATTCATTCTCTGAACAACAAATTCGCGCCCTGATGCAGACAGATGTCTGGAGTATTTATGATGAAATGGTTCTGGCAGCAGATTTTGAAGCAATCCAACGTTTTTATAAGGCCAAGGGGTACCGGTTTGCTCGTGTAGATACAACGCAAGTTTCGGTGAAAAAATTCGCAGATGGTGTTTACCTTGGTATTGAGATTGATGAGGGTATCATCGGGGAAATCACCTTATCGGGTAACAAAAAAACTAAGCAAGAGGTTATTCTCCGTGAACTGTTGTTTGAAGTTGGGGATATTTACGTAGCAGCAGATAAGGAGGAAAGTGAGCAGATACTCCGTGATAAGGCTTATATCGGCGCAGCGAGGATTGATCCGTTGCGAGACGAAAATTCCAATACGGTAGCAATTCACGTTAATGTTACTGAACTCTGGTCGCCCCCGTTACCTTCGATTGATCCAGCCCTGAATAGCCAGGGTGGCACGTTTCTTTTAGGGTTGCGGGAATCCAACGTATTTGGCTCTGGGCACGACACCGAGGTCCGTTATCAACGGATTAGTGAGATCGGTGAAAAGACTAAGAGTCTTTTAACATGGAAGTATAGCATGCCCCGTGTTGTCGGATCACATTGGAATTTTGATGGCGCTTATATTCAGAAACGCGAGGGGGATTCATGGGCGATTCTATTCGACCGTCCGCAATACACGTTGAAAAGCCGTTGGAGTGCGAGGTTTACCTTGTCAGAATCGGTTGGTGATTTCTTGTGGTTTGAAATGGATCCGTTTACTCATAAATTAAAGCGAACAGATAGGTTTGAGATAAGTTCACAACGCGTGTCTGGTAGGATCCGGCGATACTTTGGGGACCGAGAGCGTCAAAACTATATTGGGCTTTGGGCAACTTCACGCCGTTTGCAGCATGAGTTAATTGAAAAAGAGTTTCCTTCTACGGCGGATCCATCAAATCGTGACATCAATCTGGTTGGTATGACTGTCGGGCGGAAACATACTACTTACCACAAAACCCAGTTTATCAGAAGAATGGGGCGTGAGGAAGTTTTTTTAGTAGGGTCTGAATACGCTTTCTCATTAGGACATGCTTCCCCTTTATACGGTTCAGATAGATCAGAGAGTTACGCAAATTTCGTAGGTAATTTAGGATGGACGCGCGGGAATCGGGTATTAGGGCTCACCCTTATAGATATAATTACAAACTTCACAACACGGATTGAGAATTCCGCGTTTCAGGCACGCACCTCGTGGTACTACACAGATGTATTCAACACAGGCGATATTTATACAGTTGACAAAGGATTCCGTAAAAACGGTTTTTTAGATTTTTATCAGATATTTGTAGCAGAATTCAAAACGAGGTTGGAGTTTGGTTGGCAGGGAGAAAGTCAGGTTCTCCTGGGTGCCTTCAATGGATTGCGAGGTTATGACTACCGCCAATTTAGTGGAGAAAAAATGATGGTGTTGCGTCTTGAGAGCCGAACCGTTTGTGGTGGGACACTCTTCAGGAAGCTGGATGATGGTATTGAAGCGGTTGCCACTTTCATTGCGAAACCATTTATTAAACGTTCCGTCAACCTTGGTCTTATCCTAAGTGCTACTGCTTTTACCGACATAGGTTACATCTGGAATGGGAACCATACATTCAATCTGATGGAGCCAAAGCGGAGTATAGGCTTTGGGCTACGGGGCGGGTTTGCCAAGGTTAGCAATGCCGGGATACTTCGCCTTGAATTTGCGTTTCCGCTTGATGATCCGTCTTCGCCACCCTTTAAACAGATGCTCTTTTGGGGAGTTGAGTCCACATTCTAAAATAGCAAATTTTGGCGCGGTTGCAAACGGCGCCAGCGAAGGGGCATAGCAAATTTTGGCGCGGTTGCAAACGGCACCGGCGAAGGGGCTGCGTAAGTCCTGAAGAATTCAGAGAGAAAAATATGGACACATCCCCGCGCGCTTCACCTGAAAACATTACATGGCGAGCCGTCCTGATAGGACTCCTGTCGCTGCCGCTCAATATCTACCTTGTCGTTCAAACAGAGACGGTGTGGACGACCCAATACCCGACCACAATGGCGATTATCTTCAACGCCATTTTTACGCTTTTCCTTGTCGCGATTATCAATCTCCCGTTATCACGCTATCTCCCGAAATGGCAACTTACACAAGCAGAGATGCTAACGGTTTATCTCATGGTAACACTGGCATGTGTTGTCTGTGGACACGATCTTTTGCAGGCGACAATGTGCGTCTTGGGGCATGCCGCATGGTTTGCGACCCCGGAGAATGAGTGGCAATCTCTCTTTTTCCGATATATCCCGGACTGGATTGCCGTCATGAATCGGCGTGCCTTAACCGGCTATTATGAAGGCACGTCGAACCTATTTGAACTGGAGCATATCCGTGCGTGGGTTACGCCCGTAATGGCATGGCTGGTTTTCTTTTCTGCCCTGGCGTTCTCCATGATGATGCTCAGCGTCATCCTGCGTAAACAGTGGATTGAACATGAAAAGCTGAGTTATCCAATCATTCTGCTACCCTTTGAAATGACGACGGGTGCAAGTTTCTATCGGAACCGATTGCTCTGGATAGGCTTTGGGGTTGGATTTGGGCTTGACCTACTCAACGGTATGAATTTCCTGTTCCCGTTTGTTCCGAGCATCCCTATCCGTCACGACATTGGCAGGTTGTTCACGGAAAAACCGCTGAGTGCTATCGGATCAACACCGATTCATTTGAATCCGTATGCTATCGGCATCGGTTTCTTGATGCCGTTGGATTTGTCGCTTTCTTGTTGGCTGTTTTACCTTTTTTGGAAAGCGCAGCTTGTTTTCGGTGCGATGACAGGCTTGAATCAGACCCCGGGGTATCCGCATATCGACATGCAATCGCTTGGTGCGTACTTTGGGCTCTGTTTCTTCGCCCTCTGGATAACACATAAACACTTATGGCAGGTTATTCGGAATATCTTGGGTCTGAAAACGAGTTTAGACACGAGAAGTGAACCGATAGGGTATCGCAGCGCGTTCATTGGGCTACTGCTTAGTATTGCAGTTGTTTTTGGGTTCTGTTTGAAGGCGGGGATGTCGTGGTGGGGGGTGCTTGGATTCTTCAGTATCCATTTCATACTCGTGTTAGCGTTCACTCGGATGCGTGCCGAACTTGGGACCCCAACGATGGATTTCTACCGTGCCGGTCCTGGTCTGTTTCTTACTTCAATTTTTGGCTCCAGGAAGATAGGTGCGCCGACATTGACGGGGTTCGCCTTTCTCTATGGATTCACCCGTAACTACCGATCACAACCGATGCCGAATCAATTAGAGGGGTTTAAACTCGCTGACAAAGGGAGCATCAATACGCGTCAAGTCCTTTGGGTAATGTGGGGTGCGACGGTGATCGGGCTATTTATCGGTTTTATCGCATTTCTACACGCTGGCTACCGGCATGGAAGTTTAGGGACATGGCGGGGGCAGGAGGCGTTCAGTGATCTTCAACGGTGGTTGACGCTTCCAAACGACACAGACTGGAGCCGTCTCAGCTTTTTCGGATTCGGCATCTCGCTGACGCTTGGAACGCTGTTTATGCGTCTGCGGTTTATCTGGTGGCAGCTGCACCCGCTCGCCTATCCGCTTGCGGGGAATTGGAATTTCGGTAGGCTCTGGTTTCCGGTATTTCTGGCTTGGTTGATAAAGTCTATACTGATTCGACACGGTGGGATTGGCGCGTATCGCCGAACACTGCCTCTATTTTTCGGGACAATGCTCGGCGAATTTGTGATGGGAAGTATCTGGGCAATTTTAGGGCTGTTTCTCGGCCAACGGATGTATTCGTTTAAGCATTGGTAAGCGGTTGTCAGTTAAGAGAGAGAAAAAGGCTATTTGACATCATACGTTTTTCAATCTTTTCCAAAGTAGGTTCCTCCACTGCTGTAGCACAAATGTTACTTTTAACGCTCAGATGGGCTTAGTTTGCTGCCTTTCGGAGATGTATCCTTCCATCAGAAGTGCGCAATTTTAGTAAGGGGCCGCCACCGTTTATCTTACCTTTTAACCGACTTTTAGAGGTTTTCCCTTGAGATCTTGAAGCCACACTGAAGTCGGTTAAAACTCTCCCATCGCTGGTTTTAGCGTCTATGTCAAGAGCAATATCGGAGATGAGTGTAACGGTGATGCTACCATCAGACGTGTGTAGGCTACAGTCTCGCTCAGGTTGTGCTGTGATCTGGGCACGAATGGAACCGTCAGAGGTTTTTGCGTTTACAGTTCCAAAGCCATGCTCCAACCGAATGGAACCGTCAGAAGTTTCTGCCCAGAGGGATCCGCGAATTTTTCCAAAATGGAGACTGCCATCAGAACTCTGCGCCTTGACATCACCTATAACATTGCCAACTCTAATACTGCCATCGGATGTTTTCAGGTCCACTGGGCTGCTACATGATGTAAGTTTGATACTACCATCCGATGTACGCCCCCATACGTTTCCTTCAATATTGCCGAAACGTAGACTGCCATCAGAAGTTTGTGCCCGGGCTTCACCACCAAGGTCTGCGATGGAAACACTACCATCGCTGGTCTCCAAATTGACACTGTACTGCTGAGGCACTGTTACCTGAAAGAAGATTTTCAACCGATTCAGTTCTTTTCGCCAATGTTTCCGACCGTGCTTGAACTTTCCGTTAATACGGACATCGGAACCTTTGTGCTCAAAAGTCACCTCAAAATCTTCAATAGCCTTTTGAACCTTGGGGTCTAACTTGGCATTCGATCCATTTTCAACCGTCCCATCTGCCTTAACCTTTACGCCATTTATTGTAACAACATTGCCATTAATCCGAATGTTGCCACTCTGGTTAATCAGAATATTACCATCACCCTGGATGACAACATTACCGTTATTCCAGTTAGCAGGACTGAAAGTAATAAGGATATCAACTTTATCCTGTTCAGCGGTTTGAATGTCAATTGCACCGAACTCTGACACAACCGTTAGATTTCCATCCTCCTTGACGTTGTATGTTTTCTCAATCTTCTTCAGAATATTGTTCTTTACCGTCGATGGCGCATCGGACGAAGATTGCGCGTTGGCATTGAGAAAACAGGCACTGCCAGAAAAAAACAGTAGCACAACGAAGGCTTTTAACTTCATGAACCTCTCCATGGGATTTCTCCTATAACCGTTACAGCGTTAGGAAAAAAGAAAGGCGCGACCTGTCTGGAACGTTATAGACGTTATTCCAGACAGGTGCAGCCTATGATTCGCCATTCTGCTGTTGTGTTCGGATTTCTTGAAGTATCTCAACAACAGTCTCCATTTGCCCTTCAAGTTTAGCGATCCGCTGTTCAACAGGTGTCGCGTCCTCATCGTCATCTGAGGTGACCTCAACGGTCTCGACGGTATCAGCATTATCTTCTTGTGCTTGTCCGCTCCATATATCTTTGACAAAAGAGGGCATGGATTGCCGGACAATCTCGCTGACATCTTTTAGTTCGTCGCCAATGGTTTTTTTCATGTGATCGAAGTCAAAATCATCGACACATCCCTCTTTAACGTACGCCGCGACTTGGTGGCATGCGAAACAGATATCGCCGAAAGTGGCATTATCTGCTTCTAAGGGTTCAAACAGACCTTCGGGGACTGCGCCGAGTTCAGATAGCAGGTTAAGTGCGTTGTTGAATTGTCGCGCGCATCGCTCTTCACCGTCCATAAAGCGGTCTGAAATTGCTGACGTTTCTACGATGCGTGCTGTAGTTTCCAATAGCCGTAGAACTCTGCGAATTTCCTTTTGGGATTCACGTTCGTTAGACATGGTTTTCTCCTTATTAGGTCGATTTGCTTATATAGAGTCCCTCAAGGCTGAAAAGGATAGTAAAAAAGTTTGCCTATCGGGTTCGTCTATATAGAGTCATCTCGGACTAAAAGGATAGTGGAAAAAAATAATTAGGCGTGCCAACCGCTGATATCGAAGTATCAGGCAGTCTCCGATTTCAGTTCGGCAACGTTTCGACGGATTTTAATCACTGCTTTAACAATGTCCTCTATGTCCTCTTCGCTTGCCATAAGGACGTTCTGACTTAGGGAGAGTCCTGTCTGACATATTTTTTCCGTCTCAGGACAATCCACATCATCAAAATTGAGATTCTGACCGAAAAGATTAGAGGCAAGGAAGCCGGCGCGATACATCGGCGTGGAATACCAATATCCCATAGGGATCCCTTCCGCTCGCATCGCACGGAGGAAGGTTTCACGTGAGATACCTTCAAACTCTTCAGAGTCAAAGATTGCCTTATAGCCGTGACAGCCGCCGCGCGTTGCCCGCGGATCAAGTGGCGTGACTTTAATGCCCGGCACCTCGCCGAGCCAACCGTCTAACCATCGCATATTCTTATGTCGGTAGTTAGTTTCAGCCTCAAGCCGGGTGAGGCGGGAAAGGAGGAGACCACCTTGCCATTCCGTCATACGGAAGTTGCCGCCGAAGGGTTCCGCTTCTCCGAATTCGGCATCGGGTAGTGTGCGACCGCAGTTATGCAAAGCGTAAGCGCGTTCATAGAGTTCGCGATCGTTTATTAGGACAATGCCACCCTCACCCGCACAGAGGTTTTTCGATGACTGGAAACTGAAGCATCCGAAATGTCCCCAACTGCCGACACCTCGTCCACGCCACTCCGCGCCGTGTGCTTGTGCGCAGTCCTCCACAATTTTGAGGTTATGTCGATTCGCGAGATCAACAAGCGCGTCTAAATCTGCTGGGTATCCTGCGATGTGGACGGGTAAAATGACTTTCGTCTTCTCTGTTATTGCAGCTTCAACTTTTGAAGGGTCCAATAGGAAACTGTCTGGTGCCGTATCTACGAAAACAGGAATAGCATGCGTCATAAGGATCGCAACGACTGTCGCCTGGAAGGTGTAGGGTGTTGTGATAACTTCATCGCCGGGACAAACACCCGCTGCTTTTAGGGCGATATAGAGTGCCGAAGTACCACTATTGACGCAAACGCCATAGTTCGCACCTTGGAATTCAGCGAATTGTTGTGCGAATTCTGGGACTTTTGGTCCGCCAACGCCCCATTGTCCGCTTTTGTAAATAGATTCAAATGCTTCGATATCGGTGGGATCTTGCGTGGGCCATGTAGGGAAACCAGCAGTTCGGACAGGCTCACCGCCGTTTATTGCCAATGTTGTCATCTTTTCATCCCCCTTCAATTGCTAAGGTAATTTTGCTACATAATCCTGCAAATCAGGAAGCTGCGCGCTGTTAAATACCGCTTGCAAGCGAGACTCCAAGCCCCTCTCCTCAACTTCAGCGATTAACATATTCATGACATCTCGCGCTTTTCTTTCTAATTCAGCGTCAATTGCGCCATTTTGAACGGCTTCCTCAAATTCGTCCTCGTCCTGAATCTCATAAGTGCCATCTGGGTTTACCCAGAGATCCAAGAACAGATCGGTTATTTCAAAACACTCAAGTTTGCCTGCTATATTTACGCGCCGTTTGACCGGCTTCAGAATATCGCAGTAATAGCCGGTCCACTCGTTATCCAGATTATAAACTTTGCCGACATCATACCAAAGTCCTGTAAATACAAACCAGATTGCAGCGAAGTTATCCGCTAAAACTGTCTCACCGTTTTGAATTATAGGCGAGGACGGTTTAACCCGCTGAGACGTAACGATCACATCATCGTCCAGATAAAGCAACTCTTGTTGGAAGTGATTCACCCGGTCAGGTGGTCTTTTATAGGTAAGTGTTACAGTTTCCAATTTTTTATATTTCCTTGCGGTTCGTTCGGGTGGATTGGTGCTTGAAAGTTCCGCTCCGTATACCCGCTTTCCATTTCATTCCAAGCTACGTGTTTTTTAATTTATTACGGAAGGCTTTAATATGTTTTGGTGTTGTACCACAACAGCCGCCTATTAAATAGGCACCGGTTTCAATGAGTTCAGGAACGTGACTTGCCATCTCTGATGGTGTCTGCGTATAGACGGTCTGATGATTTTCATCAAGTTTTGGCATGCCAGCATTTGGATATGCCATCATCCGTTTCCCGTCGATTCCGGTTTCAGCGAGTGCTGTACTGAGCTGCTGGATACCCGTAATCGCATAAGGCATGCCTGTATGTTCATCACGTCTGGATTCAGCACCGCAGTTCACACCGATGATACTAACAGCATCTAACAGCGAGCCATCTCTTGAAAATTCACCTGACATGAGAATTTCAAGAAGATCGGCAGGCGAATTACCCCAATCCGTCCGATAGATGATATTGCCAGTCCGTCGTTCCTTTGTCCATTTATATGTCAAATTCACTGCGATCGGAAGCCCTGTCTCACGAGCGACATCCACAGCGATCGCTGCTTCTTTTGCAGAAAACATCGTCTCAAGGCAAAGAAAATCCACGCCTTCTTCTGCCAAGGTGTGGATGACTAATTTATGTGCTTCTCTCGCCTCATCATTTGGGATGCCGAAAGTGGTATCCCCACTATCGGCTTCTATTGCACCGGGAGAGGGTCCCACGGAGCCTGCTATGTATACTTCTTTTTCACTTTGTGCGACGGCTGCTTTTGCGTGTTGGACAGCGAGTCGCGTGAGCCGTTGTGCACCCGATACGTCTTGTCCAGCCATTTCCAAGTGAAGTGGAGATGCGACAAACGTATTTGTTCCAATCACCTCAGCCCCTACGTTGATATAGTCCGAATGAATGTCAATAACAGTTGCGGGATGCAATTCATTGGCGAGTGCGCTGTTCGCGAGTTCTATACCGCGTGCGAATAATTGCGAACCGAACCCACCGTCGTATAAAATAGGTTCATCAGATTTTAATCGTTCTCGAAAGGTTTTAATTTTACCTTGCGGTTCGGTGAGGCGTGCTAATAGTTTTCCGTTCCTCTCCGTATATCCGCCCTCCATCACATTACAGGCTATGCACTTAGGATTACCCTGAAAACCTATAATCCTGTAAATCTCTAAATCTTGCAAATCATAGTTCAGACTTTTGCCTTCTTTACAACGTTACTGGCATTGGTTTGAATTGACAACCTTCTACGAATATATCAAAGAAATCGGGTGTGGTCTCTAATTCAATATGCTCGATGTTGTTGACGAAGGCTTCAACATCTGCGCGTTTTTTGTCGGAAAGGAGTACAGCGGTCGCGCCTGCTACTGCAGCGTTGCCGATTTTGACTACATTTTCTTCTGGAACAGGTGCGAGAAATCCGATTTCAATTGCATCTCGTAGGTTAACGTAATTGGCAAAACCGCCTGCTAAAAAGAGTTTTGTGATATTTTCAGGCGCGCAGCCGAAGTGCCTTAGGACGATATACTGTCCACAATAATTTGCTGCCTTGGCTTGTGCCAGATTGCTTGCATCCTCGCGTGAGAAGGTAATCCCGTATTCAGGCAAAAGCGGTATAATACGTTGCTTCCTGTCTGCGAAAACGCCTTTTGGACTCATCTGATCGTTCCGTCGTAACTCGGCAAGGAGCGAAATCAGTCCAGAACCGCATAGACCTTGTGGCGTTTCTCCATCAATCGTCGTATAATCGAAATGGCTGTCATACCATTTCACAGACTCAATGGCACCGGGATAGGCGGGCATTCCGTATTCGATACCACCGCCTTCAAATGCTGGACCGGCAGGACACGATGCGGCTACCATCCGCTTCGCATTTCCGACGATTACCTCTGTATTCGTTCCAACATCAACTAACATGATGACCTCATCCTGTGAGACGATGTCAATTGCGACTAAATCCGCTGCGACATCTGCACCGACATGGCTGGCAATCAACGGCAGGCTGTACACCATCGCTTTCGGATTCGCACGGATCCCTAAGCGGCGTGTTTTTTCTGTAAGCGAAGTGGTTGAACGGATGCCGTCCCGATATTCATGCTCAATCAGGGATTTATACGGTTTCTGTCCGATGCTCTGGACGTCCTGTTTGAAGAAAATATCGCGCATTGTCGTGTTACCGACAACGACAACCTCATAAATTTCCTGTCGGACGAAATTGTGTCGGGTACACATCTCCATGATTTCGCTGTTTAGTGCAGCAATAAGCGAACGGCGCAGCTCACCGTGAAATTCGCCGTCGTAGGTGATGCGGTTCATGACATCGCTGCCGCCAAAACGTTGTGGGTTTTCAAATGAACTAACAGAGACTGTTTCTCCGTTCTCTAAATCCACCAGATTTGCTACGACTGTGGTTGTCCCAATATCAATTGCTAACCCATAAAGATGCCCTCGGTAACGATCAATAGGTTCGTCGTTGTAATAGACGACCCCATCGTTATGGGTAACCTTTGGGCTTAATTCCAGTGCTTTGTTGTCATCTGTCCGGGTATGCGTTAGGATCCTCGGCGTGCGGCGGAGCGGTGTGAATTCAATGTCTGCATCGACATCCAGCACAACCGCTTGGCAAGCGAGACGATAGTTATCTCGGAGAAAGGCTTCTGCTTCATTAGGGGGTTGGAGGCTGTCCATTCCGCGTTTAATCTCAACGATACATTCGTGGCACTGTCCGGTTCGGAAGCAGGAAGTGGGTACTTGGACAGTTAAATCATCGGCGTAGTCAAAAATGGTTTTTCCAGGTGTGAGTTGATAGGTTTCTCCGTCACATGTGATTGTGCCTCGTGATTCTGCCGTTTGATCGGGTGCGTCCGTCTCCCATGCGCTTCGGTAATCTAATTTATCGTCTCCGACGCATAGGAGTCCTGTCCCTTCATCGATTTTCCGTTGGTTTCGGCACCCGAATTTCGCGGTGCAGTGATCAAATCGGTTTTTGTAGGGACATCGATAGGTGGATTGTTCATCCGCATGGACGACCAAGCCTTCAAAGATCTGTGTAATTTTGTTGAGGCGTTTCTCGTACTCTGCTTTATCTATTTTTTTCATATTTTTTAGCCATCGGCTTTTGGCTATCAGCCATCGGTTTTAATGACTGTTGAAAATCATCAGTAAAGAATTAACCAAAAAGTATCTTCCACCGATTACCAAGAGTGAGTGGAACGAACACCCCGCTGCTGATAACCTCTTCTGACTACTGATAGCCATTTCTTACCACTCTTCGTCTGGTGCTTCGAGGAAGTGCTTGGCGAGTGCGACACAGGCGAGCGCGTCTTTCCCGTATCCATCAGCACCCATGTCGTCTGCGAATGTTTGTGTGACTGGCGCGCCGCCGACCATAATCTTTACTTCTTCCCGCAAATCCTCGTCAATAAAGGCATCAATCGTTTTTCCCATGTTTGGCATTGTTGTCGTCAGGAGTGCTGACATCCCCAAAATCGGTGCCTCAAATTCCTCAACGGCCTCAATGAATTCATCTTCGGAGGTATCGACACCGAGATCGTGGACCACGAAACCTGCGCCGCGCAGCATCATAATGCAGAGGTTTTTGCCGATGTCGTGGAGGTCGCCTTTGACGGTTCCCATAATTACCGTACCGATGGGTTCGATGCCTGAATCCGAGAGAATCGGTTCGATATGCGTCATCCCCGCTTTCATTGCGCGGGCGCATGCGAGGACTTCTGGCACGAAAATGAAGTTTTCGCGAAATTTGATGCCGACGATGCCCATCCCTGCGATGAGACCGTCATCCATAATTTCCAACGCTTCTGTGCCTTCTTCGAGTGCTGCTTCTGTTAACTCATCGACAGTGTGATGGTCGCCGTCGATAAGTGCAGCGGCGATGTCTTGCATAGCGGGTGTCGCTTGTGCGAATATCTCGATCGTCCGCTCTATTTCATCAGGTTCTTCTAAGAACTCTTCGATTTCTTCTCGGATAAATTCATTTGCGATGTTATTAATAGATGCCACGGATTTTGAATTCCTCCTCAAAAATAGAATAATACCACACATAGGGAAAAATGGCAAATGAATTTCATAGTGAAGTTCTGGTAATCCTTTGGGGAAAATTAGTAGGAAGCAAAGCATGACGGGCATTCTCAACCGAAGTTTCAATTATAGAAAACCGTTATATGTTTGTCACATTTTCATACAACTGAGGCAAGGCATTCTTCCTCATTCTGAATTTCGTTCCGTGATTATGCCTTGTTCTCGCATCAAAATCTACAAGTATTAAACCTTTCGCGATCGCATCAATGAATTTCTCAGGACTAAACTTTTGCAAGACAAAAACATCTTGATAATGAAAATGCTCAATTTTATCAATCCGTTTGACAGCGGCTGTTATATAGAAACAGTTCAACAATTTTGTGCCTGCTTTATACGCCAAATCGTCAAAGCCCCAATAGGGCTTAGGGTCAAGTTCCTCAAGATTAATTCTATGGTCTACAGAATCCAACCAATTCGCATGTTCCGAAGATACAGTCGCAGCATCAAATGAGATTTCTACTTTTCTTTCCACTTGGTTAAATTCAATGCCAAACCCCCTATCTGTTCTTTTCAAAGCGTTTATAGTTTGGCGAAAACTCTTTTCATCAGTGGGGTATTTTCCACCGGCTTCTTTGTGGTCCCAACCATACAGAGGTAAGAGAATCTGAGAGACTATTTTCACTGCGCGGGGCGATGGTTCTATATGGAAAAGGGTCGTCAGCGCAGTGGTGTTAATTCGCTGTGCTTTTAGTTCCCACTCAGCCGCGTTTGGGATAGGTAAATTATTTTCCTCAATCCCCAATAATTCTTCTAATGTATGACCTATCCCGCCAGAGCTTGCCGACCTTATACTTTTTATCCACCCTTGATCTCTGATTTTTTTCAGATCCTCAATCAGTCCATCTTTCGTATAAAGCAACATAAACCCTCCATTAAATTTAGAATCTCTCTAAAAAACATACCGTTGAATCGAATTAGCTTCTTTTCCCGATGATTTCTATGATGCTGGTGGGCGCCAGAAATCAAGTAAGTATTCAAAAGTCACACCCATCGTGATGTAATTACTGGGCCAACCAAAGATACCGATTCTGTTTACAATGTTTGTCCTATCCCAAATGATAGTGTTTCTTAGTTCATACCCTCTTTTTCGGAGTTCCTCTATAAGAGAAATATGAATTGTAATTCTTTGATTTTCCCACCACATATCAGGAACATTGATAACACAATGAGCTTTGGGTTTTAATAGAGGAAGAAGTTTTTCATAAATATCACCCATTGCCTCAGTATAACGATCTAATTCCAATATTCCTAAATCTCTCGCATCTTGGGAATACTGCTCAACTTTGCCAAGTTGTTCATTCTTCCGGTTGCGTCTGGATTTGTTTTTCCGTTTCCGATTCAACAAGTTTGAATAAGGCGGCGAGGTAAAAATAAGAGAAAGGGATTCTTCTGACAAATACTGACTTATATTTCGAGCATCATCGTGAATAGCGAATTGGTCTGTGGTATTAAATAAATTTTGTGGTCCTAATCTCTCTCCACACACTCGAATATATTCCTCTTTTAAATCAAAGCCAACGGCATTTCGATTTGTATCATTAGCTGCGACAAGCGTGGTCCCGCTTCCAACGAATGGATCAAGTACCAACTCACCTTCGTGTGTAAAAAGTTCTATCACTTTTCGAGCTAAAGAGATAGGAAACGTAGCAGGATGAACTTTTTTGTCTCGAATATCCCTACCTTCATAACTGAATTGCCACACCCCGATTTGACATTTCAACCATTCCTTTGCAGTTATGCAGCTCAAATGATTCGGTTTACACGAACACAAACGCTTTAGGTTCAAAGGTAATTTTTTCCCGTAGAATTCTGAACTTTCCTCAATTACTCGAGGAATTTTATTCTCGTCGGTTGTTTGTCCATCACAGGACGCTATATCTGGCTTCATAGGTTCTCCTGTTCCATGAGTTCCTCGTAACAGCTTTTGATGGGTTTGTGTGCCGGTTTGACATCAAGTGGAAGCATGGTGTGTTTTGTCCACGTATTTTCGGCGATTGAACTTAGAACACCGTCAATTATACACGGATATAAAGGCGAATTGCAAGGGAAATTGACAGGATCAGTGTAAACAGGACTTATACAAATATGATAGGCGCGCTTGGGAGCGCGCCATTTGAGAAGGGTTATTGACGAATTGTGTCAGTCTTACCTATTTACTTTTTCGGTACTCTTCTAAGAGAGCGTTAATCTTGTCAAGAAATTCTTGGGAGTAAACCTCACCGACGAGTTCTTTGTGGGTTTCGATGGCAATTATATCCCACGCTTCTCGGGAATCTCCCTCGAACTCAACCACCTGAATGCCAGCTTTCTTTTGGAGTGCCTCAAGTGCCCTTTCGTTGTCTTTGCGAATATTCTGGATGAGATCGTCCTGATATGCGTCTGCGGTTTCACGCAAAACCTTCTGCTGTTCTGGTGAAAGTTGATCGAATTTCTCCTTTGTTATAACTGTCGCACCTACGCCAACATTAACAGGAAGGTCTGTCATGTATTTGAATTTATCGTACCATTGGAGTGCGATAGTGACATAAGGAGACGCGGCTAAGGTGTTAAGCTGCCCGGAGTAGAGCGAAGATAAGACTTGCGTTACTTCTCTCGGTACAGTTGCGATCTCGGCGTTTTCATAGAATGTGAGGGCAATTTTGTCGGTCGGACGCGCCCACATCTTAACGCTTGGGGACCGGAGGTCGGCAATAGTGCGGATGGGTTGATTACTGAAGAGATAATAATATCCGATGTCCCCCATACCGAGCAGGATATACCCGGCATCCATGAAGGCTTTGTCAAGGTCTTCTCGGAGGTAGTCTCGAACGTAATCAAGTTCCTCATAAGTTTCAAACAGCCGAGGCAGTTGGAAAATTAAGACTTCTTGCTGTATTTCACCGAGTCCAGTGGCAGTCATAGCCCCTGCGTGGAGCAGTCCAGCCCGCATCTTGCGGATGACATCGAGTTCATCGCCTTGGACCCCGTTGGGATAGAAACGGAATTGGAGTTCACCATCTGTTTTGGAACGGAGTGCTTTCCCCATTGCATCAAAATTATTCATCCACGTTGAACCTTTTGGGGCAAGGGTTGCGAACTTAATGGATTCGGCAGCAAAGGACGTTAGGGGTAAGCATAGCATCCCAAAAATAACCAGAAACACATAAGCGAATTCAAGGGGGTTAGGGTTGAAAACCCTTCTTAAAAGGTCTGTTTTCTTTATTATCATTATTCAGAGCCTCCTTCTTCCAGTTCTGTATCAAATAACATATCAGCTTGATCAAGCCAGCGTTTGGCGCGCGATTTTGCGAGCGATGTCGCAGCCGCTTCCCCTGGATAAATATCCTGTGGAGCATCAATAACTTCCTGTAACGCTTGCTTGTAGAGTTTCACGTCCTGTTTAGGGTAGGCGTAGTACCGTGCGAGATAGAATTTGCTCATTAGGAACTTGCCGTCATTCATTTTATCGACAATATCAATGTGCTCTTTGGCTTTTTCGGGGTCGCCGCCGATTGCTGGTGATCGGTCACCGTAGTAGACGGCGTAGAAAAGGTGTGCACTCCCGAAGTAGAAGGTTTCATCTAATTCAAGCACACGCCCCATCATTAACTCGACACGAGCGAGGTCGATAACTTGCATGGGATCATCTTTCTGGAGGCTGATCCCACGTCCCATAGCATAGGCAGCCCAAAAGAGCGGTTCAACCTGTTTTTTCTTGAGTTTCTGGAGTGCTGCTTTAAATGTCTCAAGATCAACAGTTCGGGGTTCCTTAAAAGTTTTATCGGATTTAGCGAGTGCTTTAAAAGCGTATTCTTCGGCGCGTACGTAGTGTGCAATCGCTTGTGAGCGCATTTCGTCCGCTGTTTCGGTGTCACCAGCGATCTCAGCGTTTTCCATCTTATCTTCGAGAAAACCGCTGTAAGATGAATGGGCGCGTGCAGTCTTGACGATGAGTCCTGTGTTTCCAGTCTTAGCCAGACGCTCAAGGGTTTTGAGATTATTCGCGAGGGTGGTTTCTACGACAACTAAATTGCCCTCCTTTTGAATCCTGGATAGCTTGGCAAGACCACAGCCACCTAAGAGCATAGGTAAGAGCAGTAACAACAACGTTTGGGTTTTAAAATATCTATGTATCATGATAAATGTCCCTTATGGTTGAGTTGTTCAGGATTTACGCGAATCTTGATTTTTACCCCCTAAATTCCCCTTATCAGGGGAATTTAAGAAGCGGTGCGTAAGTCCCATTGTTAATAAGTTCATCCACAATTCTTGGTTAATGGTAAAGGAAAAGCGGGATTTCCGTTTCGTGAATCAGATGATATGTGACGCTACCGACGAAAAATTCGCGGATACGCTTTCTCCCATAAGCCCCCATCACCAACATGTCGATGTCGTTCTCCGCGATATAGGATTTGACGACAGTATCAGGATGTCCACTTCGTGCGACGAGACTCGGTTTAATCCCGTAACTTTCAAAGAAACCGCCAAGATTGCCTAATAACTCCTGTGCAGCTGCAGCGTCATCATTAACATTAAGGAGCGTTATGTCGCAAGCATTCCAAATACCGAGGAGAAGAAACATGTGCACGGCTTTAGAAGCCGGGATGCTATTGTCATAGGCAACGAGGACCTTCTTAATCTCCCGTACGGAATCTGGGACAGCCAATACGGGGATAAGTCCATTTTTTAAAACACGTTCAAGTGTTCCATAAGTTTCATTGACATTATATTCAAAGGATGACTGCTTCCCAATGACAATGAAATCGTGAAATTTGGATTCCTCAATAAGTTCGGAAACAGGACTACCGGTATCAGCGTGTAAAACGGCGTTTATTTTTCGTTCATCGCAGATATGCGCAAAGTCGTTGAGTATCGCTTTCGCCTTCGTTTGGGTTTCTTCTAATAACTGGTCTTCAAGTTTAACGTCATAATGCGCGCCACCGATTGGGACGGGTCCACTTGAAGATTGAATGCCGGGTTGGTCGATAATAGCGACCCCTGTAATTGTTGTGTTGTGAGCGAGTGCGATTTGACATGCGTATTCGGTCGCTGCTTCGGCATAAGGAGAGCCGTCTAGCCCGAGTAAAATTTGCGAAAAACTCGAATGTTCCATAGTAAAATTCATCCTCTATCGCTTACCTGCGCGCTTGCAGTGCGAAACCTGAAGATCACTATTATAGTAGATCCCATAATTATTTTCACATACGGTGGCTCGTAGGGCTGGGTAACCCTATAAGAAACACCCAAGCAAAAACCCCCTACGAGGGTGCGAAGTGTAAACATATCTTCTGATTTCACTATAAACAGCGCGCTAATAGAAATTTTGTCGTGATACTTTGATATAGCACGTATCAATTTATGCGTTACGCCAAAAAGGGCAGTAGGACAACTGTAGCATCAACACGTGCATCGGATGTCTCAATTTGGACGCGACTGCCTGCTTCTGTGGCTGCGATCCGAACGTATCCTAAAGCGATCCATTTTCCAAGTGTTGGTACGAAAGTTGTACTCGTAATCCAACCGACCTCTTTTTCACCATTGAAAACGCGTGCCCCCGGACGCAGTTTGCAGTCGTCTTGTGCCGTTGGGTTGTTATCAATTTCGATGCCGCGCAATAGGCGGTTTGGATGCCCTCGATATTTCATCCGTGCGACAATTTCTTGTCCGATATAACATCCCTTCTCAAAATCAATGGCGTGTTCTAATTCCGCTTCAAGCGGGATGACGGCATCGGTTAATTCGGCACCATACCGAGGTATGCCCGCCTCAATCCGCAGTGACTCAAGCGCGTTCCAGCCGATCGGTTGTAGGTTAAATTGTGAACCTTTAGTCATTAATGCTTCCCAGAGCGATGTCAACGCCTCGGTAGTGGTATGAAGCGTGTAACCAACCTCGCCAGTAGCATCTGTTCTCACGCAGACAATTGAATGTTCAAAAGATGCATCTGCTTTGCGAACGCAGCTGTGACGTTCTGGTAAAGTAGTCAGATCGCTCATACTTAACGCAGATTGCACAAGTTCCGACGATTTAGGCCCGTGGACGGCAATTGCACCGGTTTTAGCGGTTAAATCAGAGAGTTCAACATCATCAGCAATGATGTACTTGTCTAATTCACTGAAAAGATTTTCTGCAGTTTCAGGGGCAGAATCAATAATGATTGCATCTTCAAGGACATAGATATTTAAATCGGCGATAATTTTGCCACGATGCGTTAAAAGTGTGGCGTAGGTGCCTTGTCCCGCTGAAAGGGTCTCAACATCGTTAGAGATGATGCGGTTTAGAAATGTTGCGCGATCATCGCCAGTTAACTGATGCCTGCTCCGGTAAGATACATCAACTATACCGACACCATTTCTCACGGCGTGGTGTTCGGAAAGAGGGTCAGTAGTGTAGTGGGTAGCAATATTCCAACCTTGATGCTTTTCAGCAAAGGTCGCGCCGAGTTGCTCATGAATGTAATGAAGCGGTGTTTTTTTCATAGTTAGCAGTTGTCGGTACGGTTTTTCTGCGAAAAACTGAACTGACAACTATTCTCCTAAAAGATACGACTGAAACGTAAAATGAGTCCTGGACTTCGTAAGGAAAACGATGAATCGAGCGGTTCTGCGACTTCAATAACGAGACTCCACGGTGCTTGGGTCCCAAATGGGTCTATGAAAACCGAACATCCAATACCGACTGAGGTTTTAAGTCGTTCCGCGAGCGTCTGAAAACTGGAAAAGGGTGTGTCCGCATGCCACCAGACGCTACCTGTATCTAAAAAACAGCTGAGTGTCCACCCGATTACGGCATCGGGATCCCTGCGGATTGTCTCTTTGATAAACCGATATTCCAGATTAAGCACCACTCGATTATCCCCCGCAAATCTGTTGAAATCATGACCACGCGAGGTGTTCCCACCACCAAGATGAAGGAACCGTTGTCTGGGCAATGGAGCATCAGAAAAATCGCCTGTGACTCTAATGTTTAAGTTGTGTGGCCCGGACAGTGGCGTGTAGCGTGCTATTTCAAACCGGTAGAAGTTGAAGTCGAAATCGCCCCCGAAATATTGTCCCGTCATCTCGAAGGCGAATTGTGCACGCCACCCGCGCCGCGTTCGCTCATTCACAGAAAACAGTGTGTGAAAATCTTGTAAGGCTGTGGATTTATGGTCTCGGGTATCAAATGCAAAAACGAGAGCGAGGTTTCTCAATTGCCCGCGATCGATTCGAGAATTACCGCGCTTGAGTTGGCTACGATTTAAGTAACTCCAATCCGTTGATTTGGAGAGGTTATCATGATTTTCTCCTGTGAGTTCGAGTCTAAGATAACTCCATTCAACGGGTGCGTAGGTTATCCATCCCTGAAAGCCCCGTCGTTCATAATAATCTTGAAGTGCAGAACCATAGAAGGAGGCACTCAGGGTAGCATCACCGTGATGTAGATAGGTGTTAGAACTGACATCGGTGAGTTTATAGAAGCTTGTCCCGAGTTTAAGAACCTGCCGTCTAAAGAATGCTTGCTCAATACCAGCGTGATAGTTCCATATCTTGCTTGAAAATCCGCGACTGATTGAACCGAAGACCTTCTCTTTGCCTGTCAATTGGGTTGTGAGTGTTCCACCTGCCCCGAGCATCAAACCGTGAACACGGTTGAATTGGATAATTGGAAAGCCTCCAGGTTTAGCGAAGGGTTGTTCTTCAATCTCAACAATCATGACGTTTTTTCCACCTTCGCGTTGGACGCGCCAATCCCGAATTGATTTAAAGTGCTCATTGTTATCACGGAGTTCCCTGCGCATGCGGTTTATCTTTGATTGTCCAAGGGTATGGTGGTAAACATCGGATGTTTGTGAACTCTGTTTTCCGGTATTGTTCTCGGTTTTTAAATCAAGTGCTGATAATAGTTCTGCGCGTGAGATCCGAGTATTCCCCATGAAACGAATTTCGTGTAACGTGCCTTCGTTAATACTGAATTCAAGGACATCATTCGTCATGCCATAATTAACGGTGGTAAACTCATATCCACGGTTGAAATAGAAATTAGCAATTAGCTGCTGTTTGAGTTTCACAGCGGCGACAGCGAGGTAGCCTGGTTTTAACTGAAACCATTCCTTGATGAATTGCGAGGGGAAACTTCTATTTCCATTGATCCTAATCTGGCGCGCCAGTACCACGGGGGCCTCTGTAACTCGGATATGCACACTGGCAATCGGAAAAAATTGAGGGTCTCCAGATCCGAGTTGTCCTTGCCTTGTCTCCAAGCGGGCATCCTGAAATAGATCATGTGCGCGTAATTCAGCAATTAGCCACGAGAGTTGCGAAACCGTGATGACATCCCCCGGTTGAATGGGAATGTTTTTCTGGATAACCTCAGTCGGAATAGTGGTATTACCTTCAATTTCAACTTTGGTAACCTGAATTTTTTCCTCGGATGTAAAGGCTTCCGTGGCAGTTGATGGTCCTGTTACGAGGTTTAACACCCCCATCGCCGGGGCATAGCGTTCGGAAAGTATACCCATATACTGATGGGGCGAATGAAACCACCATGGATGTTCATTGTCATAAGTCGGTAGCCAATAACTGTATTCCCTCTGTGTTGTAGACACAAGGTTTTCTGTGCCGCTGATACTACTGTACGCCTTACGGTGGATGTTAAAAAACCATCTGTTTTCAGCAGTAGGTTCCGATTGTGCGTCTGACTTAGGAGGTTTTTCCAACATTTTACGTGGGAGGGCGACTTCAATGCTCCAAGAGGAGATGTTAATCTGGGCTGCGACCGTTGCCTCTGAATTCCATTTGTTATCTGCGTCAAATACTGTCTGCATAGCCTTCTGATTCAAAGTGAGTTGGACATCGTGAGGAGCAAATCGGAAACTCGGCTCGCCGGGGACATTAACGCGCTGATCAAAGAGCGCGCCAATCGGGTTGATAACAAGATGATAATAGGTATCGGTTTGAAGGTCGGGATCAATCAAGATTTCAATGCATTCATCATCCCAAATAGCGGAATCGTGCTGTGTCAGTGAGATGTGTGGGAATTGCGATTGGGAAATGTGTGCCTTTACACCGATATAAAAGTTTTCTGAATCCCACAGCAGAAAGGTTTCTGTAGGATTCTCTGCTTCCTCAGTTCCTTCCGGGTTCTGAAACGGAGGAAGTGTTTGAGCCGTCTGCCACACGATTTCAGATAAATTTCCATCAATAATCGGAGGTTGTGTTGTTTTCGGGATAGGCAGAATAGCATCAACAAAAGGGTCTACCTCAGCCTCTGAAGGTGTGTTTTCTGTGTCTGATGAACTCGGTAGTAGCGAAATTGTGTCGGTTGCTTTTAAACGAAACAGGGGGCCCCCGTCGTTGATAATAGTCAACGCTGTATCATTATCTACTTGTGCCGGAAGATTAATAACAACTTGCTGTTTTTCGCTCTCAAGTTGGACATCGGCAGCGTAGTTTTCAGGCAATTTCAATCGGATGTTGCCGCCTTGTGCAGTTATATCCATGGGTGCTGCAACAGTGTCAAGCATAACTAACTCGATTGAACCGTCTTGTGTCTCTAATTTATTCTGTCCATGCGTTAGCAAGATTTTTCCATAAATGCGTCCCTTTTTTACTGTAACGTTGTAGTTGCCCAAGGTTTCATCTAATTGGACATTCCCCGTTTCCGTCGCGATTTCTATGTTCCCTCGGATACGGTTGAGATGTATATCACCGTTTTTTACGCTGAACTTAACAGAGACATCTGCGGGCGTTTTAATGGTGCATTTCAATTGAAGCTGCTTGCGGAGCCTTGTTTGGAGTTCCACCATCTTAGAAAAAGGGTTAGGTTTTGCTTCAGGGGCATCACCTCCAGGCACTTGGGCATTCAATTGAAGCGTGCCATCGTCTTGTGTCCCTTTTAAGGAGATATTATCGAGGTAGGCACGAATGAGCGCATTATTTGTCGTATCTGTTGGCTGTACCTGTTTTTCAAGTGTGACGCTGATACTTCTGCCCTCTGTGGCGATCATTTCAATGCTTCCTGATACATCTAAATTGAGTTCTATTTGGTAAATATCTTCAAAATCGAAGGTTTCCTCTGATGCCGTTCCCAATATGGGGGCATGTTCTTGCAATGGGATAGGTTCATCCACTGCATCTGCCGATAAGACAAATAGGTTCAGGGCAAGTATGAACGAGCAAAATAGGTATAGAAGAAACAGGGCTGTCCGACACAAAGGCAACATTTCAGAAAGTTTCCTTCTTAATCCGATATTCGTGGTGATGCAATATGGGTTTGAGGGCTGTAATTAAGAATTGCTTGACACATTTTAAATAATACTTTATACTTATTAGAAAAGTCAAGCAGTTTTTCGTACCCTTCACCGCTATTGGAGCGTTTTTATTATCTAAAGTGGGGAGAAGCATAAATGCTGCGCACGGGGGAAAAAAGATGAGCGAATCTTTTGAAGGAGCAACAGAATACTGTTTCTCCTTCGGACCATGGAACATACACGAAGGGACAGATCCTTTCGGCCCACCTGTTCGGGAGCCATTTAGTTTTGATGAGAAGGTCGGATTTTATCGAGATCTCGGTTTTGTCGGTATTCAATTTCATGACGATGACATTGTCCGTGATATTGATGGGAAGACGCATGCCGAGTTGATGGCTCAAACAAAAACTGTAAAAGCACGATTGGACGACCACGGTTTAACAGCGGAGGTGGTTGCGCCCCGTTTGTGGGAATCTCCACAGACGATTGATGGAGCTTACACGTCTAATTCTCCGAAGGAACGGGAATATGCGTTGGAACGTTCAAAACGGTGCGTGGACATTGCTAACGCAATTGGGTGCAGGAACCTTGTATTGTGGCTTGCCCGCGAAGGCACTTATATCCGAGAGACGAAATCGTCGTCAGAGGCAGTTGGCCAAATTCTGGATGCTATTAACGCCTTACTTGAATATGATCCAGAAATTCGTATCCTGATTGAACCGAAACCGAACGAACCGATGGATATTGCTTACATCCCCACAATCGGGCATGCGATTGGTTTGGCTTATGCAAGTGATGAACCGGCGCGGGTTGGTGGACTGATAGAAAGTGCGCATGCGATTCTTGCGGGATTAGAACCGTCCGATGAAATGGGATACGCCCTTTATCATAAGAAACTTTGGAGTGTACATCTTAACGACCAGAACGGACTCAAATTTGACCAAGACAAGGCATTTGGTTCTGTCAATTTGCGACGTGCCTTTAATCAGGTCAGAGTTCTTGAAGAAAACGGATATGGTAGGAACGGTGAGTTCGTTGGTTTAGATGTGAAAGTAATGCGAACACAACCTCGCGATATCTCAACAAAACATTTATTGAGCAGCCGCCGTACGTTTCTTAATCTGCTTGAAAAGGTCCGGACATTTGATAAAAAAGTGGAACAGGAGTTTATTACAGCCCGGGACTATGAAGGCTTGGATTTCTATATTCTTGAACACCTTCTCGGCACCTAAATTCTATCATCGGCGTGCTTGAATCTTTTTTCTATAGCGTGTCAACTCAACGGAGAGTTATAAAGGCGGCAGAGGACAGCAACAGACATGACAACGGATATGAGCCCTCTACATAAGGCGGATGGTCCCGGTTATCAAGCAGTAATGCTTATGGGTCCCCCCGGTGTAGGCAAGGGAACACAAGGGAAGATGCTGGCACAAATTCCTGGTATTTTCCATGTCTCCAGTGGAGATATGTTCCGAGAACTTAAGACCAATTCCAAATTCGGACAAATCTTCCAGCAATACGCGGGCGTAGGCAAGTTAGTCCCAGACGATATTACAATCAAAATTTGGCAGGATTACATGGCGCGGAAAGTCCGTGAGGAACTTTACACGCCAGAACGCGACTTGCTGATCCTTGATGGTATTCCACGGAACATTACGCAAGCGGCTTTGATAGCACCTTGTATAAAGATCTTTAAAGTCATCTTCATGGTTTGCGAAGACAGAGAAGTGATGTTTAAACGGATCCGTGGCCGCTCCCTGAAAGAGAACCGGATTGATGATGCCGAAGAAGTGGTGGTTCGCTATCGATGGGACCTTTACAAACGGTACACTGAACCGTTGATTGACCATTACCCGCAAGACCTCATTCGGATCATTGATGCTGACAACATCGCCTCGGATGTACTTCACCAGATATTATCAGTAATAGTACCTATTCAGAAAGAATATTTCACGCCACCGCTGATGTAGACGGCTGTACAAACAACCCCACACATCTTATTTCACTTACTTAATCAGAACGACGATAGAGTAAGAATTCAGGATGCGTGAGTGCTCGCATCGGAAATGGTGCTCCGTTATCTGATACCCGGATGCTGAGGAACTGTGGTGTCCGTCGAAAGGTTTGGTGGAGTTCATACGGACTTCCTTTCCCTAAAATTCGATCATAGAACGCCAGCGTCTCCTCCAGTTTGATCTCATTGAGCGGGTACCAATCTTCATTTTCATAATGCTGAGGTTGTTTTCGGTATTTTTGGAACACTTCAAGATCGGGTCCAAGGATAAGGACCCATTTTGCTGCTTCATCGGCTTCTTCTAACTCCAATTCGGGGAGCAGCCAGTTGAACAAAACTTCTGGTGTGCGGGAAATAGACTCCTCCTGTGGAATGTGCACCGACAGCCACTCGGCTGCTTCCAACTTTGTCGGCTCTGTAAGTAGGATACCTGCAAAAGCAGCTGTATAAACCAACGAATAAAGTGCGACAACGCTCCCCACGATGCCCCCAATCCATTTTTCAAACAACACACGGCGAGCCGTCCGGACTTCTTCTCTAAGATGTAGGGTATCTTTAACGTTTGGTGAACGTGAGAACTTGGAAAGAAATTTGACAGGATTTGGAAAGTGCATGAGTGCAGTAGTCGCAAGCACCATAAGTGCGGGGTAGAGTATGAGTAGGTGACGCGCAAATTTGACTTTGTGTATCCCGAGAAATAATAGATACGGAATAACGAAAGCGAGCAGAAGTGCCTCCGTGCTAACTTTGCTTTTAAGCGAAACGAGTGCACGCCCGATCCCAAAACCGACGAGGAGTGCGAGTGGCAATCCCATTCCCCATTTCAGTAGCACCAGTATGTAGACAAACCGTTGTAACCCTCCCGATTCTGCTGTGGAAATGAGACCGAAGTGTCCCTTGTGGTAATGGGTGGCTTCATACCAAAAGTCTGAAAAGAAAAGATTCCACTCTGGTGAAATTAGATCAATGAACCAATAAGGACAGAGGAGCGTGAAGGTTAAGGCTGAAACACCGACAATTGTTGCAAGCCTTCTATAAAAGTGCTTGGTACCGATGAAGGTTAAGAGAGAAAAACAGACAAAGATAGTCGTGAATTTGACTGCGAAACCGACACCTGCAATGATTCCAAGGCATACTGCAGTCCGAAATGTAAGCACAGATGCAGCAAAGCGGGTGCGGAAAGCGATCCAGAGGAACAGTGTTACGCAGAAAGTGGCGGGGATGTCAACGAGTGCGAAACGCGATTCGTTGGTGGCATGTAACATCGCCACAGCGAGCAATCCGGCTGCAATTTGACCGGCGCGTCTGTTATAAATATGCTGTCCAATGGTATAGGTGAACCAGAGTGTTGCAGTGGACAAGAGAACGTTGATACAGCGTGCCAATAGAATGACGCGGGTTTCTGTGAAAGACAAGCCGCTGAAGGACAGCAATTTGCCTATCGCAGCAACGATGTAGAACCATGCTGTTCCTGGCCAGTTGTAGGTTTGTGGGGGTGCTGTGAAGTGGATGAGATTCAGCACATCTTGTGCGATAATGACTTCACGTGGATCCGGTGCTTCAGGCAATCCAGTGTTTAGACCGACGACACGCAAACCGAAACCGGCGATGAGAATCGCCGATATAACGAAGTTGCTGGGTAAACTAAAAAAGTTCCTCACGGCGAGAAGCAGTCTCATTTTTGGAGAAAACCGAGTTTTTCAAAAATATTTTCCCAACGTGGCACGTGATTTTCACAGAGATAATCCGGTACAAAACCGAGGTTAAGATAATTTTTGATTGCGGGAAGGCGAAAGTCGTCAGTGTCTAATATCACACACCCGATGTCTCTCTCTTTAAAATAGTGTAGGACAGACAGCGTTAACCACTTTCCGAGTTTATGTCCAGTATGTTCTGGGAGTACTGCGAGCATATCAATGTAGCCATTGGGTTTACCGCGACTCCATTGCTTCCATGCACATGCAGTGCCAATTTGTACGCCTTTGTGAATAACGAAAAAGAATCCATTTGGATCGAAATCGGGTTGGTTGATAACGTTGGCGTACGTATCTTGTGCGGTTCTACCTTTGTTTACGAAGGCACTATCCATGATTCGCGCCCAGTGTGTTTCATCACCTTTCTGATAGGTACGGATGTGATAGCCGTTAGGACACTGGAGCCGCTGTAGATTCTTCAAACCGTGTCGGGTCATTCTGAGTTGATCTTCCACTGTATTCTTACCGTGAGACTTTCGTCCAGAGTTCCTCAGAGAGTGTTTCTCTAAGGTTTGCGATTTGTGCTGACGGATGTGTGAGTTCCAATTTTTTGAAGATATTTCGCCACCGCTCTGGTTGTCCTTCTTCAACGTAAACGGGTATGAACCCTAAATTTAGATAGGTTTTAACGGCGGGGATGCGGAAATCGTCGGTGTCCAACATCGAACATTTGAAGTTGTTGTCGCGAAAGTAGCGGAGGACAGCGAGTGATACCCATTTCCCGAGTTTATGTCCGGTGTGTTCAGCGACAACGCCTACCATGTGTACATATCCGACATCCTTTTCATCTACAGATTGCCGCCAAGCACAAGCGGTTCCGACAGGGGAACCACGATGCGTTGCGAAGTAGAGTCCATCGGGAACAAATACATCCCTACCCGTAATTTCATTTTCTGTATCTTGTGCGGTACGTTCCCTACCCCCAAACGAGTCACTAATGATGCGTGCCCAGTGGACCTCATCCCCTTTGCGATAGGTGCGGATACCGTATCCTACGGGAAGTTCAAGTGCCGGTAAATCTTCTAAATTGGGACGTACCATCCTGAGTTGTCGCGCCATCGATTTTCTCCTTCTCGTATACAATGGGGTTAGGAGTTAACTGTGATTATACCACATCTCAAAAATTCATGCAAAAACCTTTACATTATTTTCCAAAAGCAGTATAATAGTTCTCAGTTGTCAGCGTTAGATGCCTCGCAGTGAGAGCAGTTCTCAGTTGTCAGTTTGCCTCACAGTGAGAGTCAGAGAGGTGTTGTGGCGGGTACAACAAAAGCAATACGCAGAAATACGCAGAAAGACCCAAGCAAAGCCCCTATCAAACACCCCAAGCAAAACACCACAAGAAGTTAACTGAAGACTGAAAACTATTAAAAGGTGGAGAACAGGTGAAAGGACAGGAAAAAAGAACGCCCAACATTGTGCTTGTCGGTTTTATGGGAACGGGGAAAACCTCTATAGGTAGACGGCTTTCTACGCAACTCCGGATGCGTTACGCGGATACAGACGATATCATTGAACGTGATAGCGGCCGACGTATCAGCGATATTTTTTCGGAAGATGGAGAAGTCGTTTTTCGAGAACTTGAGAGCGAAGCGGTTCGTAAAGTGTCAAAATTTTATAACCATATTATCTCCACTGGTGGCGGTGTTGTCTTGAAAGAAGCCAATATGGTAGAACTCAGGCGTAACGGTATCATTTTTTGCCTAACAGCAACAGCGGAAGAGATCTATCGACGGGTTCGCCATCAGTCGCACCGCCCGCTGCTTCAGACACCCGATGCGCTCGCGAAGATCCGTTCTATGCTGGAAGAGCGGCACCCTTACTATGCAAAAGCCGATTATATGGTCGAAACGACGGGACGTTCGTTTGGTGAGGTTATGGCGTATATCAAACGGGTGTTTGCGAAAAGTGTTAGAGATACAAAAAAATGACGAAAACCTTACGCGTAGAACTCGGCGAGGATAGCTATCCGATCATTGTCGGAGGTGCACTTCTTGATCGGGTTGGCGAACTGCTTACATCACATACCCAATCCAAAAAGGTGCTTATCCTCTCGGACTCGCTTATTAAAGCACAGTACACACCTGCTGTTCATCAAAGCCTTGAAAATGCGGGGTTTGATGTATGCACAATAGAGGCTCCCGCTGGTGAAACAAACAAATCGTTAGCCCAGTTCTCCCGGATACAGGATAGTTTGATTGCACATCAACTCGACCGCAGTTCAACCCTTATTGCCCTCGGTGGTGGTGTCATCGGTGATTTAGGTGGTTTTGCGGCGGCGGTGTACATGCGCGGTATCTCTTATGTCCAGATTCCAACGACGTTGCAGGCACAGGTTGATGCGAGTGTCGGTGGCAAGACGGCGATTAATCACCCGAAGGGTAAGAACCTCATCGGTGCGTTTCACCAACCGAAGTTGGTACTCATTGACGTAGATACCCTCAAAACCTTACCGCAACGCGATATCCGATCCGGACTTATTGAAGTGATCAAGATGGGGGTCATCCGCGATGAACCGCTATTTGAAATGGTTGAAGAGAACTTAGCGGCTATCCTAAATTTAGAAGATACAACGCTTATTGAGATGATTGCGAGTGCGTGCGCTAACAAAGCGGAAATCGTTGCGGAAGATGAAAAAGAGAGTAGGCTACGGATGGTGCTTAACTACGGACATACCTTTGGACACGCGCTTGAGGCAGTGACACATTACAATAGATACCGTCACGGTGAAGCCGTCTCTATCGGTATGAATTGTGCCGCGCGATTGGCAGTTAATTTAGGGATGTTTTCTGAACCCGATTTTCACCGGCAACGCACACTTTTAAACCGTGCGAAATTGCCGCTCATATTCCCGCCTGACCTAACCCCAGAAGTAATATGTGATGCGATGTATTTAGACAAAAAGGTGCTTGGCGGTAAACTCCGCCTCATCTTACCGACGCGTATTGGAGAAGTTGTCATCCGAAACGATGTGGACGATCAGGACGTTTTAGAAGCCATATCGCAGTGTTTTTAATAGTTGTCAGTTTTCAGTACGATTTTTCTGCGAAAAATCTTTCAGTACTCAGTTAACACATTGTGGCGGTTACCTTTCCTGCTACTGCTACAACATACCTCTTTAACTAATAACTGAAAGCGCAGCGTACTAACAACTGATAACCACTCTTGAGGAATATACATTTATGATAAAAATAACGCAATGGATAGTCGTTACCTTGGTGTTGTGCCTAAGTGTTAGCGTGGCATTTAGCCAAGGGCTTGCGCCTCTATCAAACGTCACGGCGGTGGATACACCCAATGACAACGGGTCGAGTATCACCATTAAATGGGACGCGGCAGCTGAGGATAGCGGTGTCAGCGGGTATCAAATTCTGCGGCGGATTGCCGATGGTGAGCTTGAAGCAATCGGAGACTTATTGCCTGCAGAAACATCGACCTACGTTGATTCAGCTATCGAGAAGGGGACCGCTTACGCCTATATCGTGCGTGCCGTTAGCGAAACAGAGGCGACTGTAGATTCTGAGCAGACGGCTCCGGTTGAAGGGACAGGTGAATGGTTTCATACCGGCAAAATTCCGCTGTTTATTACCATGCTTTTATTTTCCGCGGCAATTGTCTGGAACATCTATAGTGCGCGAAGCGGTAAAGATATATTTGTCCGACGCATCCCTGGGCTTGAGGCGGTAGATGAAGCCATCGGCAGAGCGACAGAAATGGGGCGTTCCATTCTATACAGTACAGGATTAGGAGGTGTCAGTGGTGTCGCCACGATTGCGAGTATGACAATTTTGGGACAGGTCGCCCGGCGTACAGCAGACTATGAGACTTCATTACGTGTTCCATGCCGGGACCCAATTGTGCTAAATGTCGTGCGTGAAATGGTAAAAACCGCTTATCTTGAGGAAGGGCGTCCAGATGCGTATAATGAAGATGACATCTTTTTTCTCACCGAAAGCCAATTCGCCTACGCTGCGGGTGTAGAAGGGATGATGCTACGCGAGAAACCGGCGGCGATATTTCTACAAGGTACATTTTACGCTGAATCCCTCATCCTTGCGGAGACCGGTAATTCTGTTGGTGCTATCCAGATCGCTGGAACAGATTCGGAACACCAACTGCCATTTTTTATTGCTGCGTGTGATTACACCTTAATCGGCGAAGAACTTTATGCTGCGAGTGCGTATCTTTCCAGAGAGCCGATGTTGCTCGGAAGTCTGAGAGGTCAAGATTGGGGCAAGCTTCTTATTTTTGCTGCGATCGTATTGGGTGTAGTGCTTGAATTATCTGGTGTTAGTTGGATTACAACGCTTTTACAGCGGGTAAGTTAGGAGGTTTTATGAAGCGACAAGTCCCTTTAGTTCTCTGCTTTGTTTTCGGGATTGTAATGATCTTCACACAATTCAGCCCGCATTCATTTTCGCAAGGCATTTACGAGGAAGTTATCAGTTGGGCATTGATTATTGGTCCTTTTGCGTTGGTATTAGCAACAGTGACGCTGATTCAGACGCATACGGCGCGAATTCGTCGCCGAACGGAACATTGGCAGTACAGTTTTGTCGTATTTGCAGGTCTTATTATAATGGTTCTGATCGGTATTCCGTTTAAACCACAGAATTCTGTATTTGAGTGGTTATACAACAACGTCCAGCTCCCGATGGATGCGACGATGTTTTCGCTCCTTGCTTTCTTCATCGCCTCAGCAGCCTATCGTGCTTTCCGTGCTCGTACGTTTGAAGCGAGTCTATTGTTGATTACTGCCTTAATTGTTATGATGGGGAATGTGCCGGTTGGAGATCTTCTGTCGAATGACACTGCCTCAAAAGCCCGGCAATGGATTTTGGACAACCCGAATCTCTCTGCCAGACGCGGAATTATCCTCGGCGTTAGTTTAGGCGTTATTTCGCAATCAATCCGAATTATCCTCGGTATTGAACGTTCTTACTTAGGAGGAGGCGATTAGATATGGATCGACGAATTGTTTTTATTTTGGTTGCGTTGGCGGTTATTATTCCGATGTTATTATCCATCAATTTACCTGTCTCAGTCTCTGAACCGACGCAGAAATTCTATGATTATGTTGAATCACTGCCTGCGGGTTCAACGATTATGGTTGCTTTTGATTATGGTCCCTCCTCTTTAGCCGAGCTGAATCCTATGGCAAAAGCGTTGCTGAAACAGTGTTTCGATAAAGATATACGCGTCATCGCTATTACGCTTGTTGTAGATGCGCCTACCTTAGCGAGTGCCCTTATACAAGAAGTCGCTGCAGAGAAAGGGGCGGTGGATGGTGAAGATTACGTCTTTTTAGGCTTCCGTCCTGGAGCGGTGCAAGTGATTCTTGGCATGGGGACAGACATTGCCAGTGTCTATGATACGGATTACAACGGCACTGCTATTAGTGAGATTCCGATGATGCAAGATATTACGAACTATGACCAAATTGACCTTCTGGTTGATTTCGCCTCCAGCGATACCGTAGAGTCATGGATTATCTACGCGAACGTCCAGTACAACCAAAAGATCGCCGCTGGGGTCACCGGTGTTATTATCGCACAGATGTTCCCGTATCTACAGACCGAGCAGTTAGTAGGCTTGCTCTCTGGGATTTTAGGAGCGGCTGAGTACGAGAACCTCGTAGGTGCCCCTGACAAAGGGATGCAATGGATAAATGTAGAATCGTTTGTTCATCTGTTGATTGTCGGACTGGTGATCATTGGCAACATAACGTATTTTATTATGAGACGGGAGGAATAGTTTGATGGATTGGAATTTAATCGGAATTTGGGTCGCAGCGTTTCTGACCCTCTCCATCTACAGCGTTCTTTATCGAGACAACCCGTTCTACCGGTTTGCTGAACATCTCTTTGTAGGCGTGTCTGTCGGATACGGGATTGTTCTTTCTATCTATCAAGGATTTATCCCGTTTGCTTGGGATCCTTTCGTAGCGGCGGTAACAGGGGAATCACCTACGGGTTTTATCAAACTAATTCCGATCGGCATCGGTTTGTTATTTTTTGCGCGTTTGTCCCCTCGGCATACATGGCTAATCCGCTATCCGATTGCGATTCTCATCGGATTTGGCGCAGGAATTGCAATTCCGAATGTGCTACGTGCAAACATATTTGAACAGACGCGCGGAACGATTGCACCGTTTGCAGAGATTGCCGCGGGAACGCTCTCTGGTTGGGGCATTTTTGAGGCAGTTCTCATGGTTGCCGGAGTGATCTGCACGCTCACCTATTTTTTCTTTGCTGTAGAGCATCGGGGCCCCGTCAAGTGGCTTTCAAAGGTCGGCATCGCTTTCCTCATGATCGGGTTCGGTTCGGCATTCGGAAATACTGTGATGGGTCGTGTCGCGTTGCTTATCCAACGGGTTGACTTTCTATTAGGCGATTGGTTGCACATAATACAGTAGAGCGTTTACACAACTAATGCCGACCTGCCCTTTATCTTGGTAAACATCAGGAGAAAATTACATGAAAATTGGATACAGCACATGGGGAATGCCCACTGTCCCTATAGATACTGCCATTTCTCACTTAGCGAACCTTGGATACGATGGCGTTGAACTCACCATTATTCCGCGCTTCACGACTGAACTTAGCACGCTTGATGCTGAGGAACGGAAACGGATTGCGTCTCTGTTGGAACAGCATAACTTGGCTCTACCGGCAATCGCAGCGCATTCAAGTTTATTGGAGACGGATGCTGAGGCACACGCGAAAAATATGTGGCGACTCAAGGGGGGTGTAGATCTCGCAGTGGAAC
>JAJEGI010000029.1 GCA_022819945.1 Candidatus Poribacteria bacterium
ATGTTTCGATTCCATACTGGTTCGATTAAAAGTCCGAGAAAATTAGCAGTTGAAGTATTAGGAAATGACGTTTCGATTCCATACTGGTTCGATTAAAAGAATGCTCGAAAACGAAGAGCGCATAACTGATGAAAGTTTCGATTCCATACTGGTTCGATTAAAAGAAATTGGGTAGGTGGATGATGTACTGCTTCATTATTGTTTCGATTCCATACTGGTTCGATTAAAAGGAAATCATACTTAGAGCGCTGAATCTGCTTTCTCGGTTTCGATTCCATACTGGTTCGATTAAAAGGGGAGATAATGTTCGGTGTAATACCAAACATACGGCAAGTTTCGATTCCATACTGGTTCGATTAAAAGAGACCCGGCTCGGTTGTTATTAATGGTAGAGTGTACAGTTTCGATTCCATACTGGTTCGATTAAAAGGCTCTATGAAAGCCGTTAATATATTATACGCGATCCTTACGTGACGTGTCAAGTCAATTTTTGGAATTGCAATTTTCAGGATTAGTCCGCTGTCGACCTCTGGTCGTGCAAATTTACTGGGAGGTTGACGGCATCAGACAGAGTGTGGATTTAAGCACGATTTTATCCCAAAATTGTGAATCTATTACCCATACAAAACCGTCATTTATCCGAGATCGACAGCAAATTATAGGATCATTTCTTCAAAAAAGGCTTGTTCAGTGCCGGGTCTACCTGAATTTTATGATGTAGGTATCGCCATTGGGAGATGGATGACTTCGGAAACCTTTGTGCCTGTCCGAATCTGAACGCACACAAGGTACGAAGGTTTCCATCTTGCGGAACAGCGATCCTACGGCACGCCGAGAAAAGGACAACCGGCGTGGGGACCCCGCCCCTACGAGGTTCTGGGACGGCGGCAACAGGTGTGGGGACCCCGCTTCTAACTCTTTCGCTTCACGGTTGACGGTTACCGCGGACGGCGGCAACAGGTGTGGGGACCCCGCCCCTACATTAGAGCAGGTTTGTCGCGGGGTTTTTATCTACACCCATGACCTCTTTGTTGACCCAGCGAGCGTCACGTAACTGATAGATGATGATTGAGTCGTACTCGGGGTCGGTAAGTGCTGCTAATCCGGATTTGACTCGTGTAAGCTGCGCTTTGGTTAATTGACCTTCAAAGACCGAGTTTTGAATCCAATTGAGGTGTTGGCGGAGATATTTGCATACCTTCGCGACACGCGTGGTTTCAATGTCGTAGACGAGAATGATATACATAATTTTTTGGGTTTCAGAGGCGTAGGGACTGGGTTACCCAGCCCCTACGAGCTATAAGGCACGGTTAGGAATGTAAATCGCATTTGGTTGAGTACGCTCCAAAACCACGCCTACGGGTTTTGGATAAGTGCTTCTACCACCAGGGTCGTAGTGCCTGATAGGTTTCCATACCTACCAAGTGTTTGATGAGTTTATAGCACTCCAAGCGGATGAGCCGCTGATAGGAGACATGACGTTTTAATTTTCGATGCGAGACAGTCTGTTTGAGTTGTTCATCAAAGGCAGCGATAAAGAGTTTACGCCCTTTTTCATTGAGGTAGCATCCGTCAACGCTGGTTTCAAAATGCTTTGATTCGTCGAGTTGTCGTCGGTTAAAGAGTCGAAAGATGATCCGGTCAACAATGAGCGGTTTGAAAATTTCGGCGATGTCAAGACTGAGTGAGAAGCGTCGGTCACCCGGTTCATGGAGGAAGCTGATCGTCGGATTCAGCTGCGTCCGGTAAATTTCGGTGAGGCTTGCGGTGTACATCATCGAGTTTCCGAATGAAATGATAGCGTTGATAGGATTGTCGGGTGGGCGCCGGACGCGTTTTTCAAAGCGAGATTTTAGTTCGAGAATGGTGTTAAAAGCGGTATAGTAGGTGTCTCGGATGGCACCTTCGTAACCCATCAATTCGTTGGTGTTCTTTGCAGTTCGGCTTTCTGTGAGGAGGGTCTCAATGGCTTTGATTTGTGCATTGCAGTCTTTCCCTCGATTTGTGTGATAGCGGAGGATTCGGAGCATGTTGAAGACAGCGGATTCAACGAACTCGTGGGCGATCTCCATCCGTTTGGTGCGGTTTTCGTAGTGTTGTACCTGCTTGACGAGTAGGGAACCGGAATTGAGATACTCTCTCGGATAGTAACTTCCAGCATAGTAGCCGTAGTAGTTAAATACATGGAAGGCAATGTGTTTTTGTGCAAGAAAGTTGAGGAGTCTCGTGTTGAGGTCAAGCTCACCGTAGAAGTAGAGTGCATCGATGTCCTCAACGGGGATCGGTATGCGTTGCGCTTCCTCGGGTTCTAAGTAGAGGGTGTTGTCTTTCCGGCGGAGTCTGCCGGGTTGAGTGATGTAATAGTTGCGTGGCATATTTTGTTCCTTTGACGGTTGGTTGACGGCACGATGAAACGTGCCTACTGCTTTTAACTCCAACAAAGCTCTTGGTAGCTACAGGATTGGCAGATTTTCATGTAATCGGCATGCGGTGGTGTTGGTAACGCTGCGATTTCGTTTACTTTTCCGATGGCGATTTCGACTTCTTGCTCTTTTTCAGGTGTGAGTTCGACTTCGGTGGTGCGTTTTTGGCGCGGGTAGTTGATAACCCCTTTCCGGTTGGTCACGCCTTTCTGTTTGAGAAGGTAGAGGTAATAGCAGAGCTGCATGACGTGTGCGGTCTCCATGGCGGGACCGGATTTGATGTCGTGCAGTACGCCGTGTTTGTCAACGAAGTCGATCTGGATGCGGTCGCCGATGTTCCATTCTCTGCGTTTTTCGCGTGGATAACTCTCGTCGTGGAGGAGCTTTCCGAGGTCAACATGTTCGGAGGTATGCTCCATTTCGAGGTGGTTTTGGTAGAACCAGAGTTTGCGGGTGCAAATATAGAGATAGTTGATGGCGGTGCCAGTGATATTGGGGTCGCTTGGGTTTTGCATGGTTGGTGTCTCCTTTTCTGAAAAGACTATAAGATGTTGGTACTGCGTTCATCTATGAGCAAACCGAGTGTTTCATCGTAGCGAACCTTTATGAACCACTGACCTAACCGCCCAAAATGTTTAGTCTCATAGAGTTGTCCGTCTTTATGTAGTCGCGCAAATTGGTTGTGGCTAATTTGGGTAATGTAAGCTCTGGCTTCATAATATTCGCGTGCCTCGATTTTCTCCGAGAAATCCTTCTCATAGCATTCTGGCACGACCTCAACGCTTTTGAAGAGTTCATTAAACTCCTTACGACCTTCAGAATCCTCAATAAATGGAACAATGCTTTGTAGGTGCCGTTCAAATAACTGTTTTGCTTTATTGAATTTTTCGTGTTCTTTCTCATTGTAGCCATCACAATAGACCTGATCAATAAGGTTTTGAATTCGGGATTCATGCAAGACTTCATCCGATGTAAACGCATTTAGGGTACGCTCAACGGTTTCTCTGGAATAGATGAAACCATCGTTCTCACCACCTTTTTCACAGATGTGGACATCACAGATGCCTTTTTCGCCTTTTCTGTTGATTCGTCCGAAACGTTGGATGAGTGCATCTATAGGAGCTGGTTCTGAAAAGAGGCAGTCAAAATCTATATCCAATGATACCTCAACTGCCTGCGTGCCGACAAGCAGATCCGCATCTTCAAGTTCCTGTTCAATCCGTTCTCGGGCCCGAAGGATAAATCGGCTATGAAGCAGTTTAGCATTATCGCTTACACTTTGCAATTTCTGAAATACATTTTGTGCCTGATTGACGGTGTTGCAGACAACCATAACTCGTTGTCCTTGCATAAGGCGTTCCTCAATCAACGGAATTGCCTCGTGGATACTATTATCAAGTAACACCACTCTGTGTCGAGTGAATCTATCCCGTTCTTGGGCACCCATTTCAACCGGTGTGAGTTGCCCAAGTGCGTCGTTAATCATCTGTTTAAGAAACTGTGGCATAGTGGCAGTCATAATGCAGAATTTTGCATCGTAATTTTCACGGAGTTTCTTTATCATTGTTAAAATGAGCGCGGTTGTGTGTGGATCGTAGGCGTGGATTTCGTCAAAAATAAAAAGCCCTTGCGACATCTCAGCCATCTGCATCTCAAAACCACGGATACCGAAAAAGGCTTTTAGGAGTTGAAAAGGGGTTAGGACTTTGTAAGGTCGGCATATTTTCCTCGTCAAATTCTGCTTCTCACGCGCTGCTGCTGCTGCCTCTTGGTAAGTGTATTCTTTATCCACAAGTGCTTTGTAAACAAAGTAATTCGCTTTTCCGTGCAACATGCCGATTTTGTCGCCCGATACAAGTTCTTTCAACCTCTCATACATTGCATTGATACTTGCCGTATAAGGTAAAACATAAAAGACACGGTTACCAAGTGTTTCACATTGATTTTTGTCTGACCAGAGCAAAGCCGCCTCGGTTTTGCCGGAACCGGTGGGTGCGGAAAGCATGAGCTGCCCTGTTGTGTCGCCAGAGTCTTTTTGAAAGGATTCCCATCCGTGAAATTGTCGTCCTTTCTCTTTTGCTTTCTCTATAACACGTTGCGTCAGTTCTAATTCAAGGTTGTCAAGGGCAATTTGAATTTCATTTTTGCCGGCCGATGCAAGATGGTCACAGGCAATCAGACACCCGCGCATAAGCATGCCGTAGGTGCCATGCAAGGAGCCTAATTCTCCATCTTCAAAGTCGTTCAAATACGGAGCCAGAAATTCTCGGTAACCGCTAATAAGTTGATCGGTTGAGGTAACGGGTGTCCATAAACATTCCGCTGTATAACACCAGCGGGAAACCTGTTCTTGTATTTCCATTAAAGCATGCCAATTCGGTTTGAGTTCTGCGATATGCTTTCGCCACTCTTGGTAGCCATACTCATTTTCTTCCCAGCACGGGTGCTTTTCCCTCAATGTTTCAATATCCTTGTGATGTGTTAGAATCGCTAAGGCAATTGCCTGTTTTGCTTCCTGAGAAAGTTGAAGCGTAACAACAAATCCGGTAGATAGAATCTCGTGGCGATAGCCCCATCGCTTGCTATCAGTAAGTTGTTTTTGGAAGCCTATCGCTGCTTTCCCGAAATCGTGAAGTGCGACGGCGTAGAAAAGATGCTCAAAGAAATCTGGCTCTTTGGCAACGTCTGCTAAAAACGGCATTCGTTCTCTGAGACTGTTGTAGACTGCAAGGCAATTCTCTGTATGTTCAAGAAGCGTTTCTGACGGATTGCTTTTTGCCAGCAATATTGACATGGATTTTCCTCCTCGTAGGGGCGTGGTCTCCACGTCCGCTACAATCATTTCCATAACATAATTTCGTAGGGGCGTGGTCTCCACGTCCGTTACAATCGTTTTCATAATTTCGTAGGGGAGTGGTCTCCACGTCCGATAAGATCGTTTCCATAACATAATTTCGTAGGGGCGTGGTCTCCACGTCCGGTGA
>JAJEGI010000118.1 GCA_022819945.1 Candidatus Poribacteria bacterium
AAAATCAGCCAATGTGCCATATTTTTCATTTGAAGTCTCCTGGAAAAAACAAGTTTTCGTAATATTTGAGAGTTTCGTCAAGACGGCAGTTGTTGTGTTTCGTTGAGTTCGTCTCTGAATTCATTTTTGATGTAAAGTATCTTGTGTAATTTCTTCTGCATAACAGATGCGGCTGCATCGACATCCCCTGAAACATCTAATTAAGCACCGCGTCTCGGACTTTGTGCAATGCAATACAGTTCCACACAATTATGTTATCACAATATGAAGTCATTATAAGTGCTATTGTTAAAGACACATTTTTTTCGCAAAACGTTACATCATGTGAAAAAATATTTTGTCAGGCAATGATTCACAACTATAGAAGGATTTTCGATTCCGATTCTACCCCGCGATTCCCCTGAAAATCGAGAAACTCACGAAAACTATGGTGGATTTTAGAATTATAGTAAAATCTGAAAATATGTTTACACTTCACACCCTCGTAGGGGCTGGGTTGCCCAGTCCCTACGCCCGCGAGTGTGCAAGTAATTACGAGATCTACTATAATAGGACACTCTGTGTCGGTTCGGTGTTTTTGCTGGAGGGTTTTCCCCGAGGAATGCAGGTCGCATTTGGGCGTGTACGCCGCAAAACCGAACCGACCGGGGGATGAAAGTGTCTCTTTATTTTTCCATTTCACTATAAATAAAAATAAGACGAGGTCAGAAAACCTCGCCTTACGGATAACTCACGGATAAACTTTACTTATGTTTTAGAAACAACAATTACCTCACCTGATAATAGAACGCGTCTCAAAGCGAATGCGCTTATCTGCGCTGCCACTGACCAGGGTTTGTCCGTCCGGACTGAACGCTATACCATAGATAGCCTTCCGATGCTTTGTGAATGTCTCTACACGTTTCCCAGTGGTCGTATCCCAGAGGATAATTGCTTTGTCTGCACTACCGCTGGCGAGGATCTGTCCATCGGGACTGAACGCGACGCAATAGACAACCTTTTCATGTCCTGCAAGTATGTGTATGTATTTCCATGTGGTCGTATCCCAGAGTTTGATTGTCTTGTCCCAACTACCACTTGCGAGGGTTTTCCCATCAGGACTGAACGCTATGCTGTAGACGGCTCTCTTGTGTCCTATGAGTGTTTCCTTGTATTGTCGTGTCGTTGCATCCCACAGGATGATTGTGTTGTCTGCACTACCACTTGCGAGGGTTTTCCCATCAGGACTGAACGCGACGCTATAGACGGTATCTGTATGTCCAGCAAGGGTCTCTGCGGGTCCGACGAAGGGTCCCGTGGGTCTGGCGAGCGTTTTTATGTGTTCTCCTGTGGTCGTGTCCCACAGGATAATCGTGCTGTCTTCACTGCCGCTGGCGAGAGTTTTCCCATCGGGACTGAACGCAACACTATAGACGGTATCTGTATGTCCAACAAGGGTCTCTGTGGGGCCTACGAAGGGGTCCGTGGGTCTGGCGAGCGTTTTTGTGTGTTCTCCTGTGGTCGTGTCCCATAGGATAATCGTGTTGTCTTCGCCGCCGCTGGCGAGGGTTCGTCCATCAGGACTGAACGCAACACAATGGACAGTATATCTATGTCCGACGAGTGTCTTAATATGTTTCGTATTCGACACGTTACCCTGCGGCGATGTAGCTATAATGAGGCCTCTAAGTGCGGAAATCTCCTTCGGGTTCCATGGATTGATTGTCTTGTCCACACTTCCAGTGGTGGGTCTTATCCCCGTTTGCTCTTCCTTTGTAGCACTCCATAGACCGATTGTCTTATCAGCACTGCCACTTGCGAGGATTTCTCCATCAGGACTGAATGCTATGCTATAGACGGCATATCTATGCGCAACGTAGCGGATGAAGTTGTATTGACTGGCAAAAGTGTTCGGTAAATAGAGTGCTGAAGCCAGAAACAACGTTAAAGAAATGGAAAACAGCGTTTTTTTCATGGAAATATTTTTCCTTTCTTACGCTCAATATCCGTTAAACCTATCTCGGCGACTATGGTGCGATGCAAAAAAATTGGACGCACTTTGAAATATGGGCGAGGAAACCTCGCCCACATATATACGCGAACGAAAACTTTAGACGCGCATTGTCGTTTGTTTTAGGATTGGAAACGACAACGGGTTTTGCATCTATCTTATGAAGGACGAAACAAAATTCGTATCAAAACGATAAGTCACGGAGATACTGGAGCGAATGAGGTTTTCTGCGTACTTCTGTCCATCATCATTGGTGACTCGTTCCCACCTACCAAAGATTCCCGAAATATTCCAAGAGAAGTCTTCGTCTTCGCCAACGGAGCCGATACCAGCAGTAATCCCTGTCATACCTATTGGATCCGTATCGTTGTCATCTATAACCGGAATCAGGTCGCGAAAAACTCCAATACGAACCGGATAGTCGAATCCTAAATACTCTGCTCCAGCGGCGACATTAAAACCGTCGTCAATGATCGGTTGATTTACAAAATCTTCGCTCCATTGAAGATCCGAAAACGGGCGGTATTGGACTTCTGCGGCTATAACCAATTCAGGGTTTACCTCGTATTCTACGCCGATTCCCCACATAGCAGGCATTGTTAACTCAATGTGGTCTTGGTCTCTTGTCGTGTCAAGGTCACCGTCCACGGTAATTTTAGCGATCGTTTCTCCCCATTCCCAATCAAATTCCGGACGGTACATCAGACCAACAGAGAGTTCAGGTGTTACCTCAGCAAAAGCCCCAAGCCTCAGGAACAACGCGGACTGTTCTCTTTCCGCATCTGTTTTTCTGTGGCTATCTGAACTTTTCCTTTCAAATACGGTGTTAAGTGCCCCGAGGGTTCGGTTGAATGTCACGCCTAAGAAATATTTGTCTTGAAAATTAAGGGCAACCCCTGGGGTAAGTGTACTCAAATAACCACCTGCGCGGGCAGTAGTATTTGTTGTAACACGAATTTTCACCTCTTCTTGTCTTGGCACCGACCACTCATCTCTGAACTGGACTACCTCCTCTCCCAATTTTATCCCTTCATTCCGTTGATACCCAACACCAAACACAAGTTTGACTTGCGTATCAGATAGCCGATAAGGGACTGCCAATGCAAGGTATGAGCGGCTTGGAAAGACCGAATACCCTGCATCATAAGAATCATAGCGTTCCGATAGAGCTTCATCCGTGGCTGTTCCATATAGGAGTTTTCCACCGACTTGTATCTGTGGCTCGGAGAATGTCGCGAGAATTGACGGGTTTGAAAAGATGGCACTACTTCCTCTGGCTGTAGTGATCGCGGTTTTACCCATAGCAATGCTACGGTTGTCAAATTCCGGTTCAATTATTTCTAAACCTGGAAAGCTTTGAAAATCTTGACCTGTTGCGTTGTGAATAAGGACGAATAACGTGATGCCTAAACACATAAATTGAAGTAATTTCATTATCGGTAGTTGCTCCTAACTTTTGATTTGAGGGTTTACTTGAAAACGCTATTGCAGGAAGCAGCACAAGGCGCCACTTCTGAGCGTGTGCTATGTTGTGTCCTATTTATTTGGAAATAACGAATGCAAAACGACCTCCGTGGTCAAGCCCATCAGGATCGGAGGCATTAAACAGCCTGCCAGGGTGTTCCATATTGCCCGGATCAAAAGTGCCATTTGCAATCAGCCATAGCCCTCTACCGGTTTCAAATTGCGAGAAGTTGTCATCCCGCACGACACTGAAAATCTTCGGGAAGCCCTCACGCGTCAGAACAAACGGTTCACTCGCGACGAAAAATTCCCCCAGACGCTTCCCGGTTGCATAGTCCGGTTGGTCGCGAAATTGCAGACGCAGCTGCACGGCAGTCTCAACCGGGCAAGTTTCAAGTCCCATCTGTTTGGCGCGATCATAAATGGTATCAAGCGTGGCGAGTTCACCCTCAGCAAACCCCATCTCCAGCATAGAAACAACAACGATATCAACCGCTATTTTCTCTGCCACCACCGGAAAATCCGGATTTCCAAGGGCTTGCCTAGACCATAGACTGATCGAGCATTTTTCTTCGATCAGTGCCTCCAAAAGATCAGCACCACTCCTATGGGTTCCGAGTGTTATGGTCAAATCAGCAGCGAAACCCTTTTCATCATTGTGCACAAAGTAAGTACTGTAAAGTTTCTGAAAATGTACAAGGTATTGGTTGCCGACACTGAAGATCAACAGGGTTCCTACAACCAAGGCGGTTCCAATAGCCACCCACGGCAAGAACGGCTTCATTTTCGGAGAAGGTGTCGGTTTCATGTCAACAATTTGTCGCATGATGTTCTGCTTTAGACTCGATGATATCTGCACGCCACCCAGAACTTCTTGGATCAAGAGTTCCTCTTCTTCTTGTAACCGTTTTCGGGCGCGATGGAGTCGAAGCCTTATTGTTTCCACCGACACGTCCAAGAATTTGCCAATCTCCCGCGTTGTCATTTCGCCGAGATAATAGAGCGTCATCACTGTACGCTCACCTTCCGGCAATTTTTCCAAAAGTTTTTTGACGATCTCAAGACGATGTTCAGTTGCTTCTGTTTCGCGCTGCTCCAATACGTAACGCGCATAATCAGATTTCACCACTTCTGCCATAGGTGTGTCCTCCAATGATTGCAATTGCTTCGCAGGTTTGTGTTTGCGCAGCCAATTCAGACAAAGCCGATCCGCAATGACATACAACCACCTGGGAAACTGGCTCGGATTTTTCAACGTTGAAAGTTTTTGATATGCGCGGAGGAAGGTATCTTGCGTAATTTCTTCTGCATAGTGGAAATCACCGATCTTCCGCCACGCGAGCGCGTGAACACTTTTTTGGTACTTTTCAACTAAAGTGCCGAAGGCTGAGTCGTCGCCTGATAAAACGGCATGAATCAATTGAACATCGTCTTCTCTCTCCACGGAGTTACCTCCTCATGAGCAGATGCGGCTGCATTGACATCCACTGAAACATCTAATTAAGCACCGCGTCTCGGACTTTGTGCAATGCAATACAGTCTATACAATTATGTTACCACAATATTAAGATTGTCCAGACAATTATGTTGTTCCAATATTATTAAAGACACATTTTTTCGGCAAAACGTTACATCACGTGAAAAAAATATTTCGTCAGGCAATGATTCACAACTATAGAAGGGTCTTCGATTCCGATTCTACCCCGCAATTCCCCTGAAAATCAAGGAAATCACGAAAACCATAGTGAAATATAAAAATAAGTTTACACGCTAACACTTCTGTTCGGCGCGGTCCCCGTGCCTCGCCGCTCGGAAAGTGTCAACATAATTCTAAAATCTACCATAAATGCCCATTAGGCAAGCCTTCAATCTACGCAAGCAAATAATTTTCTTCTGTTAAATAAAAACAAGGCGAGGCCAGAAACCTCGCCTTACGGATAACTCAGGGATAAATCCTATTCGATTTAACTTACCATCTACGCGTAAAATTCATTCTACCGGTAAGTCCAGTTTGTTCAATTTCCATACCCTCTTCATCTAATGTTGGTTGGGTTTCATACCCAACATACAGACCGAGCTCGTTACCCTCACCATAATTGATGTTCACTCGTCCACCGAAATTTAGTGCCCACAGTCCGCCTTTCCCGCCGAGACCGAGGACTGATTCAAACTGCGGACCGATAGCGACAATGTCGTTAATGGCATAAGTAATGTAAGTCCGGTTGTAGAGTTCATTAATACTTTTGTCATCAAATATGGAAGAAATTGTACTAATTGTCCAGTGGAAGCCGAAGATTTTACCCGCGGGTAGGATCGCAAAGATTTGCGGGTATAAGGCATAGGGACCGTCTGGACTGGCATAATTGAACCCAACGCCGAGCATCGGTGTTAGCAGCAGTGCCATGCTGTCATTGGCGATAGCAGGGAATGTAATGCCCATATCAAATTCACCCAAATATTTGCGCGAACCATCAATCCCTGGATTACCGTTCACATAGATATTAGAATCAAACGAAATACCACCGCCAAGGGGATGACTCGCACCAATTAAGAAATAGGGCCCTAAACTATCGACATCAATCTGAAACCATCCTGTAATCTTCGGTTTTTCCTCCATCGGTTTTTCTTCCATTGCTTCACCCTCAGCCTCGTGGGCATCAGCAAAGGCAGTAGAAAAACTGATAGTAGACATCAGACAAACGAGTGCTACGACAACAACTAACCGAAAAAGATTGCTAAAAGTCCACACACTGCAGACAAGACGATCGTTCATAAAAACCTCCTTAGTTGACAAAACAAGGACATAAGTGGCACGTCCTATAATTTATTTCAGAACTTAATTAGAATGATTTCTGTTCACTAACCTTATAGCAGTGATTTCTACCTTTTTAATCGGCTTTCTCGACCTGTCCCATCAGCTGCTCCAACTTCTGTGGATCTTTAACACCTTTCGATGCTTCAACCCCAGAACAGAGGTCAATACCGTGTGGACGGATCGTCTCAATCGCGGCTTTGACATTCTCTGGACGGATGCCACCCGCGAAGAATACCGGTAGCGGACTGTCCGAAATAAGTTCGGCGGCGATATTCCAGTCGCAGGTTTTACCCGTGCCGCCGTATCTTGGCTTCTCAAGGCTCATATCGACGCTATCGAAGAGTAGGAAATCGGCACCGGCATCCCGATAAGCTTGCATCTCTGCTCGGACAGCAGATTTATCGACGTTCTCCGGTCTACCTGCCGGTAAATAAACCGACTTCCAGAGCTGACATGCTACGGTGCGTTTAAGGGCTTCAACCTGTTCTGGCGGCTCCTGTCCGAGAAGCTGCACTGCATACGGTTGAACGTGTGATACGATTTTTTCGATATCGGATGTTGTTCGGTTGTAGAGTAGAATGACTGCGGGGATCGGACTCGATTTTGCGATGCCGGCGGCTTCGGTAGCGGTGCGTGTTCGTTCGGAGACAGCAACATCAACTAAGACACCGATGTAGTCCGCGCCTGCGTCAGCTGCAAGTTGAGCGTCACGGTTAGAGGTAATGCCGCAGATTTTGACACTGCAGTGTGATTCTGTAGACATTTTTTAATTTTACCTTGCGTAAGATAGAATCGGGATTACAAATCCCTCCTACACATACGCGTTTTTACTCTTCAAAAACGGTTTGTCGGTCAGCATCCGAATAACAGATGATCATCGTCACGGGTTGCCAGCCGGTGTTGACAGCGTTATGCTTGACATTGCGCGGAATCCGCAACATCATCCCTGGTCTGAGCGGGATGACTTCGTCTCCCAATTTGTGATCGCACTCGCCGGAGAGTACATAGATGAGTTCTTCACAGTTCGGATGATAGTGCGTAGGATTCCCTTCGCCAGCATTGATGTAGACGACCCCGAAAGTCATCTCAGCTTCTGGATCAATCTGATCATTGCAGAGCCATTTAATCGCGCCCCACGGAAATTCGAGGGCACCCGCATCATTACTATTGGTTAAAGTGATCTCCATCGTAATTCCTTTCTTCTGAATTCCTTCGATTTTTTTAGAATTAGACCTCAAAGCTGGTTAAACGTTGCGCAGCATAAGCCTGTAAGCCGCTTGTGAGTTTCTCGTGTAAATAACCAATAGGGGCACAGATAGCGCGTACGTTGCGAATTTGCACGTTAACTGCCCGATGCGTATGACCGAAGAGGGCATGCGTTACAAGCGGTTCATCCAAACAGTTGGCACCGAGACCTTTACTTCCCATGAATGCCCGAAAGAAATCCCACGGCAACTCGCCACGGTATCGGATACACTCTCGGAATGGCACGTGGTGCGTAACAACAATGATACGGGATACATCGTCTCGGACGGAAGCGATCTGTGCGTTAAGTTCCGCCTCAAAACGGCTTGCAACAACACGATCCGTATCCGACCATTTCGCATACCGCTTGTCATTCCAGATGGCACCCATCAATTCTTTTTCGGCATATTGGGCATCGGAGAAGTCATATCCATCGGGTGCGAAGCTATAATCGTACCAACCGATAGTTCCGCAGAAGCCAATCTGGTCCTTAATGAAGGGTCGGTCCATGAGTGGATGAAACCCACACTCATCACAGAGTTTTGAAATAATTCCGCATTTCTGTTCGCTTGTAACGTTAGGTGTCTCGATTGCCCAGATGTCATGGTTGCCGGGAACAAATAATATCTGACACCCTAAATCTGCAAGTTGAAAAGCGTTAAATGTTTCAGAGAGTTGAACTAAATGCCGTGCGATATCTCCTGCAAGCACGAATACATCAAGCTGCGCTGTCTTGACAGCCTCAATAAGATGTGGAACGAGTGATTTGTTCAAAGGCGTAACATCTGTGTGTAAGTCTGAAATGAGCCCTATTTTCATTAGCAGCATACACCCCGTTACGAAGGTCCCCTGTTGAATTACATTGATTTCTGTGCCAGACTTTTGAAGACCTCATCTAAAAAGATGCGGATACCGCTGTCATCATCATCTTGGTATTGCTGACGCTGGCGTTCAAGTGCTTGTATTGAAGGTGCGTCACCGATTTGGGCAATTGCATCAACAAGCGTGAGTTGAATTGCGGATTCCTGGGTGTGTTCCAACGCCTTAATCAGCCGATCCCGCGCCTGTGCACCCCCGATCCCGCCGAGTGCGGAGGCGGCAATGTCCTGAGTGCTGGTATCCCCGTTTTCAAAAGCCGCAATGAGTGCATCAACAGCGGGTTCCCCAATTTGCCGAAGTGCTACGCCCGCTTGGAAACGGATACCCGGAATTTCCGTCGGATTTTCGAGAACAACGATGAGCGCATCAATCGCAGAAACCGGTTTAAGAGTTCCGAGTATAGCGAGGCAGGCGCGCCGAATTTCTTGTTCCGGTTCCACCTTGATTTGAATGTATTCCTGTGCAAGTTCTGCAAGCTGCCCTTCGTTAATTTCCTTGTAGAGTGCCTCGGATCTATGTCTGAACTGCGTTCCGAATGGTGCTTTGAGGGTAGCAGTGTTTTCAGCGCGATCTACAGTCAGTAAACCGAGAATCGCAGCGGACTCCAGTTGCTGTGCTTGAAGGCTATCAGCAGGAAGTTGGTTTACATTTGCGCGCTGAAATTGCTGGAAGAGTTCGTTTAGGACGCTGAGTTCAACGAGACGTTGTAAACTGCTAATTGACGCTTTCCGGAGCGAAAGTTCTGTATTATTCCTGAAAATGTCGACCAGCGGTTCGATTGCCCGGACATCCCCCAAATCGCCAAGTGCGCTCACAGCGGCAATTTTCACACCTATCAATTCAGTGGTTCGGAAAGTAACCGACTGTTTAGCGAGTTTCTTGATCGTTTTCTTATAATCGTCAAGGCTATAAATTTTGCGTTCATCAACAATTTTTTCAACAACGTCCCCGACCTGAATATCAGCGTTCGCAGCAGGGGTTCCGGGACGAATTTCCTCAACCCGTACGGTGCCATTGCCTTTTACACTCAACCCGACTTTATCCCCTTGTCTACGAAGGGAGATGCGAAGTGGCGGTTTATCTTTTAAATAGAGAATGAAGTTATTATCTTCATCTAATCCGTTTTTCAGTGCCTTGTTAAAGTCGCTAATGCTTCGGATCGGATATTCCGCGATCACATAAGAGATGAGTTCACCGCTCCCAAGTTGCGCCTTATCTGCAGGGCCATTAGGCGTAGTTTCTAAGACAACGACCCCGCTTGTCGACCAACGGTCCTTGAGATCGCTGTCCAATTGTTGGACCCGCATTTGCAAACGTTCATCGTAGTATTGATTGTCGCAGCCGAGTCCGATTATCACTGCCAAAAGCGGCACGATCAACATCAAGTAGCGAAGTTTGTCGAACCTTTTCATTTTTTCCTTCCATTTCATAGCAAGTTTCGGCTTGCAAGTTGCGCCGAAAGGTGCGAGTCCGACGCGCGATTCAATTAATAGGAATGGCAACATCTCGACTACTCTGCTCTTTTAAAGCGTCTAAGAGCGGGACCACAACCTTTTCGTCGCCGAGGACGGCTAAAGCGCGTATTGCGTCAACACGCAGCGATGAACCTTTGTTTTCTACAATCTTGACCAACTCCGGCACAGCAGTGCCGCCGATTTTTCCGAGCGCTTCCACAGCCAATTGACGGACCTCGGGATCCTCTCGGTCGCGTTCCCATTTAGCGGACCCGGATTCAATCACTGCAGCGAGTGCGGGAATAGCCTTTTCACTTCCGACCTCGCCAAGTGCCTTGACAACATTCAAACGGGTTTCGGTTCGTCCGTGTTCCAGAAGTTTCACGAGGATAGGTACAATCGTGTCCGGGTCATCTTTACCAAGGTGCCCGAGTACCCAATGTGCGTTGTGTCTATCGCGATTGTCACTCGACTTGATTGCCTTTTGAAGTTGATTGAGAAGCCGTTTCCGGTCATCTTGTTTATAAACGCGTTTTAGAGCATCGAGTGCGGCGTTTTGGATATCCAAGTCATCATCACGAAGTGTCTCAAAAACGAGTCTCTCAAGATACTTCCGTTTTTCTTCTTGATACGCAAGGAACATCTGTTTGCCGCGTTCAATGATCGATGCCTGCTCCCAGTCGGTCGTATTAGGCTCGTAAAATTCCTGAGAGTTATAAAGCCCAAGCAAATAATGTGCTTCAGCGTTATCCGTCGGTTGCTGCAGCGCGAGTTTAAATTCTTGGACAGCGCGCTCCTCTTTGCGCCGCTTATCCGATTTAATTAATTCCTTACCCTTCGCGAGGTTTTCGTTCTGGGTGCCGCATCCAATAGCAAAAAGGACAAGTACCAAAGCAAGCCAGATTTTCTTCATATTCAATTCCTTTGAAAGAAACCCCCTAAATCCGCCTTATCAGGGGACTTGCAATGTATCTTCTCATCAAAAATTTCTTTAGATACATGCTACTTGGTATTTATGAGATAGATTCTAATATTCTTAGGCATCGAGCAGGTTTTGCTGCTCACCACCTGCGTCAGCAGCTTCGTTTTCCTCTCCATCCTCATCTGCGTCTTCCTCTTCTTCTGCGGGTGCCTCTCCGAGTGCTTTCTGGAGAACAACGAGTGGTTTTTCAGTGAAACCCCAATCCTTGTATCTCTGTATGACATTCGTCTCTGAAGACGGCAGTTCAATTTCGAGGGTTTCCACGCCATCGTCTGCTGCTGCGGATTCAGCGGCAGCCACGAGGTGGTCAGCGACGCCTAATGGACGGAAAGGGGCAGACACAGCAAGCCCGCCTATTCCTGCGACTTCAGGCTCAACGGCATTTCGCGTTATGGTAATTTGTCCTATCGCGCACCCGCCGACCTCTGCGACAAGTCGGTGTGTTTGACTGTCCTCCGCCAAGTCAGCATCCAATTCTTTCGTAACCTGCGTCTTGGTTTTTTCTGGGAAACAATATGAGTGTAAATGCGCTGCATCATCTTTTTCAGCCGATCGCACTTTAAGGGCACCAGCCAAATTGAAGTCTTGAGTTGCCATGTGATTCTCCTTCAATTGTTATCAGAATGTTAATCTTTGTGTACACTGCATGAGCGTGTATCTATGTATTCCAAGATCTATATTCTGTTTATGCTACCATTCTAATATAGATCATCTTACATTACAAGCATTTTTCTTAGAGATATTCAGTACTCAGTTATCAGCAGTCGGTTGTTGAGGTTGAAAATCTCGCCGGCGCAAGGATTTGCGCAAGTTCTATTTTCAAAGTGCTGCCGTGTGAAAACAAATTTACGAGGACAGCAATGCTGCAGGCTCCGTTTCTGCGCCCTCGGATTCTTCAGGCGCGACAGATAGCGACTCGCTGGTATCAACGACATCCGCTGTTGTCGCCTCATCAAGACTTTCCTGCCCGATCCGCAATTGCCGCTCGGCATCCACAACATCCCTGTTAATTTTTTCGATGCACCGATTGAGTTTATCCACGAGGGCAGTATGCCCAGTCATGGCACGGCGGATTTGACGGAGTTGATCAATGACGAGTCGAAAGGTTCGGACAAAGTCGCCGGCATCTAAATGGGCATATTTTTCGAGTTTATCAAACTCACACCCGCGGCTCCATGCCAGCATCGCAGTGCAAAGCCGGAGTTCCAACATAGGTGTAATTTCAGTCACCTTGTGCTGGACCTCTAAATACTGGATGAATGAGATTTCAGAATTGACAGCATATAATATTTCCAATAAACGTTCATTCTTGAGACGCTTAAAGTAACCGTCTTTACGCGGTTCGGAAACGATCGCTACCATGAGACAGTTAATTTCGTCCTCTGTCAGTTTTTCAAAAACACCGCTAAAGAGCAATTGGGTTAACTGGACTTCATAGCCGTAGATATGTGCGGCGGTACTTCCGCGTGGTAGAAGTGTTTGTGCTTCAATATACCCTAATTCCTCAAGTACCTTAAGCCGCGCGGCTATTTGCTGTCGGGGATCGTTCTCAATAAACGTGGTTCTCTTTTTCAGTTTCTGTAGCCGTTCCTCTTCTTTGCGGATCGTCTTATATCTCGCAGTGCAAGTTTGCAAATATTGACATCCGTCACACAGACTCTGCTCCGCCTTGGTTTGAAACTGTTTTATCTGCCGATGAATAACTCTTAACCTCTTACTGCGTTCTTTCTTCCGTTTTTTTCCGCGTGTTTCGGATTTGATTTGTCCCATTTCTACATGCAGACGCTGAAGATTTTTTTCACGATCCCGTTTCTGCCGATAATGCTTCTGAATTTGCTGAGTTCCTTCAATGCCGTCATGGATGCATTCTGGTTCAGGTAATACTTGGAGTTTTTCTGTTTTAACTGCGATCTGTTTGTTGAGATTCGCTACGCGTACACGGTTTTGATGGTTGCTTAAACTCATGGTGTAGACATCGTATATATCATCACCATATTTTTGATAAAGATTAAGAATACTGGAATAGGAGAGATTAAACTGACTTTCTATCGGCTCTATCTTGTCAGCAACAACGCCTTTAATCTCACCTGAATCGGCGTATTCGGGTATAATTTGGGCGTAAACGTAACCGATCGTGTCAATACCGCGTCTGCCAGCACGTCCCGCCATTTGATGATATTCCCGTGCTTTGAGATAGCGGAATCCGATACCATCAAATTTCTCAAGGCTATCAAAGACGACAGAACAGGCAGGCATATTAATACCGACCGCAAATGTTTCAGTGGTAAAGAGGAGTTGAATTAACCCCGAAGTAAACAACCTTTCTACAACCTCTTTGAGTGTCGGTAACATCCCCGCGTGATGATAGGCGATCCCGCAGCTCACCAGTCTACGGAATTCGGTAATCTTTTTCTCTTCAACGATGTCGAACTGGACGCAGAGTTCGTCAAATTGCTGTAAAATCTCTGCTCTCTGCTTTTTATTGAGCAACTGCAACTGCGATCCGAATACTAAAGCGGAAGCGTTTTCCTCACACCCCTTTCGGCTAAAACAGAAATAGAGGCAGGGTAGCTGCTTCTTACGACGGAGATGTGGCACGAGCCGTGTCTCTGTAAAATCAGCTGGGAGCTCCTTTATAGGTTTATTAGCATCAAGTCGATCAGATTTTCTCGGTTTACGTCCATCGTGCTGTGCCTTGTTCCGAAGCGCGGCGATATGCTTTACATCCCCAACGCCGTAATCTTTAAAATAGAGATGATGCTCCAAGGGAACGGGTCGATTTAATTCTTCAACGACCTCAATGTCGATATCCCGGATGCTTCGCATCCACTCTGCGAACGTGTTGATGTTTGGAATTGTGGCACTTAGGCAGACAAATTTGATATGTTGCGGGGCGAAGATAAGGCTCTCTTCCCAAACGGTCCCACGCTCAATATCATTAATATAGTGAATTTCGTCAAAGATGACGTAAGAGACATCCTGTAACCGTTCAATATCATCAAAGATGGTATTGCGGAAAATCTCGGTCGTCATCAATAGGACCTGGGCATACGGATTTAGCACCACATCGCCGGTAACGATGCCGATTTTATCACCGTATTCAGCATAAAAATCTCGATATTTCTGATTACTGAGGGCTTTGATCGGTGCGGTGTAGATAACGCGGTGATTTTCCGCAATACACTTTTCGACAGCGTACTCTGCGATAACAGTCTTGCCGGCACCCGTCGGTGCGGTGACAATAACCGAGTTATCCCGATTAATTGCCGCGATCGCCTCCTCCTGAAACCGATCCAATTGTAACCCTTTATAAAGCATCCAGCCCTCCTCTGCATCCGAATGCCTCTCCATGTAACGTATAAACGTTTGAGGCATCATATTATAAATAATTCTAATAGATATGGTATTTTTTGTCAAGTGAAATCGTTTTTAACCGCAGGGCCGTTAGTTGGTTTACTCTTGACATCCTCAGCCTCCTATGTTATTATGATTCCTATACCTTGCTCTATATCTATGAAAGCTGGAGGAAATCATGCAAGCGGATAAACGGATGCGAAAGCGATACTCGCATATCTGGATAAAACGAACCGTAGGCATCCTTATATGCGTCGCACTTTGCGGTGTTATCGCGTGGGCGCAAAAGAGTGAAAATCAAAACGAACAGGCAAGAACATGGGCGGACCTTGGTGTAACACCCGCACATCAGACGCAACTTAAAGCGTTATGGGAGTTGAAACGGCAAAAGGAGATTCAAGCGGTTAAAGACTTGAAAACTTTAAATCGATTTGTAAAGGATTCGCTTGTTACAGATGCGGAGATTCAAGAAACTCTGGATGAATTTCGGGCGAAACGTAAGGAAACACAAGCGCAAATTGATAAGGCTGAGGAAGCGTTGATTGAGATATTACCGACGCAAGCCCAACTCCATTTAACACTTTTGGGCATCTTGGATAACGGTGTTCCACGCAAAATAACGAAGTCGCAAACCAACAAGAAAACGGACGAAACACCGGAGCAGAAAAAATAAAAAGTGGAGGATACCAGACTTGAACTGGTGACCTCTTGCATGCCATGCAAGCGCTCTCCCAGCTGAGCTAATCCCCCACATTAAAGACTGCTTTAATTATACCACATATTCCCAAGGAATGCAAGAAAAAACTTGCTTCCCTTTCAGAAAAATGACGAAAAACCCGAAAAAAGACCCGTTCCTCTCCTTCGCGAATCTTGATCATAGCGAAACGCAGCTCGCAACGGGCGCGCTGCTTATCGCGCAAAGTGAGTACCCTGAACTCAATATCGAGGTATATCTTCGCGAATTGGATGAAATGGCGGACACGGTTCGGGAACAGATCCGAGCGATGCCCCTTCCTGAACAACACATTGCCGAACTGAATCGCTATCTTTTTGAAGAAAAAGAGTTCACGGGAAATATCGAAAATTATTACGCCTTAGGGAACAACTTCCTCAACGTGGTGTTGGAAACAAAGACCGGTATCCCGATTACGTTAGCGGTTGTCTATATTGAAGTCGGTAGACGTGCTGGACTCCCGCTCGTTGGTGTCAATTTTCCGGGTCATTTCCTTGTCAAATACCGATTTGAACATTTAGATATTCTCCTCGATGTGTTTGAAGACGGGGTACTCATGACTGAGGATACGCTCCGTGCCAAACTTCAAGCAAATTTCGAGGAAACCATATCGTTAGAACCGAGTATGTTAGCCGAGGCAACGGATAAAGAAATTTTAGCGCGTATCTTGCGGAACCTGACGCGTGCCTATACACTTCTTGAGAAGTATGATAAAGCGGTTACTGCTGCTGAGCGCATCACGTGGTTGCTTCCAGAGACGGCTGGCGATTACCGTACACTCGGTTATCTTCACTACAAAAACCGTGCGTATAGTAAGAGTATCACCGCTTTTGAAACATATCTTCAGCTTGCAAAGGAGACCCCGGATGCCGCAGCAATCGAGCAAAATATACAACAACTTCAAAAACTGCTCTCGCGTCTGAATTAGGTATTGTAATGCGATATTTCTGTGCGCCTTCCGTAGCAAACTTGATAGAATACAGACAGGAGGAAAACAAACGAATATGTTTACAAAATCCCAAATTGACGCAGAAAAATTAAATCCAGATTCACTGTTTTTCAAGAATGCCCTTGTCCCAACTCGCGAAGAATCAACCCTTCTGTCTCTGCTTGATAACCTTGGTAAGTTACCCGCAGGGTTCAGCGGTGAACTGTTTGTGCCTTTACTTACGCACGCGAATCCGAAAATCCGCATGCTTGCTGTAAAAAATGTTGGCAAACTCAAAGATGACAGGTTTTTAGAGGAACTTTCACAATTTGCAGCCAACGAGAAGAATACGCTTGCGCGCCGCGAGGCGATTTCCGCGATTGGACGTATGAGAAGCGAGAAAGCAATACCGACTTTGACGTACTATCTTACCGACACGGATCCAAAGGTTGTCTTACAATCTGTGCGGGCACTACTCTATTTCAAGGAAAAACCCGAAGTTCAAACAGCGTTAGACTCGCTACTTGAACATCCAAATGAACTTATCCGAGAACATCTTGCCAGTGAAATAGAGCGCAAAAAATCAGGACGGCGAACCAGCAAAAAAGACCTGCAGCACCCCATGAGTCCAGATGCCCTCAAAAATGTGATTATTCATGCTGATGTCCAAGAATCACTAAAGATAATTCCCGATGAATCAATCCATCTCACCTTTACATCTCCGCCTTATTACAATGCACGCGATTATACGATCTACCAGAGTTACGTGGCGTATCTTGACTTCCTAACTACTGTTTTCAAAGAGACACACCGTATTACTAAGGAAGGACGATTCTTTGTGCTTAACACATCCCCTGTTATCGTGCCCCGCATCAGTCGAGCCCATTCCAGCAAGCGATATGCCATTCCTTACGACATACACCCCCGTCTCACTGACATAGGGTGGGAGTTTATTGATGACATCGTTTGGACAAAACCAGACTATGCTGCAAAGAACCGAAATGGAGGATTCTTTCAACATCGTAAGCCCCTTGGTTACAAAGCAAATTCTGTCACCGAAAGCGTTATGGTGTACCGAAAGAAAACAGACAAATTGATCGATTGGAATATTCGCCAGTACGATGACGAAACTATTGCTGCCAGCAGAGTTATGGGAGACTATGAAAAAACGAACCTATGGCATATTAATCCGGCAACAGACAAAGTTCACCCAGCTATTTTTCCTCCTGAATTGGCATCAAGAGTCATTCAATTTTATTCGTTTAAAGGGGATCTTGTATTTGATCCATTTGGCGGTAGTGGTACTGTTGGACACATTGCGCTCACCCATGACAGATACTTTCTTCTTTGTGAAAAGGAAGCAGAATATATTGAACGCGCAAAACAGCTGCTTGATGTCGCCTTGTTCGCTCATGCAAAGCCCCGGGTTCTTTCGCTTACTAAATTAGAATCTGAACTCGCTGAAAGGAACCAGAATCTATGACGCTTACTGGTATTGTTATCAGAAACATAATTCGCAAACTCCTCACAGGGCAGGACTACCGTTCTGAAATCGTGACGCTGCTTGATGCTGAGTTCTTGCAATATGTTGTTGACTTTTTCAAACGTGTCGCTTGTGCAAAGTTGGATAACAAGGATATAACTGTTGATTGGTACAAAAAGGAATTCCTATCCCCTGATTTATTTTCCCTTCAAGAAGTCGCTATCCATTCAGGTTTGAAAATGACAACACTTTGTGCACTTTTCCAAGTACCCCAAAAATATTATGACCAAGGGAATCTTCCAGAATCACAACGTGAATCTGATTTTTATCTGTTTAATGACACAGGAGAAGGCTTTCCGTGTGAAGTGAAGTTGATGGGAAAAGGAAATCCCGAAAGTGCGGATGCGGTGTACGCTCGAGGTAGCCGTGTATTGGTTGCCAATACCCTCTCGGATTTGAACAAAGAACAAATGGATGCAAACGGTATCTTCTGGGTTGAACTCAAAGAAATAGATGATTACAAGCGGTTTGAGCAGGTTCTAAACGCTCTTTCGATCCGCTATAAATCCTTTACTGGAGACCTCCAAGTCGCGTTAGATAAAATTTTGCCCGCCATTATCCAGTCCGACGAAATCCAAGACTCTGTAACACCAGCGGCAGCTCTAAGAGAACGTCAACAAGAGGAGGATTCCTCGCCACAATTATTGGTCGAGTTTGAATGAAAATTTTAGGTATTGATACCTCAACCCCAATTGGCAGCGTTGCCTTAATAGATGGCAATAATTTAGTTGCTGAACATACCCTTAATATTGTGCAAGCCCACTCTTCGAGGCTCATGCCTGCAATTGACGGTATCCTGAAGTGGAGCGATATTACAGCAGATGATTTAGAGGCATGCGCGGTCGGCATTGGACCTGG
>JAJEGI010000092.1 GCA_022819945.1 Candidatus Poribacteria bacterium
GGTGTTTATTTCCTTTGACAGCTGCTACGGACGTTTCAATCACATCTCGCTTGAGTTTATTACCGTGCATCCGAATGATTGTAAAACCTTTATTTTTTAATTGTAGCGTGCGTCCGCCTATTTGACCGCCGAACGGTTCCGCATGGATACCACGGATTTTCATCCGAAAATCGTAGGTTTGTCCTTGAAGTACCTCTTGGATAACTTCTGTAAGTTCTCGGCGTGCCATAGTCTTCTCTGCTTCCGATAGGTCCGATTCTGTGATAAGTTCAAAGTATCGTTTCCCAAGTTTAGTGCTATCTTTTCTGTTTCGCTGTTTTGGCGTATTCTCCTCTGCTAAGAAAGCTTTGAAGTCATAGAAATAGTCATCTGATTTGACAAAATGGAAGAAGGGCTCGGTACTACTAACGAGGCGGCGGCGAAATTGACGCGGGGTCGGATTCCGTTTAACCCACGTGATTTCGTTGACAAGTTTAACCAACCCTGTCTCAGTTGCAGCAAGGGCAAATCGATACGGAACAAGTAACAGACTGCTGTCCATATACTTGTCACCTATGTTGAACACAATACTACCATCGTCCTTTACAACCCTGACACATTCTCGAAAGAGGCAAAGTAATTTATCAATGTACTCACTAACTTCCGTTTCATTACCCATACCACCTCCATAGTCGCGCTGCTGAAAATAAGGGGGTGATGTAATCACCAGTTGAATACTGCAATCTGGTAACTTCTGGATAAGTTCAAGGTTGTCGCCGCACAGAATTTGATTGATTGGGAGGGAATTGTCAGTATTCTGAGGATTTTCGGGTGTGTATTGCATTTATTGATAACGAATCTCTAAGAACGTTTCTCGATGAGTCTTCCGACAAAAAAGATTAAAATACCGAGCGTTAAGAAACCCATCTCAACACCCATCAATTTGGACTCACTATAATCGAATGGATTGGTAAAGACCAAGATGAGTGCTGCAGCTAAACAGGCTATGCCCATCAGTTCCAAAGTTTTTCCGATATAATACACAACTTCTCCAATGCTATTTGAGGATAGGACGCGGTTTGGGTGTCGCGCCCTATACTGATGGATTAGTAGAGGCTTTTGATGCGTCCCCACTGTATTAATTTTTGCTGCTTCGTAGGTTCAATTCTTGCCGTGAAGACGAGGTCAGGAATATCTTCGTATTCCTCAGTGTAACCTTTGGGGGCCCAAGCAATTTTATGTCGGAGTTGCCCGTTATCAACATCGTTATAAGCGATTGCGAATCCAACCGTATTTCCCTTTCTCGCGACATCGTCTAACCGGAAACTGAGTTCACAGGTTTGTCCATCGTTTCCCCATTCAACGCGTGTTAACGGAGATTTTAGCACACTTGTCCCGGTCCCGATCGGGATTTCAAAGCGATAAAGTTCATTCTTCCGCCCAGAATGGTGCGGATCTAAGTAAATAATAAGATGGTCTTGCCGAAGCAATTTCTTTTGACGCGTTTCAATTTGATCATCAATTAGCTTAACCGCCACATAAAGAAACCCACTCCGCCAGACGGCTGCGAATGAACCCGTAAAATCAGAAGATTCGGGTAGACGTTTCCCAGTACTCAGATCCTGTGTCAGTTCTCCAGGGATCACTTTCTCCCAGACGGGATCATCAAGGTAACCGTCTACGATAGGCGCAACGGGTGCAAGTTCCGCATTGTATTGAAAATTTTGAAGATTTTCACCTGTTACATGCCCTAATGCATAAGGTGTTATCATAAATAAAAAACTGATTATTACAATTATCTGTTTGTTAAGGTTCATGAATTCCTCCTTTTTCTATCCCTTTCGTGAGATGAGAAGATTTCAATGGTGTTACCTTAAAGATTTTATGCTCCTTATTGCTGGCGTAAGTAAGAACAAAGATTCCGATGTAATCGAAAATTTTGTTGCATTTATTCCCGATTTCTTCATTAATTATAAAGTATACCTTAAAACGGATTATTTTATCCAATTAAAATTACGAATATTGGATGTTGGGCTTACGAATATGTCTTTTTTTGAAAAATCAGTTGAAATTCAGAAAAAAATTTGTTATACTTTTAAAGCAGGTTGTGAAATCGCATTTTTGTCTGATCTCAGATTTTAATAGAGAGGCTATTGGTTGTGAATAAAAGTACAAGAAGCATGGTGATATGGTGGGTAGTTATTGCCGGAATCGTTGTGCTCGGTATCTACCAACTATTCAACCGCAGAGACCCAGTTTACCAACTGGCAACCTCTGACTTTCATCAATATATAAAGAGCAAAGAAATTGTATTTGATGGGTACCTAAAATTGGACGAGGAGTGGGTCGAAGGACGATTTCGCAAGGACCTTCTTGATAAAATCGAGGCACAAATTCTGTCGAATGTGGTACTCGAAGAACGCGAAACGCACCTTCCACCGAGATGGGAGGGCGAATTTAGGGCAAGCCGAGACCCGATTGATGATTATGATATCCAGGCGAAACTTGATGAATTCGGTATAAATTATAATGTTGAGCCACCCTCCAAATTTCCGCAAGGCTTGCTTATCTTTGGAACAACGATCGTCCCGCTTCTCATCTTCTTAGGTTTAATGATTTTCTTGTCCCGTCAGATGCAAGGAAGCGGGAATCGCGCGCTCTCTTTTGGTAAAAGCCGCGCCCGCCTGCATTCTGAGACGCAAACGAAAGTGACCTTTGAAGATGTCGCTGGTGTTGATGAGGCGAAAGAGGCACTTGAGGAAGTTATCCAATTTCTGAAGACCCCCAAAAAATTTGAACGCCTCGGTGGGAGAGTACCCAAGGGCGTTTTACTGATGGGACCGCCAGGTACCGGAAAGACGATGCTCGCCAAAGCCGTCGCTGGTGAAGCCGATGTGCCTTTCTATAGTATCAGCGGCTCCGACTTCGTCGAAATGTTTGTCGGTGTCGGTGCCTCACGTGTACGGGATCTGTTTGAACTCGGGAAAAAGAACGCGCCTTGTATCATCTTTATTGATGAATTGGATGCTGTCGGTAGACATCGCGGGGCAGGTATCGGGGGCGGACATGATGAACGCGAACAGACCTTAAACGCGCTTCTTGTTGAGATGCAGGGGTTTGAAGATGTTGCCGGCGTGATTCTCATTGCAGCTACAAACCGTCCGGATGTTTTGGATCCTGCGCTGCTGCGTCCCGGTAGATTTGATCGGCAGATCGTCGTTGATCTACCCGATGTTCGCGGTAGAGAGGCGATCCTCAAAGTCCATACAAAAAACCCCTACAAACTTGCTGAAGATGTCAATTTGGAAATCTTGGCGAAGGCGACACCGGGCTTCTCCGGTGCGGATCTCGAAAATATGACAAACGAAGCCGCACTCCTCGCCGCAAGATGCGACAAACCAGAGATTGACATGATGTGCTTTGACGAAGCCAAGGACCGTGTGCTTATGGGACCGGAGCGTCGAAGCCTTGTCATTAGTGACGAGGAACGGAGAAACACTGCCAACCACGAAGCCGTGCACGAGCTGATGTTACACTTTGACCCCGAGAGTGATCCCAACTATAAGTGTAACAATGTTCCACGCGGTAGGGCTCTTGGCGTAACAGCCAAACTCCCTCTTGAAGAACGTCATAATATGAGCAAAAAGCGGTTACTTGCACATATCATTTTCGCGCTTGGCGGTAGAGTCGCCGAAGAAATTATCTTTGGTGAACAGACAACTGGCGCACAAAACGATTTTGAGCAAGCGACAAGCCTTGCACGCCGAATGGTAACACAGTGGGGAATGAGCCACATGGGTCCCCTTACCTACGGGAGACGCGACGAACAGGTCTTCCTCGGTAAGGAGTTAAGCGTTCATCAGGATTATAGCGAGAAAACTGCTATTGAAATCGATAAAGCCGTCCATGATATCGTCACTGAGTGCTACAAAAAGGCACGAGATATTTTGGAAACGAATCTTGAGGGATTAAAGTTGTTGGCAGACGCTTTATTAGAACGGGAGACCCTTGTTACCGAAGAGATTGATGAAATCCTCGGACCCCGACCCCAACTGCCTTCCAAATCGATTGTATAATTTATGAACTGTCGTGGCAGAACCCTCACTTTAGGTGTCCAGACACACGTGATGGGTATCTTGAATGTTACGCCAGACTCTTTTTCGGACGGTGGGTGCTATCTTGATGTCCAACAAGCGGTTGCACACGCGAAGTTGATGGTAGCAGAAGGCGCAACGCTCATTGATATAGGTGGTGAGTCGTCACGTCCAGGGGCATCACCGGTATCAATTGATGAAGAATTGGGGCGTGTCATACCTGTTATTCGCGCGATTGTTGATGTCGTTGACGTTTTAATCTCTGTCGATACATATAAAGCAGAAGTGGCGCGGCAAGCACTTGCAACAGGTGCACACCTTATTAATGACATCACCGCGTTGCGCGGCGATTCTACAATGGCATCGGTCGCGGCAGAAATGGAAGCAGGACTCATCCTGATGCACATGAAGGGAACACCGCGCACGATGCAAAAGGCACCGCAGTACGATGATGTTGTTGGAGAGGTTTGCGCTTCACTTCAGGAAAGCATCCAAATCGCGGAAACAGAAGGTGTTGCTGCTGAACGTATTATTATTGATCCCGGTATTGGATTTGGTAAGACAGCGGAACATAATATTGAACTTTTAAAACGCCTCACAGAATTTCGATCATTGAACAAGCCGCTGCTCATCGGTACTTCACGGAAATCGTTTATAGGAAACGTTTTAGGATTGCCCGTAACGGAGCGCGTTGAAGGGACCGCTGCGACAGTGTGTTGGGCTATCGCACACGGTGCGGATATTGTCCGTGTTCATGATGTCAAAGCAAATGTCCGTGCTGCACAGATGACGGATGCCCTTTATAGATAGGACTTACGCAAAAAGCAGTAATTTCGGTGTTTTTAAGAAATACCCCAGCAAAAACACCCCTAAATCCCTTATCAGAGGGACTTTAAGAAAAATCGATGCACCCACAAAAGATACACGGAATTGGCATTGATATTGTTGAAGTTGCACGGATTCAGGAAGCGTCCTATCGATGGGGCGCACGGTTCGAGCAGCGCGTCTATACACATCAAGAACTCACATATTGCGGGGATGCCTCCTCTCGGTACTGGCGGCTTGCTGCCCGTTTTGCTGCTAAGGAGGCTACGCTTAAAGCACTCGGCACCGGCTTGACGACTGGTATGCGCTGGCAAGATGTAGAAATTCAAGCGAATACGGTTGGAAAGCCGGAAATCGTTTTACACGGTGAAGTTCAACGCTATGCGCATGAACAGAATATCAGCACTATATACGTCTCAATGTCCCATACAAATGCCTACGCTGTAGCGCAGGTGACACTCTGCTCTGTATGACTTAATCTACATTTCCACCCGATTCTTATAGGACTTACGCAGTCCCACTGCAGGCGCGGTTTCAAACCCCGCCTGCAGTGGATGCCATTCTAAAAAAGGGACGCTCCGTATGTCTCCTTAGCGTGAGGTAAGCAAGTGAAATATATCTGCAATTGTACTGGAATTGCCCTATTTTGTCTCACAGTTCATTTTTTTCTTTCAAGCAGTGTTGCTACAGCAGCAAATACAACAGCTTTAGCAGACAGGTTTTTGAAACAACTGCTCGGGGCAGAGCATCATGGGATGGGTGGAAGTTTTGTCGGAACAACCCGCGGTGCCAATGCCCTTGGTAGTAATCCGGCGGGTATCAGTGCAGCAGAGGAGAGCCAGTTTGTTATTCATGCAACCCGTTTCCCACGTACCATCGCGCTACTCTCTAAACCGAACCTCAAGTCAAATTATGAAGATTATAGTCAGTATGAACAAGGTGCCTATGGCATTGAAACCCTAAATTATATATTCCCGATGGGCAGACTCGGCACGTTCGGATTCGCACTTGCGTTTTTACAAGAGGGCAACTTTCGGCGCGTTGATCATCAAGGAAAAGCCCTAAACAGTTTTCCGCAAAATAACCTTGCCATCGGCCTCAGTTACGGGTTAAATATATTGAAAGGGACTGTTATTGGGGTCGATACAAAATGGCTGCGGTCTAAAGTGACTGATGCCAATGCAATAGAACACTTGGGACACGGTTACGCCTATAATGTGGGTCTAATCCAGCAGATTAGTGATGCAATTCAGATGGGTGTTGTCGCGAGAAACTTGAGCAATGGTCTCTCCTTTTCAGAAGTTTCGATCCCCGATACGATGGCGCGCACAATTGTTGCGGGTATCGCGTATCAGCGTGAATTATCGAACACCGCCTTGCGAATCGGGTTAGATGTGCACCCTCCGTTTCGCGACGGTGTCCGGGCAAATGTAGGCGTTGAAGTGTGGTACCGCAACCGGATTGGCGGCAGAATTGGATACCTCAGGCATACCGAAAAGCGTTACGCGTCAGTATTCCTTCTCGAAGATGGGGTCTTTGAAACGGAGGAGAGACTCTGGAAAGCCGAAGGCTTGTGCTTTGGAATCGGAATTAGGTTCGGAAATATAGTCCTGAACGCTGCATATACACCGCAATTTATACCTACTGTGTCAGCGGAAGAACGTATCCACATTGCACAGGGGGCAGCTGCATACGCCTTTTCAATCGGACAAACCTATTAGCGAGAGAGGCTACAATTGTGATGGACGTTGACCAATACAGAACAGTAGCAGGTATCGCCGAATCGCATCACGTTGTAAAGAAATCTCGGTTTTTTGGAGAGGCAACAGCCGTACATACACAAACTGCGGTAAAAGAATTTATCACCGAAATGCAAAAACGGAACCCACGTGCTTCACACTACTGCTATGCTTATAGCATTGGTAGCGGGAGCGCACTACGGGAGTACGCTACAGATGCGGGAGAACCCACGCACTCCGCCGGTCCACCTATCCTCTCAGCTATCAGTGCTTCCGGTTTGTCTAATACTATCTGTGTTGTCGCTCGATATTATGGCGGCATCAATCTCGGGATCGGTGGGTTAATTCGCGCTTATGGACAATGTGCGAGAGAATGCCTACAAAACGCTACTATTGAAACCTGTATCTTTTACGAAAATTTGTATCTAAAAATCAATTATTCAGACATCGGAACTGTTGTTAACCTGTGCAAACGTTTGGGCGGAAAGGTCGTGGATATAAAGTATGACCCGGATCCTATTGTCGAAATTCAGATCCGACAAAGTACGCTCGAAACCTTCCACTCACAACTCCAAGGTCACGGAATTGGAGTGTGATAGTTAATCGGAGAAAATTCGTGATGGAAAATATTGAAATAAAATATACAACGACGCACGAGTGGATTGAAGTCCTTGATTCCGATTCAAGGGAGTGTAACATCGGAATCACGGAACGGATTCAAGATGTCTATGGCAGCATTGTTTTTGTGGAGCTGCCAGTTCTTGGTGAATACGAACAAGGCGAAATTATCGGACGTATTGAGACATCCGATGGACGGAATTTCTACATCTACGCGCCTATAAGCGGTGAAGTTTATGAGATCAATGCTGCACTTGAAGATGACATTGAACTGCTCAACCGTTTTCCAGAAGGTGATGGATGGATTTGTAAATTCTATATGGAGAATCCAAACGAGATAGATGCGCTTCTGAGTCTACGCGAATATGAGGCGCATGAAGAAGAAGAACTTAACGAAGAAGAATACTTACCGGAAACGGACTTCTACGAAAATGTCGAGGATTATTAGCAGCCTCATTATCCTATTGTAGAAGCAATGAAAATGCGTCTTACGATACTCAGTTTCGGCACATCAAGGATAGTTTCTACCTGATAACCGTGGTCGTTTAAGGGCTTACTGAGATCCCGGAGATCAATGAACGCTGCTTTTCGGGTGCATGTGCGTAAATTCGCTAAAATCTCTGCGTCCTGAAAGTTATCTTTGGTGAGATTGATGCCGTAAGGGAGATCGGTTGCAATCGCATCAAACTGCCCATGAACTTGCCGGGCATCGTCTAATGCGACATCCGCAGTGAGTCCAAAATGTCGAAGATTCTTCGTCGTTGCGCCAACCATCCGTGGATTGATGTCGTATCCGACTGCCCGGATGCCGCTATGTGCCGCGGACATCACTATTGTACCGGTCCCACAGCACGGGTCGAGTAAGGAATCTCCGGGGTGTGCTACTAAATTAACGAGCACACGTGCAAGTCTTGACGGCAGCGAACTCGACGTTACGTGCGGACGTTTGTCGTGCGCGAGCCATATATTATCAGATTCAGAGAGGCGGGGTCCGAACCAGACCTTCTCATCTGTGACCACTGCCAGAAAGGTAATCTTTGGTTGCGTTAGGTTCGCCTTCCCGTCGATGATACTGCCGATGTCCCGTGCGAGTTCCATAGAGTTTAGCTTGAGGTTACGAGGTTTTTTCACGACAGATACGCGAAAATCATCAGCATATAAGCGCGCCGCCCGAAGGTTCGCATAGAGTTCAGTAAGACTGGTCGTTTCAAAAAGAACTTTACTACAACTTTTCAGATACGCGCCTCGATGCACGTCAACGCACCGTTCTGAAATGGCGATGCCGTGCTCGTTTGGCACAGATCCTGTCAGAGCCATACACTCGGCAGCGACTAATTCTGTAAGTCGATCCGGAATTGCTGTAAGGTAAAAGTATGTAGGTTTTGCTTGCAACCCCATCGTATTGTAATTACTCCGAAATAAGTGTTAATTTAATTAATCTTTATTATAGCACTCGAAAAAGAAAACCGCAATCAGATACTCAGAAGGGACACTATGTCACAGACAGAAAAAATTCGGATTGGGCACAGCCCAGACTCCGATGATGCTTTTATGTTCTATGCGCTTGCGAAAGGGCTAATTCCAACGAATCCGTTTGAGATCGTTCATGTCATTGAAGATATTGAGACCTTAAATCAACGCGCGCTCAACGCTGAACTTGAGGTCACAGCGATCTCAGTTCATGCTTACGCTTATGTTGCAGAAGATTACGCGCTCATGCCTTGCGGTGCAAGCATCGGTGACCGTTATGGGCCGCTTGTTGTCTCCAAAACACCGATGGATACCCTTGAAGGTAAACGCATCGCTATCCCCGGCAAAATGACAACGGCTTACCTTACACTGAGCCTCTTCCAACCCAACTTTGAAGCAGAAACCCGACCATTTGATAAGATATTAGCGGCTGTCCAACAGGACGAAGTAGACGCTGGCCTCATTATTCATGAAGGACAACTGACCTATGCGCGAGAAGGACTTCACAAAGTTATTGATTTAGGAGAATGGTGGTATGAAGAGACAGGACTTCCGTTGCCCCTCGGCGCGAACGTCATCCGCCGAAACCTCGGCCCCGAAGCCATACATAAGGTAACTTCTCTGCTCAAACAGAGCATTCAGTATTCACTTGACCATCGAGTGCGCGGATTAGAATACGCTATGACCTACGCGCGTGATATGGAGACCGAACTCGCCGACAAATTTGTCGGGATGTATGTCAATGATTACACACTTGATTACGGGGATAAGGGTAGAGCAGGTGTGCGTGAATTGCTGCATCGCGGTAACGCTGCAGGGATAATTCCGCATCGTGTAGATGCTGATTTTGTTACACTCGAATAGTTTCTAACGCTGTTCACGCACGACGAAGTTAAAAATTCGTCTTATATTTTCTATCAAAAAACATGGATATCAAACGCCGCAGATATTTCCTTTTAGAAGATGGTGATGGTAAGCAACTCGCGAACGGAGTGTTATATGATGAGGGAAATGTGCAAGTGTTGTGGCGAGTAGATCGTGGTTACACAGCAGAACAGTACGCGTCCCTCAATCTTATATTAGATTTGATGCCTGGGATTACAGTATTACGCTTTGAAAACCCTGAAGCGGAATCAGGAGACGGCAGATAACCACGGTAAGTTAGGGGAAACTGACTCAGAAGGAATCCATATCTTTTTACCGGAGCCGCCGATCCCCCAATTTAATAATCTCTCCACTTTCTTGGGCGATGTACATATAGCCAAGACCATCTAATGTTACACCCTCTTGCTCATCACCGGGCAAGAGGTATTTACTTAATATTGTACCTCCCCGCTTCATTTCGACTAAGAGATTCGTTGTATCACTGATTAGCACCAGTACATCGTCTTGAGCGTCGTAAGCAAGTCCAGAAATGTCAATAAAGTTCATCTTATAAGCGTTAATGATAGTGCCTTCTGACCGCCTCGCGGTCTCGCTGCGAAGCGGTAGGACGACTTCACAGACAACCGAAGGCTCATCCTTTGCTTTAAGGCTAAAGGATTGATTGCCGATCCAAAAAGTGCCTCCCTCAGGATGTGAAGCATCAGGCACAAAAACGATTGCCTCGATTCCCATACCGCCTTTTCTCAGGAGTTGTTCTCCTTTAAAATTTCTGTCGATTCGGAACTCCCTTTTAATCGTGAGTGTTTCGGGTTCAAGTTCCACGACTGCTTCAGCGTCTTCGACCGCAGCATACAGCAAACCTGTCTCAGGGTCCATCGTAATTCCTTCGATGTCAAGTTCGTTTAATCCTTTGGCTTGGATAAGCGTTCCCTGTGGATTGAGTTCGTAGACGTTGCCTGAATCATCAGCAATGAACAGACTCCGTCGAGTTGGATGATAGGTAATACCTGAGGGTTCTGCTATTTGCTCTTTTGTAATATTCCCCATCCAGTTATAAGGAAGGGCTATTGGGCGCGATTCAGCTGTCCGTTGCGTTGCAGACTCCTCTATCTGTATTAAGGAGTAGAGGAGCAATCCACTGATACTTATGAATAAAATGACGAGGAGCACTCTTTTGTAAGACATCAGGGTTCCTCCACGTACGATTTGAAAGGCGAACCTCACAATATTTTATTTCTACTATATCATATTCTTCTGGATAAATCAAGAAAAAATGGAAAATTTTACGTTTTCCTTGACAGAGCATCTCAGCTAATGGTATTATATTTTAACTTGCAATCACGTTGTAAGTCACGCCTGAAAACAAGGAGCGGGTTATGACCAACATGCCGAGACTGGTCGTTGAAGTCTTTGAACATGTAAATTTTCGAGGACGCAAATTGACGCTGATTGAATCGGTACCGAACACCGGGATAATCGGGGCACAAGATATTATCTCTTCGATCAAGATTTACAAGGGACCGGGATTCAACGCGTCGCCAAACTACAAAGCCATTTTCCACGAGCATGAGAATTATCGGGGACGCCGGTTGGTTCTTGCCCCTGGATTTTATCCAAATATCCATGACATCCCCTACAATTTCGGAGATGCAATCACGGCTATCAGCTTCAGCCCGTCCGCGCACCCGACTCCACCTGAGTACGGGGCTGTTCCGGTTATCATTGAAGTCTTTCGAGACGTAGACTATAGCGGCCAACGGAGCGTCATTATGCGCGATGTCAGTTCCGTATTTGAGATCGGCATGAACGATACGATTTCCTCGATTCGCATCCAACGCGGTCCGAGTTTCCCATTCAGTGGATGCCATGTTATTTTCTATGAGCATGTCAATTTTGAAGGGCGACGGTTGAACTTAAGTTTGAACTCGCGAGAATTTCAATTGGGACTTCGGAACCTCAGAACGCTTCCACATTCGCAATCATTTTCAGACATCATCTCTTCTATAAAGATTGTGCCGTTAGGGGTATTCCGAGTTTTGATTGTTGTCGGTGACAATATGACGAGTGAACCTGAAGTGTTGGAATCGCTGACGACAGTTGAAGGACTGGAATTCCAATTTACAACCGTACACATCAATGACAACCCCGAAAACCGCGGTGACCCTAACAATGCAATCAAGCTTTCAAGCGTTACGCTCTCAGACTACGACATCATTTGGTTCACATGGTTTGCTACGGGACATGACGGTGAATATTTTCTTGAGGATGCTGATGAGGCAATTCAGGAATTTGTCCGAAAAGGTGGGGTTGTCTGGGCTTCCGCAATGGATAACAATATTACACCGCCTGACGGTGTGCATAACTCTGAGCCTCAGTGGCGTGGGGATTGGCTGCCTGTTAATAGACATCCGATTCGTGTGACTAATTCTAACGACGTCAATGTCAATGTCACCGATGATGGACAGAAAACCGGCATGTTTACTTGGCCTCACAAAGTTAATGTGGATACTTTGATAACTGATGATCACTGGGTGACAGATGATCGGAGTTACCGGAAACTGGCAGTCAGAGAGGATAACGGTGACGCTGTCAGCGTGCAGTTGCAATGGGGTGAAGGGTATTATGTCGCTTTTGCTGTCGATACCCGTGACGCGCATCGCACCACCCTAGCGAGACCTCTCATTGAAAATGCGCTATGCTACTTAGCAAACCTCGCGTGGCAGACATCTCCACGTCAACCGCTCAAAGGGCGATACCGGACGAACCTCAGCGACGGGGAGATCTTTCGGTAAAATTTAGGCGCGCTTGTGCCTTCGTGCTATCATCCTATAGGAGAATTGAATGCGTTTCATAGCTGTTATCGTCTTCTTAATTGTTGTGGCAATCGCCGTCGGCTGGTTCGCCTTTGGACAAATGGACCGGTTCGGGCAGAGTGCTGTAATGAAATGGTCATCATTTGTTCTGATCATATTGCTCGCTATTTTGGCTGCCTTTGCTGCTGCAGTTATACGCTACCGGATACCAAAAGCCGATGTCGCACTCGTGCGGACAGGTGGTTCAAGAGAAAAGATCAATATTACCAAAGGGCTCTGGGTTAACACCATCATCCATGAAATTAAGGAAATCTCTCTGAACACAATGCGGATTGAGGTAATTCGAGAGGGCGCGGAGGCTTTGATTACCTATGACTTCAACCGCGGCGATGTCGAAGTCGTTTTTTACCTTAAAGTTGAACCTGATCCAGATGATGTTTTACGCGCCGCGCAAGCACTCGGTGATAAATCCATGACCCCGGAGACAGTGCGTGAACTCATTGAACCTAAACTCGAAGGTGCTTTGCGAAGTGTCGCAGCCGAAAGTGAAATCCAAGACCTTCTTCAGAAACGCCAAGAATTCGCGGATAAAGTTCAAGAGGCGTGCGGTGAAGATTTAGAAATCCAAAACGGGTTGACGCTTGAGACCGTCTCAATTATCCGCGTAGACCAAACGCCTGTTGAGACACTTGACGCTGAAAACCGATTTGATGCTGTCGGTATCCGTGAGATTACAGAAATTACTGCTGAGCAAGAACGGGAAAAAGTGGACATCGTCCAACGCAAAGAGGTTGCGATCGTCCAAATCGAAGTTGCTGCCCGAATAGAAAAACTCGAAGCAGAACAGGAGCAAGCGTGGGCAGAATCGGATCAACAGAAAAATATCGCAATCTATGCTGCAGAACGGGAAGCGGAAACCCTGAAGTTCCAATTTGAGATGGAACAAAGTGTGCAAGAGCGTGAATACGAGATGAAGCAAGAGGTCGAGCGCGCACGGATTGCACAAGAACAGGTCGTCCAAGAACGTGAAATTGAGATGAATCGGGATGTTGAAGTCGCTCGGGTCCAACAGGAACAAATCGTTGCCGAACGTGAGATTGAGAAGAACCTCATTGTTGAAACACAACAGATTGAGCAATCAAGAGTTGTCCAACTCGCTGAAATTGATCAGTATCTCGCTGTCCAGTTACAGAAGATTGAGCAGGAGCAGGCGATTGAGGTTCGTGAGATAGAGAAAGTATTGACGGTCGAGAAAGCGCGTATCGCCCAAGAAGAGGGTGTAATGCTCCGAGATATTGAGCGTGAGTTGCTCGTGCAGACCGAACGCTTCGCACAAGAACAACAGGTCCAAGAACGTGAGATTGAGAAGAACCTCGTCGTCGAAACCGCTCAGATTAATCAGCTACGACAGGTAGAACTCGCTGAAGTTGCAAAAATGCTGTCAGTGGAGTTGGCGCGTCTTGCGCAAGAACAACAGGTAGAGGTCCGTGAGTTAGAAAAAGTGCTGGCGGTCGAGAAGGCACGCATTGCCCAAGAAGAGGGTGTAATGCTCCGAGATATTGAGCGTGAGTTGCTCGTGCAGACCGAACGCTTCGCGCAAGAACAGCAGGTCCAAGAACGTGAGATTGAGAAGAACCTCGTCGTCGAAACCGCTCAAATCGGCCAGATGCGTCAGGTGGAACTCGCTGAAATTGCAAAAATGTTGAATGTGGAGCAGTCTCGTATCGGACAGGAATTGCGTGTTATGTTAACCGATGAAGATCGGAAAATAGAAGTTGCCAATAAACAGCAGGTGACCGCACTCGCAGAAAAAGAGAAGTTGCTCGCGGAAGCCGAGCGTATGGGTGCCGAAGTGAATGTAACAGCCACGGAAGAGGTGATGTCGGCGGAGTGGCAGCGTGAAGTTGCAATCATCGGTGCTGAAGCACAAGCACAGCCGATTGAACGTCTCGCTGATGCCGTACTCGCCGAAGCCCGGGCGAAAGCACAAGGCGAAATGGCAGAATACGAAGCGCGGAATGTCGCTGAACAACGCGTCCTTGTCCAGGAGGCGATCTTAGAACTCATTAACGATGCGGATGATATTATTGAGCAACTGATGAAGCCGGTTGAGAAAATCGATAGTATTAAGATTCTGGATATGGGCAACACTGATGGTCAAGGTGGAATCAACCGCAGCAGTATGGGCAGACTCGCAAATGCTTTGCTTGATACGGGTGCTATCTCTCCAATGCTTAAGGAGTTGTTTAACTTTGCGGATGTAGATGCCCAACAGATTACCGATAAGATTGCTGAATATCTGGCGGATCTTGTGAATCGTCCGAACTGATTGCTTCCGTGTCCCAACAGTGTGAATGTATGATAGAATTTTTGGGCGCGCCTCTCAATCGCACCCGTTTTTCTGGGGAGAGAACATGCGACATTACAAACGGCAAACATCAGCAAAACGGTACAAAAGTCAGCGTTGTCGCACTTGCCGTTCTAATAATGGGAAACGCATCTGTCCTGCCCTCGGCGGTATGTTGATCTGTCCAGAATGCTGCAGAGCCAAACGCGCGAAGATTCCTGGCTGTGATGAAAGATGTCGGTACTACGCACCGCTCGTCGTTTCAAGTAGAGTCCGCAGGAAATCAAATTTTCCGCTCCATCGGTGTTTAATCAGCCGTTCCAAAGACACGGGTATGTTAATCGTAGTTGGTACGCGAAGACGCCCAGATGGGAACTTGAAGGCAATGTTTCTCTTGCTGGATTTGTGGAAAAAAGGTATCCGAGACTGTTTTTTTGACGCGAACCTCTCGGAAAAACAGTTTGAGAAAGTTTCACAAAGAATAGCGAAAAGTTACAATCTCAGTGAATCGACAGACTTGCACGACACAGATGAACCTGAAGAAGTTATTCGGGTACCCAAAGATACGCTTATTATTGAAGCCGATAAGGCGATCCATCTTGATGAAGGCGTGAGGATAGTTGATCACGAAGAAGCCTCTGGTGGCAAAGCCATTGACAGTAAACCCCGTGCGCGCGCGATACACGAAATTTATATTCCTAAAACTGGGAAGTGGTACCTCTGGGCAAGGGTTTTCTTTGAATATAGCAAAGACTCTTATTGGATCGGTATGGATGACGCACAGCCAAAACCGTGGGATAGAGATGGGGGGCCAGGGGCCATAAAAATTTGGTCTGAACCCGATGATACCTCTAAGTGGGAACGTTGGCTCTGGGATACCGCGTCAGACCATACAATAGATAAAAGACCGAGCAACAATCCGGCTTTTTTTCATATCAAACGAACTGGCTACCACCGCCTCTGGTCCAAAGGTCGGGAAGATGGTTCACGCTTGGATCAGATCTTGCTCACCCGTGCCCGCGATTTCAACGCGCAAACTGAGACAGAAGGAAAACCGCTACCACTCCGGTATGCGCCACACCTTTACGAACCTGCTTCCATTACGGAATGCCGAACACTCATCCGACATGCCGTTGAGATTGCAAAGGTTGTTGACACCGAAATACCTTGGGAATTCAAATATTGGATTCGGGATATATGGGGAGACCTTACCAAATTTCCTGAAATCGAGGGTTCGCTCTACAAATGTCCGAAATGTGAAGCGGATCTGCCACAACAGACAGTCGATCTCATCATACAACACGCGCAATCCGATGATATTCAATTCTATATCTTATGCCGGAAGTGTGGAGGCGAATTTGATTAAGCCGCACGCATTCCTTTCTGGTGCCTTCCTATCCATAGAAATAAAAACTTTACAGCGACTCATTGTCGGCATCGTTTGTCTGCTCCTGTTTTCTGAACTAAGTATCGCTGCACCACCAAATCCTTATCTCTTCTTCGATGAAAACCCAATAAGCGGCGAATTAGTGCCGAAGGCACCTCAGAGTCATGCAGCTTTCCTTGACGCACTCGAGGAGTGTTGTCTTGCCAGAGAACAAGGCGTTTTACAATCCGATGGTATCGAATATGTGCTCGCCTTAAAGATAGATTTCTCTGATATGCCCGGAAGTAGGGAGGGCGCGGCATTCGATAGATACCTTTTTGCAACAGAAGGTGTCTCCATGAAAACCTATTACCTCGAAAATTCCTATGGGCAAATGGACATCCAGCCAGGCCCCATGGGAGGGGTTCTGCCAAAAGGCAACACTTGGATTCGCGCCAAAAAACCGATGACGTATTATGGTGAAGGTGTCCGAATTTTGTCGCGTTATCGGGAATTGGTTCGCGAAGCTTGCGCAGCAGTAGATACCATCGTTGATTTTTCGCAATACGATAGAGACAAAGACGGAATCGTCGACCATGTTTTCCTAATCCATTCAGGTAATGATCAAGCCTCGACAGGCATTATCAATTATGACATCCAATCTGTTCTTATACCGGGTGTTAATGCTGTTCACGATGGGGTGCGTGTCAATACTGCTGCGGTTGTTGCTGAGGAACCTGATTTTGAGCACCCCCATTTAGGCATCTATTTCCATGAGTTTTTTCATGATTTCGGGGCACCTGATGTTTATGGAATCTTCACAGGTCCGCACGACCATAAATGGGGGCTGATGGGCGCATTCGGGCCGTATCAAGGACCGGAGGAGTTTGGCATCGGAAACGGCTTGGAACCGAGCCATATCATGGGGTACCTCAAGTGGGACTTTGACGCGAGACCTCAAAATGGGCGCCTCGGTTGGATCGAACCCATTCAGATAACCGAAAACCAGAAAATTGATGTCCCCAGTTTTGAACTCGCTCCGAAAACGAATAAACTTTTCAAAATTGATATTCCCTCGTCAGCTAATTCGGTTGGCGAAGAAGCCACGGAATTTTTCCTTATAGAGAATCGGAACAAAACTTCAGGTGCAACTTTTGATACCTATTTACCGGAATCAGGCATCTTGATTTGGCACATCGATGAAACGCACCCGTATCCGATCGGTTCTTACGATGCCTCCCAACAAATTTGGCTCGAGGATCCGACAGATCCCGAACATCTCGGTATCTATCAACAAGACGGCATTGAATCTATAAATATGGTAACGATCACCGAAGGTGCCGCTTATTCTTTGGATGACGGACATACAGCCTTTACACCTGGCACCCTACCGAATAGCAATGCAAATGATGGAACTGTTACGGGCATCTCAATTACTAACATAGGACCAGAAGGTTTTACTATCCCGATGCTGGTGTCGTTTGGTGATACCTACGAACCGAATGACACAATTGTAACAGCGTATTCGATCACATACGGCGAAACATACGAGTCTTTCATTTTCGATGTGAGTGACGTGCGCGATGTGTACAAGTTAGAGGCTGACGGCGGTATAACTATTTTAGTGACTTTGGCAGACCTTCCACCAGAGACGAATTATCGACTGTCCCTTCACTCGGCGACCGGTGAAGTCTATGCGACTGGCGAAAATGCGACAGAGATCGCTGGCTTGAAACTTATCTATCAACCTGAGATGACAGGAACGTTCTACCTCGTTATTGAATCAGAAGGCGGGTTCAGTAGTGTGGATTCCTATCAGTTGCGGGTAGAACAGCTTGAGGCGGGTGAGTTTACCTTTGAGGAGACACGCGTATATCCAAACCCGTTCCGCTCAGACAATGAGATGATGACGTTTGCCTATCGACTCTCCGCTTCTCAAATTGCGGATAACGTCAACCTTGAAATTTTTACGCCCACGGGCGCCCTCGTTTATAGAGAGACGCATCATAATGTATTCTCACAAGGAAAATTCGAGTGGCGCGGTGCAAACCTTAGTGGCTCCGCTGTAGCACCGGGTATTTATATTTACCGTATCTCCGCAGAACAGGAGGGGATACCCGTTCAAGAAATTGGAAGATTGAGTGTTGTGAGATAGTCGTCACAAATTCTTCTCACATATTTCTTGACTAAAAATTGTTGTTATGCTAACTTAATGCAACAAAACTCGTTTTAGACGCGCCATTTGGATTTTAGGGTTATTTAGTTTTCGATTTTTTAATCGTTTGCTCGGCAAGTCGCGACCGAGAATGCTTCGCAGTGAGAATTTTACAAGGATGTGTCGGGATTCGGCAATCCCTCCTACAAGAGAACTAAATGAACCTATTTGGATTTACACCGGTGTTTTCAAATCAGCTGTATCTATGTTAGCATGCTGGTCTGTTGGGTAGCCCGGAATAGAAAGTGAGAAACGAACTTATCATTCGTAGAATGGTAACCAAGGAGGCAATATTATCAATGAAATGGTTGAATAGATTCACAACACTCAATTTTGTCTTACTATTTGCATTCGCCTTTAGCGTTGTGGGGTGTGGAACGCCCCTCGGCGGCTTGTCCCCGATTCAGCCTGTGCATAATATAGCAAAAGCGAAGGTGGAACAGAGTGCAAACCCGAACACAGAGGTAGTCGTGCCAGCTGTCCCTTCTGAGACACTCGCAAAGCCGGTGTTGGACAAGTACGGCATGGATACCGTCGGATTCCGGATTGGAAAAGCGCGTGATGCCAATATGGAAGCGTTAACTTACATCTTCGCATTCGACGAATACGCACATGCCGTTGACAAATGGAGTGACTTCCTTAACGACTGGCCAGAAGCCAAGACACAGATTGAACTCGGGACCGGTGAAGATCGAAAAGTCGTTGATGTCCTTATGATGTCCGACTACCCGCAATTGTTCGAGGTTCAGTCCAGGCAGCCGATTTTGACGAAAACAGTAGATGGGATTACAGTTTCTATCGCTTATTGGCGTGGGGCAGATTTAGATAGAAAGTACAATCGCGGGAATGCCTTTTCACCTTTTTATGAGACCGAAGCACTTCACCAAGGCGACAAAACAGATGTATTCTATGTAAAGATTACCAATAATCGGAGCGAGAATATTATCTTTAATGTCAAAGAATGCAGTATCGTCGATCAAGGTGAAAATATCTATAACGGTATGGATTACGATGATCTAAAAGAACGTTTTACATACATGGCGCGTGCGACAGGACTCTATGTCACAAATGGGTTGGAAATTGCACGGCGGATTTTGATTGAGAAACGGATGAAGGTCGTCGAAAAACAGGTCGGTAAACGCCGAACAGGAGTGCCACCCGGTGAAAGTGCGGAAGGCTTCTTACCGTTTGTAGAAACCAAGTCGAACGCCTTAGAATTAAAGGTCATCCTACCGATCGAAAAGGCACCACCCCCCGGTGCAGCACAACGGTATCAAACTATAGAATTCGTGTTCCCTTTCACACATAATAAAGGGATTCGTGTTGCACAACCCGCAACCAAGCGTTATTAGTTTGTTTTCGACACACACCCTGTGCCGTGTCAATTTCAGGGTTGCTGCACTACGCTGAAAAAGAAACTATTCACATATATTGAGATGCTCGCTGTGTTATATACAGCGGGCATCTTTTTTACCCTTCCACAATTTCGCAGGCTGGTAGCGAATCGAGAAACTGCTTGCCATAACTTCTTGTCTTAATCCGAGGGTCGAGAATAACAACAATTCCGTTGTCGGTCTGCGTGCGGATAAGCCGTCCAAACCCCTGCTTGAGGCGTAAAATTGCCTCTGGTAAACTGAACTCAAAAAACTCATTCCCGCCGCTTTCCTTGATCTGTTTCACGCGCGCCTCCATCACTGGATGCGTCGGGACCTCAAACGGAAGTCGTGTTATGATAACATTGCTCAATGCCTCTCCCCGCACATCAACGCCTTCCCAGAAACTGGAAGTTCCAAATAAAACCGAATCCGTATCCTCACGAAATGCCTGTAGCATGTCCGTCCGAGAGAGCTCGCCGCCCTGTTTGAAAGTGCTAATCCCCATATCCTCTAAATCCGGTGCGGCAGCCTCATAGACTTCATCCATCATTTTGTAACTCGTAAAAAGGACGAATGCTTTGCCGTGGGTCAGTTCGAGATAGTGTTTAATTTTACGCGTCACCGCTGGTATAAAATCGCTGCTGTTTGGATCTGGCATCCCTTTCGGAATGTGAATCTGGACCTGCTTTTTAAAATCAAACGGAGAATGTGCCAGCAGCTCACGACACTCATTTATTCCGACCCGCGTTTTAAAATAAGCGAAGTTGCGGTTCGTAGAAAGCGTAGCACTCGTCATCACAACGCTACTTTTCTGCGTGAAGAGATGATCCTGCAACATTTGGTTGATATTTGCCGGGGTGGCGTTTAGGAGGATACGCGGGCTTCGCCTTCGCGTCGATATTTCCACCCAATAGACATAATTCGGATCGTTCTGCCGAATGATCATATCTAATTCGTCACGGAGACGTTGGCAATGATTATGGTGGGCAGTAATTTCCTGCTCGTCATCGTCCGTTACGGCAGTGTCCCGGAGCCGTTTCAGCGTTCTTTCAATTTCCAAAAGCGGCGCATCCAAAACATTTTCAATAAAATTGCTTTTATGGATCCGTTGTGTCAGAGAAATGCCACGGCCTTCTCCGTCAATTTCTTCTTGCATCGCATCAATAACACTATTGAAAAGCCTGTTCGTCTGTTCGCGTGCTTCTACGACTTGATCTTTCAGTTGTGGCGATTTGAAATGTTCCGCTAAGCCGTCTTCGCTCCGTTCATTGTAGAGAGAATCGAGTAACCATTTGACGCGAGTATTATTGAAATTGACACTCGCGTGGTTGGTTGCTGTCGCTTCCAAATGATGTGCTTCATCAATGATGAGATAGTCGTAATCAGGCAAGATCCCGGCGGCGGATTCACTGTCTTTGCGGATAGTGAGATCACTGAAGAGGAGGTGATGATTCACAATGAGTAAATCGGCATTGTGCATCTCCCTTCGGACTTTGAAATAGAAACAAGTATCGTAAGTCTCACAGTTGCGACCGAGGCAGTTATCTCTGTCGGAGGCGACCTTATCCCACACCTGAGGATCTGGTTGCAACGGCAAGTCTGCTCTGCTGCCATCCGCTGTCAGATGTGTCCATTCTACAATCTCGCTGACCTGATCTACTTCTTCTTGCGTATCAAACAATCCGCGTTCATAATTGAGCAAATTTTTCAGTCTTCGCCGTGAGAGGTAATTGCGCCGGCCCTTTGCAAGCACTACATTGAAATCGCGTGGAAGCACACGTTGCAGAAATGGAATATCTTTTGTGACGAGTTGTTCCTGTAGGCTAATCGTATTCGTCGAAATAACGACTGTCTGCCCCGATTTGAGTGCGAGAGAGATTGCCGGAATTAGATACGCAAAACTTTTACCGACCCCTGTTCCTGCTTCAACAATGAGGTGTTCAGAGGCTGTGAATGCCTTGGCGACTTCATGTGCCATCTGCAATTGTTCTTGGCGGAACTCATACCCTTCAAGCTGCTGTGAGATGAGACCGCCCGGACTAAAGATTCCTCTGAGCGTCAGTGGTGTTGATGTTGTCATATATTTTCATCTCACGGATTGAGGTTTAGCAGAGGACCGTTTCAAGCGTAGGTAACCGAATTGCGAAATGCTCGTGCTTCGGTTTCGGTGTTTCTCTTAATCGGTGGCTAAGGTTTTAGTTGCATAGGTATCTTCTCTGTGCCGTGACTGCTTTTGACATCAAGGATAAGTTGTTCGAGTTCTTGCGGCTGTTTTTGAAGGAGTGCTTCAAGTTCTTGGGCACTATTGATCTCTTGTCCATTAACAGCAACAATGAGCGTGCCTCGTGGAATTAGGCTGTTCTCTTGAACCATATCAACAATAACCCCTCGATCCTTCTCGGTCAGATAGGTGTACCTTTCAAAGTCACCTTTTTCTAATTTCCGCACTGTTAGCCCGAGTCGTCTCCAAGCGACAGAGTTGGTTTCAACGGTTCTCCCCGCTTGTAGCGCAGGCATTTCCGCTATTGTGACATTAAACATCCGCTCATGCCCGTTTCGGAGGACCGTAATTTTTGAGTTTTTACCGACGGGGGAATCGGCGACCCACATCTTGAATTCGTCCGTACTTTTTACTTGCTGTCCGTTGTATTTGACGATGATATCGCCGCGCTGAAGCCCTGCGAGATGTGCTGGCATATTTTTTAGCACGCTCCGAATGCGAATACCCTGTGGTACCTCTCTCATACCAATTCCAAGGAACCCGCGGATGATGCGTCCGTTTGCGATGAGCTGCGTCCCAATCTTTTCAACAAGGTTACTGGAAATAGCGAATCCTGCACCGGCTCTGACAGCATCTGTTGCGGGTGTGTTATCAGGTCGTCGGATCAAAGCGTTAATCCCAATGACTTCACCGTGGATGTTCAGTAAGGGTCCCCCGCTATTTCCGATATTAATCCAAGCATCCGTTTGAATAAAATCTTGATATCGAACAATCCCGATGTCAGGAAGAAATGAACGTCCTTTTCCGCTCACTATCCCGATTGTTACCGTGTAATCGAGTTGAAAAGGGTTCCCGATCGCAATAGCAAACTGTCCAACTTGGACTTCGTCCGAATTCGCCAAGGGGAGCACCGGGAGTTCCTTTTCGGCATCAATTTTTAAGACAGCAATATCTGTATTACGGTCAATTCTGCCATCTAATTTCGCGTCAAATTCACTCTCATCGAACAGTCTAACTCTGATAGTTGCCGCATTCCGTACCACATGCTCATTTGTAAGGATATAACCGTCCTTCCGAAATATGAACCCAGAACCTTCTTGCCTGCGAGTTCTGTCGTTTTCCGTTTGGCGAGTTGAAATCACGCTAACAATAGCAGGTTTGCTCCGTTTCGTGACGTTCACAAACGCGTTTTCGATTGAGCTGAGTAGTTCAACATCTGTCGGTTGCGTTTTCGCGCTGCCACACGCAGATATTATCATGCTTGCACTGACGAGGAAAATTAGCAAATTGAAGCGGACATAGATATTTCTGTTCATCAGATCTCCCCTTTTGGCATGGTCAGCCATTTTTCCAGGCTTTCTTTAGTCTACTTCTGTATAGTATATTCTAACATAATCTTCGCGAGGATGTCAAAGTATTTTTCGGATCATACGATAGTGCCTGATATTTCCTTCATGTTTTTCTCTGATTTATTCTACTATATTGCAGATTGGAAGTCTATATCGAATTTTCTGTTCAAACCGCTATCTCAGAATCGCTAACTTCTCCAGATATGTATATGTCTCGCCTTTGGAAACGACCGAAATATGGCACACATAAATCCCCGGAGACACCGCTAATCCATAAGCGGTCTGCTGATTCCACCAAGTCCGCCAGATAGTTTGATTTAGCCGATCTGCGACCCCTTCAATCCGCTTTATGAGACTACCGTCGGCATCATAAATCAGAACTTGCATTTCGGTTATCTCCGTATTCGCCTCAACTCGGAATTCAGTTAAACCGTCCGAACGTACGGGGTTCGGAAAAACCACTACGTCTCTCCACGCGAAGGCTTGTGTCAAAATTACAGACTGCGCAACTGAGACGGCGCCGAGTGGATACCGGGCTATTACGCGGAGTGTATTCTCTCCAGTCTTCAACGGCACCTTTGCTGTATAGGTTTGTGTTTCCCGATGCAGCACCGCCTCTGTCTGGCTTGGATGAACAACGATATCGATTGGGAAATCTGAATGAAATGTTCCGTTAATTGTTAACTCACTCTCCTGCGTAGTGGATGGGAGTTCTAACGTTACTTGGGGCGCCTGCCGGGTTGGGTTAAACATGTCTGTGAGAAGGCTATCTATCGTGATAAGCACGAGTTGTGTTACTTTTTTCACCAAATCGAAGTTCACTTTATCAGCGGTATCCGCAGCGGTGTGATAGAACGGATTGGCATCGTAATTTTGGGAATCGCGCCAGGGTGTCGAACTCTCAGTTAAAGTGACGGCGTTGTATCCGTTGTCCCAGAAGGGTTTGTGAGAAGAAATATCGATGAATTCGTCTTGCGTGCGGCGGATTTTCAAGCCGACACCGTACCACCCATTTGCGATAATGAGGGCACGACTGATCCAAGCGGAATCGTTATTGGCAATGATTTCAACGAGATCGCTTTTCCAATTGAAACCGAACATGTCTAAGTTAAAAACGGCGACGATCTTCTCCCGCGCGAAGTCTATGTCAATATCGCCATCTATCTTTATCGCCGACGCGTGCCGAACATACTGCCGACTGCCGAGAAAACCGAGTTCCTCACTCCCTAATGCCACAAATCGCAACTCGTGATCGTATTCGTAGCGACTTAAGAGAAACGCGATTTCCAGCATCGCTGCGACCCCTGTGCCGTTATTATTTGCGCCGGGTGCAGTAGATGCTAACGGGTTCCAATTCGGTTCACGCGATGCTTGCGTATCATAATGTGCACAGACAATAAAGATACGCCTGCTGGTCGAATCTGATCGCGGTGGTAAAACAGCGACGACGTTCCGAATACCGCCAAAAACTTGTTCACTTATCTGTAGACGCGGGGAACGACGAAACTGATTTTTAATGTACCGCACAGTGTTATCCGTTGCTTTACGGTGGTGCGCGCTGCGGGTCCGGTAAGCGTGGGAGTTTCCCGGATTGATGTTGTCTTGTAGAGCTACCACTTGTGCTTTAAGGGCATCGGATTGTACGCGTGTGAGCAGTTCATCGCCACGATGTGAAAGATTACTGTTATCTTCCGCCACAACAGAGAGCGAAACAGATAGAAGCAGGAGAAGAAGGAGCGTATAGTTTTTTAGAGCAACTGGAGAGGTACGCCTTAATTGCCTTGACATGAGCGCAGAAATTTTGTATCCTATTTATAAAGTTGTATTCATTTTAACAGATTTCGTCGTGATTGTAAACAGAGTTCGTGTTCATTACGCTAAACCGATGTATGTAAAAACTTCCACGCACAACGACGGAAATAGACAAGAAAATGCCAGCAAATTTACCCCCGACCTACTACAAACTCAAACACCAACATGAAGCCGCCAAGACAGATGAAGAACGACTCAGCCTGTTAGAGGAGATGTTGCGGATCATACCAAAACACAAAGGCTCAGAAAAGGTGGTTTCGGATATCCGTCGTCGTATTGCTGCGCACAAAAGGGCACCCGCGGAGAAAGGGAAAGGATCTGGAAAAAGAAGTTATAGCGAACATATTCCGAAACAGGGGGCGGGACAGATAGTGATTTTGGGACCCCCAAATGCCGGGAAGTCGCAGATCGTCGCAAAGTTCACCAACGCCAAACCGGAGGTATCATCAACACCTTACACGACGACGCTGCCATTGGTCGGGATGCTCCGTTATGAGAATATCCAATTTCAACTCATTGACACCCCCTCTATCATGCAGGATTTTATTTCACCGACCGTGCTAACGCTCACCCGAAACGCCGATATCGCGCTACCGGTGGTAAGTCTCGCCAGTGATAACCTATTAGACGATCTGGACATGGTGACGGCACTCCTTAACGAAGCAGACAGAGACCCTCCAGAAAATGGACATCTTATCGTGGCAAACCAACTCGACGCAGTAGGCGCAGACGAGCGGTTGGAGATTCTCAAAGAATTATACGGTGAGACCTTTCAAATCTACCCGATTTCTGCTGAAACAGAGGACGGTAAAGAGACTTTACTTCACGCACTCTATACGGCGTTAGACATCTTGCGTGTTTATCCGAAGGCACCCGGCAAGGCAGTGGAACGCGATGACCCGATTGTGCTTCCTATCGGTTCAACTGTTCTTGATGCCGCTATGGGGCTACACAAAGATTTCGAGGAATTCAAATTCGCACGGATATGGGGACCTGAATGGCACGATGGCCAATCTGTGAGTCGCAACGATGTTGTTTATGATGGAGATGTAGTCGAGTTTCATTTGTAGTCGCTTAAAGCAAAAGGAGAGGAGAGATGTTAAGACGAAAAACGGCATCACCATATTTTGTATACTCGCTCCTTATTCACTCTGTGTTATTGTTGGTCGTGTGGGGGTTAGTGCCAAAACCGATCTCCGAAGACGCGTTCTACGATAGCATAACAACTTGGATAACGCGCGCCAAGCCACTTCCGACAGTTAAACCGCCTGTCTTTGTTGAACCTGCCGTGTCTCCCGAACCTGCCACACCTAAGATAGTGAAAGAAGAAAAACCGCCCACACCGCCGAAACCGAAAGCGGGTTTAAGCACAACTTGGCAACTAACGGAGCAAGACTCAGTAAATCTGCCGAGATCCGAACCACGCAGACAAGAGCATTCAAAGCGCGGAGAGCAAGGCGGGAGTAGACTCTCACACGCAAACGCTATAGCAGGGAAACCCGCGGACTATACTGCCGAAAATCGGCTCACACCGAATTCGGTCGATCAACCCATAACAACACTGCCATCCACATCAAAAGCAGACTATGTAGCACCGCAAGGCGAAATGAAACCTGTTGCTTTAGAGGCGGATAATACCCTAAACGGTTCTGGTACCTCGCCAACAATTGATGCCCCAAAAATCCATTACGGTAGTGAACGCGGCGACGCGCTTCGAGCGACAAGCATGGGGAATAGTTGGGGTGGCGGTGGCACCTCCGGCGGTGGTAGTGTAGGCGGTGCTTTTGTCTATATGATGAAGGACATTGCCCATACACTCGCTGAAGCGAGTACGGCGCAGAAAGTCGATATTGTTTTTGTCCTTGATGAAACCGCAAGTATGGTCGATAACATTCGAGGGATCCGCGCGTATGTCGATTTCCTACTTGAGGCTATGGCACGAGACGGACACGACGTTACTTTTGGACTGGTGACATTCACGGATAAAACAAAAAATTATGGACGCACCGATGATATTGGGGATTTCAAGAATTGGCTTGCTAAAATCGGCGTTGATGGTGGTGGTGACATCGCAGAAGCAGGCTTAGATGGACTCATGGACGCGGTAAAGGAGACGAAGTTTCGTAAAGATGCACAACGCTTCATTATCTTGGCGAGCGACGGTGCTTTTCATGATGCTGACTACAATGGCAGGTCCGCTTACAGTCTGGACGCGGTTATTGAAGCACTACAACGTGAAAAGGTGCGTGTGGATGTGATCGGAATTGATTACCTGCCGATCCGACAGATCGCATTGGCAACAGGCGGTACGTGGCGTGCAATCCCCGGTAGAGGCTATTTTGAATACGTGCCACCATTGACCTTGACCGTAAAACTGTTCTCCAAGTTAGGCACGTTGCGTTTTGAAGACGGACAAATGGACGATAACATCACTGTCTATATTAATAATCCGCCACGTCCGAAGCGACTCACTTTGACATGGAAGGTGCTCAATCCTTTGGGGGAGAGATGCTACGGTCCTTTTACAGAAGAAAAAACGATCCCCGATGATGGCTCAACCAAAGTAGAGCTGACACCCGTGATTAATAACGATATATTTCAGGCGATGCCGGGGGTTTATACTATTATTTATCGTCTTGAAAACGAGCAAGGACACCAGAGCATCCTACGACGGACGCTAACGTTTTAGGACGCAAGCGATATACCTAAGGAAGATTGATGCAATGCAGAAGGATCTAATTTTTCAACAGTGTCACCATCATTTTAATGATATTGTCGCCATCCGCCGTGATATTCATCAACACCCTGAAATCGGATTTGATGTGCACCGGACGGCAGGTATTGCTGCTGATGCGCTGCATGCGCTCGGCATTCCAGTCAAAACAGGTATCGGTAAGACGGGTGTCGTTGGGGATTTAGAGGTGCCCGGCGCGACAAAACGTATCGCATTACGGGCAGACATGGACGCGCTCCCGATTCAAGAACTGACGGAGGTGCCTTTTAAATCGAAGATTGACGGCAAAGCACACCTCTGTGGACACGATGCGCACACGGCTATGCTGATTGGGACGGCACGGATCCTTTCACATCTCCGAAGTAGCCTCAAAACGCATGTTCGGTTCGTCTTCCAACCGAGTGAAGAGGTATTCCCGGGCGGGGCAGAGGCAATGATGGCTGATGGCGTGCTGGAAGATGTAGACGAAATCTACGGTATCCATGTCTTTCCGCTCTACGGTGTTGGAGAATACGCGACGTGTGTCGGTCCGATGCTCGCACAATCTGATACGTTTCGGATTACGCTCACAGGTAAGGGTGGACACGCTGCGTTTCCGCATCTTACTGTGGATCCAATTGTTATTGGCGCGCAGTTTGTGACAGCCGTGCAGTCGATTGTCGCAAGAAATGTTAACCCTTTAGATTCAGCCGTCGTTAGTATCACGCAATTGCACGGCGGAGATGCGAACTTGCAAGAAGGTCTCACAGGTGCAGCACTCAATGTTATCCCTCCGCAAGTGCTCATAGGTGGCACGGTGCGTACCCTCCAGAAATCGGTGCAGACACGTGTCCGCGAACAACTTGAGCGTCTCCTTGCAGGATTTGCGGATGCCAACAACGCTGCGTACACTTTCAAGTATCAAGAAGGGTGTCCTGTGACATATAACCACGAACCCTGTGTTAATGCAGCGACATCTGCAGCACGAGGTTTGGTCGGAGAAGACAACCTCATTTTTCCGGTGCCACCGATACTCGGTGGTGAAGATTTCGGTTGTTATTCTCAGGAGATTCCCGCCTGCTTCGTGATGGTGGGTGCCGGAAATGAAGAGAAAGGGATCGTGAATATGTGTCATCATCCACAATTTGATATTGACGAAAATTGCATGATTTACGGCATGGCACTGCTGACAAGCCTTGCGATCCATCAAACATCCATAGAGAAACCTATCTAATAGAACCGAACAGGAACGATTCTAACCAATAATCACTTCAGCGCCACACCACATAATATAAAAACGGAGATTACAATGCGACGAGGCGTTATCTTTCTTTTTCTTTTATCTCTTACCGTTGCCATCGGAGAACATTCATATACTTTTGCGCAGGTCCAACGCGTACCTACGACTCCCGCGGGGCGTCCGATGTTAGATCCGGTGGAAGCAGCGCACGATCATTACCACGAGGGGCGGTACGCAGAGGCGATTAAGGCGTACGAAGCCTTGCTTGAAAAAGGTATTCCCAATCAAGACGGTTCCTACACACCACTCCGTCAGAGCCCAAAAGATTCGATTCGCCTTATGTTAGGGCAGAGTTACGCCAAAACAGGTGAAGATGCCGCAGCACAGCGCATTTTCAGAGAAATTGTTGATGAAAATCCGAACGGCTCTTATGCCACGCGGGCGGTGCATCGCTTGGCAAACCTCCACTGGAACCGCTATCAGTTTAGGGAAGCGATATTGCAGTGCAAACAGATCCTCAATCAACATCCTGAAACTCCTGCTGCTGCGACTGCTGCCTATCTCGTCGGGCAATACGAACAAGCAGAAGGAAAATCTGAGGAAGCGATGAAAAGCTACAAGTATTTCCTTGACAACTTCCCGATCTCACCCTATCGAACGACCGCAGTTAATAGACTCATTCAACTTTATATCACAAATCAACGCTATGCAGAAGCCGAGAAACTGATTCAAGAACGGATGCAACAGTATCCTGATGACATCAACCTGCTGGAACAATTGGCGGAACTTTATCAACAACAGGATGACTATCCAAAGGCTCTTGAACTTTACCGGAAGGCGATTATTCAGAATCCAGAAAATACAAACCTTCGTAAGAAGTTAGGCGCGCTTTATGCTGAGATGGGCAAAACCGAGCAAGCGGTAGCCGAATGGGAAAAACTTGTGGCGGGTAATTTAAATCGATCCGACCGACATCAGCAACTCGGCACAATCTATCTTTCCCATAAAATGTATCCTGAAGCGATCGCGGCGTATCAGCAGGCGATTCGGTTGAATCCGCAAGATGGTTACCTCTATACACAATTGGCATCAGCGTATAAAATTCAGGGGAAAATCCAAGAAGCCGCAGATGTCTACATTGATGCCTTGCAACGTGTGGGTCTTAGATGGAATCAACGAGAAGCCATCTGGAGCCAGATGCTTGAGATTTATCAAAGCATAGCACACAAACCCCTTCAGGAGAAACTCATCTCTCTGCTTCAGAAGCAGCAAGTACAATCCGGATACAATGCGAATATCGTTATGACACTCGGTGAACTCTTATTCTATGCAGAGAAGCCAACGCAAGCCCTCGAAACGTTCACACGACTTCACCGATCTTATCCGACACACATTGACACAACACTTGAAAGATACGCACGGATATTAGAACGTAACGAAAACCTTCAGGCTTCCGCTGACTTCTATAAGGCATTGATAGCAGGTTCTGCCGATAGTAACCGCGTCAGAAGCACCAGATCCAAGCTTGCGAAACTCTACCAAAAGATGGAGCACTGGGATGCAGCGGTATCACTCTTGAAAGAACAGCTCCGCATCGGAACGGCTTCGGTTAGAGACAAGTTATTGCTCGGACGGTTGCAATTACAAGGACTTCGCGCACCGAAAACCGCTCAGATGACCTTTGAACCCTTGCTTACCCTACGCTTAACTGCCACCCAATTGACGGAAGCACAATTAGGTTTAGCGGAATGCCATGTTTTGCTGAAACGTTATACACTCGCGAGGGAAGTGCTTGAACCGATCGCCAACCGTACGAACCGATTCCGCGCCACTGCCCGAAAACTGATAGGCGACTCCTATTTCTTTGACGGTGACTTTGAGCAGGCTATCGAGGCGTACAATCTTGTCATCAAGATATCAAAATCTGACAGCCTGACAAATGACGCACTTGAACGCATCGTCCTCATCCAGAATCATCCCGATTACTTCAAAATCCCGCTTACGGATTATGCCACCGCTGTGCAACTTCAATTGAGCGGACAAACAGAAGCGGCACGACAGCAGTGTCAGCGGACGCTTGATGTCTACCCTGAATCCACTATCATCGATGACGTGTGGTTGCTTATCGGTAATACCTATCGCGGAGAAGGTAAAGACGATGCGGCAATTGGTGCTTATGAACAAGTTGTCGCACAAGAAAGTCCGATCGCTGCGAAAGCGTTGATGAACATCGCCGAAATTTATCGAGAAAACGCCGATTTCGCGAACGCCACCTCTACCTATACGACACTCATCACTGATTATCCAGAAAACGTTATCGTTGCGCATGCACGTCAGCAACTTGATGAACTTATGAAGGCGCAGGAGAAGCGAGAATAGTTTTCGGTTGTCAGAAAGAGTCGGCATTCGGCGTTCCGTTTTACCACTGAATGGTTCTGTCGGTGCTGGGGTGCTTGCTTTCCGATTGAAATACAACGCCAATCTATGATAAAATAATAAGAAAATATTTAGAAAACTAAAGGAGTTAGCAGATGTCCGAACCTGCTCACAATCTGTTCAATACACACCGATCCCTTGAAGGCGAGGGGGTTGCGTGTACCTATTATTCACTGCTTGCCTTAGCGGAAGCCGGTATTGGTTCAATATCCACTTTGCCCGTCAGCCTCCGCATCTTACTTGAATCGTTATTACGCAATTACGACGGACACCAAATCACAGAAGACGATGTTGCAAATTTGGCAAACTGGGATGCGCGTTCTCCAAAAGCCGCAGAGATTCCGTTCAAACCCGCACGCGTGGTTGCACAGGATTTCACAGGTGTCCCGCTTGTCGTCGATATTGCGGCGATGCGTTCCGCTGTCGCGGAACTCGGTGGTGACGCGAGCTTGATAGAACCGCTCGTCCCTGTCGATTTAGTCATTGACCACTCTATCCAAGTTGATGCGTACGGTTCAGAAAACGCGTTCCTGTTCAATACCCAACGTGAGTTTGAGCGTAACAAGGAACGTTATGAATTCCTGAAATGGGGACAGCAGGCATTTGAAAAATTCAATATTATCCCACCCTCTATCGGTATCGTGCATCAGGTGAATCTGGAATACCTCGCGAAAGTCGTTATGACAGAGGCTTCACTCGCCTATCCTGATACCGTCGTCGGGACCGATTCACATACGACGATGATTAACGGTTTAGGTATCGTCGGATGGGGTGTTGGCGGTATTGAAGCGGAAGCAGCGATGTTAGGGCAGCCTGTCTATATCCTGACACCGGAGGTGCTCGGCGTTCATCTCAAAGGCGAACTGCAAGAAGGCGTTACCGCAACGGATCTGGTCTTAACTGTGACGCAACGTCTCAGAGCCGCTGCAGTTGTCGGTAAATTCGTCGAGTTCTTTGGTGAAGGTGTAGAGGCACTCTCCTTACCTGACCGTGCGACGATCTCTAACATGTGTCCTGAATACGGTGCGACGATCGGATTCTTCCCACCCGACGCTGAGACGATGCAATACCTTCGCCTCACAGGACGCGACGAAGCACACGTTGACACAGTAGAGGCTTATCTGAAAGCGCAGGATCTGTTCGGTATCCCGCGACTCGGAGATGTGGAATACTCCGATGTGCTTGAAATAGACCTCGGAGATATTGAACCGAGTGTCGCAGGACCGAAACGACCGCAAGATCGAATCGCCTTGTCGGATGTCAAACAGACATTTAATGAACTCCTTACACTTCCTGTCGCAGAAGATGGATTCGGTGTGACAGAAGACACACGCGATAGCGATGGCATAACCCACGGTTCCGTTGTTATCTCCGCGATTACAAGCTGCACAAATACGAGTAACCCATCCGTAATGATCGGTGCGGGGCTGCTTGCCAAAAAAGCCGTTGAAAAAGGATTACGTGTTCCCGATCACGTCAAGACGAGTTTGGCACCCGGTTCCCGTGTCGTAACGGAATATCTACAGAATACGGGTTTATTACCCTATCTTGAAGCGCTCGGCTATAACGTTGTAGGTTACGGTTGCACAACTTGTATCGGGAACAGCGGCCCGTTGAATGACGTGGTTCAAGCGGCGATAGATGCGAAGAACCTCGTCACCGCCAGTGTTTTGAGTGGCAACCGAAATTTTGAAGCGCGGGTGCATCCAGAGATAAAAGCCAACTTCCTGATGTCGCCGCCACTTGTCGTCGCTTTCGGGATCGCAGGACGGATTGATATTGATCTCGCTACGGAACCTGTTGGACACAACGATGCGGGTGAAGCGGTTTACCTAAAAGACATCTGGCCCACGCGGCAAGAGATTGCAGAGATGATTGGTGCAGCGGTTGATCGACGGACGTTCAAAGAGATGTATGAAGCGATCGGTAACCAAGCACCGGAATGGGAAGACCTTGCAGGCGCGACGGGTGTTCTCTATCCGTGGAACGAGCGAAGCACTTATGTCCAGCATCCACCCTTCTTTGAAGGCTTTTCACGTGAACCGGCTCCGATCTCGGATGTTATAGACGCGCGAATTCTGGGTATCTTTGGAAATTCAGTCACGACTGACCACATCTCGCCAGCAGGGGCAATCGCGGCAGAAAGTCCGGCAGGACGTTATCTCCAAGAACATGGTGTTGACACACGGGACTTCAATACTTACGGGTCCAGACGTGGCAACGACCGGGTGATGAGTCGCGGCACATTTGCCAACCGCCGTGTTCGTAACCTCATGACCCCGGATGTGGAAGGTGGGTTCACTGTTCAGTATCCAGAGGAGACGCGGACGACGATTTACGAAGCAGCACTCCACTATCAAGAAAACAGTGTGCCAACTGTCATCTTTGCCGGACAGGACTACGGCATGGGGAGTTCCCGCGACTGGGCAGCGAAGGGACCGAAACTCTTGGGGGTCAAAGCGGTTGTCGTGGAGAGTTATGAACGTATCCATCGCAGCAATCTCATCGGTATGGGGGTCTTACCGTTGCAGTTCAAAGCCGGTGAGAATGTGCAAACGCTGAACCTTGACGGTAGTGAGATTATCAGTATCACAGGGTTCGCCGATGATCTCCAACCCGGACAGATAGCGACAATGAAGATTGTTCGCGCAAATGGTGAAACACAGACGACGGAATTGTTAATCAGAATTGATTCGCCAATAGAAGTGGAATACTACAAACACGGCGGGATCCTGGATTATGTGATTCGGAATTTCTTGTCTGCATAGTTCTGAATGATTCTAAACATTTATGAAATATAGTTGACATCTGCTCATAGAATATGTTATCATTCGTTTATAAAGAGGTTCAATTTTCCATAATCTACATGATAATCTGTTCTGTTGATAGAGCGAGTTTTTTAGTAAAGAGGAGGTAAATCTAAATGGCACGTAAAAGAGCTGTGACTACCCAAGTTGGTCGCGATTCGAAAACGGGTAGGTTTATACCTATAAAGGAAGCCAAAAGGCGCAAAAGTACCGCGGTAGTTGAGACGATTAAGCAAAGCGGAAAAGCTAAGTGTGCTGCCTCTCGTCGTGGCGGTCTTTCTTAGCAGTTATAACGTGATGTTATAGTAGTGCACGCGGGGTTTCAAAAGCAATTTTAGCCTGCTCTCTCTGAATCGTCCATTTTATGATTCTTTCATTTAGAAACCTGTTAATTTCCACAAAAATAGTCATTTACAACATGGACAACTAAAACCCTATTGATCTGTAAAATTCAACTGATCATCTGGCTTCTGTAAAAAGCAGTATCTGGGGCAAATTGAAGAAATATGCCTGACCAATCCAATACCTTAGATAATTTCCTATGTAATGTCAGGGATATCATCCGCGAAATAGAGGAAAAATCTGTCTCTGGAGACTACATTTACCGCGGTGAACCTGAACACCATGAAGAATCACCATACTACGGGAAAATCTGCTCAAGCCTCTATCGTCAATACGCTCGAATTGAGGCAGATGAGTTTGATATAGAGATTATCCAGGAAGAGATTCTAGCAGAGGCTGAAGGATATAGTCACGAAACAGATGATCCCCTTGAAATCCTAACACAACTTCAACACTATGGTGGTAAAACTAATCTAATTGATTTTACTACAGATCATCTCATTGCTCTCTTCTTTGCTTGTGATCGCTCTGACTCTCTTAAGGAAGATGGTAGGCTGATTCTCTTCAAGAGAAGCGAGGATCGAAAAGACCTGATTTTGATTCCTCGAAATCCGAGGAATCGCGTTATCGCGCAGAAGAGTGTATTTGTTCAACATCCAGCCGGTTTCCTTAGCCCGGAAGACGTAGAGATAATTACAATTCCGGCGCGGCTTAAACAACCACTGTTAATCTACTTGCGAAAGTACCATGGAATATCCACTGAAAGTATCTACAATGATCTCCATGGGTTTATTATAAATCAACGCTTTCATGAGAGTGCTTACTTGGAATTTCATAGAGGCTTAACCGCTCAATTAAAAGCAGACGAGGCAGAGACTTCCGAGGGCAAACAGGCTGCGTATGAAAAAGCTGTTGTCCATTATTCAAGAGCTTTGAAACTGAAACCGGATCTTCCTGATGCCCTTATCCATCGCGCAGTTGCTTATTTTGAACTGCGCGATTTTAGTCCTGCCCTTGCTGACTTTAGTAAAATGATAGAACTTGATCCTGACAATGCTGATACCTATGTCATTCGTGGGGATGCCTATTTAGGAAAAGGTGATTTTAACCTTGCCATGAAAGATTATCAGAAGGCAATAGAATTAAATCCTGATGATGCTAAAGCGTATATCTATCGCGGTGTTGCTTATCTTGAACAGGAAAATCCAAATTCCGCTCTCGCAGACTTTAACAAAGCAATAGAATTAAATCCTGATGACGCTGATGCCTATATCATTCGGGGTGTTGCTTACCTTGAGCAAGGCGATTTTAATCTTGCTCTTGCAGACTTTGACAATACAATAGAACTGAATCCTGATAATGCCAATGTTTATTTTATTCGTGGTGACGCTTATTTTGGGATAGGTGATTTTGAGCGTGCCATTGAAAATTATAATCGAGCAATAGAACTAAATCCTAAAGATGCCGAAGCATATTATAATCTTGGACTTGTTTGGATGCAAAGGCAAAATTGGCAGGAGGGAAAATTAAATCTGACTGTTGCCAAAATCCTGAAAGCAGATATTGTTTCTAAATTCCATAATACTTATGAAAGCATTGCAGATTTTGAACAGCAAAACGATATTGACTTGCCCGAAGACATTGCAACAATGTTAACAGCATCAGGAACTTTCCAATGAAAGACCAGAACAAACCATTATGGCATCTCTTTATAGTGGCATTTACAGTGTTGTTCTGCTTAACAAATAGCACTAATGCTCAAACTGTGCCAGAGATTGCTCAAAAAGCGTTAGCCTCTACAGTGTACTTGGAAATGCAGGATAGTAATGGCGTGACATTCGGATTTGGCAGTGGATTTTTCGTCCGCGAAAACCTAATTGCTACTAACTATCACGTTATCAAGGGGGCGATGTACGGTACAGCAAAGTTAGTTGGCAAATCCACAACATATACCATTGAAGGTGTTACAGCGACTGACAAGACAAACGATCTCGCTATCCTAAAAGTCACAGCGTACGGAACTAAACCTCTTCCGCTTGGTGATAGCGATATCGTTCGCATTGGTGAGGCAGTGTATGTCGCAGGTAATCCAAAAGGTCTGGAAGGAACATTCTCAAACGGTATTATCAGCAGCCTTCGCGATACCTCTACAAAAGAGCGTCTTCAGATGACAGCCCCGATTTCTCCCGGAAGCAGTGGCGGTCCCGTGCTAAATAGTAAAGGTAAGGTTATCGGAGTTTCTTTTCTGACGCTTGTAGGTGGGCAAAATCTCAATTTTGCTATTTCTGTAAACCTTCTTAAGAAATTGCTTGATCGATCAGGCCCAGTGATGCCTTTCACACATGTGGATCCTGTCCGGTTTGCCGAGGTCTATTTCAGATGGGGAAAAGAAAAATACAAATTAGGCGACTATAAAAATGCTATTACCGATTATGACATGGCCATACGGTTAAATCCTGATCACGCTGACGCATACAGCAATCGAGGCAATGTGAAGTATGATCTTGGAGAGTATAATGCTGCTATTGCCGATTACGATATAGCTATACGGTTAAATCCTGATCACGCTGACGCATACAGCAATCGAGGCAATGTGAAGTAT
>JAJEGI010000165.1 GCA_022819945.1 Candidatus Poribacteria bacterium
CGGTTTCCTAACCGAACCATAGGTGTCAATTTAAGGATTTTTGACGGTACTTTGTGGGAATGTCTCTATACATGCCGCCCCTACGGGGCTTTAGGTTTTTGGGTCATGCGCTGCTATAAACATTCCGTCGCTACGCGACTGAAGAGGTTTTTGGAGTCTTCAATGTTTCCGCGTAGTATCCGGTTCGGTTAGGAAACCGAACCTACCGGGCCGGGGACGAAGGCGGTTAATTTTTCTAAAATTGACACTTATGATGGTTCGGTTTCCTAACCGAACCATAGGTGTCAATTTAGGGATTTCTGTGCTCTCGTAGGTTGGGTTGAACGGAACTCAGAAGGTAGATGTGTCTGCCAAATACCCCTAAATTCAATAGCTAACGGATACACTCAAAAACGTAGTGAAACCCAACTTGAGAACTCAGAGACCCAGATACCGCAAAGGTGTTGGGTTTCTCTCGGTTTTCTGTTTGACGTGGCATCTATGAGCGGACGGAGTCTTGTGTCACTTTTCAGCGTTTGGGCATAGCCGTTCAACCCAACCTACAGGACGATACTGGAAGCAGAACTTTCCAACAAATGAACTTAACGTATGGTCCATAAGTTTCACTCCCATAATTCCGTAGTCCAAATTAATTTTACCGCAAAATTTGCGTCGTTTGGCTGAACCACTGAAAAAATTTCCGAACCCGACCAGGGCGAGATATCCGAATTTCGGAAATATCGGGCAGAACTATTGTTATGGATTTCCACACCCCGTCAGCATAGTCTGGATTATCTTGGTGGAATGCAATTTCCTTCGCTTCAGGAACAGATTCACCATCAAGCAGCATGCCTTCAACGTGGCATTGGATAGCTTCAACCGCTTGATTTTGCGCATCCTCAAATGTATCTCCAGCCGTTATACAACCGGGTAGATCTGGAACAGTTACACAGTAGTCACTATCTGAGTCTTTGTGAATCACAATAGGGTAATGCCTATACATAGAACACCTCGTGTGCTTTTCTTTTTTTGTTTTTTCCAATCTGGATCCCAACCATCCCATCCTGCTTGTCTACAAATACTTAGCAAAGTCTTTCTCCGTAGGTCTTTCTGGGGATGAGGAACAGTTACTCTACCAGGCTTGTTAGGGTGTTTGTAGTGGTGATGACTCCCAACAACGTGAACCAACATCCATTTTTCTTTCCTTAATCTTTTTATTACCTCGCGACTTGAGATTGCCATATTCCAAATTCACTGATCGAAAAGATGTCAGAAAATGCCTTAATACCCATCCGTATACCAAAAGATATGATGCGACCTGATGCCTTGTGCTAAAGGTGGGGGTTGGTTGTGTAACAGATTCGGGATTGAATCATAAGGATTGGAAAGCGCATCGGGTTGATTGATGCGATACATTGTACTGCCGTGTTCGTCAATCACGGGTGCATTGAAACCGTCTGCGATAGGAGCCGGGTAGACAACCTCAAGCGATGCCGCATCCAACTGGGCAATAACATTGGAGAGCATATCTTCAAAAAGTTGCTTGCCGCGCTCACGCGTAAAAGCTGCTTCCGAAGCAACAAATTCCTCAACATTCAATTGGTTTTCACGTCGGACAACAGAAACATAGCCTTCAATACTTCCGTCACCTTCAGCGACCCAAGCGTCTGGTGACTCAGCGCGCACCCAATCCGTCCAATACGCTATATCATCTCTAACGAAAGGGCCGTTGAATTTGCGGGCGTATGCGTCATAGATAGCAGCAATCCGCTGGATTTCGGCTGCATCATCAAAATTAACAGGACGCACATCCCACGCCACCCGCTTTTTAGCCGTGAACGGTTGTTTCGCATAGTAGCGCGGCACCCGCTCCCAGCCTTCAACCGAATAGATCCGTTGGCTGCCGTGCAGCGAAGACATAACTATACCGCGGGACTCCATGAACCGAATTGAATCCTTGAGCAGCTGCGTCGCAAGTCCACGCCGTCGGTATTCTGGACGCGTGCTAACCTCACCGATGCCCCCGACGGTTACCGGTTCACCGTGCAAAAACATCTTACGGATAAAAACGCGCACCGTGCTGACGATTGTGCCGTCGTCAACCGCAATTCGGATACCTTCTGGGTCCCGCCACGGATCGTTATGCCAATGATTAGAAAAATATTGGCGACCGCCTGTAAAGACATGCGTGACATGGTCCAGCCACTTCTCTAACTCATCAGGATAAAGTGCGCGAAATTCCATATCTACAAGACCTCAAAACTTTATAGTCAACTCGCCAAGGAACTGGCGCGCCTGATTACGACTTCCGAAAACCTCATAGAGATCACCAGAAACATCGTAAAATCGCCGGATAAAGTTGCGACTCGTTTCCGCCGGATTGAGATCCGCATAACGGAGCCATAGATTCGTCCGAGACCAAATATCCCAATTGAGTTCAATAACCGTGGAACTTGCATCCCCGGTATCAACCCGCCGTTGCTTATTGAGATCCTGAAAGAGCGCGTCCTGCGTTAAATCAGAGGTACCATCAACACGTCCAACCGATAAATTCAACTCCTTATACCGATACGGATTCGGGTTGGTGATAAATTTCAGATTCGCGGCGAAGGCATTCTCCAACGCTTGCGTCCCAAAATCGTAGCTGTCCTCCTTCTTCGCAGGCGTGATGTAACGTTCATCCTGTTCACTATATGTGAATTCATCAAGAAACGTCAAATGCCATCGCTCAGAGAGGCTATACGTCCATCCAAATAGATTTTTCAGTTCCAATTGGTTGAGTTCATCTTCGACATCCGTTAAAGCATCGATGTCCTCATAATCCTCCAAGTACTCGTTGTAAAGATTCGCGGCACGGAGGCTATAAAAACCGTTCATGTGGGACGGTTTCACAGTAAACCCCGTAATGGAGTATTGCGCGATCGTAAAATCGCTCGCATCCCGTAGATAAAGGTGCCCTGCAGCATCAAGATCCAAGAAAGTTTGATCGTGCTTCTCTTCACTGAGTTGATCCGTCTCATAAACAATCCGTCCAATATACCGTCCGTTGTTGTCAAATTTCTGGATACGTGAAATGACGTTATGAAAGAGCGTCAACCGGATGTCTTTGCGTTTCAATTCCTCAGCGAGTTCGGCATCATCTTCATCGTACGTTTCCTCATCAGCATAGTAGCGGTTATACTCGGCTTCCTCAAGCAAGCGCACGCGTCGATTCAGGGCAGCGGTATCGGCAGCCACTGCAGGACCCTGTGCGAACGGACCGTATTCCGACCGTGTCGCATTCGTAATCGTGTCAGCGAGTTCAGCTTGACCCGGCGTGCTCTCCGTCAGCTGCGTCAGTGTCGGTGAGAGAACGACAACTTCTGGGAGTCCACCTGCCTTTCTACGGAATCGGCTGGCATCTTTAACGAGGATTTCGCCTGTCGGGAGTGTCGCGAGTGCCATCGGTTTCACGAATTCACCGTTGCCCCGACCCTTTCTACCAAAGCTGCCAAGCGACTTGCCTATCGGATCAAACTGCACAATTCGGTGATTGCCGGTATCCGCGATAAGGACGTTTCCACGGCTATCAATTGCAATGTCCGCGGCATCCATATCAAATTCACCTTCACCCGCACCGTACCTCCCGAAAACCACCAACTTTTCGCCATCGGCACCGAACTTATGGACACGCCCGCGTGCAGCGTCTAAAACGTAGAGTTCATTTTCGGCATTGAGCGCGACGCGCAGGGATCTATCATGGCCTTTCGGTTGAATCCCGAACGCGGTTTTTCCATCTTCGTCAATGACAAAATTCCCTGGCAAAACAACTTTGGGACGCACATCCACTGGATCGACAAAGTAGGTCTCTAACAACTCACCGACTGGACTGAATTTGTAGACACACGGTGCGAACATATAAATTTTGGGATCGACGGTTTCGGCGATGTGATGCGCAGTCACGTCAGTAACATAGATGTTTCCGACGCTATCTACAGCGAGGTGCCCAGGTTTTCGTAGGATATTGTCTGGAGATTCGGGGGCTTCCGGGAATTGAAATAGAAATTCTCCGGTTGCCGACAACTTCTGAATCAGACGATTCTCGGTATCACTCACATAGATGTGTTGGTTATCAAAAGCGAGGTGGATGTCCTTACTAAATCGCCCTTGCGTTGAACCTTTGCCAGCAAATTCCTGCACTAATTGGATAAAATCGACTGAAAAAGCGGAATGGATCCCGATGCATAACAAACAGAGAAGGGATAGAAATGGTAGAATAACGGTGTGTTTTTTCATAATTTCCTGGGGTGTAGTTTTCAGGAGTCCTCCTACTTTGCAGGCGAAGTTTTCTACCTCACCGACTAACAACTCTTACTGATGACCGATAACTAACAACTAATTTATAATACGCGGTATTCACTCGAAATGTCAAGGTAAAACTTTTCAGACGAATACTAATCTGGCAAAATCCGATACCCAGTGCTAATCCCAGTAATCATACCGATAATCGCCCAGAGTCCAGCGCACGTCATCTCCCCGATAACCAGTCCGAGGAATATAGGTCTCGCCGTCCGATACGCCCGCAATCCGCCATATTTCACGATGCTAAACTTCAATCCCCAACCCAAGAATATAGAGAACCAGAGTTTAAACGTCGCCCAGGAACTCAGCATCGTATAACCGAGCGGATGCAGGGGCCACCACACAAAGGTTTGACGCATCCACATTAAAAAGATCGTGAAACCGCTGCCAAAGACCATAAATCCGGTGTTCGTCCAATTTGTACTTGTCTTCGGGCTTGTCAGAAGTCCTTCGAGTTGCCGCATAAACCAACTACCACCCGTATAGGGCGCGCCGTGTGCATAACTAATTTTAATCGCAGAGTAATAGGAGACAGCAAGCCCGATAACCATCGCAACCGCCATCGCAATAAGGAGTTGCCGCCGCTTAACGCGTGCCTCATCTGCCGCTTTCAACCCGTTCATGATATTCGGCATCATAAATTCACGCAGATCTAACGTGAGGCACACCGGATGCATCATTATCGAAGTCAACGAAGATGGGTGGATTTTTGAGGTGCCGAGCGTCGTTAGAAAGAAACTTTGCGGTGAAAACGATGGATTGATGAACGGAATCCCACCATTGATTACCTGCCACGTCAGGACGACATACATCGCCAGCAGAAACAGTACAAAACCCAGCGCAAAGATAATAGACATACCCATTATATGATTGAAAAACACCAGCACACAGATACCACCGAGGAGACCGAAGATTGTAACGCCATGCGGAAGTGCCTCATCCGAAGGACGAAACTGGAGCATGTTCTTAATGTGGTGCCGCATTTTCCAGAGCGCGATCGCAACAAATGCCAGACACGCCCCCGCCTCCTGTGCCGCACTAAACGACTTCCCCGTCCATTGCACGCCCGGGCCCGAAGTGAGTTGAAAACCGAGCATCACCCCCAAAAGGCACTGCAGCTTGTAAAACACAAAGAAGAACCATATACTGAACGACACCTCCAAAGTCAGAAGATAACTAAACCCCACCATCGACCAGAAGATAACAATCTGAAACGGACGTAAGGCACTCCAAGGACGTTCAACGAGGTACTGATTCAGCCAAAAATCACGGGGGATGTGTGGGGTGTTCGGGAAAAACGTATGCAAGCCGTTCATGGTATGCAGAAATACAGGGAACGCGAACCCGAACCAGAGCGCGCTGTTCTTAAAAAGCGGACCGAGACTACTTCTGCCTTGTGCGGCCATCTCCACGGGCAACTTAACGAGCGGGAAGGCACACCGCTCATACTCCACCCACTGTTTGCGGAGTAGCACCGAGAGACAGATCATCACGAAATAGACGACCAGTACATAAGCACTCCACGTCAAGATTGGAACGATCCATGCCCCCCACGGCACTGATTCATCTGCAAACAACCCCTCAAAGAATGACTGCGCTGCCGAGTGATCTTGTACCACGCGCCAATGCGGAATGTAGTGATGAAATAGTGATTCCCAGTCGTTCTCCGGCGTGGCGAGGTATCTATAAGCCACCATCGGACTCAGCGCATACCGCATCATCCCTGAAGACGGGATGCCTGCAGGAGCAAGCATGATACACCAGATCGTGACAAGTTCGCCTGATGAGAACGCTGACGTAGGGCGGACGCGCTTCAAGAGAACATTGATACCCAACACGAAAATCGTCAGGACAAAGAAAGGCGCGACAGGGAAGTGTCCACCCGCAAGGAAGATATTGCGGATAACGTAATCGTTATAAGGCGCAAGGAGACATTCAGTAGTGGCACACGCCAAACCGATCAACACCGCACGCCATGTGAGGCTATCTCTAACCTGTTGTTGAATCAATTAATTGCCTTTCAAACTGATTTCTACAGAATGTTCTCATACCATTTCTAATTGAATACCTTTCAGTGGGAACCCGCAGCATAAACTTGCCTGGCAGTGAGAGTTTATGCCACCGTCGCCCTTGCAGAAATAGTATAACATCACTACATACTATAACATAGTCCTCTCATTTTTCATAGAGTAATTTTATGCCGTTGATGAGTTTTGGCGTTCAAGTTTGGTAAAACGCAACCAACCGTTTTTGAATATCAAATTTCATTAGGATCAATTCACAAGCACAGTACCCAAACAAACCATACCAAAAAACAATGTTAAGCCATATTTAAAGAAAAAAAGTTTAATTTGTAAATTTTGTCTTAATATGGTATTTTTTGCATAGAATGCCTAAATTAACAAAAAAGGCATAAATTTGCGTTTATCTGCACAAGTTGTGCATGAGTTCAACACGACTTGTGTGTCATCCAAACATAAGTTGTGCAGAATATTCATTTTTTTGCCGAAATCAACGGAATTAACTATGGCATCAATCTTGCACTGCACAATGTGAGTTGAAAAATAAAAATGTGTTAAACGTGGGGAACTTATGTTCCCCTCCTTGGAGACTGTTGGGCGAGTGCTACAGCACTCGCCTTGCAGCCTTGTACATATTGATACACGAAGGGATAAGTACTACATTAACACTGTCCTTTTCTGTGTCTCCATTACGCGGCGGAACGTCTGCCGCTACCGTTGATTTGTATCACTGATACCACTCGCTTTTGCGCGGGAAAGGAAATTTTTATGAAACCGAGTTTACGTGTTTTTGGACTGATTTTGTCCTGTTTGTTAGTTGTTTTTATCACAGCTTGCGCCCGAGAAGGCGATGATCGAGTCGGAACTTATACACTTGTTCGTGGTGAAGTAGAATTAGAGGGGATAATTGTGGGTGTATCTCCTCCGGATATTACAGGCACCTTGAATCTCACTTCAGATAGGCGTTTTACAATGACTATAAGCAGCAGTAGTGGTACCGAATCCGGATCAGGCACTTGGAATACCACCAGTCTCACTACTGACGTTGGAAATACTGTGCCTTATTCATTCAATGGGAATACTATTGAATTTACCCTCAGTGTTGAAGGCATCAATTTTACGTATGTGTGGCAAAAATCTTAATCCATTGTACGCTATACCTTTTCCACATGCCTGTAGCATAAACTTGTTGGTTTGTGCTAACGGGCATCCATAGGTGTCAATTTAAGAAAAACAACACTCATGGACCCAGACCCCGTAGGTTCGGCTTCCTAACCGAACCGGAACTTAAGCACAAACTTTTCATAATCCAAAAGTCCTCTTGAGTTCCGTAGGATTTATTTGCTTGGGTGTTTCTTCAGCATGTCTATGATAACGCCTACAAAATGCTGGCAAAAATCCCTAAATTGACACTTATGGTTTGTGCTACGGGCATCCCTTCAGAATAGGGTTATTTATCGTAAAACCAACAATTTAAAAAGGCTCTTAAACACCCACGCTAAGCCGTACACGCTTTGTAGTCGAGAAAGTATTCGCCTGCTGTTCAAACGGAGGACCTATATGAAATATGCTAATATCGCTATCGGTTATACTTCGCTACTTGCGGCTTTATTCATGATCGGTTGTAGCAGCTACAGCATGCAAGAGGTTTATATCTCTTTAGAGGCAGGCAACCCTGAGAAGGCGTTCACTTACATGACAGAAAAGGGACCTAAAAAATCAAACCTCCCGTTTTTGTTTGAACACGGACTTGTCGCACACTACGCAAACCGTTTTCCTGAAAGCAATGTTGCACTTTCCTTTGCCGAGGATATCTCCGAAGACCTTTACACCCGAAGTGTTTCAAAAGAAGCACTCGCGATGCTAACAAATGATCTCGCACGCCCCTATGCCGGCACCCGATATGAAAGGCTTCTCAGCCACTATTATCGGGTACTCAACTATATCTATCTAAACCAGTTGGATGGCGCACTCGTCGAATGCCGCCGCGCAACAAATCTCATTAACGCCTACAAGGCGGAAGACGAGGATTACGATTTCTTCGCAGCTGGGTTTTTGGCGTATCTGTCCGGAATGTGTTTTGAAGCCACAGGCGAGTGGAATGATGCCTTCATCTCCTACCGGCAAGCCGAAACCTATTATCAACACGCTGCAGCGAAGACGAAGATGAAAATGCCTGAAGATATCGGGCACGCGCTTGTACGATTGGCGCGCAAACTCGGCTTCATCGAAGAGGCAGCGCATTACCGAAACCGGTACGGTGAACCGCCGATTCAACCTGAGCGTTCAGGAGAACTCATCCTTTTTTATGAAAGTGGATATGTTCCGTCAAAATATGAAAAAACGCTAACCTTTCCTATCCTCAAAATTGATACCGAAAACGATGCCTTTCGTAAAGGGAATCAACACAATGAGAAGGCCGCCCGAAATTATGTTGATACACTGCTATCCCGCCAAGGAAAAAACTACGCAAACGCCGACTTAGAATATCTTTTACACGTTGCAATGCCAGCAATCTCCAGCAAACGTCCCCATCTCGCCGGGGTTACTGTCAGGGTCGGAACCACTGAACAGCACGGGATTCCGGTAGCGGATATCCAAACGATGGCAATAGAAGCACTTAATGCCCAACACGCTACGATTCTCATCAGATCTATGACACGCGCTGTCTTGAAATATCTTGTTTATAGAGTGGCAAAAGCCGCAGCAGAGAAAAAGGCTGAGGAGGAGAAGAAGCGGGACGAAGAGAAAAAGGAACTAACTGACGAAGAAAAAAAGAAATTGGCAACAGCACAACTATGGTCGGATATATTAGGAACGGGAATAAACATTGTCAACATTGCTACTGAAAAAGCAGATACCCGATCCTGGGAGACGCTTCCCAACCAAATATTTCTGGTGCGGATGCCACTGCCGGAGGGTGTTCACAACGTTAACCTCAGTTTTTTGAACGCAGACGGGCAAAACAGCGGCACGCGAACCCTTCAAAACGTTGAGATATACCCGAATCGGATAACTTTTCTCAATCATCGAACATACAAGTAACATAGGAACGAATCACCAGCGAAACTTCCACCGAAATACCGTATTAAATCTCTATATTGAAATTGATTTTAATAAATTTAACTTGCAATTCATGTCCATATTTGGTAAATTTTTTCCACAAAATACCGAATTCACAGAAAATATCGGTTATCTATAAGGTGTTTTTCGCTTTATTTGCACAAGTTGTGCATAAATTCAACACGACTTGTGCAGAATCCAAACATAAGTTGTGCAGAATATACATTTTTTGTGCCGAAATCAACGGAATTAGGTGTGGCATCAATCTTGCAACCCGCTATCTACCAAAGTGAAGCGCGGCATTCAATGTATTGATGATAGAACAAACTAACAGTAGCATATTATTGATTTCGCCAACCTTTACCAAAACCGATCGACTTGATGCGGTGGCACGTTGCCTCCGCCACTAATTTGTATCACTTATACCACTCGCCTTCGTGTGAGAAAGGACATTTCTGATGAAAATGAGTTTACGGATTTTAAGGCTACTTCTAATCGGTTTATTTGCCGTTACCATGCTCGGCTGTGGTGGCGATGATCCACCGCCACCGCTACCACCACCGCCACCTCCTGAGGAAACACCTGAGGAAAAATTGGCGGGAGAATATGAACTAATACGAGCGGAAACAAAAGTCGATGATGGGGCGATTGTCGCCTTTGAACCCCCACTCGCCCAAGGGTCCCTGATTCTGGTTGCCGGAGGTTCCTTCTATCTTGAATTTTCAATTGAAGGTCTTGGTGGAGATAGTGGTAGAGGAGACAAATGGAGCGCAACTGATACAACTCTCACCCTTGGTGAAGGCGATCCGGACTCCTATACATTGCAAGGAACAACTCTCACAATCACTGCTGGGACTGTAATTTTACAGTGGAAAAAGAAGGCATAATAGTGTCACTTTCGCTGCAGCTGCCAATTGATATTCCTAATTTTCAACCAACGTCGGCTTCTGGCAGTTGTCGGTGTCGCTTCTCTAATGAAAACGCAACGCTGAGCTGTGCGTCAACGGTTCGGATGTATTGATGATAGAACAAACCAACCGTGGAGCATTATCGCTTTCGTCAACCGCTACCAAAACCGATTGACTTGATGCGGCGGCATGTTGCCTCCGCTACTAATTTGTATCACTTATATCGCTCGCCTTCGTGCGAGAAAGGACATTTCTGATGAAAACGAGTTTACGGATCTTCGGGATTCTTCTGCTTGGCTTATTCGCTATTTCTATGGCAGGCTGCAACGGAGAAGATCCACCTATAGTAAATGGAGGAGGAGGAGAAGTTCCACCTGACCCTCCATCTCCTGAAGAGCAGCTAGCAGGCGAGTATGAACTCATTCGGTTAGAATCCAACGTAGGTGGGGTGATTGAAGCCTACGAGCCACCAGCTGTTGAGGGAAATATGGTTTTGGTTCACGGAGGCTCCATCTATGTATTCTATATAGATCAGTATGGTGATGAACATACTTCCAGGTCAGACGCATGGAGCGCAACTGCCACAACTATCACCGTTGAGGGTGATCCTGCACGCTATACATTGCAAGGAACAACCCTTACATTATTTTTTGAGGAACCCGAATTTGACTTGACTACAACTACAAAGTGGAAAAAGAAAACATAATACGGTCATTTACGTTTCATCTACCAAGTGGCACTCCTAATTTTCAGCTAACTTCGGTCTCTGACAGTTGCTGGTGTCGCTTCTCTGATGAAAGCCAACGCCGAACTGCACATTAGGGCGACGAATCCCGACTTAACGAGGTAGGTTGATATTCAACGGGACTATGTCCCAACATTCGTAGTAGTTCGGATCTGTTGATGACAGAACAAACCAACGGTGGCGTGTTGTCGATTTCGCCAGCCTCTACCAAAACTGATTGACTTGATGCGGTGGCACGTTGCCTCCGCCACTAATTTGTATCACTTATATCGCTCGCCTTCGTGCGAGAAAGGACATTTCTGATGAAAACGAGTTTACGGATCTTCGGGATTCTTCTGCTTGGCTTATTCGCTATTTCTATGGTAGGCTGCAACGGAGAAGATCCACCACCTCCACCTATGGTAGAGGTAGAACCACCGGCCCCTCCATCTCCTGAAGAGCAGCTAACAGGACAATATACACTAACTCGGTATGAACTCGACCTCGATGGGTTGATTGTTGCCTTTGAACCTCCAACTGTCACCGGATCTCTGGTTATAGTTAACGGCGGTTCCTTCTTCGCAGAATTCGTAGATAACGAGGGCAACGAAACCGTTATCAGATCAAGCAAATGGTCGGCAACTGCCACAAATGTCATCATTGAGGACGACCCGACTACTATAACCTATACATTGCAAGGAACAACTCTTACACTCGTTCTGTCGGATCCCGATCTTGAAGGTATATCCATTACATTAGACTGGAAGAAGACAGCGTGATAGCATAATCTTCTCTGTTAGGGATTCTTAATTACGGTAAAACTATAATTATGAGACACCGCGGTAGGCGAGGTTAGAAAATCTCGCTTATTCACTACGGTTATGGAACACTTTAACATAGACTTCAAGCGAACACTTTACGCCGCGCTCGCCTTGCTAACGTTTGCAACCATCTCAACGCGCACCGAAGCGGAGATCTATACCTACAGCAACGGCGAACAGATCGTCACAATTAAAGGACTCCCCCTCGATTTGTCGCGATTTGATTCGGTTGCCAACGGATATGTCCCGCATAAAGGCGGCAACGATTTCATCATAATGAAGCAGTTCGATAATAACTGCGGTCCCAACAGCGTCCAGATGCTACTCTACTACCATAGAAAACACCGGCGACTCAAAGACATCTGGCGCGCAGCGGACATTGATACCGTCGCACTCGGAACAGTACCGAGCGAACTCCGACAAGCACTCAACGAATCCGGGGTCCCTGCACATTGGTATAGCAGCAGGACACTTGACGACTTGCGCCGCTACATCGATGAGAATCGTCCACCTATTATGATCCTGCGACTCTCAAACAGAGGGTATCACTGGGTGGTCGCTGTCGGCTATGATACCCGATGGGACGAATTCCTCATCGCCGACCCGAACGGACGCTTCAAATGGTGGACCGCTGAGCAACTTAACGCCAATTGGTCCCTGGAATGGCTATCGGAATATGAGACCGCAGGCGAGGAATGGTACGAATTCCAGATTGATGTTGGGCTATTCAATAGTCTTCACATTAATCCGAATACGGTCATCGTTCCTTTAGAAGCCCCCTCCTTTGAAACAAGTTACCTTGATTACTGGTCGGATATGCAAGCAATCGAGGTCTACGGTGATACTGTATTTCGCGGCGGCACCCGTGAATGGGAAAAAACGCTCACATTCCAAGACCCGTTTAGCATTGTACAGGTCTCCGACATCGAACTGGTGACCTCCACAGGCACAGCACGTGTAGACGGATGGGAACGTATTAATAACAACCGTTCGATTCGGCTCTGGGGCACAATTGAAGACGGATGGTTCCTCCGTGGCAGAATGTGGATCATCGTTCGGACCTTCTACTTCAACGATGTCGCCCCTGTAGATATAAACACCGCGAAAGCCCCGTCTGTACTACCTACAGAAACATCACTTTTACCAAACTACCCGAACCCGTTTAACCCAGAAACGTGGATACCCTATCAGTTAGCAAAACCAGCAGATGTGAGTGTCTCCATCTATGCCGCGGATGGCAGGTTAGTCAGGCATCTCGCATTAGGACATAAACCGGCAGGCATCTATCAGAGTAAATCCCGTGCTGCCTATTGGGATGGCAGGAATGCACAAGGTGAACCCGTCGCAAGTGGTGTCTATTTCTACACGCTCAAAGCAGGCGAATTCGCTGCCACAAGGAAGATGCTCATTCGGAGATAAAATTTAGGACGGACGCACCAGGGATTTATTTTCAAAAGAGCTTATGCATAGAAATCAAAAAAGTTTATTTTCCAGCATCCATAACTGCGAAGTATAGGATTTCTATTAATAAATCTCTCTTTATGTAGAATGATGCACGTCGCATCTCGGGTTTTTGCTGGGGGTATTTGCTTGGGTGTTTCTGCGGATTTCTGCGGATTTCTTCAAGGACGCAGCAAAACTGTTAACTTGTTCCGCATCCCCACACATTCCTTGAAAACCGGTAATGCAATATCATCATTTAGAAATGGTATTATACCGTTTCAGTAACGGAGGAGTCCCATGCAATTACGGAAGATTCAAATTTATATCGTTTTAATGTTCGCATTGCTATCGTGTCTCAACGCACACAGCAGTCCAGTGATTGGAAGAGAATACATACGCGCATCCGTTTACACCGAGCGCGGAACGGACAAACTCTTCAAAGAAAAGGACTATGAAGGAGCCATCGCCGATTTTGAGATAGCCCTCCAGATAGCACCCGATTACGCCCCAGCGTATTACTATCGCGGAACCGCGAAATACCAACTCGGCCAATCTGAATCCAAGAACGGGAATGGTCAGCAAGCCCACGCCTATTATCACATAGCGATTCAAGACTATACACAAACCATTACCTTAGCTACCTCAGACGCAGAGAATGTCAGCAGCTACAACATGCGTGCGGTTGCGAATCTCAGTCTCGGTATCTTAGCGGCTGACACGGGCAAGGTAGTGGAGGCACAAGACCACTATCACAAGAGTATTGAAGATTGTAATCAAGCCATTTCCTTAGACCCAGAGAATACCAACGCCCACGCCAATCGTGCGGGCGCGAATGGCTACCTGGGGATTTTGGAAGCGATTCAAGGCAATATCGAGCAGGCACAACACTATTATCAGTTGGCGATTGAGGAGAATAATAAAACTCTCCTTCTGAGTCCAGAGAACGCACTACTCTATGCCAATCGCAGTTGGGCACAGGTCAGACTCGGTGAGTCTGAAGTTGCCAGTGGAAATATCCAGCAGGCGCAGCGTCTCTATCAGTTGGCGATTACCAATGGTGATAAAGCCGTTGCCCGAAGTCCACAGAACCCTGATGTCTATAGTTATCGCGCCGAGGCAAAACTCAAATTCGGTGAATCTGCGACCCTCACCGGAAATGTCAGGCAAGCCGAGCAGCACTATCGCGCAGCAGTGGAAGACTGCCGTCAAGCCATTGCTTTAAACCCAAGGCATGCACCCGCCTTCTATACACAAGGACGCGCAAAAGCAGCACTTGAAGACTACACGGGTGCCATTACTTATTTTAACAGTGCTATTACAATCAAGCCTGACTATGCGCTCGCCTACTATACCCGGGGACGTGCTAAGCAAGCCTTGGGACAAGACACCGCAGCAGCAGTCGACTTTCAGAAGGCACAGACACTCAACCCAGATGTCGAGAAATTATACCTTTTCGGGAAAGGAGTAAAGAAATGAGGTGGAAACCCCTTGTAACGTCCATAATCACAGCAAGCTGCATCGTATTTTTGATGATTCCCGCAACGGCTGAAGTGGTCAGCGACGTTGTAAACATTCCTGACGCGAACCTCCGGGCGGCGATTAACAAAGTGCTTGACGAACCCGTTGAAGACCTCATCACAGCGGCGGAACTGCTCGACCTCACCAAGTTGCAAGCCGACGAAGCAGGCATCTCCGATCTCACAGGACTCGAACACGCCACGAATCTGACGGAACTCAAACTTTTAGACAATACCGTTTCCAATATAGCACCGCTTACTGGCTTGACAAACCTAACCGTGCTATGGCTTGCAGGTAACGATCTCACGGATGTGTCGCCGCTCACACAATTGACCCAACTGGAGACCTTAGCCCTGAGCGAAAACAACATTTCAGATATTTCACCCCTTACGAACTTGACACAACTCGAAGCTCTAGATCTCGGCACCAACGATATTTCAGATGTCTCACCGATCGCTGATTTGACAAACCTGAAAGCATTGTATCTTAGAGAAAACAATATTTCGGACGTGTCGCCGCTCGCGAACCTCACCCAACTGACAGTACTGGATCTTGACAACACCAACAATATTTCAGATATATTACCGCTTGCTAACTTGACACAACTCACAACACTTGGGCTGCGCCGCAGCAATATTTCCGATATATCGCCCCTCGCAGCCCTAATACATCTCGAAAACCTGAATCTCGCGAGAAACCGTGTCTCCGATATTTCATCCCTCGTTCACCTAAAAAATCTGGAGACCCTGAATATTTTCGGTAACTTCATCTCGGATTATACACCCGTCGCCACACTAACGCAATTGAAAAAGCTACATATCGGCAGTATTTTCCTTCATGAGGACGATAGACTTTTTGATGCGTCAATCCTCTCAGGTCTCACCGAGCTGGAATGGCTGGATCTTCAAAATAACGACATCGTGGAGGTCTCGCCTCTCGCCGGGCTTACCCAACTGGTGTTCTTGAGGCTTGCAGGCAATTTCATCTCTGATATTTCATCGCTCACCGTGCTAACAGACCTGGAGGTGTTAGACCTTCGGGATAACCGACTCAACGCTGATGCTCTCAACAAACATATCCCCGCAATACAGGCAAATGGCACACAAGTTCATTTTGGCGGCAACTGAACTGATAGTATTTCCGTTTTGTTTGAAAGCCCTGAAACCGCCATCGGCAACGCCATCAGAACCGTCGTCCCTTCACCGAGGACACTTTCAATCTCCACGCTGCCGCCATGCTCTTCAAGAATCCGTTTCACATTCGCCAAACCGAGACCTGTGCCCCTCGTCTTCTTGGTAAAGAACGGTTCAAACAGTCGCGCTAAATCTTCTTCGGGAATCCCGATGCCGGTATCAACAACCTTGATGCCGACCCTATCTTCATCCGCAATTGTAGAAACTTTCAACGTGCCGCCTTGCGGCATCGCCTCCATCGCATTCAAGACGACATTCATAAAAGCCTGCTTCAATTTATCTGAATCAAATCGAATTTCTGGGGTTACAGTTGACAAGTCTAATACTAACGCAATCTTGTGGTGTGCTAAGTTAGCCTCCATCAAATCCAAGACCGCTTTCAAGACAGGCGCAAGCCGTTGTGGCGTGAGGTTAAGCGCAGTAGGACGTGCAAAGTCCATCAATCCTTTAACAATCGTATCAATGCGCTCAATCTCTTCAAGGATATAACGCAGCGATTGCTGATGCCGTTCCTGCGACATCTCCGGCTTCTGCATCAACATCTGTGCTAACATCCGCATAGAGGACAAAGGATTTCGGATCTCATGTGCGAAAGAGGCTGACATCTTTCCGGCTGTCGCCAAGCGTTCCGCTTGAATCAACTGATCTCTCGACTCTTTGAGATCTCTCGTCATCTGATTAAAAGCAGCCGCGAGGTCACCGATCTCGTCATGTGTTTTAAGTTCGCACTGCTCGTCCAAGTCTCCAGTCGCAACGCGCGCCGTAGAATCAACCAAAACCTTGATCGGGTTCGTCAAATTTTTCCCAATCAGATGGCTAATGAGGGCAACCAGCCCTGTACCAAGAACAGCAATGCTGAGGATATACCATGTAAGGGTCCGTTTCGCTTCCGCAATCGCTTCCATCGGACGCAACAGGCAATAAAATCGTCCAAGTTTCTGAGGCAAGTAAAAAACTTTATACGGCTTCCCATCAAGTGTAACGTCTCGTATAACAGATTTTCCATCGGGGTTCTCTAAGTGCAGTCTGACTTCACGCAGCCGCATTTTATCTGCTAAATTCGTCCAATCTTGTTCTACATCGGAGAGTTCTTCAAGCGTGGTGGCATTAAGCGTATAATCAGAACCAAAAATCATGATCTCAATGCTATAGGTGCATTTTATTTTTTCTATGTTCTCCTCAAAATACCGCTCAAAATACCCTGTTTCCCTGATGGTATCAAGCCATGCTTTCGTCTCACGCGTAAACTGTTCACTGTACTTCCAAGTGAAGATCTCAATAGCAACCAGAGATAGCACAACCGCAACCAAGGCAAAAAGGAGCAAAAATGGAAGAACAATTTTCGTTTGAATACTATACCGACGCATTGGAGTCCCCTTGTCCATGAGTAGATTTTAACCGTTCTTACGCGCGGATTTCCGCCGATAACCTAATAATTATGCGATAATTTGGCTTTTTCGATTATACGCATCCCGATTCTTCCGAAATTATGCACCCTTTTTACCTACAAATCGCGTCACTAACAATTGAAACTTACCTTTATTGTCGAAAGAAATATATTGACGTAAACCTATGAGACAATCTCAAATACCAATGTTGCTGTCAGTATAACCTAAAGCGATTGGCATGTCAATAACGACTTCCACACTTTGTAAGAGAGGGGAAATACCTAAGCAAAAACACGCCCGTCCTTGACCTTGCTGATGGAAACCAAAATGTTGTAGCCAAGAGGTTCCTCTTACAAGAAAACAAAATAAATTTGAATCCCTAACTTAAATATGTTATCATATATAATGTAAACTAAAATTGGGAACATAGATAAGGTTGAGCGCGATGAAAACAATTGGGCAGACTTGGCCTCATGCACAATATTTTAACCGAACAAATTCCCACTAAAAACGTCTAATGCATGGGAAATTAGGAACTTTTTGGCACACAGGGTGTATAAGTATCGAATGACTTCACTTTAGGAAATAATAAACGAAAGGACTTGAAAATTAACTTAGTGCTATACGGAGAAACAGACATGACAGATATCCAAGAACCTACCTTTTACACAGACTTGGAACTTGAACAGATTGATGAGAATGCGCTTGTCAATCAGTTCCAAAACGGCGATACCGCAGCCTTTAATCCGCTTGTGCTTAAATATCAAAAGAAAATTTACAACCTTATGTACCAGCGGGTTCGCGATCAAGAAACAGCAAAAGACCTCTGCCAAGAAGTCTTTCTGAAAGCGTTTAATGCACTTCCCAACTTCAAAGGCAGTTCAGCATTTTACAGCTGGATTTACAGGATTGCCATCAATTGCAGCATCGATTTTCAGCGTCAGCGTAACCGCGGAAAGGTTCTTGCGTTTGAAGAATTACCACTTGACGCGGACGACATGCTAAAGATGGCGGATTCCCACCCGTCCCCTGAAAAACTGCTTGAGGAGAAAGAACTCGGACTCATCATCCGAAAGGCGGTGAAGAAACTCCCACCGGGTCAACGGCGTGTCTTCAATCTACGGCACCGAAAAGAACTCGCGATTAAAGAGATCGCAGTTTTGCTAAACAGGTCGGAAGGCACGGTTAAAGCGCACTTACACCACGCACACCGGCAGCTCCAAGGCATGCTTCGCCCCTACTTGCGAAATGAACCGCTCGAATGGAACGGGGAAATTAAAAATTAAATCGAGTGGATAAGTCTTGGGGCGAAAAAAACGAAAATTACGTCACATTCCCCCGTGTCACGTGGTTCTGCACGTCACATTTAAACGTCACAATTGTCCGAAAACTGATAACTACGCCTCTAACGGCTGACGGCTATCTTTCTGACAACCAAATGTCTCCAAAATTAATATTGACATATAACTTGACAAAACTCCCTAAATTATTGTATAATATATACGATTCGTTAATAAGAAAAACAACAATAGGTGGGATGGCTGAGTGGACGAAGGCGGCGGTCTTGAAAACCGTTGTGGCGCAAGCCACCGTGGGTTCGAATCCTACTCCCACCGCCATTATGGAGAGGTGCAGGAGTGGTTGAACTGGACTGTCTGCTAAGCAGTTATGGCGCAAGCCATCGTGGGTTCGAATCCCACCCTCTCCGTTTTAATCGTTGTCAGCTTGCCTCACAGTGAAAGCGGTCAGTAGTTGTCAGTAAGAAAGTTGTGAAGTGTAACTAAAGTTAGAAAGTTGAAAGAGGTCTCTTATTAACTTTAGAACACTTTACAGACTTCTTTAACTGGCAACTGATAACTATTACAATACGCGCCTGTAGCTCAGTGGATTAGAGCATCTGACTACGGATCAGAAGGCCAGGGGTTCGAATCCTCTCAGGCGCTTCAAAAGGTATTTATTGGACAAAAGTTGGACCGCGATCGTTTCTGGATGCGACACGCACTTGAATTAGCACGGCAAGCTGCTGAGAACGGGGAAGTACCAGTCGGTGCGATCCTCGTTAGTGGCGATGTCCTCATCGCTGAAGCGTCGAACCTACGCGAACAGCGGGGCAATCCTATTGCTCACGCAGAGATGCTCGCGATACAAGCAGCATCGAAAAAAATAGGGAACTGGCGGTTCACTGATACAACACTTTACGTGACCTTAGAACCGTGTCCAATGTGCGCGGGCGCGATTGTGCTGGCGCGAATTCCGAAGGTTGTTTACGGGGCAACAGACCCGAAATCAGGTGCTGCTGGCACGCTCTACAACATCCTTCAAGATGAACGGTTGAACCATCGCGTTGAAGTGATTAGTGGTGTATTAGCAGAAGAAAGCAGTGCACTTCTGAAATCCTTTTTTCAGCAACGCCGGCATAAACTATAGATTGCCAGAAGAAATTAAAAAATTAAATCACAAGGAGAGATGCAGGAGTGGTTGAACTGGACAGTCTCGAAAACTGTTGTGGCGCAAGCCACCGTGGGTTCGAATCCCACTCTCTCCGTTCTTTCATATTTTATGACGGCTCAATTTGGCAGATTCTGGGGCAGTAGCTCAGTTGGGAGAGTGCATCCCTCGCACGGATGAGGTCACGGGTTCAAATCCCGTCTGCTCCATTATGAAACTTTGATCGGGTATCAGATCTAAACTTGCTTTTGTGAGATGGTTTCAAACAATTTTGGTGGAACTTCTAAGTCATAACCCGCCATATAAATAGTACGGAGAGATGCAGGAGTTGGTTGAACTGGCATGACTGGAAATCATGTGTGCTGTTTTGCAGTACCGTGGGTTCGAATCCCACTCTCTCCGCCAGTTTTTTTAATTACGAAAGCCTTGACTATGCTAGGTGGGGAGGTAGCGGTGCCCTGTATCTGCAATCCGCTAAAGCAGAACTGAATCCCCAGCACGCGGCCTGTTCCTGTGGGGTCCGTCCCACGTACGTAGTGTTGAGAGTTGGGTCTTGAGCAACGAGTGCTTGTCGAACCCCGTCAGGTCCGGAAGGAAGCAGCGGTAGATAAGTTACGCGTGTGACGCAAGGGTGCCTGACTTGAGCTAACGGCGCGGGCAACGCTTGGAGGCGCTTGTCAACTCTGGGTGCATAGTCATCTTTTGGGCAGATCAACGCGGTTGATTACATCTCACTCCCGAATTCAAGCCACATACAGAAAGGATCGCGCGATGTCTTACGAAGTGCTCGCCCAAAAATGGCGTCCCCAAAATTTCAGCGACGTTGTCGGACAGGAACACGTTACCACAACGCTGAAAAACCAGATTCTATCTGAACGGATCGGACACGCCTATCTTTTCTGGGGACCCCGCGGCACCGGGAAAACTACCATCGCCCGTATCCTTGCCAAAGCCGTTAACTGCCCCAACCGAATTCAAGAAACTGAATTTGACGCTACCCAGACCGCTGAGCCTTGCAATAAATGCCAATTCTGTGCCGACATTTCACAAGGAAGATCCCTTGATGTATTTGAGATGGATGCCGCATCCAACCGCGGCATTGACACGATCCGAGACCTCCGCGAAAACGTCAAACTCTCTCCTGCTACCTGCACCTATAAAATCTATATCATAGATGAAGCGCACATGCTCTCAACAGAGGCGTTCAACGCTTTGCTTAAAACGCTTGAAGAACCGCCACCACACGTCATCTTCATCATGGCAACCACAGAGCATGCTAAAATCCCAAAGACGATTAGTTCGCGCTGCCAAGACTTCGATTTCCGACACCTCGAAGATGAAAAAATAATTGAACGCCTGCAGCTCATCGCCAAAGCAGAAACGATTTCCGCAGATTTGGATGCACTCACACTCATTACCCGCCAATCTGAAGGATGCTTACGGGACGCTGAAAATCTACTCGAACGTCTCATCTCTTCCGCCGGTAAAGAACTGACAATTGACGCTGTTGAGCAAATCATTGGACTCAGCTCCAGTTCCCTGCTCCGAGAACTCGCTGAAGCACTTACCGAAAGAAATCTGGCAAAAAGCCTAAAAACACTAAACAACCTAACGAAACAAGGAACAGATCTATCACAATGCCTCGACCAACTGATTCATTATTTTCGAGATCTTCGACTCTTAGCAATTGATGACGGCTTAAGTGAATTGATACAGAGTCCCCAATCAGATGTATCGGAACTCAAGCAGAAGGCTGAGCAGATGTCGGTAAACCGGCTATCACGGATCATCAAGATTTTGATGTATACCGACCGTGATATCAAACAGTATGGTTACCCGCAACTCCAATTAGAGGCTGCATTTATTCAACTTAACTCACTTGAGGAAGGTATCCCGCTACAAGGAATTATTGACAAACTGTCCGAATTAGAACAGAAATTTGACGCTGCAGGGATTTCCGCCCCCTCACAGCAGCAACATCCACCCTCAGATGCGAATCCACCTGACAGGCAAACGTCATCACCGCAGCGGTCTTCTCAACCTCAAGATCAACTCACCTCATTCTCACTTGACGCAGAAGAGGACACCCCAAGCACACAACTTATAGGACAGACTGCTACATCCTCCCCGGCTGCTCTTAATCCGTCAAATCCTTCGTCAAGTCCACAACGATCCCGAGACCTCGCAAACCTTCCTGCATTTTGGGAGGACGTAAAATTACAATTACCCATGAAACTCAAATACGGTTTGTTAGAAGGGTCCATTCCCTCTGTGAACGGCACAAACGCAGTTAAAATCGCATGTTCACCGACAAATCTCTCAATCGTCACGGATGAAGACAGGAAAACTATAGCCGACGCGCTGACACAGATCGTAGGAACACCCGTGAAAATTGAGCTAGCTGCCTTAGATACTGTACCGGAATCAGCAGCTTCTCAAGATGCAACCGAAAAAGGAGAACGAAAAACACCGCTCATGCGGAGAATTGAAGCCCAAGACGATCCGCAACTCAAAACCGCGCTTGAACTTTTTGATGCCAAAGTCTTGGAAACCCAATAATCACTGCTTTCCAAATAGGAAAGCCTATCTATAAGGAAATTTTTACCAAGTGCCTTGTAACAAAATAGGAATGTCCGTAGACACTACGAAAAGCCACTTGGTGACAGGACCAAAACCATGAAAATGAATGACCTGATGAAACAGGCACAACAAATGCAAAAACGGATGCTCGAAATTCGCGAAGAACTCGCAAATCGAACCGTTGAAGCAACTGTCGGAGGCGGGATGGTAACCGCTGTCGTCAATGGACAACAAGAGGTTATCTCACTCCGAATTACCCCAGAAGTCGTCGATCCAGAAGATACTGAAATGCTTGAAGACTTAGTTGTAGCAGCAGTCAATGAGGCATTGCAACAATCACAAGAATTAATGTCCGCGGAAATGAGCAAATTGACTGGCGGTATTAAAATTCCGGGACTCCCGTAACAGAACCGTAAGCGCACATAACGTTATGCCATCTGTCCACGCTGCTACGGGAATTAGCACAAAAAATCCATGCAAGAATACCCGAAACCGCTTGCGAAACTTATCACTGAACTCCAAAAGCTACCGACGATCGGTCAGAAAACAGCACAACGGTTAGCATTTTTTATGCTAAAGCTACCTGATACCGAAACTGCCCAAATTGCGGAAGCTATTGCGGAGGTGAAACAACAACTCTCTTATTGCAATATATGTGGTACTATTACTGATACCAACCCGTGCTATATCTGTACCAATCCACGCCGGGACCAACGGGTAATTTGCGTTGTCGAAGAATCAGACGATCTCTGGGCAATTGAGAGAACTAACGGTTATACCGGACTCTATCATGTACTCGGCGGCGTTCTATCACCATTAGACGGAACAGGACCCGATGAACTCGGAATTAACACGCTCTTTCAAAGAATCCGAGAATCCACCGTAAACGCGCAGCCAGTGCAAGAGGTCATCCTCGCAACGAATTGGACAACAGAAGGACAGGCAACGGCACTTTATCTGATACAACACTTGGAAACCTTTGAAATTACAGTCACCCGAATTGCTCACGGGATTCCCGTTGGCGGGGATTTGGAGTATATTGACGAGGTGACCCTTGCAAAAGCACTTGAAGGCAGGCGGAAAGCTTAAATGAGAAAACAGGGGCTTGTACCACTTTTAGTTATTCTGTTTTGCAGTGTATTTAGCATCGCGTGTCGGAAGGCAGATTCCGAAAACCGAAACACCGAAATAAAAAATGCTGCCGACTTTAGCACCGGCACAGCCCGTCAAGCGAATGTAATCTTTGATGCACAACGGGCGTTTACATTGTTGGAGAAACAGTGCGAATTCGGCCCGAGACCCCCAGGATCAGCGGCACACCGAAAGACACAGAATTATCTATTTACAGAACTCCAGAAATATGCAAACAGTGTTGCCCTTCAACCGCATACACACAAAACAGAAACCGGAACCCTGCATTTGAATAATATCTTGGCAGAGTTCGGACCGGGGACCCCACCCGTTACGGGGAAGGGGCAGAATGGAGAAACAATTTTACTCGCGGCGCATTGGGATACGCGCCCGTTCGCAGACCACGACCCTAAACCCGAAAATCAAAATAAACCGATCCTCGGTGCCAACGATGGGGCTTCTGGCGTTGCTGTCCTCCTCGAAATTGCCAGAGTCTTCAAAGAGTATCCACCACCACGGCGCGTTGTCATTGTCCTTTTCGATGGTGAGGATTACGGCAGATCCACCGACGATATGTTTATCGGTTCCCGATTTTTTGCCCGAAACCTCGGAAAATGGAAACCAGACTACGGAATCCTATTAGATATGGTCGGCGACAAAGATTTGACGCTACCGATAGAACGCTACTCTTGGAATGCAAATCGCGAGTTTACTGAGGCAATCTGGAATCGAGCGTCAACGCTCGGTTTAGCACCCTTTCAACAACGCTTGGGTCAGGCTATCATGGATGATCACGTCCCACTCATCAAAGTGGGAATTCCGATGGTTAATATAATCGACTTCAATTATCCGTATTGGCATACAATTGAAGATACCGTTGACAAATGTAGCCCCAAAAGCCTCGAAATTGTCGCTACACTCGTTATTAGCGTTGTTTACGACGGACTGTAAAACCATGAATACCTATCAAAAACATTATGATGTTATTGTTGTCGGGGCGGGGCACGCTGGTTGTGAAGCGGCACTCGCTGCTGCGCGAATGGGTGCCGAAACCCTTATCCTTACTATTAATCTTGACACGATCGCCAAGATGTCATGCAACCCTGCTATCGGTGGACTTGCTAAGGGACATCTCGTTAAGGAAATAGACGCACTCGGCGGCGAGATGGCAAAAAACATTGACAAAACCGGAATTCAATTTCGACGCCTGAACACCAAAAAGGGACCTGCGGTGCGTTCGAGTCGCGCACAAGCCGATAAAAAGGCGTACCAAGATGAAATGAAACGCGTCTTGGAAGCACAACAAAAACTTGACATCAAACAGGTACTCGTCGAAGAACTCCTCGTCGAAAATGGAAAGTGCATCGGAATTCTGAGTCAGACGCAAACCGCCTATCTCGGAGATGCCGTAATTCTAACAACGGGGACGTTTCTGAAAGGCATCATCCATATCGGTGATGTCTCCTATAGCGCAGGCAGGGCAGGTGAATCTTCCGCTGAGAATCTCTCAGAAAGCTTTTTAAGCCTTGGGTTCGAGATTGGTAGACTTAAAACCGGCACACCGCCACGCGTCAATGCCCATACAGTTGACTTCAACCAGATGGAAATCCAACCCGGCGATGAAAATCCGCTGCCTTTCTCATTTACAACTCAACAAATCACACAGTCCCAACTCCCGTGCTACCTAACTTACACAAATGAAAAGACACACGATGTCATTCGCGAAAACCTTCACCGTTCAGCAATGTACAGTGGTCGTATCGTCGGCATTGGCCCCCGTTACTGTCCATCAATAGAGGATAAGGTCGTCCGCTTTTCAGAAAAAACAGAACATCAAGTCTTCGTAGAACCAGAGGGACGAGACACCGATGAAATTTATCTCAACGGTATCTCCGCGAGCCTGCCTGAAGATGTACAAGTAGAGATGGTGCATAGCATCAAGGGGTTAGAAAACGCTGAGATTATGCGTTTCGGATATGCCGTAGAGTACGATTTCGCGCCAGCGACGCAATTACAACCATCGCTTGAAACAAAACAAGTACCCGGACTCTATTTCGCAGGACAACTCAACGGCACCACAGGGTACGAAGAAGCCGCTGCACAAGGGCTTATCGCCGGCATTAACGCCGCTTTAAAGGTTAAAGGCGAACAACCCCTCGTTTTGGATCGGGCACAGGCATACATAGGCGTACTTATCGACGATCTGGTTACCTTGGACATCCGGGAGCCTTACCGTATGTTCACATCACGTGCTGAATACAGGTTAGCCTTACGAGAGGACAACGCTGATTTAAGACTTACCGAAATTGGTAGGCAAATCGGGTTAGTTGATGATGACAGATACCACCAGTTCAAAAAGAAAGCAACAGACATCCAAACAGAATTGAAACGGCTACAGCAGGCACTGCTTAAGCCGACCCCAGCAACTGTGAGTAATTTGGCGAATATCCTTAAAACAGGTGAGTTAAAGCAACCCACATCCTTGGCTGACCTCTTGAAACGTCCAGAACTCTCTTATGAACACATAACACAAATCGCACCGCCTGCTGAGATGCTGCCGTCAGCCGTGACCGAACAGGTAGAAATCCAGATTAAATACGACGGATACATCCAACGGCAACAACGACAGATTCACCAATTTAAGAAATTGGAAAATTTTCAAATTCCAGATACTTTTGACTATACCAACGTTCAAGGACTAAAGACAGAGGCACAAGAAAAACTCGCAAAGATTCGTCCCGCCTCTATTGGGCAAGCATCGCGGCTGCCGGGTGTTTCGCCAGCCGATATTTCGATCCTGATGGTTATGCTCCATCAACAAAAAGCACGGTAATTTGGCACAGTACATGCACGCTTTAAAAGAGACGTTTGAACAGTATGGATTTCCTTTAACGACGCATCAGGTCGCACAGTTTGACCGATATCGCACCGAACTGCTTCGGTGGAATAAACACATCAATCTGACCGCAATTACAGATGAGGATGAGATTGTTCATAAACATTTTCTCGATTCGTTGAGCGTTTTAGAACATATTACACTTAAAAGTGGTGATGCTGTGATTGATATCGGAACAGGTGCCGGATTCCCGGGAATTGTCCTGAAAATTTACGTGCCAGATATTCGGCTAACGCTTGTTGAAGCATCCAAAAAAAAAGGAAGTTTCCTAAAATTTCTGATCCTACAACTGAATCTTCATCAAAAAGTAAACACTGAAATCCTGACTGAACGTGCGGAAGTTTGTGCAAGGGACCCCGATCGCATTGGTGTTTATGATTGGGTTTTCACCCGTTACGTCGCAACTATTCAGGACTCCGCGGCGTACTGCCTACCGTTCCTAAAATCAACGGGAAAATGGGTGGCTTACAAGTCTCGTGAAGAGATAATAAAAAGTGAAATTGACAACAGCACCACACACCTTAGCGCGCTCGGTGGATGTGTTGAAACTGTCTTTACCAATTCAAAACTCAACCGAGGTTATGTTGTGATGCACCGTGTTAAGGCAAGCGAATAAAAGGATAAATCCTATGAATTTTGAGACAACAATCGAGACGGGCAATATCTCCACCCTTCATGTAGAAGGTAAAATTCTTGGAAATGCTACCGATGCTTTTCGCAAGGAAATGGAACTGCAACTTCAAACAGGGCGCGACAAATTAGTCGTTGACCTAACGAGCGTTCCCTTAATCGACAGTAGCGCATTGGGAGCAATTGTGACTACCTTAAAATGCTGTCAGCAATCAGGTGGAAAACTGGTCCTGCTCAACCCACAGAAAGCAGTTCAAGAAGTTTTGGAGGTAACGCAGCTCGCAACCGTTATCGAAATTTATGATACGGAGGAGGCCGCGCGCGCCGCTTTCATGTAACACCAGAAACCGGGCAAATCAGGTACACGTCTGGCAGCGTCCAGCGTGAAGATGCCTGATTTTAAAGAGAAAGCGCGCCGATACGCATCTCCCGCAGAACATGAAAGACAAAAATCGTACACACCGTTTTCGGTTTAAGGTTGGGCTACGCGGTCAACAGGTGGTGCTTTTTCTGTTAGTCGCACTCATGCCCTTGTTCGCCATTTCACTCGCGATCAAAGTGGTGGGGGAAAACGCTTTAAAAGGAACTGTCGGCGAAAACCATGTGCTTCTGGCGCAAGAAAAACTCGCACGCGTCGATAATGCTATTTCCGAAAAAATTGAAAAGATCCAAGCCGAACTCCCAAATATCCACGCAGCTGTCGTGTATTCCAACACTGCTAACGGGTCGGAAGCCGTATTTTTTGATGTTTGGGCGCAGCTTGTAGATAGTATCCGTCTACTTGAGACATACGCAGGAGACAAAACTGAGGTAACTATTACCAATGCATCCGGATACGTGCTCCGTTCATACAACCCGCAACTTGAGTACTCTACCGCAAGAGGCGCACCTCACCGGGTGAACAATACAACCTGGTGGCAGAAAGCCTATAACAACGGCATAGGTTACCCGTTTGCTGAGAATATCCGTTATGACAAAAAACGAAAAGTCCATCTATTACCAATCGCACTTCCAATACGTGCGACATCCGAAGCCACGGCAGCAAATGCTGAAAATAATACGGTCGGTGTGTTGAGGACTGCGCTGGTCCTCCCTGAACTCACAAGTATTGTCGAGTCGAGCCTCGATTTGGAGGAAACACACACCATTTTAACGGATCAATCCGGTAAAATTATTGCCGCCTCATCGGAAAGTGGGTATCAAGTAGATACCTACATACAGATGAACAACGCAGCTGAGGAAGCAATTATTGAGGCAAAAAAAGGGGACCAAGGCAAATACTACGATTATGAAGCAGAGGGCGAAACCGATAGTTTCGACGAACCACGTGTGTACGGTTGGGCGCGGACGCAACGCGCGTCCGCAGAACCCTGGAAAGTTCAGCAAAACTTCAGCAATTGGATCATATTTATCTCACGTCCCACTGCTTCGGCGTATGTTGGGGTCGTAAAATTAAACAACTATATTTTTTATGTTACCATTGTGTCAAGTTGTATCGTTGTATTTATTGCATGGTGGGCAGCACAACGGATCGCAACACCTATATTGAAAGTGGCACAAGCCGCACGTAGTATTGGGCAAGGTGAATTTGATAGTGAAATTGTCGTTGACAGCGATGACGAAGTTGGGACGCTCGCTGAAGAATTCAACGAGATGCGCCGAAACCTGAAAACCGCAGTTGACAAACTCACGCGAGAGGAGAGAAAACTTACTGCCATCGTAGATAATCTCGGCGAAGGATTGATTGTTGTTGAACCCACAGGGCATGTACTATACGTCAATCCTGTAGCTGAAAAACTCCTTAACCTCGGAGAAACCGATGGCTACGAAAACTATATCACAATTGACACAGATACCGGCGCAATCCGTTGGACAAAGGCGTTAGCATCAAACGATGATGCCCCAATACAAGAAACCAAAACGGTTGATATGAAAATCTTGTCTTCCTCGCAGCGTGAAATGGCACAGCATCAAACGATGATTGTGGACGTGCATAGCAATGGACATCAACTCAATGGCAATGGTGCTAAGATCCTCCGAATTATAGCAAGCCAGTTTCCTGATGAAAGCAACAACATCGCCGGTACTGTTTATGTTTTTGATGACATCACGAATGAACACGAAATAGAGCAAATGAAATCGGAGTTTGTGTCGCTTGTGTCGCATGAATTGCGGACACCTCTCACCTCCATTATGGGCTTTATTTCTTTGATACTTGACGGGAAAACCGGCGAAATTAATCAGAAACAGCACGAAAGCTTGAGCCGGGCACACCGTCAATCAAAGCGACTTGCTGTCCTTATTAACGACCTGCTTGATATCTCCCGAATTGAAGCCGGACGTATTGAGATGAAGCAGGAACAAGTACAAATAGATTGGATCGCAAAACGGCGAATCGAAGAACTCCGTCCACAAGCAGATGAGAAATCTATCTCTCTACGCTTGGAGATGCCACCGAATTTACCGTTGATGATTGCAGATGCCGATCGGATTGGACAAATTTTTATCAACCTTATCGGAAACGCTATTAAATTTACCCCCGATCACGGAAAAGTGACCGTCAGAATATCAAAATCTTCCCAGAACGGGAGTGAACACGACGGGATCCACGTTGAAGTCATCGACACAGGACCAGGTATCCCCGCTGAAGAGAGGGAAAAGGTTTTCGATAAATTCAGACAACTCGGAAGTGTACAGACTCGGCAACAAGGTGGGAGCGGCTTAGGGCTCTCAATCGCCTCAGGAATTGTCGAAGCACACGGCGGAAAATTATGGGTCGATGCCGGAGATAATGGACAAGGGTGCAACTTCCAGTTTTTTATTCCGTTTTTTTAAAGTGTCTTGCGGTTCGGTGAAGTGAGGCGGTGTTTTAGAATCCCATTCCGTAGATCCTGCATCGCAGTGAGAACCATTACATTACGGGCTGTGGTCGACCACTCTTTTTTATCGGAAACCCGATTTTTTGACCAACAACTCGACTCCGAACCTAACAGAGAAGGCACGAGTTGTTGATCAAAACGGAAAAATCGGAGCAGAAACACAATATCTAAAAAATCTAAAAATATGGCTGAAACGATCTTAGTCGTCGATGACGACCTTGATATACTTGAACTCCTAAAGATGAACCTTGAACCAGAAGGCTACAATGTACGCACCGCAAGTGATGGCGAGAGCGCAGTACAAAGTGCCTGCACAGATCCACCAGATCTGATCCTTCTGGATGTGATGATGCCACATAAAAACGGTTTCCAAGTCATAGAAGAACTAAAAGATATAGAGGAGACAAAAAACGTTCCAGTCATTCTCGTTACGGCGCGCGGGCAGACGGAGGATAAAGTCCGAGGTTTGGATACCGGGGCTGACGACTACATCACAAAACCCTTTGATTTACGCGAGGTAACCGCACGCGTTGAAGCCGTCCTCGGCAGAACTCGACCCATAAAATACATTAACCCACTGATGCGGGCAATGGGCGAAGGGTTCAGCGAAAAGGGATTGGAACAACTCGCAGGGCATCTTCAAGCCGCCGCTGCAATCCAGAAAAAATTGTTACCAGAACAAGCACCTAATATTGATGGGTTTAACATCGCAACCCTCTTACAAAGTTCTACATCCGTCTCTGGAGACTTCTACGATTTCATTCCCTTGAGTGAAACACAGATCGGGATCGTCCTCGGTGATGTAAAGGGAAGTGGTATTCCTGCCGCACTGTTGATGGTGATGATTCGGACAGCACTCCGCCTACTCTGTCATGAGGAAGAAGCACCGGCTTTGATCCTTAAACGCATTAATGACTTAGTTGTCCGAGACACCGAAGCAGACCTCTTCGCAACAATGATCTACGGTATATTAGATACAACCTCTTCAACCTTTACATATTCAAACGGTGGACACTGCTACCCATTTCACTGGACTCAGAACCGTGATATAACCGTCTTAAAAACCGGAGGCATGTTGATAGGGGCATTTGAGGAAGCAACATTCACAACCGGCACCTGCCACCTCGCCCCAGGCGATATCCTCGCTTTCTATACGGATGGTATTACTGAAACAGGAACTGGAGATAGCACAACTTCCGAAGGCAGTCAAAGCACATCCACAAGTGTAAAATCGGATGATGAGCACGAAGACGCAATACTGACCGATATGTTCTACGGCGGGAATAGGCTTGCTGCTTGTCTCTCCAAAAACGCTTCACTCTCAGCAGCAGCGTTATGTGAAGCAGTCGTTGAAGACTTAGCACGCTTCAGTGGAAGCACCCAAACCCATGATGACAGGGCTTTAATTGTTATAAAACGGGACATATAAAACAGGACGGACATGCCGTGTAGGCACTTGTCCGCACAACAAAATAACGAAAGACGGGACGCTTCCCAACCCCGTCGACACCCTTGGAAAACATCCAAGTACACAGAGAAGGAGCTTCAAACGTGGGCGAGAGAACTGAACAGGCTATTACGCTTTCTCTCCCAAGTTCAATGCAACATGTTTACCTACTCACGGCTGTCGTCACCGAAATTCTAAAAGAAACGAATTTCGATGAAGACACTCAAGAGCGGATTAACCTTGCTGCCATTGAAGCGGGTACAAACGCGATTAGAAACGGCAACAGAGAGAATCCGGGCGAACAGATAACTTTTCAGTTAATCTTTACTGAAAACGAACTTACCGTTAACACGCTCGAGGAAAGCGAAGCACTCAAACATAAAGAAACCGAAACCGCACAGGTTATTATGCTTTCTCTTCCAAGCTCAATGCAACATGTTTACCTGCTCGACGTTGTCGTCACCGAGATTTTGAAAGAGACCGATTTCACCGAGGAAACCCAAGAGCAGATTAACCTTGCTGCCATTGAAGCAGGGACGAATGCAATCAAACATGGAAATAAAGAGGATCCACGCAAAAGAGCAACAATCCAGTTTATCCTTGATGAAGATAAATTAACTATCGTTACTGAGGATGAAGGCGACGGATTCACGCGTCAAGAAGTGGCTGACCCGCTTGATCCGGAGAACTTGCTCAAAAGCAGTGGTAGAGGCTTGTTTCTTATGGAAGCTTGTATGGATTCCGTAACCTATGAAGCCAATGGCACTATTATCAAAATGGTTAAATACAAGGTAGAACTGGAAGCGCAATGATATTTACTTCAGATTTTCATAGATTTAATACGCCTAAGCGTACCAGTAAGATGTCTTAAAACCTATCTTATTTAATACATCCAAGCCTGCCCGTCTATAGGATGAAGCGTATAAAGTATTGAACTTCATCAACGCCGATGGACACCGCTGCGTAGGCAGTCAGCGTCCCTTTAGGTGTGGGCTATTTTATATTTCTAAGGAATCACTATGCAAGTTAATGTTCGACATAAAGGCAGTATTACAATTTTAGATATTGAGGGTAAAATTATTGGCGCAGAGGCCCTAGCCCTTAAAGCCATCATTGACCAGCAGATTCAAACAGTGAGTAACGAAGCCGAACAAGACGAAAAACTCAATTTAATTTTAAACCTGGAGCGTGTTCAGATGATGGATAGTTCCGGATTAGGAGTGCTTGTCGCTGCTTATACCACCATTCGCAGGAATGACGGACGAGTTGTACTCCTCAATCTTGGAGGCAACATCAGAAGCCTTATTGTTATGGCTAAACTGATGACAATTTTCGACTGTTATAATACTGAAGCAGAAGCGATAGGTCATTTCCTATAGGTCTAAGCGGAATAGTTATCATGCTTCGCAGTGAGAACAATGCGGTTTTTCTGCGAAAACCTTTCAGTTTTCAGAAAGAAACTCTCGGATTATCTTAACCCTCTTTAACTGAAAACTGAAAACTACAAAAAAAATATGGAAGCGCGTATCTCTACTGACACAGCACAGAGCATCAATTTATGGTATAAATGCACCGAGTGCAACGAATTTGTTTTCAGAGGTGAACTTGAACGGAACCTTTACACCTGCTCGCACTGTAGTGCGCTGTTTCCTTTGCTTGCTGAAAAACGTCTTGAATATCTGCTTGACGATCCCTCGGCAGCACAAATCCGATCAACCGATACTGCTGGCATCACCGCCGAAGGCACAATTTCAGGGTATCCCGCTGCGCTTTTCATCGCTGATATGGATGTGATCCCCGCTGAGATTGATGTATCACTGCTTCTCGCATCCATTGAAAACGTTTTACAAAAACGGATTCCACTAATCACGATTGTGGCATGCCAACCGGCGGGATCCGAAGAAACTTTGACAGAAACCACCTATTTGACAATGCAACTCGAGCGGTTAGTAGACGCAGCACTTCCTCATATCACTGTTCTGACTGAAACAGATGTATACCCACTTGCCACGCATCTCCCTATCGGCGAATTGGTTATTGCGGAAGGTAAAGCGGCTCTCCAAAAACCGGCATCTCCAAATCTACAACCCGCACTGCATGCCCCGGAAGAACAACTCCTTACGCAGCTCCCAACATCAGAAGTACGGAGAGAAACTGACATAAGTGTTGATTGCTATATCCCGCGCGAAGAACTTCCTGACATGTTAGGACGATTTCTGAAATTTTTTTCGGTATAACTGCTAAACTCGGTGTCACCCCTCTCAGAGATGGTATAAGTCTACTCGGCAACCGGTGGAGTGAGAATGAAGAAAAATGTCTTGGGCAACGATCTGAGGACGCTAAGAAACCTCGACCAACAATCCAATCGAATCTCCTCCATTGCACAGAAATTTGAGGAAACTTTCGGCAGCCCACCTACATTCATCGCATCCGCTCCCGGCAGAGTAAACCTCATCGGTGAACATACAGATTACAACGACGGTTATGTGTTTCCAGTCGCCATTGATAAATATATTAACATCGCTGCGCGTCAGAGAACTGACCGACGTGTCACACTACACGCCTCAGATGTGAACGGTTCTTGGGAATTCAACCTTGATGCACGCCATTCCATCTCACAACAAGCACCCGCGTGGAGCCGTTACCTTATCGGTGTTGCCTCCCTCCTCCAAGCGTTCGGGAGAAAAATAGCAGGGATGGATGCCGTTATCACCGGCGACGTACCGATTGGGGCAGGGTTAAGTTCTTCAGCCGCACTTTCAGTCTCTGCTACACTCGCTTTTTTAGCTGCCGGTTCCGAACTTGTAGCGGACGGGTTTCCCGTCCCTGAAAATGAGAAGAAAGAACTCGCAGCGTTATGCCAACGCGTCGAACACGAATTTGCCGGGGTTAACTGTGGTATCATGGACCAGACGATCTCGCTGTTAGGAAAGGAAAATCATGGACTGTTCCTTGACTGTCGTTCACTTGAACATGAGCATGTGCCGCTTAATTTGGCAGGACACTATATTACGATTTGCAACACGAAGGTAAAACGGGAACTCGCTACCTCAGAATATAACAAACGCCGTGCGGAATGTGCAAAAGGTGTAGATATACTCAAACAGTGGATACCCAATATATCTTCACTTCGTGATATCGCGTTAACGGATTTCAAAAAACACGAAGAAGAATTACCAATCTTAACACAAAAGAGATGTCGGTATGTGATTGAAGAAAACACACGTGTATTAGATGCAGTTTCTCTCCTCAAGACACGTAATCAACAGATAACAGAAAAAACAGACGAAGCACTCATACAATTCGGTGGTCTAATGAACGCATCACATAACGGACTGCGCGATGATTACGAAGTCAGCTGCAAGGAGTTAGATCTACTTACTGACATCGCACGTAGCATTACAGGGGTAATTGGCTGTCGCATGACAGGTGCCGGTTTTGGAGGCTGCACTGTTAGCATCGTTCATAAAGACGCTTTAGAAACCTTCCAGACCCGTGTGAAGAAGGAATACCGCGAACAGATCGGTATTGAACCCGAAATTTACCTCTGTCGTGTTAGTGACGGCGCACAAGTTTTTGGGCGCAAGGAATTATCTTGACAAACTACATGGAAGCAACAAAATATAGTATCGGTGTTGACCTCGGCGGAACGGATATTAAAGCCGGATTGGTCTCATCAGCAGGTGATGTTTCTTGTCGCGTCGTAGTCCCGACAGATGTGGAAACAGGTGGTCCCAAGGTGGTGGCTACCCGGATTGCAGAGGCTGTCCGTCAAGTACTTGTTAAAGCAGAGACCGTGGACAGCCCTATAACAACAGCAAGAGAATCTGCATCCGATACCGAAGCACTCGAAGTTGGTGTTGGACTCGGCTCACCAGGACTTATCATCGCCGAAACAGGGGTCGTTCACTTTTCACCAAACTTTCCGGGTTGGAGCGACATCCCACTTGTCACCTATGTAAATACTGAACTCTCAAAACTACACGTCCGAAAACCTGTCGCAGATATTAATAAACAGTACACGCCTGTCCTGAGAGGTATGGACAACGACGTGAATGCAATGACTTTAGGTGAACTCCATCACGGAGCGGGAGTTGGATATACGAACCTTGTCGCATTGACACTCGGTACAGGTGTAGGCGGCGGGGTCGTGATTAACGGGGAGGTCTATCACGGCAGTCAGAACACCGCAGGCGAATTAGGACATACTGTCGTCGAACCGAACGGTCGTTATTGTGGGTGCGGCAATCAAGGGTGTCTTGAGGCTTATGCTGGCGCGAAAAACATCGTTGAAAGGGTTCAGGAGAAGATAGAAACTGGACGCAACACGATCTTAACCACTGCGACAAAGAATAGCACAGCACTCACACCGCGGACGATAGCAGCAGCAGCACAGGCAGGCGATAAACTCGCAATTGAGATCTTCGCTGAAACCGGACGGTATATAGGCATCGCGCTCACCTCAATCGCGCATATTCTTAATCCGCAAATCGCGATCATCGGGGGCGGTGTAGCGGAAGCTGGTGAAAGCCTGCTCTTTGAACCGATCCGGGCTGAACTCTCTAAACGCGCAATGGATATCCCATCACAGATGAAAATCGTAAAGGCACATCTCGGAAATGATGCCGGCATTGTCGGTGCTGCGATGCTTGCTTTTTGAATTTTTCAATATTGTGTTCCGGCACCGAACCCCAAGGAAATATAACAAACCGATGAAAAATAGTGAGCAACTGTAGCCTGTAATGTAATGGAAGGGTTTTTGCTTGGGTGTTTCTTCTATATCTACGGGGTAGCACCCTCAAACCCCAGACTCACCTAACCGAACCGCAAGGAAATATAAAAAAATGAAAAATCAGATAAATTTGCTGAAAACTTTAAACCGAACCCATCAACCCGAAAATCAGAGCAATCGGAAAATTGCCAACCGACCATGGGTAACTGCTTTACGAATTATAGCCGTCCTCTGTTTGTCATTAATTCCAATCAGTTGCTCAAAAGTGCCAGATTTCATAAAAGACACCTTCCGACCAGAAGTGATTGTCCCTGTCTTCGACCCTGACGCTTACATTATGCCACAGACAGGCACTGTCGGTTATGTCAAAAACGGCATCAAGGCAATGGCAGTACCACTCAACGATGTGAAAGCCGTTGATGCATTCGGTATCTTTATCTATAACGGAACCGACCACTGGATCTCCTTCAAAAAGAAAGATTGTCAGATGCTTGACGGCACCATGAATGTTACGAAGCCTATCGACAAATCGCAGGAATCCTTTTATCTAAAAAAGAATTTTAGACCGACACTGCCCCCTGAATTTGCGGCGGAAGTGTTCCGATGGGATAAAGCTATCAGGATACAAGGGGATCCGGCAGTCCTGCCGAGAGCGGACATCGAAAAAACCACGGTGATGCCGAGACAATACGCAAAATTCTTCCTCTATTTCCGCAAACGCAGTATTAATTATAGCAACTTACGGATCATTGTGCCAGGCGTTACAAGCGATTTTAATGACCAACAAACAACCTTTGTCTTCAAATTTAAGGTGCAACGCGGTTAACCTTGGGGCCCCGCAGGCTTCCGATGAAAAAGCAAAACGCAGCATGCAACAACGGCGCATGCGGATAAACGGAAAAGACGCTTGAAATCTCAAACAGACCTAACCGAACCGCAAGGAAATATAAAAAGCCGAACCGCAAGGGAAAATAAAAAAATCTGTTTGTTGCTCCTTGCACTCTGTTTCAGTTGCACCCTGCCCAAAAGTGAACTTGTGCAGCCAGTCGAAATCCTTCCATCAAACCGTGAGCGGAAGCCCGCGCTAATAGTAGGCATCAACTACATAAAAACACTCGGCAATGCTGGACCAGGCCCAGGTGAATTTCAGACACCCTTGGGGCTCACAATAGATGAAGCAGATAGAATCTACATCGCCGATGCCGGAAACAATCGGATCCAGGTTATTGACGACCTCGGAAATTTCATCACAGAATTCGGCGGACGCGGGTGGCGAATAGGCGAGTTTGATCACCCAGCAGATATAGCATTAAGCTTCCAACGGAGCTACCGCCTCTATGTCGTAGATACTCGCAACAATCGGGTACAATACTGCAATTTTGTGGATCGGATTTTTTATTCTCTCAGTGAAAATGTAAACGACATCCTACTTGATCAACCTGAAGGCATCGGTATCGGACGGAACGGTGAGGTTTATATCGTAGACACAGGCAATCATCGCTGGATTGAATTCAATGTCGCGGGGGTCCCAGTTACAGCGAGAGGGAACTTCGGGAGCGGTACAGAACAACTCTGGAACCCTACAGACCTCGGTGTTGATACCCATGGGAATGTCTATATTGTTGACACCGGAAACCATCTCATCAAAAAATACGACTTCAGCGGCAATCCGATCAGTGCTTGGGGGGGCGAAGGAGATAAACTTGGACAACTCCGAGAACCGAAGTGTATCGCCTTAGACGACTGGAATTATCTCTATGTAACTGACAGCGGCAATCGACGCATCCAAGTCTTCACACCCAATGGTAAAAGCATCACAGAATTTAGTAACGCAGCACTCTTAGCACCCGTAGGTATCGCAGTTTCAAGAACTGGACGCATCTTTGTGAGCGACGCTGAGGCGAACGACATAAAGGTGTTCCAAGTTTTTCGTATAGAACTTACGCACCTTATCAAATACCTCTTGTAGGAGGCGAAAATCCGCAGAAATACTCCGATTCCTGATTTTAAGCAAGCCATACGCCACGATAGAAGGACATCGGAAACCAACAAGACCCGCAAAGTAAGCCCCAGATATGCGTAAGTCCTATCGTAAAGAATAGTTTTTGGAGGAATGTGGTCATCGTGCCTCGCAGTAAAAGTGGTTAAAGAGGGCTCTGATTTATCCAAAAAGTAAGATAAAAAACTGTCAGCCTCCCTATATCAGAAAACGTAAGCCGTAATGTAATGGAGGCGACCCTACGGAATGAGACTCCAAGCATCAAACCCACCTAACCGAACCGCAAGGAAAATTAAAAAAATCCTTGTTTCTCTCTGTTTGTGCCTGCTACCATGTTCGAGCAGCCCAGCACAAGAATCCCCTGATGACGAAACTAAAGTCCTTGAACTCCCGACCTTTTCTGTCCTCCAGAAAACGGAAACCTTTGAACTGAAAACGGATGAGCCGGAATTCACGGTGAAGTACCCACCCATTCTCCCAAACACTGAACACTTAATCGCAGCGGATGGAAAAACCCTTGTACGAAGTATAGACTATCAAATTGATTTCTATTCAGGAAAAATCACTATAGAAGCACAGGATGCTACGACCACGCCTTACAAGTTAAAGATAACTTACCGCACACTGCCTTTCGCGATTAAAGATGTCTACAAACGCGACCTTTACGGCAAGCAAACCCCATCAACAGAGTTTCCTAATGGTCTTCTCCCCGAGACTGGTGAATCTGAAAGAGTGCCTGGACAGCCTTTCGGTGAACCCGGAGCTCCCACCCCGACAGGTGATGGAACATCACAACTGGAAGTGTCCGGTAGCCAAACATTCGGTATCTCGCTTGGTAGCGGACGTAGCATCTCACAGAATCAGGAACTCCGTGTCAATGTAGAAGGTAAAGTCTCCGAAAACATCAGTGTCCTCGCGCTGCTCTCCGACCAAGATTTACCCATTCAACCCGAAGGGACAACCGAAAATATTCAAGACATTGATCAGAAGTTGATTCGTATTACACATCCAAACATGAGAGGCACTTTAGGCGACTTTGAGGGATCGCTCGGCACCTCTGAGTTCATCTTCTTTCCACGCGCACTCGAAGGCGTACACGTCGAAGGCGATTTCAAGTGGGGGAGCTTCCATCTTATTCCGAGTGCTATTCCCAAAGGACAGTCTACCAGCTTAGTCCTTCGCGGCGAAGAAGGACGGAGCGAATATCGGCTCACGGTCGATGGGCAATACGTCATCGTAAAAGCAGGCAGTGAAATCGTTTGGCTGAATGGCGAAAGAATGCGGCGCGGCGAAAATAACGATTATATCATCCGTGAATATGGAGACCCAATTGTCGAGTTTAACAGCAAACACCTCATCACAAGCAACGACACGATTCGGATCGACTTTGAATACATCCCAGAAGATCGCGCATATCAACAAAACCTCTATGGACTCAGCAGTGTCCTCAAGCTGCCCGGAGAATGGATAACCCTCGGTGCCTCTTATGCCGTTGAAACAGACCTGAAGCAACCGGAACAGGCTTTAATCACACTTGATGAAACCGATCTGGAGGCACTCCGTCAAAATATCCTTGATCCCGAAGGAGACGGCAGATCCCTTCTCACGGCACCTCAGAAACATACTGTCTGGGGATTGGAAAGCCGCGTGAACATCACTGAAAAAGCATGGATCGAAGGTGAACTCGCATACAGTAATCTTGATAAAAATACCTATTCCACCGTTGATCGTAAAGAGGTAAGTCAGGCGTGGAAACTGACCGGTTACGCCGATTGGAATTTTGCGACATGGACAGATAAACTCCGCCCTAAACTGAACACAAATCTCGACATCCGAGCGATGGACGCTGACTTTGTACCTGTCGGCGCGTCAAGTAGTAATCGGAATCGGAATCGTTACGAAACACAATACACCAAAGAGAGTTTCGATGACGCGTTCCTGTTTGATACACCGAGCATTTCACAAACCGCACGCGATGAAAGAACCGCGAACTTTGACATCCAACTGGTTCCGACAGATTGGTTGGCAGTTGACGCTGGCATCGGTAGAAGCGAAGAGAAAGAACCACAACGCGAGGAAAGCGCGCAAAAGATACCAGATACTATAGACAGAACAGAGGCATCACCGACGACAAACGCAACGATCCGCAATAATTTCAATTGGGGTGTGAACTTCAATCGCCGATCCGGCAGTGGAAGTATAACGCCTACCAATAGACCCGAAAATACACGCACAAGTGAGCAGGAGAAAACGACAGCGGCATCGGAACAAAATCCATCTAAGGGCGCGCAGTTGCTGAGGAAGTTACCGAATCTCCGTTGGAATGACTATCGGAGTGGTTCGCGGGTCGAGAGTGAGGATTCAACACGGACACAATCGCAGCAGAAGCTGCGGCAGGAAGGCAACTTGGTTTACCCGATCGGTCCGTTCAGAATTATGGGGACATTGGGCAGGGTGGAATCAAACGAAGCGCGGAATGCCACGCTCAACCGAAAGCGGAACCGAGCGATTGGACGTATCGATCTCGTCGATTTTAGTTGGGCATCCCTGAACACCAGTTACGAACTTGAGGAGGCTTACGCGAAAGAACCGTTGCTCACTGTTGATAACGAACCCATCGGTTTATCTGATTGGCAGCGGCGTACGACCGGACGCACATGGAAAGTCGGCATCTTTTCTCAGCAGAAATCCTTTCTCAGCGGCGGTATGAATCTGACCGCAAACCTCGCACGTCGGATGCTGAAAGCACACACCGACCTCGGCGCGGATACGACAACGCAACTCGCAGATGTTAACATCCAACTGACACCGCTAAATCGGGCAATTGACATAGGACTCACCTACGAATTAGATAAAAAATTGACAAGCCAACGCCGCGAAGTCTATACCAACATTCATCCACACACCGGTGTCCTCCTCCAACCCGGTGACGGATATTACGTGAAGATAGATGATCTGCACTATGTAGAGGATCCCGAAGAAGGCACTTATATCAAAATCTACCAGAACGTCGGTGATAAACCGACAACGGCAGTAGATGCGGATTTCCGTATCCGTTTTCAACCCCGCCAGTTTTTCGCACGCCGTGCCCGGGCGCGGCAACAACAGCGGAGAGGCGAGGGCACCTCCTCCCTACAACGCGACAGTCTACGTCCAACGCCATCAATCTCTGACCAAAATGGGACATTGCAAAAAGCGAATCCCCAAACGGGAGCACTCTCCAACAATACAACGCCCATACAAAAATCGCGTCCTGAGTGGTTTCTGAGCGCACTCAGAGGTCAAACACGATTCTGGATAACCGAAGAACAGGAGGTTGAAGATGCAGTGTCTCTGTATTTGCTTCAAAACTTACAAGGTTCAGATACACTTTTCGGGCGCGTGAACCAACACCATCGACTCGAATTTGTACCCTCAACAGCGTTCAGTTTTGAACTTAACTTTCGCGCAGGGGAGACGCTCAACAAGCGGATTAATAACCAAGAACGCCACAGACGCCACAACACTTGGGATGTTGGTTTCTCTATGAACCCAGCGCGACGACTGTCTGTCGGAGCAAATTGGGAGCAACGTCGAGAGACTGAAAAATATAGCCAATTTGATTTTCAAGACCTTTCACAAGAAACCGATCCTACCCAGGGAATGAGAGATCCGTCGCCGACACCTATCTCAGACCTGCGTCAACTTGAGCAGATTACTGAACTGAACCTCCGATACGAATTGAGCAATGCGTTGCGTTGGAGCGGTATCGGTGGCTATAAACAGACAACCGACGAAGAGCAGCTTGACGAGGATCCCGAAGCCAAAACACGCACTTTTTCGTTTGAGAACCGCGTCACGTATAGTCTCATTGGTAAAGGACGCATTGATTTCAACTACAAACTCGGCTACGGCAAAAGCAGCGGCGGTATCCCCTTCGCACAATATAATTTCTACGAAGGCATCAGCCACGAAATCCGGACGATAGCAGACTACAGATTACGGAAATTCACCGATCTACTCCTGCGACTCAATTACCGTCTGCTTTCAACAAAAGAGCGGAAACCCGAACACCGTTTAGAGATGACCGTCAGTGCGGAACTTTAACGTGATATCAGTGAGTACGTTTAGAACCTTAGCCTATTGGTTTCGCTACGGTTGAAGTGCTTTCCGCTTAATATTTCCCCATGTCGTAGCGATTTTATCCTTTGGCGAAACCGCGAACAAGGTACCCCGCATCACAGATCTGATTTCGGTTTCACTAAGCGCACGATTCCATATCGCGACTTCGTCAATAGAACCTCCTGCAAACGCATACGCCGGCTTACCTTTGGCACATCCGATCCGCAAATCTTCCTCGTTTATGCCACTAAAAATAAAAGGTGGTTTCCTATCATGTTCAAGAATGTTTTCACCATCAAGATACATTCTCACATTGAGCCCCTCACATACGCCGACAATATGATGCCACGTTCCATTCCTCATGTTGTTATCTGTTGTGGTTCGCACATGAAATTCTCGCGCCCCTAAAATAATTCCAACGCCTGAACCATTAGGATGGAATGCGAGATTTGGATTATCATTTTCATCGAAAACTCCCATACCGTACATACTATTGGATCTCGCACTATAACACCCTTTATCAAACCACTGAGAAGAGCGCCCCTTCCAATCCTCCTGATATACCCATGCCATCATCGTGATCTCTTCACTAATTTCCAGTTCATCGGCGGCAGGTACATTCACGCAATTTTCGGTATCATTAGTAATATGGACAGCGTTCCCATATTTACCCTTGACAAATTGAGTCTCTTTGACAATTTCAGCATCAAGTCCATTGCCAGATTCATCGAGAATCCGTTTACCTTTGACGTTGTCGAACGTAAAGTAAACGACAAGTCCTTTATCAAGACCTGCAGTTGCATATCCGCCCGTGATAAGCGTTAGAATGATGAGTGAGGCATATAGAAATGATCGTTTCATTTTATGTGTTTAACCTCTTATATCCAAAAATACGTTTACGCTTCGCGATAGGATCCTACATTACATGCTTGTAGGGGAAACCGGGGTATCCAGTTCCCCTACGGTACCTACCGCGTGTGCAAATAATTATGGACTTTACTATAATCAGGAACTATTCGTCGGTGTTAGCCGAACCTGTGATAGCCTCATCCCAATCCCACAGAAAGATTGTGCCGTCCTGCGCCGTACTAACCAACGTTTCACCGTCAGGCGAAAATTTCAACATCTCCACTTCCTGCGTATGCCCATCAAGTGCAGCGACTTTGTCTCCCGTCTTGGCATCCCATAATTGAATTGTCCCACTGCCATGCCCACTGAGAAAAATTGCGCCATCCGGCGAAAACACCAACGGTCTTGGATAATCATGGTGTGTCCCCCAACCGCGTTTATGCACAGTACTAACCGAAAAAATTTTATGACCGGTCCGCACGTCCCATAAATGGAGTTGCGTGTGTGTGCCAGCAGCGAGCAAGGCGCGGTCCGGTGAAAACGCCAAGGCCGTAATACGCCCCAGATTCTCTTGTTCCGTCGGTTCTGCAAAGACAATCAAAGCTTCACCGGTCGCAACGTCCCACATTCGGATGTCGCCTTCTGTAGTGCCACTCACAAGCCATCTACCATCTGGTGAAAACGCCACTGCCAAAATTGTTGGCATATTTTCGTGAAAGCCGAGGGGTAAGTTCTCATAAAGCGGAATTACCAATTCATCACCTGTTTCCGTGTTCCATAAGCGAATGCCATTACCCGAAGTAGACGCTACCGTTTTAGTTCTATCGTCAGGAGAAAAGATAAGTTCGTTGGCATGTTTCTGCCAGGTTGCAAGTTCGTCCCCAGTCGATACATCCGTCAACCGAGTTAGATTATCTGGCTTCGTACTTTTGAACCCAATAGGAAACTCACCAAAAACTATAGTACCATCTGCCGCTGCACTGACGAGTTTCGTGCCATCTGGCGAAAACGCCACTGCTGAATACCAGTCCCGATGTCCACTATTTTGAACAGTAGACTTTTGCGATGTTTCCACATCCCAAAAGGTAATTTCACCGTTAAATGCCGCGCTGACAAGTGTGGAACTATCCTCAAAGAAGGTCGCCGCTTTTATGGAGTGTGTGTGCCCAGTGATAAAGGTATCTACTGGAATCCCAGTCGCTGTCCGCCAGAATCGGATTGTGCCATCCGTACTCCCACTTACGAGTGTCTGACCATCGGGTGAAAATGCTAACGCAGTAATACCGTTGAGATGTCCAGTGAGCGTCGCGAGGGGTTCACCAGTGGTGGTGTCCCACAATTGCACTGTCTTATCGGTACTGCCGCTGGCAAGCGTTTTTCCATCGGGTGAAAACGCCAGCGCATTTGTCACTCCAGTATGTTTCTGCAGTATCATTGAATCCCTGTCACCAGTAGTATCCCACAATCTTATTGTCGTATCTGTGCTGCCACTGGCGAGACGCGTGCCATCTGGCGAAAACGCCACTGCTAAGACCCAATTCTTTTTGAACATGCGCTGCACAGGTTTATCTAACGGCTGAAGCGGTAAATCTACGTGTCCTCTGAGCGTCGATAGTTTTTTACGGGTTGCTACGTCCCATAACTGGATCGTTCCGTCCCTTTTTCCAATCACGATTTTATCGCTTGTCATCGCGTAAACACCACTAAAATCCTCCGAACTAAAGAGACCGAGCCCGAATAGCCCAGTTTTAAGGTGTTTTGTTTTCCCTTTCCCGTTCTCAATATTCAATCGGGTAATTGCAGCATGCCCGGCACTACTCAAACCAATCAGCGTTTTCCCATCCGAAGAGAATCGCAATACGGAAGCAGACCCGTACAAGTCAATAAGCGGCACTTCGCGCTCGGTAGCAATCTCCCACAATTGGATGAGCGTCTCCGCAGAAGAAACGGTAAGGAAACGGCCATCAGGTGAAAATCTGAGGGCTTCACACACGCCGCTGCCAAACAGAGATTTCTCTTCGCCTGTTTCTATATCGTACAACCACACCCCGATATTGCTACCGACTGCGAGTAGGGTTCCATCCGGTGAAAACTGAATTGTGGTAGTCCCACCTTTTCCGAAGCGCGCTTTCGCCGCTTTGGGCAGCTTCCAATGTGCGTGGTTTTTAACTGTTTCATCTGATTCTGCGTCTGCAACCGATGCCGAAACATCGTTAGGTTGCTGGTTGGAAATATCACCCTCGCTCGGTGTGTTGACACTTCCAAACTGCGTCCGAATATCCGGTTTGGCTTCAAGGTTCAGCACAATCGGTGCTTCAATGAGTTCAACTGCCATCTCTGATGGTGCGTCGAAACTATACGGTTTTTGAAAACGCGACAGGTATTGATGGTTTCCGATACCCAACATCAAAAGGACGACTGCTATTGTGGAAACACCGATTGCCCACGGTACGAGCGGTTTACTGCCTGACGGGGTCCCCGGTTTCAGACGCGAAATCTCGCGCATGATATTCTCTGTAAGATTCGGTGTGATTTGGAAATGTTCTAAAGCCTCGCGAATCATGGGTTCCTCCTTCTTTAAGCGGTGGCGCGCACGGCTGAGGCGACTCTTAATCGCGCCCACCGATACACCCAAAAACTTGCTAATCTCTTCACACGTCATCTCCCCGAAATAGTGGAGGGTCATGACAGTCCGCTCACTCTCCTGTAACTTCGCGAGCAGCTGCTTGACGACTTCGCGCTGTGATTCTGCTGTTACGCGTTCGTTCTCCGAAATGACATACCCGGAATATGTAGCCTTTTCCAACTGCATACCACCTGTGGCATCCAACGATTGCATCCATAAACGCTTCCTACGCAGCCATGCCTTGCAACCGTTTGCGGCTATTACATAAAGCCAACTCGCAAAACGCTGCGGCTCCTTGAGTGTCGTCAGCTTCTGGTATGCTTTCAGGAAGGTGTCTTGTGTAATCTCCTCAGCGACATGGAAATCTCCAACCTTCCGCCACACAAGCGCGTGAACCGACTGCTGGTACTTTTTCACCAGTTCAGCAAAAGCAGCATCATCGCCTTCAAGGACGCATTGAATCAGTCGAGTATCGTCGTTTCTCATCGGATATCTCCAGAAAGGGGAGTTTTAATATTTCACATTAACACCTTGTGACGCGACTTAGGGGGGAAACGGTTGCAGAATTCTGCAGAAAAAGAACGCGTGTTTATGTAAAGAGAGATAAAACATACTCGCAGCGGGAACCCATTTATTTCCTTGCGCTGCCTACAGCATTATACCATAAACCTATTTGAAGAGGGTTCATTATTCATATGAGTTTGTGGAAATTGTTAGAGACAATCTAACACAATGCACTCCGCAAAAAAGCAAAAAGAGGTATAGTTTACGGAAAAGTTTGATAGTTTTAGAAATAAAGGAGAATGTAGGTCGGTAAATCGGTTGGGCACTTGGATAGAAATGAAAAAGGGCGGGCATTGTAGCACCGCCCAAATAAGATATACTGATTTCTATTATTCGTCAAGATTGAAGTGCAGCATGCCGCTGTCCCGCGTGCCAATGTACAACACGTTCCCATCAACAACAAACGAGATCACCCTACTATTCGGTATCTCTGAAACAACCTCTTTCCACGTGTTGTTTTCCAATCGATAGACACCTGACTTGGAAACGCCATAAACCTTTGTGCCATCAACGGCTAATCGTCCGATAATGAGCGATGTTCCTGCTGCATCGGTAATAGCATCCCACTGTTTTCCGTCCTTTGACGCAGCGACACCCGCATCCGTCGCTACATACACCGTGGAACCCGCAAACACTATATCATGAAAAATTTTAACAGAAAACGGCAAACTCGGCGTGAAGTCAATCCAATTAGTTCCTTTATCAAACGAAGCAACAAGATGTCCATCCCATTTTCCAACGTAGACAGTGTTCCCTGAAACCGCAAGTTTGAACCCTTCCATTATTCGATACCCAAAAAGTTCAGCAGTTTCTTCCATTTCGGTGTCGTACCATTCTGTCTCACCGGGTTTCCATCGGAAGAGTTTATAGTTGTATTCCATATAGAACGTATCGCCGCTGACAGCAAACGCGCCACGCAACCCGCCGCGGATAAGTTCACTGGATCGTCTCGGATCCCCTTCTGCCAACTGCTTGAAAAACTGGGTCGCGCCAGAGGAACCTTCTTGCAACTGTTCAAGAAACGATTTATCTTGCAAGTCAAGAGAGAGCCTTCTTCCTTGAGACAACTGGTTCCATAACGTTCGCGAGTGCAGGATCGGTATTTCTTGAATCTGCATTAGCGCATTGCCATCCTCAGAAATCCTATAGAGACGCGCTTCGTCGTGCATCGTCCCTTTTGCATAAAGCACGCCATCAGATACTAATATCTCAAAAATTTGTGGTGGGCGTTCTCGATAGAATTCGGTGATTTGTGTTTGCGGGTTGACACCACGCCACGTTTTACCGTTATCAATGGATTTAACGACTTCCCTACCGGTTGCAGCATAGAGTATTGTACGGATGTTTTGCCGGTTATTTGCCCTGAAGGCGATTAAATTCGGCACGTAGCTGCCTGTCCCTGGATTAAACCGTTCCCACGACTTACCCCCATCAATAGTGCGATGAATGCCTGAGTTGCCCCTTGTATAAAATGTGTTTTCATTCAACGCCTCAATTCCCGATACAGTATAACCCGTAATTGAAATACCGGTGTTTTCCTCGCGTGTCCATGTGTCTCCCTTGTCAACTGAGCGGACGACGGCACCATCATTGCTGCCGATGACCAATATTGTCTGTCCTACTGCTGCAAGTACAACATTTGGAGCGTGTCCCATAATCGGCCATGCGTTGGTAGGTGTTATATCTGTCCATGATTTACCATTATCGGTTGAACGGAAAATCCACCACGACCGCTTCTGTCCACGGCTCATTTGCCGCAAAGCAGGACCATCAACTTTGTCCCAGTCCAATGCTGCCTTAGCATAGAGCGTATTCTCAGTCCCCGCAAACGCGCCGACCCGTTCGGCTTCAGGAACGGGAAATCGCAAAAGCTGCCAGCTATCAACATCGAGGCGGTAGAGTCGAGGAAGTGTTGTTGTCGTAGCAAAGAGCGTCTCTTGGAGTGCGTACAAGGTATCTATTTCATCCATTGCATCTATCAATCCGTCGTTTACAACTACCCACGTCTTCTGAGCATCAAGGCGGTGGACGCCGGTGGTTGTTTTAGCAAATAGCGTGGTTTGACTTACCTCCAGATACTGTATTTCGCCTGTCAATCCGTCGCCCACGGCTATCCATGTCTTTCCAGTATCTGTAGAACAGTAAACCGTATCAAAACTGAGGTAAAACACGCCGTCTATTATCACCAATCTACCGGGATCATTTTCAGGGCAAGGTCCTACTGACAACCACGTTTCACCGCCATCCGTTGAAGCGAAGAGCGCATTAGATACAACCATATAGAGGGTATCGTTCCACTCCGCCATAAGCACTCTATCATCCCAACTATCAGTAAGTGAACTCATGGCGTTGACATATCGCCAACCCGTGGTATTAGTGGATGATTTATAGATCCTACCCCCACTGTCAACGATATAGATTTCTCCTTTAGAGGTCCGGAATAGCGTTCTTAGGGACGGACCGCTGGGTGCGTTGCCTTGAACCCATTGCTGTTTGGGGACAGAAAGCTCTTCTCCCTCTGCTTGTGCGGCGGCGAATAAGACCTTATCAGGCTGCTGACCGGCACCATCGTTTTGACTCGGCGCGGCAGCATTCCCGAGTTGCGTTCGGACATCCGGTTTCGATTCAATATCCAACACAACAGGGGCTTCTATAATATCAACCGTCATTTCTGATGTCCCTTCAAAACTGTAAGGTTTTTGGAAACGAGATAAGTACTCTGTGCTGATACCGAACATCAAGAATATTGCGACGATTGTGGAAATACCTATCGCCCACGGCACAATTGGTTTACCACCAGACGGGGCAATCGGTTTCAGCCGCGAAATCTCGCGCATGATATTCTCTGTAAGATTCGGCGTAATTTGGAAGTTGCCTAAAGCCTCTCGTATCATGGGTTCCTCCTTCTTTAAGCGCTGCCTTGCTCGGTGAAGTCGACTCTTAATCGCACCGACCGACACACCTAAGAAATTGCTAATCTCCTCGTACGTCATTCCCCCGAGGTAATAAAGCGTAATGACCGTCCGATCACTCTCCTGTAACTTCGCAAGCAACTCCTTGACGACTTCGCGTTGTGTTTCTTCTGTCATTCGCTCGTTCTCCGCAATGATATGTCCAGAGTAGGTCGCTTTTTCTAACTCTGCGCTGCTTGTGTCTTCCAACGACTGTATCCACGTCCGTTTTTTACGGAGCCACGCCTTACACTGATTGGCGGTGATGACATAAAGCCAACTCGCAAAGGACTGCGGCTCTTTCAGCGTAGAGAGTCGCTGATACGCTTTCAGGAACGCCTCTTGTGTAATATCCTCAGCGATATGGAAATCTCCGATCTTCCGCCATGCGAGCGCGTGCACGGATCTCTGATATTTACTCACAAGCGCGGAGAACGCCGTATCATCGCCATCAAGGACGCGTTGGATGAGCTGAGCATCGTTATGTTTCATCGGACACCTCTAAAAAGGGAATGTTCATCATTTCAAATCAAATCAACCCTTAGTGACGCGACGAGTGATTAAAAAGTTTCATAATTTTGGAAAATTTTTGAGCAAAGTTGCAGAAACCGGCAAATTTCGCCGAAAGATGTGGATTCATGTAAAGAGCGTTGAAATACCGTTCTGCTGTAAAAGAGGGATGAGGAGGACTCGTAGTTCCTTTTTTCTGTTAGTGGAATTATAGCACAAATTGTGCGATAGAAGAAATATAATGGAAATGGAGGAGATGTAGTGGTTTGTCCACTTTTATTTTATGGGTAATTTTATCGTAGGGGCGAGGTTCCCTCGCCCTATAGTCAAATCAAATACCTGTACTTTTAGACTGAACAGAACAGTAGCCTCAGACAAATTGTGCTTTATAGCAAAACCGAAAAATAAAAGGAGGCAAGCACCTGCAATCCGTAGGCGGTTACCTCCTCTACAATCTGTTTACTATTATTCGTTTTTGGATGAATCTGTAAGTATTTCATCCCAATCCCACAAGAGAATTGTACCATCTGTGGCTGCACTAATGAGCATTGTACCATCAGGTGAAAACGCTAACGTGTTTACGCCTTTCGTATGTCCATCAAGCGCAGCGATTTTGTCTCGCGTCGTAACGTCCCATAATTGGATTGTACCGGTGTCAAACCCACTAACAAGCACTTCGCCATCCGGCGAGAATACTAACAGTTCCAACAGTTCAGCAGAATCAGTGGAGGGCCTGTCTCGCCTATACCCAGTGCTAATCGGGAGAAGCTTATTAGCCGTATCCACTTCCCATAAATGGATGTAATCATGTGTTCCAGCGGCGAGTAAAGCACCGTCTGGCGAAAATGCCAATGACCGAGCACGCAGCGCCTCCGACTTTGCAAAGGCAACCAGTGCCGCACCGGTTGCAACGTCCCACATTTGGATTTCTCCCTTTGAAGTGCCACTGACGAGCCGTCTACTATCTGGCGAAAACGCCAATGACCAAACTGTTGGTACATTGCGAATAATACCGGGACCCAAATTCGTCAGATCAGCGAGAGGTATTGCCACTTCATCACCCCTTTCCGTGTTCCACAAGCGAATTTCACCAAGCCCAGTAAATGCAACCGTTTTGCCATCAGGTGAAAAAGTCAGTTTATTGGCTCCCATCCTATATTGCAAGGTTGCCAGTTCACGACCTGTCTTTACATCCGTCAGGCGAATAAAATGCTTTGCCCGATAAGGAGCAACAGGCTGGCGGAAACTTGTTCCTGCCCCGAAGATCGGAGTCCCATCTACGCCTAAACTAACGAGTTTTGTGCCATCGGGTGAAAATGCTAAAGTTGTGAACCAATCGCGATGTTCCGTCCTATAGACAGTAGACTTTTTCGATGTTTTCACATCCCACAAGGTAACTACACCATTAAACGCCACACTTGCCAGTAGGGGCGAG
>JAJEGI010000123.1 GCA_022819945.1 Candidatus Poribacteria bacterium
AACAACCGAGGACCCGTTCGACTTCCGCTCTGGGGGATTCTACGGTAAGCTGATCGCGCTCGTTTTCAAAACGTTCACGGATAGCGAACGTTTCAGAGAGTTGTTCTAGTCCACCTGCGACCTCAAAATCTTCCCAATCAAAAAGAAGTGTCTCAGGTCTATCAGTGATGTCGGGGATTTCGAGGCTACTCACTAATACAACCTTTTTATTCTTCAAGCGGTTTAATCCTGCACGTCCGACGATGTGTGTGATTAATTCCGAAACGGTCTGTATATATACTTTCTGGACCCGTTCGTCTTTATAGTGTTGGAACGCTGCGTCTCCTTCATAGCTGAGCGGCTCCTCGTCGTTTCCATATAACACTTGTGCCCGATTCCATATAACACCGGGTTCCCAGTGTGGTGCTCCGACGATCCAAACCACCTCTGCCGCTTCAAAAGCCGTCTCTGAATTGTCCAACTTACGAAATTCTGTCACCAAGCAGACATTCTCTTTTTCTGCGACCTCTTTCAGTTGTGTGATAATTGGCTCTTGGGTAATGATGGCATGTTTAACACTTGGATCCCTCTGAATTTCCGCGCAAATGCTGAGAAAAAAGCGTTCCGCCATTTTAGTGAGTCCTATCACGTCCCACGCGTTATCGTAGTCCAACAATGTTCTTAGCGTATGGACCCCTGACCGAATCTGAAAGACCTGATTGCCAGCGACCCAAGGTGCCGAGTTGATGCAAAGAAATTCGGTCTCTTCACTTGGAAACGCTTTACGGAGTTGTTGCTCAGATAGCATTGGTGACATAAACACAAGCCGTTTTATACTCGGATGAATCACCGGCGGTACCCAGAATTGTAGGATTTCGTCATACCACATCATCGGCGCATCGGCATCGCGAGGGTAATGTGCGAAAAACCGCTTGAGTTGATGCCAGAAAGTCCAGTCCGGATTCGGGTAGACGCTTGGAAATTCCTGTATCTTTTCGACTGTTCCCATATCCAAGATACCCAATCCGATGGCTTGTTGAATTGACATCGGTATACTTGTGTCTTCGTCAAGCACAAAGGAATCGAGTTGGAAAACGGGTAATCCCTTTACTGTGAGTTTACCTGCGGCGGCACTATCAACCGGAACGTAAGCGGAGGTACCCCCTTCAAATGCAATCCCAAAACGCGCCAATTCTTCTCCAGTCTCATCACCAACAATCCTTTGCTCGACGACTCTACCTCTCACATTGATTTGGCACATCTGTCTAACGATCTCTGCTTCATGCTGTTGAAATGCCTGCACGATTGTACGGATCCGTCTAACAATAAAATCGCCGAGTTCGCTTTTGATTTCCAATGTGTTCATTAAGGCACGTGCGAAGTTCCCTAACGCATATCCTTGCCAGTTTACGCGCCATTCTTCTAATTTTTTCCTTGACATACTACAATCCAAAAACAACCCATCCGTTTTAACTGAACTGACAATACAAAGACGTTCCGTGTCATTAAGGGGTTCGAGGATTTTTTCTGACACTGCCAACTCTTGCGGATCCACAAACGTTCGCTCGAACCCAAATATTTGTGTCTTGGCGCGTTGGAGCGTAGCGGGCTGTGAGAGATAACCCCGCTCTTGGCATTCTGTATAAACAGGACACTCTGGACAGAGGGTTTCACGTGCATTCACACCCTTGCCCACTAATGCCAAGAACCGTTCTGGATCCTCACAGACGTTCCCGAGTTGAAAAGGATTTGCTATGCGTTCTTCAACGGGTATCTCTTTGACCTGATCCCATAGGAAAGGCACATGTCGCCAGCGTGCGAGGGAGGGTAGGTTTTGTCTTTGGAAGTGTTTTACTGCTTCTTGCACGATTGGGTACGCTGTGCTAAAAGCAACTCTGCCGCTTTTCAGGAGTTGTGATTCCACTTCATAGTTGCTTCTTGCGTCCGTCTCAGTAAGAAGTCCAATAACGCGTTTATCGGTCTCAAAGATCCGCTTTATCTGACCGATACTTTTTTCGAGTGGTTCATAAACTTTCTCAGAGGTTTCTGGCTTTTGCAGCACCGGCGATGGACGTTTTATCGCCAACGGACTGAGTGTGCCTTCTCTCACAGTAAGCATTGTGTCAGAGACAGGGAGTTCCGCAGCAATCGGTGGCAGAATGCCCGTATCGTCCCAAACATCTGTGATTAGGGTATCTTCCGTCGGGAGTCCAAGATCCGACGTAGCCGCACGCATCCACACCCTTTCATCGCGTTCCCATAACAACACGTCTGTGTCGCTGTTCTCGCGATCCCGCTGCCTCCAATAATGAAGATTGTTTTCTCTGCGAATATAAAAAAAATCGCGCTTCAAAAACGCCTCTTTTGCCAAATTCAACTTGACCGAACCCAAGTCCGGTAGGGAGGTGATAACAGCTGGGGAGGTAGGTTTCAATCTTTCGGGGCCAAGTGGATTAGGTGCGTGCAGTTCCGTTCGGAGCGCATCAATAGAAGCGAAGAGAATCTCTTCCGCAATCACTGGCGGGTTTAACAGGTCGCCGAATAAAATCTCACAGCGCGCATCCCAGGGGCTGTGGCCCGCTTCTCCAAGGATTTCGAGGTACACGTCTCGCCGATATAGATTTTCCGGCATCCGCGTGTCCTTGTAAATATACAGCCTCGATGCCTCGGTACTTGGATGGAGATAATCCGGGATTCTGCAGGAGAGGCGCAACCCTCCTGTTTCTGTTATTGTCAATAGTGGGTTGGCAACAATACTGACGAGTGTCTCAATACAGGCGAAAACAGCATCTGGTGCTGCGCATAGTGCCTCGTATTTGAACTCAAGGTCGTGCCATCGCGCGCCATCGCGTTCAGAGGGGACACCCGTATACATACGGATTCCCCACGATGTATGCCACAGTCTCATGCGCCAGTCCTCCATTCTTTGACGGCTTAAGAAGCGTTCACCGCCAAAAGACTGTGGAATACGCTCGTTTCCAGGACTACCGCCGAGCGGCATAAAGGAGATTCCCGCCGTCTCTAAGTCGTAGAGCGTTACGGGATACCGCTGGGCACAATAGACGGTGAAATGGTAAAAGAGCCCTTTGTAGACCGAAGGGGTTACGACCGTTTTTTTCTTTTGAAGCGGGTTCTTATGTCGTTGATGGCAGCGTTGAATAATATTTTTCAATGAATGCATCGTTTCGTCCGTTTTCGCTATAGTTCGGACAATTTAGGTAATATTTTGGAAGCGTTATCAAGTATGTGTGTTTTATCTGGTGCGAAAAATTGCATTATACATAATATCACAAATATTTCTCTTATTCAAGTGTTTGTGATTTATGACTCAGAACCATTCAGTTTTAAGAAAATATCGGTTTTCGCGTCTTTTTTATACGATCCGGGCAGTTTTCCAACTATTGCTATTACGTTCTCAAAGAGAATTGACCGTGATGTATATTTTGGCATATTTAATTTGACTTCATAAGTTGAAAATGGTATAATTTTTAAGTATAAAGTCAATAAAAATATAATTTTTTTATTTAAAATTTTTTGTCTTAAAGATTAATTATGTAAAAATTGAACGGTTTTTTGCCAGCTTGCATCGTGGTTTCAAGCATATCTCTATTTTTCTAAAAGTTTTGACTGGGACGAACGGATAGAAAAACATAAGTGTCGCGATAATTTGAAAATGCCTAAAGCACAAGGAGTAGATTTCAATGAAACGTCTTTACACATCTGTGATTGTTGCCGTTATCTTTAGCAGTTGGTTTAACGTTGTCTCTGCCCAGGTTATAAATATTCCTGATACCAATTTGGCTGCAGCAATACGAGAAGCACTGGATTTGGCACCAAACGCATCCATCACCGCCCAAGATCTGCGAAGATTAATAACCTTGGAGGCGAAAGGACAGCAGATAACCGATCTCACCGGATTGCAATATGCCAGAGAATTAGAAAGGTTAGATCTGACGGGTAATCAAATCAATGATATAACTCCCCTTGGAGATTTAAGTGAACTCACATATTTAGAACTTTCAAATAACGAGATTAGTGATGTTTATCCGTTGTCCAAATTGAGATGGTTAGAGACGTTACTGCTCCGACATAATGGTATCCGTGAAATCTGGCCGCTTGGCGCGTTGAGGCAACTAAAGACACTGAATCTCGATTTTAATGAGATCACCGATATCAGTCGGCTTGCAGCGTTGAGACGGTTAGAACGGTTGGATCTCTGGGACAACCAAATCAGCGACGTGAGTCCACTGGCATTGTTGAGCGAGTTAAAGCATTTAGATCTTGCTGAGAATCAAATCAGTGACGTGGGTCCGCTCTCTGGCTTGACGCAGTTAGAGTTGCTTTTGCTCGGAGATAATGGTATCCGTGAAATCTGGCCGCTCGCAGCGTTGAGGCGGTTAGAAGTGTTGGGGCTCGGGGACAACCAAATCAGTAGTGTGAATTCACTCGCAGCGTTGAGCACGTTAGAACAGTTAGGTCTGAGAAATAATCAAATTAGTGATGTGAGCCCGCTGTCTGACTTGGTACAGTTAAATTGGTTATCACTCCGTGGTAATCAAATCATTGACGTGGGTCCGCTGTCTGACTTGACACAGTTAGAGATGTTATGGCTTCACAATAATCAGATTCGAGACGTGAATCCACTCACAAATTTGGTAAATCTGATACTACTGTCGCTTGAGGGGAATCCGATTACCGACACCTCACCACTCCAAGTGCTTGCGCATCAGGTCCAGAGTTTGCATACAGATGTTGATATTCGCATAGACGCACCTGTGAATGTATTGATCTATACGGGTTTTGCGTCGTGGATAGAGCTGCCTGACGCAATAGCAGAAGCAGAAACGACGCAAGATCTACTGCAATCGGCTGGTATTGATGCTGAAATAACCGAAAGTGAATATTATGTTAGACAATGGATGCTGCAAACGGCTTCAGATGGCGCAGTTGATGTGCTAATCGTTTATGGGGTTTTACCGAGTTCCATCTACCCATCGAAAAACACAATGCCTGATGGATCCGTCGCTGAAAACTGGATTGAAACGACGGATGGAAATACGCTTTTGAATCATGCAGATTATCTTGGATATTGGATCACCGGTTATAATACCAGTAATGAGTGGGTCCCACTTCCAGACGGTTTCGGCACACTACAAAACCTGATGGATATTCCGAATATCGTTATTCCTTGGGAACCGGTTAATGATAACACTCCGATGTCTGTTACAAGGGATGGCAGCACCTTAACGCCGAGTTTGGTTAATTTTGAATCTGACAGAGCCTTCCCTTTAGATCAACTTGAAGGCGATTGGTATCCAGAAAAGATTTTAGCAAGCGATACGGGTGATACACACGGAACTTTAGCAGATCCGGTTCTCCTTCGTGATGGGGATCTCGGTAGAATTGCGATTGTTGATCAAACATGGTATGAAGATAATCCTAAAGGTAAAGTCGCCGCAGAATTAATCATTAACTATCTGCTTGCTGAGCCGGTGATACTATCGGCAGATATTAACGAGGACGGTAGGATGAACATCCAAGACTTGGTGTTCGTTGCTTCAAATCTCGGCGAAACAGGAGAGAACGCTGCAGATGTCAACGGCGACGAGATCGTTGATGTTCGAGATCTCATTGAAGTTGCTGGGGCATTCGACACACCGGCAGCCGCCCCTTCGTTAGACCCACAATTCCGCGCTCTATTCACCGCAGCAGACGTGCGAAAATGGCTTTCCGAAGCACGGCACCTAAATTTGACAGACCCGACATCTCAAAGAGGCATTCGTTTCTTAGAGCAACTCCTCACAACGTTGGCTCCCCAAGAGACTGCCCTTTTGCCCAACTATCCGAATCCATTCAATCCAGAGACGTGGATACCATATAAGTTGGCAAAGCCTGCGGATGTCACACTCACGATCTATGCTGCAAATGGACGGATCGTTCGCCGGCTACCACTCGGGCATCAGTCGGCAGGCGTTTATCAGAGCAGGGACCGTGCTGTGTATTGGGACGGTAGAAATGCTGACGGTGAGCCGGTTGCAAGTGGTATCTATTTTTTTTCACTCACAGCGGGAGAATTCACTGCCACGCGTAAAATGTTGATACGGAAGTAAATCCTTTTCTTTGAGGAGTATACGAATGCCAAAATACTTGCAGTTCGTTACAGTTTTCTTGATCGGCTACACGCTCTTTCTCACCGGTTGCGAAGAGACGCAGCAAATGATGGCACCTATTCTGACTGAGCCAGAAATGTCAGTTGAATTAGAAGATACGGTGATGGCACCTATTTTGACTGAGCCAGAAACATCGGTTGAATTAGAAGTTCCGGGAGTGGACTTTCCTGACCCGAATTTACGTGCCGCTGTGCAAGAGGCACTTCATTTAGCAGCCGACGAGGCAATCACGCCGGAAATAATACAGACGTTGACGCAATTAGATGCTTGGGATAGAGAGATAACAGATCTCACAGGTTTAGAACAGGCGACGCAACTAAAAGTGGTAAATCTCCACAATAATGCGATCCGTGACATCAGCCCCCTTGAGGCGTTAACACATTTGACAGAGTTATCCCTCAGCAATAATGGAATCAGGGACATCAGTCCGCTTACAGGGTTAACCGAGTTAACAGCGTTAGTTTTATATAAGAATAAAATCAGTGACCTTACCCATCTTGAAGGATTAACGCAGCTGACAACGTTAGGACTCAGGGATAACCAAATTACTGACATTCGTCCAATCGCAGGATTAACGCAGCTAACGGTGTTAGATCTTCAGGGTAATAATATTACCGACATCAGTCCGATGGTAGGATTGGTTAACCTTGCGTTCTTATTTATTCAGGGGAACCCGATTACGGATGCTACGCCGCTTGACTCCTTACTTGAACAGAACCCAAATGTGCAAATTGATATTAATGCTAACAATTAATCCAGTTTCAAAACCAAGTAGAGTATCAATCAAATTAGAACGCTATTTCTATAGAAAGAACAATACGTAACTTCCTTATATGACGACCATTTTAGTGCGATGTGCCAGAGATAGCATCTAAACTATACTTCACTGTTTACACTTTATGGTAAAATCCGAAAATATGTTTACATTTCGCAATAGGCCCCTGCATTGCGCCTTCGTAGGGGCTGGGTTACCCAGCCCCTACGAATCTACCGTGTGTGCAAATAATTATGGGATTTACTATAGGGTAAATCCAATGCCAGAAGACCGTTTTATCGTTAGTAAGGTATGTCCGGTCCGAGAGTCCACTCTTATCCTCGCACAAGCGCTCTTCTCAATAGCGTATATATTCTGTCTGCTCCACAGTTTCTTATGACGAATGGACTGTTTACAATCCGAAGACGAAGTGATTGAGAGGTTCCAGGAAAAGGGGAAGCGTTTTATTGAATGCCCGGCGAAATATCTATCTGCAGGTATCAGCGAGTATACAATAGCGGAGAAAATTCGGACAGATAGCCGAATAACCCAATATCATGCCAATTCGTCATTTTACCAAGCGGCTTTTCTCAAAAGTGGCGTGGCGCGCTTACAATACTTATTGGAAAGGTTTGAACTATAACACCCAATTCTCGCGAGCAGTCGAGATTTTAGATGCGCCGCTTGAAACTATTGAAGCGTTTCAGACAGAACGATTAGAACAGCTTCTTCAACACGCCTTCCAGACAACACCGTACTACCGCGAACTCCTAAGAACAGCACATGCTGATATATCTCAGATTCCCCCGCTTGAGAAGGAGGATATCCGCGAACAGTTGAATAGACTCTATTCTACAGCCTTCACACCGAAACAGCGGATCAGGAATGCCACCACCCGTTCAACAGGCACGCCGCTAACGTTCTATCAAGACAGAAACTATTGGAATCAACGGAATCTGAGTACTTACTATTTTGATCAGTGGGCGGATTGGAATTTCGGTGAACCGCAACTCGTCATCTGGGGATCGCCTGCAGATTTAGAAGGTGACGCACACTGGAAACATCGGTTTAACAACTATTGGCGGAATCAGTACTGGCTCAACGGGTTTGGTCTCACAGATACGGCAATGTGGGCAGCCCTTGAGAAAATGCGCCACGACCAACCGCAGACGATTCTCGCGTATCCCTCCTCGCTTTACCAATTTGCTAAGTTCATCTTTGAAAACGGCTTGACCCTGCTTTGCAAGTTCAAGGGTATCATATCATCTGCCGAGATGCTACATCCGTATTACCGGACCTTAGCAGAATATGTTTTCAAGACAAAGGTCTATAATCGTTATGGCAGCCGAGAAGTCGGAGTGATTGCGATGGAATGTGAAGCGGGGCGGATGCATATCAACTGCCGCGATCTCTACCTTGAGATAGAGAGTCCAGATCCATACACTGAACCCGGAGAGATCCTTATCACGCAGCTCAATAGTTATGCTATGCCGTTTATTCGGTATCGGATTGGAGATATCGGTCTGCTCTCTGACGAAATGTGTCCATGTGGTAACGACTTACCCATCTTGGCAGAATTGCTCGGACGCACCACCGCCACTTTCCGAACAAGAAACGGGACATTAATACATGGTAGTTATTTCACAGAACAATTCCACGACATTGATGGTGTAACACAGTTCCAAATTATCCAAGAATCACTCAGGCATTGTGTTTTAAAAGTAGTTCCGGATGAAAAGTGGACAGAAACGACACGCTATTATCTTGTTCAGAGTATTCAAGGGGCACTCGGCACAATGGTCGTTGTTACGGTGGAACTTGTTGACGAGATCCCACTGTCGCCGTCAGGCAAGCGAGAGTACACTATTTCAAAAGTAGATAGCGATATTGATGATTTGTAGGAAGGGCGCGGGGTTTCCATAAGTCTAAAATTTCTAAAACAAATGTAATTGACAGAAGGCTTCAGACATGCTATAATTTAAAGGTGCCTTAGCAGATGGAGTTAATGTAAGGGATCGTTGGATACGATAACCGCGGAGGAGTTTGGATTATGTATAAGGTGCTGGTCAGCGATTTGCTGTCACAGCAAGGCTTGGAGGTTCTGACAGAGAGCGGTGATTTTGAGGTGGATGTTCTCCTCGATCTTTCGCACGAAGAACTGTTGGGCCGAATTGCTGACTATCATGCGCTGCTCATCAGGAGTGCGACAAAGGTAACTGCTGAAGTTATCAACACAGCGACGCAACTAAAGGTCATTGGACGTGCCGGCGTTGGTGTAGATAACATTGACGTACAAGCAGCGACGCGCAACGGTATCTTGGTTGTCAACACGCCAACCGGCAATACAATAGCGGCAGCAGAGCATACGATCGCGATGTTGTTAGCGTTAGCACGCAATATCGTACCTGCTGGTATTTCCCTGAGAAACAAAACATGGCAGCGTAACGACTTCATCGGCGTTGAATTATACGGAAAAACTTTCGGTACCGTCGGTTTGGGACGCATCGGGCGAGAGGTGGCAGGACGCGCACAGGCGTTTGGCATGCAGGTCGTCGCCTACGATCCATATATCTCAGCGAACGCGGCTGAAAAAATCGGCATCCGGCTTGTTGACCGGGAGACACTTTTTCAGGTATCGGATTATATCTCTGTGCATACACACCTCAACGCTGAAACCTACCATAGTATCGGTGCATCGGAATTCTCATTGATGAAACCGAGTTGCCGTTTAATTAACTGCGCTCGGGGGGGGATCATCGACGAGGATGCACTTTATTACGCCTTGAAATCGGGACAACTTGCCGGGGCTGCGCTGGATGTCTTTGAAAAAGAACCGGCGACGGATACACCGCTATTGGATTTAGAGAATGTCCTCGCGCTCCCACACCTCGGTGCATCAACATCAGAGGCACAGGAACATGTTGCGATTGAGGTGGCACAGCAGGTCAGAAACGCGCTCCGTGGGGAACCGGTCGCGAATGCTGTGAATCAACCCAATGTTGATCCGAGGACACTTGATATTCTGGGACCCTATCTGAAGCTTGCCGAAAAGATTGGCAGTTTCCACGCGCAAATTGTCGAGGGACAAATATCAGCGATTAAGATTCATTATAACGGGACACTGTTCCAGGAAGAGGATGTCACACCGATAACTGTGGCTTTGCAAAAGGGGCTTTTGGCACCAGTGCTGGCGGATGTGAACTATGTCAACGCGCCTTTTTTGATTAAGCAGCGCGGAATTTCCGTTACAGAGACGAAAAGCGAATCGGAAGCCAATTTTGCGAACTCCACCGCAATTACTGTTGTAACCGATAAGGGTGAATCGATAATAGAAGGGACCGCTTTCGGGAAAAAAGACATCCGCATCGTCCGTATTGATCAATTACATATAAACGTCAGACCGACCGGGTATATTCTCCTTATCTATAACAGCGACCAACCCGGAATGATAGGGTTAATGGGGACGATTTTGGGAGAACACAATATTAACATCGCTGATATGACTGTCGGACGGTCCCGCTTATGGGACCTCGCTGTGACGCTTATCAACGTGGATAGTCCTGTCCCTCGACACGTTTTGCAGACGATCGCTTCACAAAAGAAGATCGACTTTGTTAAGCAGGTTTTCCTACCGCCGCAAGCAGGCGAAATTGAAGACTTCGCTAACGCTGACACGGAAGAACGGGGTTAGGTTCCCTGTCAGCATGGATGAATCCTACGGAAAAAGGACAAAAAATTTGGATGCTAAAGAGAAATGTCTATTTATTAATGATGAAATTCCGAAGGCAAAGTTATTTGAAAGCGAGAAACGGGATGTGCATCCCGATAGCAACGCCTCGTGGCGTATCTCGCCAGAACCGTTCTGGGTTTCCGAGGCAGACTTGAAATGGTTTGAGGCACTCGGTCCGCATCTTTTAAATTTCTATCGTGCGTGTAATCTGCTCTATTCACAGAGTGTACGCGGCATTCAGCCCCCTTGGGTGGCGGAGTACTTGGAAATCGGGAAGTCCCAGACAGTGATCCAGTATGGGCGGATGAACCGTTTTAAGACCCAACTGCCGGGTGTACTCCGTCCTGACATCCTTCCGACTGCTGACGGTATGGCAATTACGGAACTCGATTCGATTCCGGGGTTCATCGGCGCGACGGGGTGTCTCGCAAGGCTCTATGCGCAACTCGGTTATGCTATCATCGGTGGCAGCGACGGGATGGTCAACGGGTATGCTGAGATGATTCGTGCGTTGGCGAAGAAAGAGGATCCGACGCTTGCGATTGTCGTTTCAGATGAATCGGAGGATTATCGGGCGGAGATGGTATGGCTCGCTGATGCGCTTTGTGATGTAGGCGTGAAAACGCGCGCTGTTAAGCCACACGAAATTATTTTTACTGAAGACGGACTCCTTATTGAACACGAGGGCGATAAACTGTCAGTCGATGTACTATACCGCTTTTATGAGTTATTTGATCTACCGAATATCCCGAAATCGGAGTTAATGTTTTACAGTGCGAAGAAACGAACTGTCGTGATGACCCCACCGCCGAAAGCCTACCTTGAAGAGAAGTTGTGTCTCGCGCTTTTCCATCACCCGGTGCTACAACCCTTTTGGAAACGCCAACTCGGTAAGAAAACATACCCGTTTTTACAAGAGGTGATCCCACAGACGTGGGTTATTGATGCCCGTCCACTACCACCATACGCTGTGATTCCTGATTTGGAGGTAGAAGGCGAAGCCGTGACAGACTGGCGGCAACTCAGCACTGTAACGCAAAAACAACGCGAGTTGGTTATCAAACCGTCCGGCTTTTCTGAACTCGCGTGGGGGAGCCGCGGCGTAGCAATCGGACACGATCTCCCGACCGAAGAATGGGAAGCCGTTATTGAAAACAGCCTTAAGAATTTTGAGAGATCACCACACGTCTTACAGCGGTTTCATACAGCGAAACGGGTACGGATGCAGTATTACGATTTTGACGCTGGCGATATGCAGGAGATGGCGTGCCGTCCACTGCTCCGTCCATACTATTTTGTGGCAGGGGATACCGTTAAGCTGGGTGGCGTGCAAGCCGCAGTCTGTCCTGCGGACAAGAAAATTCTACACGGCATGGTGGATTCTATTATCGTACCTTGCGCACAGATGCAATCAAAATAGGACTTACGTAGCTTCGTCGCTGGCGAGGTTTTAAACCTCGCCAGTGGTGTCCGGTAGGTGCTGTCCGTAAGAAAATTGCGTAAGCTCTATAAGAGTAAGGAAGGTGATTTGATAATGCAATTAAGTGAGAAGCAACTCGCTCATTTTCGAGACAAAGGGTACCTTGCGATTGAGGGGTTTTTTAACCCGACTGAAGCGAAAGTGCTCCGACTTGAATTGGAACGGATTTATAACACCGAACTCGAAAACGGGACCGGTATCAATTGTGCGGTGCAAGCGGATGGAACAAAGCGGAATAACGAAGGTGAACGGCAAAACCTTCAGGTAATTCCGCTCAACAACCGCAGCGATCTGCACAAAGCGTTGCCGTTTCATCCGAAGGTTGTCTCTGCTGTCGAGCAACTCATCGGTGATGAATTTATGTTAGAGTTGGATCAGGCGTTCTGGAAACCGCCGAAAGTCGGGATCGGTACGAGTTGGCACCAAGACAACGCATATTTCAAGATCGCGGACCCGTTGCGCGGGACAGCGATGTGGATCGCTATCCACGATGCAAACGTTGGGAACGGATGTATGCACGTGATTCCGGGTAGCCATAGAGAGAGTTATGAACACTACCGCGATCCGCTGAGCGACCATCACATTCGGTGTGATCCGCCTGAAGAACGCGCCGTACCGATCGAATTGAAGTCGGGGGGTGTGCTTTTCTTTTGTTACGGTGTCGCGCACTGCACCAGGTCGAACCTATCCGATAAGGAACGTGCAGGGGTCGCGCTGCACTTCCTACACAACGATTTCGGTGGTAAGGAGTTGTGGGAGCGGAACAACACAACCAAACCGATGCTCCGAGGTCCGCTTGCCACGGGTGGCGAAACGGAGTTCGGTGAAAAGTTTGAAGGCAGATGGGAAGAGATTATGAATGCTGTGCTTACCTCTGAGGCGTTTTGAGCGCGTCTATTTGCTAGCCAAAGAAAACATATTGCACGCTACCCTGTTTTGTGATACAATTTACTTTACGTATAACAGACTTCTGTTTTCAATGTAAAATATCCTATGGGAGGATAGACCCGATGAAACAGTTATTAAGTTGCGTCGCGCTCTGTGCGCTGATGCTGATCACAGCGGGATACGCCACAGCAGATCTCGCTGAAGGACTTGTTGTTTACTTCACGTTTGACAATGTGAAAGGAAAGACGATTGTTGACGATTCCGGTAACGGGCTTGATGCGGATATTATCGCGAACACCGAAATTGTAGATGGCAAATATGGGAAAGCCATTCGGATTACAGCAGTGGGGGCTGATTGTGTGAATGTGCCAGCCGCCGATGAACTGAAGATTAGCGGTGAAATCACGATGGCGGCTTGGATCAATCAGGACTCTTGGGCGACTGATGCACAGTGGTTCGACAAAAACTGCCATAACGGCGGTGAGCATTCCTCCTACGGCATCGGTGCTTTCAATGGAGGTAAGAATTTTAATATGTTCTTGGGAACTGGCAATAGTAGACCGACCCTGAGCCAACCGCATGCACTGGATACAAAAAAATGGCAGCACGTCGTTGGAACTTATGACGGGTCGACCATGAAAGTCTACGTTGACGGCGAAGTTGCAGCTGAAAAAGACGAAAAGTTTGATTTCAAAGGGACCAATGACCAGGACTTGCGGATCGGATGTTCCAAAGACCGTCCGAATTACACCTTTGAGAACGGTTCCATTGACGAAGCGGCAGTCTGGCGGCGCGCGCTCAGCGAAGCTGAAATCCAAGAGATAGCGAACGAAGATTTCCTCGCAGTTTCACCGCTTGATAAAGTTGCAACAACTTGGGGCAGTATTAAGCGGAAAACTGGGACGTATTAGGGATTGTCCGAGACAACGTTAAACGGCACAGGTGTTACTTTGGCATCTGTGCCTTCTTAATATTATAAAGGTGACAAAATGACAAAAATCGGAATAGTTGGTATCGGGTTTATGGGGATGATTCATTATTACGCGATTCAGCGGATTACGGGTGCCGAGGTCGTTGCTATTTGCACGCGAGATCCGAAGAAACTTGCTGGCGATTGGACCGGCATTCAAGGGAATTTCGGACCCCGAGGCGGCATGGAAGACCTTTCAAACGTCCGAAAATATAGTGAAATCGATGAACTTCTCGCCGATGAAGAGGTTGAACTCGTCGATATCTGCCTGCCGACACATCTGCACAAGTCTGTCAGTATGGCATCCCTCAAAGCAGGAAAACACACGCTCGTCGAAAAACCGATCTCCATTTCGATTGACGATGCCAACGAACTCGTTGAACTTGAGAAGCGTATCGGTGCGGAGCGAGCGGCAGCAAATCAAAGTCCGTGTTATCTAATGGTGGCGCATGTGCTTCCGTTCTTCGCGGAGTATGCTTATGCGAAACGGATCGTTGAATCTGGGGAATACGGTGAACTCCTCGGCGCGCATTTTAAGCGGATTACTTCCAGACCGAGTCAGGCACGGGATCCCGCTTCTCTTGAAAAGAGTGGGGGGCCAGGTATTGATTTACACATTCACGATACGCATTTCATTCAACTCCTCTGCGGTGTCCCCGATGCCGTGTTCTCACAAGGCAAAATTGCTGGTGGGCACTATGTGGATTATCTGACAACGCAATACATCTACAACGATAAGCAGATCGCTGTTAGTTGTTCTTCTGGCGGCATCTCGCAACGCGGGCGCGCTTTCTCGCACGGGTTTGAAATCTTTCTTGAGAAAGCCACCTTGCTCTTCGACTTTTCGACGTTAGCGGGTGAAGCATCTACTGCCGTGCCGTTGACACTTCTGAATGACGAAGGTGAGGTCGAGGAAGTTGATTTAGGCGATGTCGATCCGATTGATGCTTTCGTGGGTGAACTCCAATACGCTGTTGAAGCGATTGATTGGGAAAGCGAACCGACTGCGTTGTCCGGTATCGGCGCACGGGATGCGCTGCTGCTCTGCTATAAAGAGGCGGAATCCGTTAGGACAGGGCAAGTTGTAACAATTCGCTAAGTGGTTCGGTGATGCTGTAGGAAGGATGGAAAGGTAGAAAGATGGGAGGCGGCACACGTTGGAAGCGCGGAAAGGTTGACCAGTTGGAAGCAAGGAACGATGAAGGAAAAGCTGCTTCCGCTAATCTTCCAATCTTTCAGGCTTCCAATCTTTTTTATTTCGTTAGCAACATCGGTGAACTCTATGTCCCTGCTGAATATCGAGATATAGTTTTTGCGCGCGCACGCGCCAAATTGTTTGCACATCAGGAGTTGGGACACCTCAACCGGATTTTTACGCATATTCGGCACGGTGGCGTTGCTGTCGTAGAAGGGGAATGGGAGCAAATCTTGGTGGTGATGGAATATATCCAACGCCACAAACAGGATTTGGTCCAACAATCTGATCGTAACACTAAACGGCGGGACCGGAGAGATTCGTACCGAAGATCTGCAAGCGGTATGCTGAAAGAAGCCTTAGCGCGACTCGTATGTTGGGCAGATGCTGGCGGAATCTTACAAGTCGAACCCGCGCCCACCCTTCCTTACTTATTAGAGTTTGCCGGTGAACCAGCAGAAGTGAATGAAGGCAAACCCTTCCTCCTGCCGCTCATAAAGATTCAACAGATTCAAGACGCACTCGCGGAGACCTATCCTATTCGTGCGCTTGATGCCTCGCTTGTCGCTTCCGAAAACGTTCTCGCGCCGCGTTCACAAGAAACAATTGAATGCTTTCAGGAGGCGTTACAACATGTCCGCAGCGAGGTGCCTTCTAAGAAGGTTGGTGACATCGGGTGTGGCAGTGGATGCTTGACCCTGTTAGCACGACAGGAATTAGGCGATCAGACTGAGGTCTACGCGTCCGATTTGCTTCCTGAAGCGGTGGCGACAACGAAACTGAACATCCAACGACTCCTTCCAGATTCAGACGCTATACAGGTTATGCCTGCTGGTGATCTGTTTGATCCGTTTACTTCCCATCAATTTGATGTAATTATCTTCAACGCCCCGTGGGTTGTTGCCCGCGTCCGCAGCCGCGCCGAGCTCGCCATCCACGATGAAAAACAGGAGACAGTGAGACGGTTTTTTGCACAAGTCTCAAATTTCTTGAAACCTGATGGGCTTGTTTTGTTGGGATATGCGGATGCTTCCGGTCCGAAGGCGATTGAGAATCTGGAGGCAATCATCGCAGAAGCCGATTTTAGAATGGATGCGGTCTTTAAAAAGCGGGTTGCGACGCATCGGTCGAAACGGAAGTGGGAGCAGATTCGGGTGTCCGTTTTGCGCCGATCGTAGCGACAGTGGGTTTTGTTATTTTGATTCTGTCTTGTATTCTGATTGACAAATGATTCGGAAGGTGGTATGCTAAGGGAAATATTTACGTGGAGGTTGTAAACTTGAACGCAGCTGAATACCGCAACCGGGATGCGCTTAATAAAGCACTTGATCACTACTTAGATGCCATGTTCCAGTTCGTCAGGGAATGTTTAGATGAACAATCAATCAGGGAAGCTTTGAGGTTGCAATCAGGTGATAACCTCAGAGAAGAGATGGAGGTTAAAGATATTGCAGACCTCATTAAGATGCGTTGGTTAAAGTCTTTTAAAGAGAAATTTAAGGTTGTTGATCGCGAGTATATCCGTTATTACGATGCCCGGAGTGTAACAAGTTTGATAATAGAGGGTCGAAATCAAGCGTCTCATCAACGATTGAAGGAGTTGGATTCTGAATTCACACGGTCTCAACTGTTTCTTATTGCTGAGATATTGGGAAAAATTAAGAGATCGGATGCCCAACGTGAGGTTGAGGACATCCGAGACAAACTCTTTGATAATACCGCAAAGCATCTTGAAGCGGTATCAAAAGCGGTGGAAACTGAGAAGACAAAATATAAACGGTCTATCACAGAAGTAGAGAGGCATTTAGCGGCCGAAAAAGAAAGGAACGAGGAACTGTCGAAGCAGAGAGATGATAACGCTGCTAAGTTAGACCAGAAGACGGAAGAACTTGAAAAATTATCGGGGCAACTTGTATCTGCAAAATTTAGTAGAAAGGAAAGCGAAAAACAGCGCAATTCTATATCAAAGCAGCTGGAAAAGGTGCAAGCAGTACATAGCACGTGTGCGGAACGCCTCACATCAACAGAAGCAGAGAGGGACGACTACAAGGAACGTCTTGAAACCACATCGAAAGAACTAAAGGCAGCGGAAACGGAATGGCAAGCGTGTGAGGATCGTCTCGCGGCTATGCAAAACCTATTCACAGTATCGACAATCGAAAACATGGTATTTCCTCCCTTTGAAACTGATTCCACTGTCCGTATACTTGACCGACGAAACGTAGACAAGCAAAATTATCTTTTAAATCTGCTGGAACAAAAGCAACCCACTGTCATCTATGTTCAAAGTGAAGACCGGATTGATCAGTTGTTAGCACTTGTTGGACCGGAGAAGGCAGATGTTATCGGAAAGTGCAATGAACGGACTTCTGAGACAGAAGAAACAGAGATTTTGGAAAAACTTGAGAACGGGGAGCTAATTGCAGTTGTCTCAAATACTGCTTTTTCCACATTAGCATCACCACATCGTATTGAGCACTTTGTTTTTTGTCACCTTGTCCCAGGTTTAGATGAATTCTTCAAGCAATGTGAACCTGCTTTTGCATTGGAAAAAAATATTTATCTGCATCTCATCTACAATAGCGAACAAGATATTGAGGGGTTGGCTCGAAAGTATCCGGATAGAGGGACGTTGGAAAAATTGTACCCCGAGTTGAGGAAACTCGCGGGAACAAACGACAATTTCATTAGACAGGAGAACATTTATGGCAAATTGGATATAACAAAACAGGGTGTTGAAACAGGTCTGTCTATTTTTGAGGAATTACAGTTGCTTGAACGGAACGATGAAGGTATAAGACTTTTACCGCCTGCTGGGAATAAGTTGGACGCATCGGAAATCTATCGTAGAGGAGAGAAACTAAAAAAGGAGACAGCAGATTTTCAAGCCTTTCAACTTGAGCGTTCTGTTAAGCAAATTTGGGAGGAAACACTGGCAAAACTGGGTGTGGACAGTGAACAAATATTAGAGGCAAGTAGTGTCTATGAGGTGCACGCTTTTCAAGATGCTATTGAGGATTCCGGGGCACAGTCTGAGCCGTCCACAGATGCGGTTGAAAATGATAGTAAATCGGATCCCGAGGTTTCGGAAGCGCAATCTGAGCAATCCGCAGAGACTGTTGACGATGACAATACAGTGGATGGTGAAGATGTAGAAGTGAAGCAACCTCCTAAATCAACACGCGCGAATGCTAAAGTGACTGAGGATCAAGTTAGGGAAATCCGATCCCGAAGCGCAGCTGGTGAGTCAAACAGTGAACTTGCAAAGGAGTTTGATCTATCACCAACTGCAGTCCGGAATATCGTACTACGAAACACATGGAAACATGTTGAGTAGGAAGCCCTAAAAGGATGCGACTTTTAGGCTACTAAAGTTAATCACGAACAATAGTGCTCCGCCTTCTATCCTGTAACCGGCGTTGTTCATCTTTCCAGTTTCGATAGAAATTACTTCACAATGAGCATTTTCCGCGTGGCGGTGAAATCGCCTGCGGTTAATGTATAGAAATACACGCCACTTGCGACAGGTTCACCGACAGCGTTTCTGCCATCCCAATACGCTGCCCGGACCTTGCTCTGATACATCCCAGCACGCTGATGCCCGAAGTCTAAAGAACGGATGACACGCCCGTTGATGTCGTAGATCGTCAGTGCAACATCCGCGGGGTTTGCCAATTGATAGGGTATCCAGGTCTCCGGGTTGAAGGGGTTGGGATAGTTTGGGAGCAGTGCGGTCTCTTTGGGTCTGAATGCGGAGAGGAGCTGCTTCAGGAAGCGGATCCCTCTTAGGGAAGTGGCATCTGTGAGGTTTGCGTGTTGTGCCTGTGTGATCCAGCGCTGCACGTCTTGCGGTGTGAGGTGGACTGCTGCTTGTTGACGCAGGAGAGAAGGTGCGGCTGCGCCTTCTCCG
>JAJEGI010000094.1 GCA_022819945.1 Candidatus Poribacteria bacterium
CCCGTATCGCTTTCTAAGTTCCGTCCGGAACGTTTGAAAGATACCGGTGAAATCGTTGTCCGTTGGGTCACCGAATCTGAGTTGAATAACGCAGGATTCAACATCCTCCGTAGCGATAAGAGAGACGGTGAGTTCACGAAAGTTCAATTTGTCGCAGGTCAAGGCACCACTTCTGAGCGGACGCTCTACGAGTGGAAAGACAAATCTGCGAAACCCAATGTCGTCTACTACTACCAGATTCAAGATGTTTCTCTCGACGGTGAAGTCTCCGTGTTGGCGACGACGCACCTTCGGGGTAATGTCTCCGCTGCTGGTAAGTTGACGACGACGTGGGGTGAATTAAAAGCGTTGCAATAAGCAACAACTCGGTTATTCAGGGAGAAGTCTATAACCGAACTAACCTGACGCAATGGCGGTGGATTCCCTGTCCACCGCCTTGCACATTTAATAGTTGTCAGTTACCAGTAAGAGAAAGCTTGATGCATCCAATTACCTCTTAACTGGGTACTGTCTCACTGGTTACTATTTACCAGCCCATCGTAGGTTGGGTTGAACGGATACCTCCGAAGAATCCGCTATAGGCAAGTCAAATTCAGTGTCCAAGGGTGCCCTGAACATCTCAAAGCCCGAGAGAAACCCAACATTGTTTTTCCGCTGAAAGCGTTGTGTTCGTTGGGTTTCGCTCTATCTATTTATAGGCAGCACATATTGGGAAACAGCAGTTTCGGGAGCAACACAACGGTCCTGGGGTTTTACCGCTCAACCCAACCTACGGGACCTCTGATAGGTAGTTGCTACAGAAAATTGTCCAAAGTTTAGTATAAGTTAAGAAACAGTAGGAATCGGGTGTGGTTCGTGATTGGGGCCCCGCCTTTTTTTTTTGCATCGTAAACAAGACGGTAGCACTTTCGCGATCCTCGATACACCGCCGAAAATTGAGGAGATTGCCGCGGATGCAGCGAAAGCAGCGGATTTAGCGATTATTCGGTGTAAATTAATGGAAGGTTTAGGGGTTATGGCGTATGACGCGAAAGGGAAAGCGTCAACTGAATTCTTGGTGCCTAATGAACAATAAACCGCCGATCGGATAGGTGTAATTGGCGGTTTTTTATTGATCTGAAACTGAGTGTATCCAAAATTGATGAGATAGCGTTATATAATTGTTCTTTATATGCCTTAATGAGTTCTGCCTCGAATTCTTGCCAGAGTTCCAACTTGCGCCAATTCGATACAGTTGCCTCAGTAAAACCGAGTTCGCTTGCGATTTCCCGGTTGCCTTTACCTTCAAATGACATCTGGCAGGCCATCAGCACCTGTTTTGTACTTACTTTCTTTGGCATGCCAAACACCCCCATTCATTAAAATCAGTGTTCCTAATGACTAACTAACTTTAATTATACACGATAAAAAAAGATTTGTCAAGAGAAATCCAATTTAATTTTTATTTAACGATAATTAAAGTATTTTAGATACAATTTTTCAAGATAAATTTGATAAAAGGGAGTCGGAACGTCAACCCCGACCATCAAATTCGCGTTTGTAATGACTAATTCCTTTAATTATACACGATAAAAAAAGATTTGTCAATATTAAATCCAATTTAATTTTGATTTATCGGGAATTAAAGCATTTTAGATACAATTTCTCAAGATAAATTTGATAAAAAGCGGAGCAGGAACGTCAACCCCGACCATCAAATTCGCGTTTGTAATGACCAATTCCTTTAATTATACAGAATAAAAAAGATTTGTCAATATTAAATCCAGTTTAATTTTGATTTATCGGGAATTAAAACATTTTAGATACAATTTCCCAAGATAAATTTGATAGAAGGGAGTCGGAAGGGGTATATGTGAGGCACCGATACATAGCACTCCGCTGGAGTGCAAGACGTTGATATACCTTTTTCTATAGACATAACACCCCTCTGGGGTGGGGAAAGCGTTTGAAAAACTGTGTTGAAACGTGCAAAAGTTGTTAAGTAAGTTTCAGTATTAAATAAGCACATTGCCTATCGCTGGCGGGCGGGGAAACCCCGCCCCTACGGGGGTTCGGCTCCTCTCGGAAATCCGAAAATCTGAATTTATTATTTAATACTCCTTAGTAGCAACTTGGGTATATATTAATGTATATAGGACTTACGCATTTTTCTTTAAAGTCGTCACGGTTTCCGCGTAGGATCCGGTTCGGTTGGGAAACCGAGAAGAAATCCGCAGAAACACCCCAACTGGTAACTGGGTACTGGTCACCGACAACTGTTAAAAAATAAAAAGCGGTGGACAGGGAATCCACCGCTTTTCGGTTAGGTTAGTTCGGTTATAGACTTCTCCCTGAATAACCGAGTTGTTGCTTATTGCAACGCTTTTAATTCACCCCACGTCGTCGTCAACTTACCAGCCGCAGAGACATTACCCCGAAGGTGCGTCGTCGCCAATACGGAGACTTCACCGTCGAGAGAGACATCTTGAATCTGGTAGTAGTAGACGACATTGGGTTTCGCAGATTTGTCTTTCCACTCGTAGAGCGTCCGCTCAGAAGTGGTGCCTTGACCTGCGACAAATTGAACTTTCGTGAACGCACCGTCTCTATCTTCGCTACGGAGGATATTGAATCCTGCGTTGTTCAGCTCAGATTCGGTGATCCAACGGACAACGATTTCACCGGTATCTTTCAAACGTTCCGGACGGAACTTAGAAAGCGATACGGGGAGCACGCCACCCGGATAATGACCTGGAGAACTGATGTCAGTGCCATGACCGTAGGATGTTGGGTCAAGCGTCGTAACGAATTGACCGCTCATATCAAACCGATTCCAGGCACCTTCGAGTTGACCGTTGATCGGATCACCCATTATGGAGGCACGGACGATAGAGATACGGTCGCCATCATCGTTGGTACCCGCTGGCAATGCCCATACGGGATCTTCGTAGGACTGAGGATTTCCACGGACACGACCCGCACCCGCTGCGACAGTCGCAAGGTTACCGACCTTATCAGCCACTTTACGATTCGCGTCCTTATTGTCCTTGCCCTTCGTTAGCAGCGTGATCTCAAAGCCATACTGACTCAGAACCAATTCACCCCGTTTGGTACGCAGCGACGTGATCCGTTCAGCCGGCAGGTTCGTCTCATTGCGAGCCGCATACGCGACAAGCAGGAACGTCTGACCCGGTGGAATCCGACCCGAAAGCCCGTAATCCTTAGACAGATCACCAGCGTAGGTCTCACCATCGGCATCAAGATCATGGTTCACGACAGTGAGGCGCCAACCGTCGAGATTAATACCGACCGTATTCGACAGGTTGCGGAGTTCTATCCACTGCGGGATGTTCGCACGGCTACCCGTCGCATACATAATCTCACTGATGATGACGAGATCCGCGCTTGCCTGGGTCTCATTACTTTGCAGTGCGTTGTTCGGATAACCGGGTGTTCCGCCGTTCTGATTATTCGCATCGGCATTCCGTCTGTACCCGATACCCGTCCAACCGACATTACGGAAAGCCGTTTTGTCGTCTTGGTCCTTGTCTTTCGACTTCGTGCCGTCAATATCAGCGAACTGACGACGATGCACTTCACCGGCTTTCAACTGGTTTTTGCTCCAATTCGGTTGCGGGAAGTTCGCCAAGGGCCAGAGACCCGTGAACAGTTTGTCATTATCGACTTTCAACGCAGCACCCGGCACATACCCTGCAACATCACGCGTGTTGTTATCGGCGTTGGAACTCGTCCGATCCTGGCGATTTCGCAGGACCAACACAAAGTTGCCATCATCCGGCATGCCACCGTCCTTGAATTCAAGGACAGCGTAGCGTGGTGAATCTGAGTTGACACCGTTGATCTGATCGCCTGCGCCCTTCGTAATATCCCAACCTGTCTGTATCGGATGATCCTCATCGTTTCTCGGATCCGTCGCGAGGACAAGCAGGACACTGCCAGCTGGCATTTTCCGCTGATCATTACCCGGGAACTGAATCATTTCAACAGCGTTATGGCCGTCTTGGGGTGGATCCCCTTTAGATGTGAGACGCGTGATCTCCCAGTTCTTCAGGTTCACTTCACCGCCAGAGACGTTACGCAGTTCAATCCATTCGTACTTCGCATCGGTGTTGTTAGAAATCTCGTTGAAGATAACAGGACCGCGATTTGCGGGTGTAGGTGTGAGGGTTGGCACGCCAGAACGCTCTTTCGCACCGGGGGTACCTCTATGGTTCGTTGCATAGAGCTCCGAAGATCTCGTCCAGCGGTTATCTTGGTGTCCGGGTTCACCCTCATTGTTCCGGTACATAGAGATAAACTCTACCCTACCCGTGCCATCCGCAGCACCGCTGTTACCGTTCTGACCTTTACCGAGCACCCAGTCCTTACCGCCACCAACGACGTTACTGATACGGTCGGTCTCTTCGGCAAGTGCAGGACGCCCTTCCTTCGTCGTAATTTTTATATCAGAAAAAGCGAAGTCTTTCGCGTTGTCACCGGAGGTACGGTTGTGGAGTTCAATCCACTGTTCACCGAGGTACGCAGCTCTGTCGTCAACTTGACCTTCGTCAACAGCCCACATTACTTCGCTGAAGACGACTTGCAGACGCGTCGCACCTTCAACTTTCAATTGGATCGTACCGCCTACGTCAAACAACCTTTCCAGATCCGGCATCTCTGCTTCATCCGATACCTCTGACCAACTCACCATATCGGGTGAGAGATTACCGAAAGGTGGCGGATTGGCTTTATCACGAACGACAACGAGGTAGTCACCGGCAGCAAGCATCGTCGCTGAAGGATCAGCATACGTTTTTGCAGCGAAGGCAACGCTAAACGTTACAGCCGTTCCAGCTGCAGAATCGCTCGGCGTTAGGGTTACCGTAACAGTTGCCGCTGGAATCGTCGGCGTTTCAGCAGTAGCAGCCGCCTGGTTCACCGTAACCGTACCGGCTACAGATGTATCAAGCGAGTAATGCGCCATCGCACCTGACGGAGACACAGTATGGGTCACATCAACCGTAACAGTATCATTGTCGGCGTCCGCAGTGGTATACACGATGTCAAACGATCCAGTTTCTACTGCATCTGTAGGTTCAGTCGTGCTAATCGTAGCGGTCGGCCGTTGGTTGGGTGCCTCATACATTCTTGCAGCGAAGGCAACGGTAAACGTTACAGGATCTCCAGCTGCAGCATCGCTGGGCGTTAGCGTTACCGTAACAGATGCTGCTGGAATCGTCGGCGTTTCAGCAGTAGCAGCCGCCTGGTTCACCGTAACCGTACCATCTACAGATGTATCAAGCGAGTAATGCGCCATCGCACCTGACGGAACCACACTACTGATCTCAGCAGCAACCGTTACTGCATCTGTTTCCGGGTCCGTAGTGGTATACACGATATCAAACGAACCGGTTGTTACTGCATCTGCAGGTTCAGGCGTGGTAGCGTCAATAGTAAGGGTCGGTCGCTCGTTTGCAGGCGGAAGTGCCGAAAGGAGTGTGAACTCCTCGACCATTGATGCTAAACTTGCTCCACCAGGAACATCTATTGGATTAATAACATTTGCTGGAAGTTCAGTTGTTTGAACACTAAACACGGCACCAGCATTTACTTGTATCCTGAACCTCAGTGTTTCATCGTTCGCGTCTGCAGTACCAGTCGGATAAGCAGCTGGAGTTACCACTATCTCAAACGTAGAGTGTGAATTAGCTACACGCGTGACAGCAAAAGTCGGAGCCGTCGCGGCGGTGTTGTCTACGTTCAATATGGACACCCCAAGTTCATTATTCGCTAGATCACCATCCGCATTGCCAGTAGTATCTGCCGAATCCGCCGTACCAACCACATCTCGGTCAAATGTTACGACCACTGTAAAAGTAGTGTTAGTCGTAGCATCAACCGCTACCATATTACCTCTTACAGTATCCCCCGCTTTTAGCGTGATACTTTGTACCCTCGGGTGATCGTTATGTATCGGCACTGGCAGAACAGGGGGAGTAGCAGTAGTATCTTCCACGACCGCCTCCAATACTGGGTGATCATGCGGACCTACAGTCTCATCATCCGGAGCATGCGCCAGCACAGAGGTTGTCCCGAAGACGAGTCCGAAAATTAGAATTAAACTTGCTAAGGAAAATGTCATTTTGCGAATTGACATGTGTAATTTTCCTCCAAATGTAAATAGAAAAAATAGTGTTAAGTCTTTTTCAAGTTGCCAGTTTCCAGTTACGAGTTGCCAGTTAAAGAGTGTCCTGATTCTCCGAAAACCTCTTAACTGGTTACTGGACACTGGTTACTGGACACTTCAAAGACTTCCATTCAACAA
>JAJEGI010000010.1 GCA_022819945.1 Candidatus Poribacteria bacterium
ATAAGGGTTCACGGCACTTTTTTAACAACTTTTTGCAAGTCCAAAACGACTAATTCCGAATTTAATTACAGAATCGCTGCATCTGGTGCTAATGGCGTTATGGATGAATTTGCCATTTACAGTGAAGCTTTATCGGCGAAAGAGATCCAGACAGAGATGGACCTCCGCGTCTCCAATGTTGAACCTGAAGGCAAACTCGCTGTTACGTGGGGACGGATAAAAAGGGAATGATAGCAGTTCTCTGTTGAGTATCATCTTCGCATAAGACATGGTGAATAAAGGTTTGCTTTAAATATCATGATAATTCATAATATTCACAGCAAGGTACGTTAGTTGAGGTTAACACCGAAAAACTGATGTTCTCCTCAGGATTGGCTACACGGAAGTAAAAGAGAAAAAGGAAAAGGAGATGTGTAAAAATGGAATCAATCATTATCCGGCGAATTCCTCAAAATTGTAGTTATTTTCGCAGTGGATGTAATCTCCGTCAGTACAAAGCACACATTTCCCACAAGGATATTGCGGCATCACGACCACCCGATCGCCTATCTCCACTTTTCCGGGTTGAGCGACATCAACAACCTCACCAGCCGCTTCATGCCCCATCCCATCGGTTTTGCTGCCATGCTCAAAAGCGTGGTATTCGGTACACATCGGGGATGCGTGGATTTTCACAACGACCCAATCCTCTTTTGGTGTCGGATCCGGTGCGTCAACCAAGCCTGCTTGTCGTTCACCTAAAATTGCTGCTACCTTCATAATCGCGCCTCACTATTGCTAAAGATATAGGGGTATTTTGGTTAAATCTCCGTATATTTTAGCATAGGTCGTTTCGTAAAGCAAATTGTAGAATAGCATGTTTTTGACTGTTTTCGTCAAATATGTTAACATATAATTGACTGATGCCGGACTTACTAACGATGAATATTAAATACACCACATACACAGTATTAATAACTCTCCTTATTGCGACAGGCATCATAAGTGGTTGTGAAAGGATTCCGACAGAGGTGGTTACTACAGCACCTGTCGAAAAAGTCGCAGTAGCCGTTATTTCGGAGAAAGACGGAAGTGGTCTGACGGGCAAAGCCTCATTCTCGGAAATGGATGGATTGGTTCACGTCAGGATTGAGATCCAAAACGCGCCCCTCGGCTTGCACGCAGCGCATCTCCATATAGGCAGCTGCACTGATGTGGGACCCCATTGGCATCCGATGGGAATTTCAGCAGGCACAGTCGGTGTACCCGTCGCTGAAGCGACACCCGACATGCCGCCTATCGGTGTTGGTGAAATCGGGAACATTCCTGTCGCTGAAGACGGTACAGGGGTTTTGGAATTCACAACACCGCTCTGGTCTCTAGGCGGCGACCCGAACACCGACATCCTCGGCAAACTGATGCTTATCCACGAAACAGGCGATACCTTTCAAACGAATCCGCACGCACACCATACAGCGATGGAGATGTCAGATATGTCTACCACCGATGCAGGTGCAGGCACGCATACCCATAACATAGCGCAGATGCAGATGGAAACGGAGATAATGGCAGCCACGCATATTTGTACGCTGGCAGTGCTCGGTCAGCAAATCGACTTGGAACTGGAACATCACCTTCCGAGTCAAGTGGTGGATCCGCATAGTCACGACCCGTTGGAGCTGCTGCTTAAATGCTTTTTTACACCTGAGCAATTACTGGATCTCGCATTCCTATCTGTCATTCAACTTACGGAGTCGCCAGCGTACCAAGCGTTTTTGGAAAGTGAACCCAATAGTTTAGCTGCCTATCACGACTTTTTTGTATCTAACGGAGCACCTATCGATCCTGATTTCTTCACAAACCAATATCTGCAAAACTTCCCCACCGGTGCGCCTGAAGCATTTGAGCAGGAGATGCGGATGCGGTTAACACATCTCTACATCGCATCGGGCATAGATTTTGAAAATCCTGCTGACTTGATAGGTTACAACCAACTCCTCATCACGTTTCTGGATGCTCGGACGACTGCGTGGATGTTAGGCTATTTCCAAGGGGATGATGTAGCGTTCGGTGAATGGATCGTTGGGGTGCTTAGCGATGTACCAGTTAAAGCAGGCGGCGGTGCGCGCATCGGTTGCGGTGTGATTGAGTTAATGGAATAGAATCCCCTTGTTGTGACGTTTTAATGACTCTTCCTCTAACTGGTAAATGTGGTTTCTAACCGCATCTATCTCCCCCCAAATCACCCTTTGCTAAGTTGCCTGGAACATCCATTTCCCACTATAGGAGTAACCTTCTGGCGCGACACCCCAGTAAACCTATAGAATCCTCAAAATCCTTGAATTAAACACAGCGTTATGCTATCATGCCACAAACCTTCAACGGAGTAAGTGTATGAAAATTAAAGACATACAAACAGTCCGAATCAATGTACCACCGCGAGACATCAAACGCACGGAACCTCGACGCGAACCGTGGAATGCCCACGCCGAAGTCGCGAATCCAATGTCGCGCTATCCGCAATACAAACGCCACCGCTCAAGTTGGATGCCAAAGTGGGATCAAGTCTACGTCAAAGTCACCGCTGAAGATGGCACTTGGGGAATAGGTGAAACCTCGTTCGGAACACCCGTCGCAGCAATCATTGATGAACATTTCGCACCGATGCTGATCGGCGAAAACTGCTTCGCCGTCGAGAAGATTTGGGATATGATGTTCCGTATGTCCAAACCTTACGGTTCGCAAGGTTTAACGAGTTGTGCAATCAGCGGTATTGACATCGCCTTATGGGACCTGAACGGCAAAATCAAGGACCAACCCGTCTATGAACTGCTCGGTGGCCCACTGCGTGAGAAGATGTTCGCTTACGCCACAGGTAATGATACCGATTGGCAATTAGAACTCGGATTTAAGGCAGTGAAATTGGCATGTCCATACGGACCAACAGACGGTGAATGGGGATTGAAAGAAAACGAAAAACTGGTCGCAAAAACCAGAGAGACTGTCGGTGATGATGTCGAAATCATGCTTGATTGCTATATGGCGTTTGATGTCGATTACACCATCCGCTTGGCACACCGGCTCCGCCCCTATCGCCTCAAGTGGATAGAAGAATTTCTCATCCCAGAAGATATTGACGGCTTGGCGAAAGTCAAGGGGGCTGTCGATTGGATAAGTCTCGCGAGTGGTGAACATCACTACACCCGCTTCCCGTTCCAGCAGATTATCGAGAGACGGTGCTTGGACATCTTGCAACCCGATACGTTCTGGGTCGGCGGTATAACCGAATGCGTCAAGATCTGTCACCTCGCTGATGCGGCAGGACTCACGGTTATCTTCCACGGGGGCGGGCTCCGTCAATCTGGACTCCATCTCTCGGCCGCGATGCCGAATACACCTTGGGTAGAGTATTACCTCGGCACGCCACCAGGTGTCCCGTTAGCCGAAACGAAATTATTTGAAGGCGAAACTCTCCCGATAGATAGTTATATCGCTCCAAACGACGGTCCTGGACTCGGCTTACACATTGAAGAGGAGTGGTTAACACCAAGAAATCCGCGATAATATGCTGCGCTATATCACTTTTTTTCTTTTCCTTTGGATCAGCGGTAACACAGACGCGCAAGTACTTATTGATGCGGTTATCGCGGTCGTCAATACGGATGCTATCACGCGCAGTGAACTCGAAAATGAGTTTCGTATCACCGCTATTATGGGAAAGCCTTTTGTTGAGACACCGACTGCCGTTGAGAGACGCGCTGTTCTTGAAACAATTATCAACCGTAAATTCGTCTTACAAGAATCAGATCAGATCGGTGTTGTGGTTGCCGAGCGCGATGCGCAGATTCAAAGAAAGGTTGCAGAAATTCGTGCAGGATATGCTTCTGAGGTAGATTTTCAGAAGGTTTTACAGCAGTACCAGTTAGAAACTGAAACCTTGAAAATGTGGGTCCATGAGCATCTCATTTACAATGAATTCTTCCGACGTAGATTCTTCAATGCTGTCAACAGTGCCGAGGTCGAAAAGTTAGCCAAATCATACTATGATACGAATAGTGCTGAATTTGTTGTGCCATCCACAGTCACTTTCAACTCGCTCCTTATAACTGTTCCTGAGGATATATCAGCATCGGAAAAGCAGAACGTGGCGGACTTGGTACAACAACTCAGTGCACATCTGCAGCAAGGGAAAACATTCGAGGCGGTGCGTAAAGCTTATGAGACGCAGCTAACACTTAGATTTTCAGTCGCAACGGTTAAGGCAGACACGCCGTTGGGGAATATTGTAACCGAATTGAAAACTTCTGCACGAAGTCAACCGATCATTGTTGTGGAAGGATACCAGATTGTTGAACGCATTCGGCAGACCCCGGCGTATCAAAAAGCATATTCAGAAGTCAGTGAGGAAATCACAGAGCGGATTCGACAAACGGTAGCAGCGCAGCGGTTTGAAGCATGGTTGATCGAGCAGAAAGCGGAGAAAACTTGGCATATTTTAGATGATGAACTGACGCAAACGGAAAACGGAGAAAAATAAATAGATGTGGAATTCTCAGGGCTTGATTTATCGCGAAAATAGACGATCGCGCGGAACAACGCCTCAGGTGATATGGGAGCAGTGTGTCATCGGAATGCTTCTGTTTGTGTTTGCTGCATCGGTATCTGGAGACATTTTACAGACAGATATAACTCACTATCCTAAAATGTTTCAGAAACGGTTGAAAGCGGCACAACAGGCATTTCAAGCCGAACAATGGGAAGAGGCCCTCCGTTTATATCGCGCCCTTACCAAAGAGGCACCGGAGCTATCGGTTGTTTACATCGGTGAGGGAGATGCTGCCGCAAAACTGAAAGACTATCCGGCTGCTATTATTGCCTTCGAGCGTGCCTTGAGACGCCTCTCAACAGAACAGCAGACCGATATTGCGATCGCGCGCCTGCAATCCATCGTGCAAGCCAAACTCGCCACCGCATATCACCGGAACAAGCAGCTTGACGAAGCAGATATTTGGTTCCAAAAAGCCATTAAAGGTGCCGGTGAAGACGCACCGGCTGCATGGTACGTTGCCTTAGGACAGATTGAAACCGAGCGCGGAAACTTAGAACAGGCGCGCAGATACTATATTGTCGCCGTGCAGCTACATCCCGACACAACTGCTGCCTACAACAATCTTGGACATGTACTCCTCAAACTCAATCGTGTTGATGAAGCCGATGCCGTTTTTAGGGAGGCACTCGCCCAAGACGAAACGCTTGCCAGTGCAGCCTTCGGGCGCGGCGAGGTCGGCGTAAGGCGTGGACAACTCACTGCTGCTCGACGTTTTTATCAACATGCCATCCAACACGCACCACACGAACCGATATTTCACAAATCGCTTGCAGATGTCCTCCGCGGTATCGGAAACAGTGAAGCAGCCGAAGCCTCCGAAGCGCGTTACCGCCGAACGCTTGCTGAACGCTATCTCCGCCAAGCACATTGGTTCATCGAAAAAAAGCAGCTACAGCGTGCGTTAGTACCGCTGCAAAAGGCTCTTGAAACGGATGATCTGTTTACACCAGCACTCAAAGATTATGCGTATGTCCAGATGCAACTTGGCGAATTAGCAGCCGCGAAACAGACATATCAGCGTGTTCTAACTGTAGAACCGACTTCCCGTCAAGCACTTTTACATCTCGGTATGATAGAAGGCAGACTCGGAAACCTGACAAACGCCGTGGCACACTATCTCACGCTCATCAAACACGAACCAGATTTTATGGATACTTACGGGCAACTTGCAAACCTACACGAGAAATCTGGGGACTTCGCATCCGCTGCGCAAGCACTCACGATCGGAATAGAACACGAACCGACATGGGCACCCGGTTATTTATGGCGTGGAAAGATTTACCAAAAACAGGGTGCATCTGGCAGGGCGGAAACCGATTTTCGGCATGCAATTCAACTTGCCCCAGATGTACCGTTTCCCAAAGAAGCATTGGCATCCCTACTCGCCACAGAAAACAGGAAACTTGCCGAGGCACTTACCCTTGCTGAGACTGTCGTTAAAACGGATAGCCGACCCGCACACCGTGCCACGCTTGCATTGGTCTATTATCGTCTTAACCACCTTCCCGAGGCACAGCGTGAAATTGAAGCCGCTTTTACGCAAGCCCCTAAACATCCGTATATTCTAAAAATTCGCTCACAAATCCTGAAACCCGATCGGTAACGACGCTTTAATATGATTTTTTCTTGAAAATTTAGACAAAGTATAGTACCCTTTATAAAGGTTGTGTACACATGAACCTGAAGAGTTAAATTCTAGAATGTGGGCTTTGTCGCATAAAGCTCGCAACTCTTCACCAATTTATTCAAATACAGAAGAAGGAGCATGATAATGCTTAGATTTCAGATAGCCTTGGCTATCATTTTTGTTGGTTGTATCGCTCTTTTATCTTGTGGTCGAATGCAGGATAAGTTAGATCCGGTTACCGAAGTTACGCCGACAGACATGTTGAACGAGATGCTGGCAGCGGGCGCGATCGCGTCATGGGAGACTGTTACGCTTGACGCACCAGTGGATACCGGGACCGCTCACGGTATAGGATCCCGTACGGTATATTTCAACGAAGCCGGTGCTATGGCGAACAAGGCGGGCGGAACTTATCCCGTAGGGACCATGATTGTCAAGAAAGCCATGGATGATACTAACACGTTTGTCAAACAAGTCGTGGCGATGATAAAAACCGACGACTCGAGGTATGAAGCGCATAACGGTTGGATATATAGTGCGACCCAGCGCGCATCAGAGACAGACGAGTTAATGCCGCTACACCAACTCACTGTGGAGATGTCAGCAGGATGCCACGGTTGTCACGCGAAAGCAGCGAATGATAGCGTCTTCGTCTCACTTATCAACGATCAGATGATGGACGATACCATGATGGATGACACCACCATGGATGATGGCATGACTGACGATGGCACGACTGATGATGGCATGGGCACAGATGGCAACGGTGCTAATGGTAATGGTGCCGGTAATGGCAACGGCAACGATGCTAATGGCAATGGTGCTACCCAGTAGTTGCATTTCATAACACCTACATAACGTTTATAAAAAAGGGATTGGTTGCCACACTTGGTGATAGTCAATCCCTCCTTTTTTACCGCACATCGCCTCTTACGTTTTGAAATAGGAACTGGTCTTGCTGTAAACAATTTAACGCATTGTTTCATCCAATTCTATCATCAAGGAAAAAGTTTTGACTTTTTTTCTTAAATATTGTATTATTTTAACAATTTAGATTGCCGTAGCAAGAGGAGTGGAGGTCCTCCTTCCTCCTGCTATAATATCAATGTTTAACCAAAACTCTCATGAATAGGTTGATAACACTTTATCAACTCTACTTCAAATATAGAGGAAGGAACATTAACAATGTTTAAATTGCAGATAGTTTTAATTGCTGTTTTGGCCTGTTGTGTTGCCTTTGTGTCTTGCGACCGAGTACCACCAAGTGGTAGCGATGTTATGATGGGCGACGACATGGGCGACACCATGGGTGACGACATGGGCGACACCATGGGTGACGACATGGGCGACACCATGGGTGACGACATGGGCGACGGCATGGGCGACACCATGGGTGACGGCATGGGCGACGGCATGGGCGACGGCATGGGCGACGGCATGGGCGACGGCATGGGTGATGGCATGGGCGACGGCATGGGCGACGGCATGGGT
>JAJEGI010000093.1 GCA_022819945.1 Candidatus Poribacteria bacterium
CAACTGTTGCACCGACAAACAAATTAGCAACGACTTGGGCAACCCTTAAAGCAGACCGATAATTTACAATTATCGTAAATACGTTGTCCGATAATTCCATATTTCTATTGGGTTCTCTTTATTTTTTAACTCTAATACCACGCAGTATGTTATAATGGCTTAAACCAAAAGGACGATGACTATGCGACTTGCAACTTTCGTATGCGGAATCCTGATATTCAGTTTCATTGGGGTAGTGTCTGCTGGTATATGGACAGACCCGTTTGATGGTAAAGAACTGGTTGAGGGGTGGGAATTCCGTGATTATCGAGACGAAGTTACGGAGCTTGAAGTCAAAGACGGATTCCTGCAGATGACGAATCCAAATGGTGGATGGGGGCATACCACCCCTGACAAACCGATGCTTGAACGAGAAGTCCCCAAAAGTGCCGCGAAAAATATAACGGTGAGTGGGATCTTCTCTACTGAACCTGATAAACCGGGAAGTTACTGGGTCGGTATCTTTCTCTATAGTGATGAAGATCTGAATTACGCCTGCTTGTTGTTTGGCGGCTCAGCCGGGGATCCGCAAAAAACACTCATTGGGAGTATGGTCCAAGCCAATTGGCAAGACAAGGGGCACTTTGACACCGGTTTTGATGTCCCCGTCCACCTTAAGATTGTCAAAGAGGACGATGTCTTCTCTGGTTACTATCGAGAGGACGAAAAAGATGAGTGGAAACTCTCTGGCGACAAAACGTGGAACCACAAATTCGACGTAGAACGCGTCGGTATCGGTTTTATGAACAATTGGGGCGGTCAAACAGTTACTTTCTTTGTTGATTCGCTCTCCATTGAAGGTGAAGGGATCAAACCCCTTGCTGTCGCACCAGAAGGTAAATTAGCGACGATCTGGGGCAACCTCAAAACGAATCGATAATCTAAGTCGGGTGAATATCTTCTCCATCTGCATATCTTCTAAGCAACAGGAGATCGTATCTCACCCGATACATCAACATATTTAAAAACGAGGGGCCGCAATTACCCCGCTAATCCCTATATTTGCAAAACATACCCGCCTACAAATGAGAAAAAATAAGGAGAAACGCCACCACCATGTCCATTCCGAAGATGTCCGTAAACAATCCGGTATTAGCGAACATGTTGATGATTATTATTATCGCTTTCGGGTTGTACGCATGGATAAACCTACCAAGGGAACTCACACCGGAAATCGCATTACAGACGGCTACGGTAACAACACTATACCCGGGTGCATCTCCAGAAGAAGTCGAAAAACTCATCTCCGCGCCTATTGAAGATGCTATTGAGGAAAACGTCAGCAAAATCAATTTAATGCTTTCCAACTCTTCGGAAGGTAGGTCCGTCATCACCGTCGATTTTGAAGAGATGAACGATCGGGAATTCGACAAAGAACTTGAAAACTTACGGACCGCTGTAGAACAGGTGAATGATCTCCCAGAAGAAATTTTAGAGGACCCGCAAGTCGTAGAACTTGATGTTTCGTCCGGTTTTCCGATGTTGACCATCGTTGTGGGCGGAGACATTTCGGAATCGCAAATGCGAGACATCGCTGAGAATCTCAAAGATGAAGTTTTAGACATCAAAAACATTGCATCCGTCCAAATAGCAGGACTCCGTGAAAGAGAAATATGGGTGGAAGTGAACCCAGATCGGTTGAAGGCATATCAAATCCCGATTGCTACTGTTATTGCAGCGCTGAATGCGAGTAACCTGAATCTACCTGCCGGGACCATGGAACTTGGAAACACAGAGTTCATGGTCCGAACGATGGGTGAATTCGCGAATCCGGACATCATTGGCGACACTATTATCGCTGTTCAACCGACAGGTACGCCACTCCGCCTCCGCGATGTCGCAACCGTTTCGGACACTTATGAAGAGGCACGAACACTATCACGAATCAGTGGGAAACCTTCCATTAGCCTGAGTGTCCAAAAAAAGTCGGAAGGGAATACGATCGCTTTAGTTGCGAAACTTCGTGAATTGGTTGAAAAACGGAAAAGCGACCTCCTCGAAGGTGCCGAATTGACACCTGTTAACGACTACTCCGTCATCTTAAAAGAACGGTTAGGCATTTTAGAGACGAATGCTATTTTCGGTCTGATCCTCGTTGTGCTGATGCTCCTCCTTTTCATCGGTTGGCGGAATGCCTTATTCGCTGCACTCGGCATACCGGTTGCGTTCATGGCAACGTTCTGGTTTATGTCAATCGCTGGTTACTCACTCAGTGGTGTCTCCCTCTTCGGACTTATCTTAGTTGTCGGAATTGTCGTTGACGATGCCATCGTTGTCATAGAAAACACCTATCGGCATATTGAAACAGGGGCACCGCCGAAAGTTGCTGCCATTCGCGGCGCGCAAGAGGTCGGATGGCCCGTGGTCGCCGCAAGTATAACAACAATCTGTGCGTTTGGGCCCCTGATGTTCATGTCCGGAACTGCTGGTCAATTTATGCGGATTGTCCCCATCATGGCAATCCTTGTCCTGATTGCTTCGCTCTTTGAAGTCTTCGTCATTTTACCAGCACACGTCGCGGAGTGGGGCAAACCGAAACCTCAACGAACAGGACGTAGCAGGCTTGATAATTTGCGGATCCGATCCCAAAATACCTTTAGCCTAATTATCCTCATCACCGGTTTCTTTGCGTGGTTCATCACGTTTTTCGATTTCATTCGGGGTCGATATGTTAGGGTTCTGAAAACAACGATCCGGCACCGGTATGCCTTTGTAGGGAGCGTCCTCTGGATTGGCCTTTTTGCGTGCGTCGGCGCATTTTTTGTTCTTGATAAGGAACTCTTTCCTGGCGAAGATTTTCCTCAATTTTATGTTAAAGCCGAGATGCCGCCTTCTTACGGTATGCAAGAAACAACTGCTGTCATGGCACAAATTGAAGAAGCTGCCAAGACCCTTCCATCCAGTGAAGTCGCCGCGATTGTCAGCAACATCGGCATCCATACACCCACTTCAGGACTGACGGAAGGGGTTACCTACGGCTCAAACTTCGGCGAGGTTATCATTGAACTCACACCCAAACAGCAACGGAGCCGAGGTGTTGATGAAATCATGGCTGCAATGCGGAAAGAGACCTTAACCGTCAGTGGCATTGAAGAACTCAATTATATTACACAACAAGGCGGCCCCCCGCAAGGACAAGATGTAGAAGTCAAAGTCAAAGGCGATCGGTTTGATAAACTGACTGAACTGGCGGATCTGCTTAAAACAGAATTAGCAGGGATCGACGGTGTCTATGACATTCGAGATGACTTCCGGACGGGAAAGTCCGAATTGCGCATCTATCTGAAGCCTGAGAAAGCATATCAATACGGATTAACGACGTTCCAAATCGCGCAAACGGTCAGAACCGCTATTGAAGGTGCCAAAGCCACCACTTACCGTGAAGCCGACGAAGCAATTGATGTCATTGTTAAATACGAGGAAAATAACCTCCAAAACATCTCAGAACTCAATAATTTATTAATCGCAACCCCAACCGGCACTATTGTCCCGCTCAAAGATGTCGCGGACATCACAGAAGAGAAAGGATACTCTGATATCCGTCGATTTGATGGAGAACGCGCAATTACGGTTTATGCGTCCGTAGATAGACAGAAAACAACGCCTTTTGCAGTGAATCAGGCGTTAATAGGGGCATTTGCCAATGTTGAGGCACTGTACCCAGGATACAAACTCGACTTTCGAGGCGTTTTCGATGAAATTGTAGAATCTTTTTCGGAGCTGTGGAAATTGTTTGTTGTCGGGTTATTGCTGATCTATGTGGTATTAGGTGCACAATTCAAATCGTTCCTACAGCCGATTATCATTATGTTTGCCGTTCCGTTCGGTATGATAGGGGCAATGTTTGGATTACTTCTTTCCAATGCGACACTGAGCATGGTCGCGATGTTTGGGATCGTTGCCCTTTCAGGGATTGTTGTCAACGATTCGATTGTGCTTATCGACTTCATCAACAAATACCGAGAACGCGGCTATAACAAGTGGTACGCCATCCTGAAAGGCGGCAGCATCCGACTGCGGCCGATTATTCTAACTTCAATGACGACAATTTTTGGACTCATCCCGATGGCAATCGGTCTCGGTGGTAAATCGCCTATATGGATGCCGATGGCGTATACCATTATCTTCGGACTTGCCTTTGCAACCACGATGACGCTGTTCGTAATGCCTGCGCTCTATGCGATCACAACAGACTTACGAGGTCTCGTCCTGAGAAACCCAGAAGAACGGTTTCAAACCATCTCAGATGAAGATCTATTAGGCGATGCAGTCCCCGCGGATGATTGAGCAGCACGATAAGGCGAGGTTTTCGGACTTCGCCTTATACAATTTCTGTTCTTGTGAGACGAAACATCCGCAGGTAAAGGCTCACATCCAAACCCCACACAGCAAAATTCAACCACCATGTCCATCCCCAAGGTATCCGTAAACAACCCTGTTTTAGCGAACATGTTAATGATTATCATCATTGTTTTTGGGTTGTACGCATGGATAAACCTACAAAGGGAACTCACCCCAGAAGTCTCAGTCCAGAGCGCAGTTGT
>JAJEGI010000114.1 GCA_022819945.1 Candidatus Poribacteria bacterium
GCTTTTGGTCGGGAACCAGATATCTGATGTTTCACCACTGGAAAATCTCACAAACTTGACAGAACTGTGGTCAGGCGGGAACCAGATATCTGATGTTTCACCACTGGAAAATCTCACAAACCTGAAAGAGTTGTACCTGTCCAATAACGAGTTATCGGATATTTCATCGTTGGCAAATCTCACAAACTTGGTAGAACTGTGGCTGGGCAATAACAAGTTATCCGATATTTCACCGCTGGAAAATCTCACGAATCTACGAGGACTGGGGCTGGGTGGCAACCAATTATCCGATATTTCACTGTTGACCAATTTCACGAACCTAAAACAACTGTGGCTGCCTAATAGCGAGTTATCGGATATCACACTCTTGGCAGAACTCACGAATCTACGAGGGCTGCAACTCGGAGGGAACCAGATATCTGATGTTTCACCACTGGCAAACCTCACGAGCCTGAGAAATCTGCATCTGACAGGGAACGATTTATCCGATATTTCACCGCTGGCAAATCTCACAAACTTGAGGTATCTGTGGCTGGACGAAAACGATTTATCCGATATTTCACCGCTGGCAAATCTCACGAATCTACTTGGATTGAATCTCAACGGGAACCAGATATCGGACATCGCTCCCCTCGCGGCGAATAGCGGCTTGGGCAATAGTGACTTCCTCAGTTTGCAAGGCAACCCTTTGGACGAGGCTGCCATTCGCACACATATTCCTGCACTCCAAAAGAGAGGGGTTAGGGTACAATACTAAAAAATATCAAGGTGAATATTTAGGGTTGGCAGTGAAGGAAGAAAATGATGGTATCAGGGTTATAGACCGCTCTACGAAAGCGTCGAAATAGTTACATTTATAGAGGTTATCTAAGATGGGAATTTTAACGACAGAGCAGCGTAAACAGTGGAAAAAGGATGGGTATCTCGTTTTGAAAGGCGTGCTTTCTCCTGATGAGGTGGAAGCATTGACAGCGACGGTGGATGCAATAGATGCAGAGTTTCGGAAAGGTGAGAATGTCACTGCGGATTCCGTTTTTGATAAGCGGAACGCGATGGAAGATCATGACATTTTCGTTGACTTGATGGATCATCCGGTGACGTTTCCGATTGTGCGTGAATTGATAGGGGACTTCATCCAGTTGAGTATGTCGGAGGTGATTGTCCGTCCGCCGAACCCGAAGGATCAAGGGTATCTGCATACGGACGGTGGGCAGGCGATGCGGACGATTCGGGTCAGTCGATCGAGTTCGCCGCTGCAAGTCAAAATCCACTATTTCTTGACGGATCTTGAGAACCCCGACAGCGGGAACTTCACGGTTGTGCCGGGGAGCCATAATCGGACTTTTCCTGAGACGGGTGTTAAGGACGGTCCCTATATTCCTGAAGCGGTGCAGTTGTGTGTGAAAGCGGGGGATGCTGCGGTTTTTCCGCATGCGCTCTGGCACGGTGTTGTCGCGAATCGTTCGGAACAGGCTCGGAAGACGCTTATCTATTGCTATAGCCATCAGTGCTTTCGTCCATTTGATTACGAAAAGGCATCGCCGGAACTGATGGCGCGGTGTACGCCTCGGCAACGGCGATTGATTGGGGATATTGGGGATTGGAAACCGGGGTCGTATTTTTATTCTCCGGGGGATCAGGAAAAACTAATCAGTGGGAAAGAGGAAGATTAGAGGTTGGAAGGTTGGGGGAGGCGGAAGCCTCGGCGCGTTGTGTGTAGGTTTTGAGAACTATGCGCTAATCGATTTCGATGACGACGTATTTCTGTTCGATGGTGACTGGGAAGGTGTCGGCGACATAAGGACCTTTTTCGCGTTCGGAGTTGGATGCCTCAATATCTTCGCCGCTCTCGATTTGGACTTCGTATTTTCTGACGCGTCGCTGCGCAGGACTCCACCACGATTGCCCGGTTTTGATGTCGAATTCCCAACTGTGCCACGGGCATCGGAGGATTTCGCCTTTGCGGGTGTAGTGATAGGTGCCTGGGGTCGGGGACTCTAAGAATCCGGTGACGATGCCTTTGCAGAGCGGTCCGCCTTGGTGCGGACAACTGTTACGGATGGCGAAGAATTCGCCATCAATATTAAAGACACCGATGGAACGTCCGCCGATTTCGACGATTTTGCGTTCGCCGGGGGGTATTTCGTCTGGTGTTGCTACGACATATTTAGGCATGTATAGTTGTCAGTACGATTTTTTCTGCGAAAAAATCTTTCAGTACTCAGTTATCGGTTGTCAGTTATTTACGTTGGGTTTCGCTGCGCTCAACCCAACCTACAATTAAGCTACGATTAAGTCTATTTCTCAAAGGCGTAAAGAGCACGGGCGTTGTCTGATAGGATTTTTTTACGCAGATCGGGTGCGAGGAAACTCGGTAGCGCACGGTCGGGTGCGTCAAAATCCCAGTGTGGATAATCCGTGGCGAACATGAGTTTGTCGTTCATGTCCATCTGCTCAAGCATCTGCTCGAAATACTCGCGTTTCGGCGGTTCTTCCATCGGCTGTGTGCTGAGCCAGAAATGGTCGCGGATGTATTCCGAGGGTTTACGTTTGAGATCCGGGATCTCGCAGCGGAGTGTTTCCCATGTTGCGTCGAGTCGCCATATCAGCGGCGGTAGCCATGCGAATCCGCCTTCAATGAGCACAACCTTGAGCGTTGGGAAATGGTCAAATACGCCTTCACAGACGTAGCTGATAACTTGGGTGTGGAAGGCTTGCGGCATACCGCCGTGATCCTCTATGTAGTAGGAGGGCCATCCGGCACCTGTAATGGGTCCCTGATTGCCGCCGAAGTGGATACCGATGGGTAGATCGTATTCAACGGCTGCCTCGTAGATTTTCCAGTATTTTCGGTTTCCAAGCGGTTCTCGCGTCCGTGCAAGGAGCAAGATCTGAACGAATGCTGGATTTGGACCGCACCGATGAATTTCGGCAGCGGCAAGGTCCCCGTTCTCATAGGGCAGGACGATAGAGGCGCGTAGACGTGGTTCAGGTTCCACCCAATCAGCAACCTGCCAATCGTTGACTGCGCTTGAGAGTGCGGCACTGTACTCGATATTTAGCTGTTCACCGACAGGGATTAGCGGGTTAAGCACGCCGTATTCAATATCCCATGTATCCAGCAGTTGTTCCTGCATGAACCCTAAATCGGCACCCGGTGAGAGTCCTGACGGGGGCCATGCATCGTGGCGTGCAGCGTTAAGGAGTGCCCGCGGGTAGTATCCGCCGATTTGACCGCGGAGACCGAAGGTTTTATGATGATCTTGCCACCGCTGAGATAGGTACGGAGACAATGCGCCGGGTGCTACAGAGTTGTGAATATCGCAATCAATAATTTTGAATTTAGAACGTTTTGTTGTTGTATTTTCCATCGCGTTTATCTCCAGTAGAAGCTGCCTAAAATTGATAGAAGTTACTTGCGTTCTCGTGCAAAATTTTATGTGCAAGTGGCCCCGGCAGTTCTGATGGGAGTGCGTCGTTTGGTGTATTGAACTGCCAATGCGGATAATCGGTTGAAAACATCAGCATCTCATCAGATTCCAATTGCCCGATGATCTGAAGGAGCTGCTCGGGTGTCGGTGGTGCATCAATAGGTTGTAAGGTAAACCGGATGTGTTTTCGCATGTATTCAGAGGGTGGACGTTTGACCCACGGTGTATTGTTTCGGAGGCCGCGCCACTCTTTATCAATCCGCCACATCATTGCGGGTAGCCATGTAAAGCCGCTTTCAATAAGTACAACACGCAGCTCAGGAAATTGGTCGAAAATTCCTTCCGCGACGAGGCTAATCACTTGTGCTTGGAAGACCTGCGTCATTCCAGCATATTCCTCTAAAAACGTTGAGGGCCAACCTGTTGGTGAAGGTTGAGTCCCTGGTGCGCCGCCGTACTGGATACCTATGGCGAGATTATGCCGTACCGCCGCTTCATAAATCGGATGATAGAGCCGGTTGCCATAAGGTATTCGAGATCTAACGGGCAAAACGGCTTGGACGAAGCCTGGATGCTCACCGGCGCGTTCGATCTCCTTTGCGGCAAGTTCGGGGATCTGGCTTGGGATCACAAGTGAAGCGCGGAACCGGGGTTCTGGGTCGAGCCAATGTTCGATCTGCCAATCGTTTATCGCTTGTGCGATCGCTGCGGCGAGGTCTGGGTTATGAATGCTTTGTACCCGGTAGGCACAATTGAGAACACCGTATTCCAGGTTCCAACCGTCAAGGAGCCGTTCACGTACATGTGAGAGATCCATGTCCCACGGGGAAAGTGCGTCGGGATGCGTTGTGAGAGGTGCCCCGCGCGGATAATCGTTTGCATCGGGCCCTCTGAAGCCGGAGTTTTGACAATAGTCGCGCCAGAAGTCAGACATGTATGGGTAGAGTGTCTGCAAGGTTGGGACTTCGTTATGGATGTCGCAGTCTATTGCTTTCACGCCTGCCTCCACGAAATGCGGGGTCTCCCAACTTTCCATCTCCGTCTCCTTGATTTGATAGGACTTAGGCAGCTTCCTTGCAGGCGGGGTTTAAAACCCCGCCTGCATAGGATGTCCGTTATCAGGAAAAAATGCGTCCATCCTGAATTTGGTAACCGATGGGGCGTACTGGATTTGAACCAGTGCCTTCTACCGTGTGAAGGTAGCGCTCGTACCCCTGAGCTAACGCCCCACGTAAGGGGATGGGCCCACTAGGACTCGAACCTAGGACCAACCGGTTATGAGCCGGTGGCTCTGACCACTGAGCTATGGGCCCTTCGTTTTTTGATATAGGAATTATATCATATTCTGCATTTAAAATCAAATTTTTTATCAGTTGCCAGTTGTTATGCTTCACAGTGAGAACGGTTATCGGGACAGTGCGGTGATTCTTAGCGGTTACATGAAGATTAACTTTTTAATTTGGTGATTTTTGATCGAAGTCCGGTGCGGTTCCATGAAGATTAATTTATTAATTCGGTAATTTTGATCGAAGTCCGGTGCGGTTCCAAACCGTGAAGAAATCCGCAGAAATACGCAAAAACACCCTATCAAATACCCCAAGCAATCCGCAGAAATACCCAAGCAAAAACACCCCAAGCAAAAACCCTGCGGGGCCTGGGGGAACATGGAATTACCGGTTTATTTTCTTAAACTTCATTAAGCAAGTTTCAGCGTTAAATAAGCACATTTTCCATCGCTGGCGGGCGGGGAAACCCCGCCCCTACGGGGGGTCGGCTTCTCTCGGAAATCCGAAAATCTAAGTTTATTATTTAATATTGCTTAAACTGCTAAGAAATATCCAAGCAAATCCTATTGAGTCTACCGAAAATGGAACTCAAGAGGGGTTTTGGGTAGCCAAGATTTGTGTCTATGGTCTAATAGGGTTATGGGACAAAATCGCGAAGTTTACGACTCCGCCTGGGGTGTCGTAATTTACGGAGTGCTTTCGCCTCAATTTGGCGGATCCGTTCGCGTGTGACATCGAAGATATTGCCTACTTCTTCAAGCGTCCTGGGGTAACCATCTTCAATCCCGAACCGGAGCGAAATCACTCTTCTTTCGCGTTCGTTTAGATCGGAAAGGACCTCTTGAATCTGTTCTTTGAGGATATTCAATTCTGCCTCTTGTACAGGGGACGGTGCATCAACATCAACAATAAAA
>JAJEGI010000044.1 GCA_022819945.1 Candidatus Poribacteria bacterium
CATATCGCGACCGATTTCGTGTCCATATCAGACCATAGACCCCTATCCGTATCGATTGGACAGATAACCAACGACATCCAATCCAAGGGATGTCCGAATAGAAAGGAGAAAGCAAATGTTAAAAAACCTTTTCAGCAACCGCCTTTTCATGGGCGCGCTCGCCTGCTTTATCCTGATGGTTGTCAGTGGCACGCTCTATCTCCGCTACATCAAACGGCAAGGACAGATCGAGTTAGAGCGCACCCAAGAACGACTCAAGCAATGGGAGGCAAAACAGAAACAGACTGAGAAAGCCCCCATTGCACCGACCGAGAAAGTGCCAGAAGGAGAAAAACCGCAGGATGGACATATTCACGCCGATGGGACGCTCCATGCGGAGCCGCACGAAGCACCAATGGAATCGCCGCTTGTTGTGCAACCGAAGTCTGATGTCTCCGCACCTATAGGGTCGGAGCCTCCGTTTCACGATCCGTATTTCCGTATGGTTGACGGTTTTGCGATTACATCGGAGTTTGTGATAGCGATTGCCCCGTCGGGTGTCGGTCCCGATTGGGGTTCGATGTCGGCGGAAGAGCTTGCCGCAGCGATTGCAGCGATCAATAGCAATCCAGCACATCCACCGGATGATCTCTGGCCCCCGGAGGACTATTACTATCCACGCGGCGGCACCACTCTTTTATCCGATGGCGATAATATCTGGCTTGACGACAACGGGCATCCGATTTTACGCAAGCGCGGCGCACCCTACTATGAAATCGCTTGGTCGGAGGGTTTCAGACCGCCCCCGGATGTCTATGCTGACTACAAGGCACTCCATAAACGTTATATGGAAGTCTTTCTTGACCTCCCGGATGATGTGTCCTCACCCGAGCTGGAGCGACTTGCTTCACAAAAGGAAGCGATCGAGCAGATGTATCGCGGTCCTGTTCCATCTGGGACTTTTAGTTCAGGTTCGCCTCCTCAAGGTATGGCACTGCATGTTTATTACGCGCAGTTCACGGGGATTAAAACCCAAATGATGCGCAACGCTTTTGAAAAAGCGGGTCTCGCCTATCTTATGGACAACTATGATTCTCTAAAGGAGTTTGCAAAATGAAGCAACAATTTTTCTCAACTCTCCTATTTTCGGTTCTATTCTTGTTCGCCTTGAATCTACAAGGCGATATTTCTTATACGAATGATCCGCTGGTCACGTCTTTTCCATCAACATTTATCAAGTACGTTGATATTGTTACGGGTGCGTCGAACTGGCATTACGAAGGCTCGGGAAATACCGCGAGCGTTTGCGTCTCGGCGGACATTAAGGGTGTCGGTAAGGGGCAAGCGACGTTGAAGAACGTCAGCCTGATGGGCAAAGGCCCGTATACGACATGGCAGGACGATGTGGCCCCTGCTGGCTCAACAAGCACAGACGGTTCATGGAGTTCTGGGACCGCAACCGCCTCGACTTGTAAATCAGAAGATATTCCCAGTAATGCTTCAGACGGTGCTTCGTGGTCATGGTCTGCGGGTGGTGAGGTCGTCGCGACACCGAAGGTTTGGCAGGAGAGTGTCACGGTTGGGGGTCGGATTCAGATTCCGTCGGGTGTTTCGGGGTCGTATTCGACGACGGGGAGTTGGCAGAATGGCACGTCGATCACGCGTTCTGCGGCATCTCGTTCAGGTACGCACACGTTGGATATTCGTTATAAATGCGGTGTGTGCAATGCTTACGGCACGACGAAGGCGGAGATTGGTGGTAAAGCCGCGCATGAGGAGATCCCGTGTCCTCGTGATGGCTGTTCAGTGAGGTATCGTAAGTGTTCACCGCCAACGGGTCATGAAGTCTGTGATGGATGCGGAGATCGGAAGTGTGACGGAGACGACCATACTTACGTGGGTGTGTGTTCAGGCGAGTATGTTCACTACAACCAATGGGTCGAGGGGTGTGGCAATAAGATTTATAGGTGTACGCGGTCGAATCACCAGGCGCACACGTATAGTTGTGGGCATACGATGAAGAGGTGCATGCATGCCAGCCACAGTTGCTCGTCGAGTAGTTCGACGGGCTCTGGTAGCACGCCGCCATCCGGTAGCACGCCGCCACCGCCGACCGCCGACACGCCGAATTGTCAGGATTGCACGTCGGATTGTAGTTCACCGTGTAGCTGCACGAACTCGGGAACGTGTAATGGGACGGTCGTAGATGACACGCCGAATTGTCAGGATTGCACGTCGGATTGTAGTTCACCGTGTAGCTGCACGAACTCGGGGACGTGTGGTGGTACGGTTTCAACGCCGCCATCCGGTAGCACGCCTGGAGACAGCGGTTCGGGTTATGATCCGGGTTGTGGTCATATATTTGCCTCGTATGATGCGTATGAAGCGAATCCGGGGAGTTCTATTCTCTATGGGTGTACGATACCGGGTTGTGGCGCGCTTTACTATGGTTGTGAATCACATATCACCGATATTTACTGTAGTTGTGGTGCTTACTTGGCGAAGTGTGTGAATGTCTCGTCTGTGCGTTGCTATTCTTGTGGAGAGTTGCATTGATATTCCGAGATGTTTTTCAGTTTCCGTAACCTTCCCAACGGACGCGCCTGCTGTCTTTTGATTGTGGGCGCGTTCTTATTACTGCTATCCGTCATTTTTGTATTGCGTCCATTGAGACCACCAGAGGTAACCCTAATAGTCAAAGTTGTTCCTATAGACGCTGTGCGTCGTGTAGACATCCCGCCGATTGATTTTGATTCAGAAAGTTACTACCATCCGATTTTGGCATACAACCTATTTCGTCCGTTAGGTTGGACACCGCCACGCCGCGTGGAACCGTATCGTTTGTTAGGGACGCGGATGGGTAGAGATGCCAACACACCACCACAGGCAATCCTCCAAACGACGAGTGGCAATCGTCAGGTGATTGTTTCGATCGGAGATATATTAGATGCCTCGACGGAGGTTGTCTCGATAGCAGGCAAGTCGGTGGTGCTTGAAACCGCTGGTAAAAAGCGGACGTTGCGTTTGGAGACGGGTGTCTGGCTGAATCCATCGCGGGCGACCCGATCCACTTTCAGACGGCAGGCGACTGTCAGACCGCCGTCGGTTAGAAATCCGCGGGTTGCCTCACCAGTGAGCAGATCGTCCTCGCGTCCGCCGAGCGATCCGAGTCGTGCGCGCCCGCTTTCGGAATGGCAGACCCGCGAGGGCGAGCCGATTCGTCTTGGCGATGCGCGTCTGAAAAACCCAGCAAAGTGGGAACTGCGCCGTCGATAACCCGCCTGCACCAGTGTTTTGAAGTCCTGCATCCATCCGATTCGTTTTAAGCCTACCCATGCAACGGTTCTCTGAACGTTCATATCTCTGAAAAAACACCTTGCCCTGAAAATTCTTGAATCCTAATTCTGATAATTCTCACTGTGAGGCAAGCTGAAATCTGAACGATTTTTAAAATTGAAGGTTGACAAATAGTTTGAAAATAGTATAAAATTAGGAAAGTGAATTGGTTATTCTCAATTTCTATCAATAAAGTAAGGAGAAAGTTCATGGCAACTACGATTCGCCAAAAAGATGGCGTTGCAATTTTAGAACCGACAGGAAAAATAATGGGGGCCTCAGTATCAGAATTACGAGACGTGATCACGTCTCAGATAGATGCTTCTGACGCGCCACGTATTCTCATCAATTTCGAGCGTGTCACGATGATGGACAGTTCGGGACTTGGGACGCTGATGGGGGCACATGTCGCTGCGACGCGTAAAAACGGTCGTATCGGTGTCATCCATGTTGGAAAAAATATCAAAAATCTGATTGTCCGAAGCCGACTTGTCAGTATTTTTGAACATTTTGAAAACGAGGACGAGGCGGTTTCCGGGTTATCAAATGAGAGTTAATTAGCAAAATTAAGAGAACGCGCCTATGATCCAAACTGACTGTAGTATTTAGGAGTATATACGTTATGGCAATCACCGTGTCTGAGAGAGAAGGGGTCGTTATTTTTAGGCTGAGCGGTAGGATTATCTCCCCGGGGATCGAAGAAGTCTCGAAGACCGTGGAGGAAGCACTTGCGATGCTCACCTCGCCACCGAGACTGGTGTTTGACTTTAAAGGGGTAACCGGAATGGATAGTTCTGGGCTCGGCGCACTCATGAAAGTTTATACTGAAATTCATCCGCATGGCGGGAAGATTGCGGTGATTAATGTGAACAAACATGTCAAAAACTTGATTGTCATGGCGCGATTAATCACCGTCTTCAAAAATTTTGAGAGCGAAGATGATGCCGTTGCCGCCTTGCTGCGCCATTCGTAGTTTATGATTGTGGTGTGTTCGCGAGGTGACTGGTGTTAAACTAACATAGATACCTTTCAAGGAGCACTCGGCTACCTCACACCTATAAGGGGATGTCTCATGATTAAAAATATCCTCGTTGCCATTGGCGATACGGATTACGAAAAAAATGCCTTTGAGTACGCTGGTCAATTGGCAGTGCTTTTAGGTACACATCTATCGTGCGTTTTCTTTCAAGATAGCAGCCATGGCGGAAATGCTGATGTCGCCGCGACTGTTATCCGTCGAACGGAAGCGGAATGCTCGCTCTACGATTTTCTTGATTACCACGTTGAGGCTGTCGCGGGGAACCCGCGACAGATGATATGTGAACAGGCACACTCCGCTGACCTCGTCGTTGTTGGACTTCCTGAAGATGTCAGAAAACGTCGTCTAAAACTTATTCAAAACCAAATTGACGATGTGCTACAGCATATCACAAGACCCATCATTGTGGTACACGAACAGTGTACACTTTTACGCAAAATCCTCGCTGTCCATCACGGAGATACCTATTCTGATCACGCTTTGGGGCTTGTCGCGGAGATCGGAGAATTGACAAAGGCTGGGATCCTTGGCCTCGCACTTTCAAGTACACAGCCAGAAGCGACGCAGATTAAGCAGCAGATGGAAGCATATTTGAAATACTATGACGTTCAAACCGATTTCCTGACGGCTCGTGGTTTTACGGTAGCAAATATCTTGGAAAACGCAGAGGAAAATGATTGCGATCTCATCGCATTAAGTGCAAGCCATCACGGTAGGTTGTACGAACTTGTTTTTCAAAGCACGACACAGACTGTTGTCAAGCTCGCGAACCGCGCAGTTTTGGTGACAAGATAAACCGCGCACCCCTCTAAAGTACTCCTACCTCGTCTCTTGCGGAGGCAGACATGAAGCTTAAGGACGCAACTGACAAGCACCTATTATCAGGAGAATTCATTGATTCTCACTGTCTTCTGGAGATTTCTACAGATATGTTCGGGAGTATCAGTTGTGACAGCGGCTTCGTCCCTCTCAATTCCGCGTGGGAAGAGACCGTCGGATTCACCGAGTTGGAACTCCAAAATCAACCCTGGTATACGTTTATACATCCAGAAGACAGACAGGACACGCGTGCCAAAATTCAGCAGGTTGAAACTGGCGAACGCGATAGCGTTACCTTTGAAAACCGATTTCAGTGCAAGAATGAATCCTACAAGTGGTTAAGATGGCGCGCCATAAAAGCACCGAAAAAACAAGTCTGTTACGTCCTCGCAACGGATATTAGTCGACAGAAGCGACTCGAAGCAAAGTTGAAAGAGAGTGAAACTCGATTCCAACAGTTGGCGGCGAAACATGTTCAAGAGGGGGATCTGTTACATACCCTGATGGAAAATACCCCGGACCATATCTATTTTAAAGACACAGAGAGTCGGTTCATCCGAATCAACCGTTCTTTAGCAGACCAGTTCGGTTTAAAAAATCCGGCAGAGGCAGTCCAAAAAACAGATTTCGATTTCTTTACGCGTGAGCATGCGCAACAGGCATACCAGGATGAGCAGAACCTTATCGCGTCTGGGAAACCCATTGAAGGGATACAGGAAAAAGAGACATGGCCCGATGAACAAGATACGTGGGTGTCAACAACGAAGGTCCCAATTCGCGATCGAGAAGGTCGTATTATTGGAACGTGCGGTATTTCAAGGGACATAACCGAGTACTATCGCGCGCAACAGGCGGTTCGCGATTCTGAGGCGAATTGGCGTTCCCTTGTTGAAAGCGTACCTGATATTATTTCAACAATCAACCTTGATTATTGTATTGAGTTTATTAATAGACTGCCCCCTAATCTCGGATTAAAACCTGAAGATATCGTTGGAAAAAGCGTTTTTGAGTTTCTCCCTGAAGAACATCACCAACGCATCAAGGAGGCCTGCACAAAGGTAATTGAAACAGGGGAACCGGTTACTTATGAAGTGCAGGGATTGATAAGTGGATATTGGTATGCCTCCTGTATCGGACCGATTCAGCAGGACGCTGAACTCATTGGGTTCGTGATGGCTTCAACGAATATCACGGATCGGAAGCAAGCCGAAATCGAATTACAGCAAAGTGAAGAACGTTTTCGTCGAGCCGTCTTGAACGCGCCGCTCCCGATCATGATCCATGCTGAAAACGGGGAAGTCCTGCAAATCAGCAGGGCATGGACCGAATTAACAGGGTACGTACTCGAAGATATACCTACAATCTCAAATTGGCTTGCGCAAACGGATCGTCAAGAAGCTGAGGAAATCGAAGCACATTTTGCGCAACTATACAGTTCCAAGGAACGTGTGGCGGAAGGTGAGTACGTAATTTTTACGAAGTCCGGTAAGAAGCAGATTTGGGAATTGAGTTCGTCGTTGCTCGGCGCACTTCCAGATAAAAGACATCTGGGCATTAGCATGGCGCTGAACATTACGGAGCGGATAAAAACGCAAAAAGCGATGCAGCAAGCGAAGGAAACGGCTGAATACGCAAGTCGAGCAAAAAGTGATTTCCTCGCGAATATGAGCCATGAATTGCGCACACCGCTGAATGCGATCATCGGATTTGCCGAAATTTTGCGAGATGAACTTGTCGGGGAAATCAACGCTGAGCAACGCGAGTGCGTCAATGACATCCATATTAGTGGTCAACATCTCCTGGAGATGATTAACGATATCCTTGATCTTTCAAAAATTGAAGCTGGAAAAATGGTCCTGCAATTGGAGGAATTCTCTATTGTAGAAGCTGTTGAAGAAGTGAACACGATTATTACTGCACTCGCCGTAAGAAAAAATTTGGAACTTACCTTGGATTACAGCGGGAATTGCGTGATTGAAGCGGACCGTGTTAAATTTAAGCAAATCTTCTACAATTTATTGTCCAATGCGGTAAAGTTTACCCCAGAAGGCGGTAAAGTTGCGACACATCTGAAAATCAGTGATACAGAACTGCGTGCCGAGGTTGTTGATACTGGGATAGGTATTTCCGAGGCGGATCAAGCGAAACTTTTCGCGCCATTTACACAGATTGATACGTCGAAATCTCGACGGTACGGGGGAACCGGACTCGGTTTGGCATTAACACACAGACTCGTCATGCTGCATGGCGGTGAAATTAGTGTCGAAAGCCAAGAGGGAAAAGGAAGCAATTTTACTTTGAGAATCCCGCTACGCCATTCGAAGAGGGACACCGATGATACTGGATCGGATAATACAGCGTAGAGGGGTTGAAATATAACGGTCTACCACCATACCACTGCTATCTTGAACAGAGGACAACCCGTGAGAACCGAAAAACCCCCTCCATCCAAAGGACAGGTAGAAACACCAAAGCGGATCTTGGTAATTGAAGACCAGGAGTTGAACCGAAAAGTTGTACGGATTGTCCTACAATCAAAAGGCTATACAGTCGTGGAAGCAACTGATGCTGCGGAGGCACTTGCCAGCTTAGAAGACACGATACCCCAACTGATTCTCATGGATATCGCCTTACCCGGACAAAGCGGCGAGGATTTAACGAGACGGATCAAAGCAAATCTGGCGTGGGTGGATATACCGATTATCGCGCTAACCGCCGCAGCGATGTCTGGCGACAGGGAACGCATCCTCAAAGCAGGATGCGATGATTATCTCAGTAAGCCAATTGACATCAACATACTCGTTGAACGTGTAGAAACCCATCTCAGAGGGACAGAACCATGAATAGTGAAATGACGTCTGAACAGCAAGAGACAGCGAAAATCCTTGTTGTCGATGATGAACCGCGAAATGTCAAAATTCTCCAAATTCAGTTGAATGCACGAGGATACACAGTCTACACAGCTGCAGATGGACTCGAGGCACTTGATACTGTAGAGAAAGAGATGCCAGATCTCATTTTACTGGATATCAACATGCCGAAAATGGACGGTTTTGAAGTCGTTAAACGCATTCGGACAAATGAAGCGACTGAATTTATCCCGATTGTAATGATAACAGCACTGCGCGACACACGCGAAAATCGAATTAAGTCTATTGAATTAGGAGCAGACGATTTTATTGAGAAACCTTTCGATAGTTTGGAGGTACTGGCACGCGTCCGATCCTTGTTACGGATTAAACAGTACCAAGACACGCTCGCGAAGCATAATGCCCGCTTAGAAGAAGAACTCCAAATGGCACGGAGTATTCAGGAGATACTGATACCTCAGGATGGGGTACAGGAGTTATCCGGATTTCGCATCGCTTCCCGCTGCTGTCCTGAAATGGCAGTTGGTGGCGATTTCTTTGATGTCTGGGAAATTGCGCCGAACCGACTCGGCGTTTTCATTTCTGATGTTATGGGACACGGTGTTTCAGCAGCTTTCGTAACGGTTTTCATCAAAACGATTTTGGCGGAATTCCAGGAACAAATTGAGGATAACCCAGGCTACCTTCTTGAAATACTAAATACGCGTTTCAACGATTTGATTAGTTCACGGTTATTCATGTTTGCAACAGCCTTCTGTGGTATCATTGATCTGAATAAAGGGGCGTTCCTTTGCGCAAATGCTGGGCACTCATTTCCATTTTTATATAACGCGGACCAACAAACATATCACACCATCGGCGATAAAAATACGGGAAATGGGTTGGGAATTTGGCAGGAGTCGGTTTATGAAACTATGCACTATCCGTTCGACCGATCCAGTAAGATGTTTCTCTATACAGATGGCGTTTATGAAGCGAAAAACCCGAAAGGTGAAGAGTTTACAATGGAACGGCTCGAAAAATTAGTATGCGCTTGTGGCAGTCAGTCTGCTGCCAAACTCATCGCTAACATCTCAGAAGCTATTGATATTTTCACGGATACCTGCCCTAAGGAAGACGATCTGACGTTCATTGCTATTGAAGTTGCAGGGGACGACTAAGGTTTGAGATCGTTGGGTTTTAGAAGTCCAAAAACGACTCGGACATCTGTACCACCATCCGCATTGGGTTGCATCTCATAAGTATCCGCGAGCGATTTTGCAATGAAGATACCGTGTCCGCTCTCGCTGCACGGGGAACGCTTCGCTTCAATTTCTGAGAGCCTTTCATGCGTTAGCCAGTTTTTTTCGCCGGTATGCCTCGAACCCGTATCCCTGACTAAAATTTCAAGCGAGTGCGTGTTAATCCGGATTCGTAATTTAACGCCGACCGTAGCATCAACCGAGCCGTGACGTACGGCGTTGCTGCAGATTTCATCAAGCACAAGTTGGATGTCCGCCACACGTTTTCTGGAGAATCCGAGGCTTTGTGCGAGGTTTCCAATAAATGCCCGAGTGGGTTCTATGTAGAAGGCGGCACTCGGAATTTTAAGTTTAATGTCTGATTTTGCCATATCCTCAAATTTGATTCGTGTTAAAATGCAGCAAGGGCACTGTTTTCTGACTCATAAATTTCAACGACACTGGAAGCACCGATCAGATTGAAAGTGCGCGTCAGATTGTCCTCAAGCGCGCAAATCTTAAGGTCACCACCGCTTTGGCGAAGCCTTTTGGCAACACCTACAAGGGCACCAACAGCGGTACTGTTGATATGGCTTACCTCACTGAGGTTGACAACAACTCTCTCCACCTTCTCTGCTAAAAGGTCCTCAAGTGCCTTCCGTAAATCAGATGCTGCGTAACTACTCAAGTCTGTTTTTATCTCAAGAATTTTGATCCCAGACTCTTCTCGGAGCTTCATTAATTTTGTCGAATCCATAGGAATTACCTCTCGTAGATTGAAGTTACTTACGATACTGGGAACCTTTTTAATTTTATCCCAGATTAATAAAAAAGTCAAACGAAATTCTTCGATCTTCGGTTGGTTCACATGGTAAGATAGCAGAATCCAAAAAATAAATCAAGAAGGAAATAGGTTTTTTAAAGGTGATAATTCAGGGTAAATTAAGGAAATTTTGCGCGATAGGCAGTCTGTTGAAACGTTAAATTGCACCGATAGAAAAATTCTTGTTGCTTTTCTTGTACATTTATGATATACTATTGCGTAACCGATTTGAAAGTGTTCAAAGCACTTTGAATATAAGGAGGAACTGGCGGATTAACGCGGTCACGCGTTTTTAAATGGACCAGGTATCTTAATGAACAACGAACAGGCAAATATAAATGCGTCCACTGTTGATGTGGAAGAAGAAAAACACACAGCTGAGGGATCAGCTGAGGTGAATCAGGAAGTAGTGAGCGAAACAGAGGCTCCCGAAGCTGTGGAAGCAGCTTCAACAACAGACGCAGATGTTGAGGAGCAAGAAGAAGGCACGAGTAGTGAAGTGGAAGTGGCTGCTGGCGATACGGATCCTGAGCAAGTTGATGAGACGAATCCGGAAGAGACAGTAGAAACGGCTGCTAACGATGCTGATTCTGAGGAAGCGGCAGCATCTACCGATGAGACCGCGCCTGAAGAAATAGCAGAAGTTGCTGCTGAAACTGATACTGAAGAGGCGGCAGCATCTACCGATGAGACCGCGTCTGAAGAAATAGCAGAAGTTGCTGCTGAAACTGATACTGAAGAGGCGGCAGCACCTACCGATGAGACCGCGTCTGAGGAAACTGTTGATGCGGCGGAAGAGCCATCGGAGGCAATGAGTCCCGAATCTCTTGAGGAAGCGTATGATAACTCAATAAAGGCATTTACTGACGGAGAGATTGTTAAAGGGGTTGTCGTAGACGTCAATCGTGATGAGGTAATGATTGATATCGGCTTTAAGTCGGAAGGCTATATCCCCGCATCGGAATTCGAGCCTGGGCAAGAGGGTTTGCCCGCTGTACAAGCGGGTGATGAAATTGATGTCTATATCGTGCGGCGTGAAGACTCCGAAGGACAAATAGTCCTTTCAAAGAAGATTGCCGATCAGACACTCATTTGGGACGAGATCGCGACTGCACATGAAAACGGTACCCCTGTGCAGGGGCGTATTACTGAACGGATTAAGGGCGGACTACGCGTAAGCGTTGGATCCCTGCGAGGCTTCTTACCGGCTTCACAAGTTGAGTTGCGTCCTATCCAGAACCTCGAACAGTATGTCGGACAGACGCTTGATATGAAGGTTATCAGCCTGAGCAAGCGGCGACATAACATCGTCCTATCCCGCCGTGCTTGGTTGGAAGCTGAGCTTGTCCAAAAACGGGCGGAAATTCTCAACACACTTGAAGTCGGTCAACATATCACAGGTGTGGTGAAAAATATTACCGCTTTTGGTGCCTTTGTTGATCTTGGCGGCGTTGATGGTTTGCTCCATAAGACAGATATGGCATGGAAACGTATCCATCATCCATCTGAAGTTGTCTCAGTCGGTAAGGAGATTGAAGTCCAAGTTATTGGTATCGGTCAAGAAAACGAGAAAATTTCGTTGGGTTTGAAGCAGATGACCCCTGATCCATGGGCCAACATTGAGGATAAATACCCGGTGGGTTCTACAGTTCGGGGAGTTGTTGTCAACATTGTGAACTACGGCGCATTCTTACAGTTGGAAGAGGGCGTTGAAGGTCTGATTCATGTCTCTGAGATGGCGTGGACACGTCGAAATGTCGCACCTTCACGGATCGTCAATAAGGGTGATGAGATTGAAGCGGTGGTGCTTGAAATCTCAAGGGAAGACAAACGCATTTCACTTGGACTCAAGCAGCTGCAACAGAATCCTTGGGAACTCTTAGAACAAAGATCGCCTGTCGGTAGCAAGATCACAGGTCGTATCCGCAACTTGACGAGTTTTGGCGCGTTTGTTGAAATTGAGCCCGGAATTGATGGGTTAATTCATACTTCTGACCTCTCGTGGACGAAACGCGGTGCCGCCGCGAATGAAGCACTTAAGGAAGGCAGCGAGATTGAGGTCGTTGTCCTACAGATTGATGCGGCTGAACGCCGGGTCTCGTTAGGACTCAAACAGACGCAACCGGATCCGTGGGAAGAAGTACCCGAGAAGTATAAGGTCGGTTCTGTTGTCCGTGGCACGGTCGTCAATCTCACGAGTTTTGGGGCGTTCACTAAACTTGAAGAAGGCATTGAAGGCTTAATTCACATCTCCGAACTTGCTGATCGGCGCATTGAAAAGCCGGAGGAGATTGTTTCCGTAGGGGACGAGTTGGACTTAAAAGTCATCAACCTGTCGCCGAAAGATCGGCGTATCGGACTGAGTTTGAAAGCGCTTCTTGCCGAGCAAGAACGCGCCGCCGCACCTGAAGAAGAAGAAAAACCCTCCAGAGCGCGGCCTGAACGTCCATCTCGCTCACGGCGAGAACGGGAATCACGACGACAGTTGCAGACAGAAGAGACTGTTACCACATTGGGTGCCTTGCTTAAAGAGGAAATGGGTAAGTCAAACGCTGGAAGTGCTGAAAGCGTTGAGAGTCCTGAGAGCGTCGAAAACGTTGAGATTGTTGAAGAGGCTGAGAACGTTGAAAGCCCTGAGAGCGTTGAAATTGTTGAAAGTGGCGAGGGTGAGAATGCTGAGGGCGTCGAGGATGCTGATAATTCCGAAAGTCCGGAAAATCCTGAGAACCCGGAAGACTCCGAAAATTAGCAGTCTCACTTCTTGATCTCAGAACCATGCTTGTGTTATTGCAACTGTACGGGTGGGTACATGTACCCACCCATTGTCTCGTGGGCAAAGCCTTGAAAAGCCGCGGAGACGCTGGCCTATAAACAGGGCAGGAATAGATACGTAGAGTAGGAGAGGCGGAATTGAGCAAGAATTTTCTGTTTACGTCCGAATCTGTCACTGAAGGACACCCGGACAAAATTGCGGATCAAATCTCGGATGCAGTCCTTGATACCATATTCACAACGGACCCTATGGGTAGAGTCGCCTGTGAAACCTTGGTCACAACCGGACTTGCTGTTATTACTGGGGAGATTACGACTACCGCAAACTATGATGCGCAACAGATCGCACGAAAAGTACTTACCGATATTGGGTACACCGATATTGAATACGGTTTTGATGCCGAGCGAAGTGCTGTATTGAGTATCATTGACAAGCAGTCTCCTGATATTGCAATGGGGGTGAACCCCGGCGGTGCTGGAGACCAAGGGTTAATGTTTGGATATGCGTGCACCGAAACCCCAGAATTGATGCCAATGCCGATTACCCTTGCCCATCAATTGACACGGCGGTTGGCTAAAGTTCGTAAAGATGGGACCCTCCCCTTTATCCGACCCGATGGAAAATCTCAGGTAACCGTTGAATATGTTGACAACAAACCGAAAGCAGTGACCACAGTTGTGATCTCTTCGCAGCACGATCCCGATGTTGCGGATACCGAATTGCGTGAAGCAATTATTGAAGAGATCATTAAAAAGATCATTCCTGAAAATCTCCAGAGTCCAGACATTAAATATCATATCAATCCGACTGGACGCTTTGTAACTGGTGGACCGCAAGGGGATGCCGGGCTAACAGGTCGAAAAATTATTGTTGATACATACGGAGGTATGGGACGGCACGGCGGCGGGGCACTCTCAGGAAAAGATCCAACCAAAGTAGACAGAAGTGCTACCTATGCGGCACGTCATGTCGCCAAAAACCTCGTTGCCGCTGGACTCGCAGAACGGTGCGAAATTCAAATCTCTTATGCAATTGGTAGAAGTGACCCCATTTCTGTTATGGTAGACACCTTTGGCACTGGTGATGAAGAAGCACTCACGCAGCTTGTCAACGCGCACTTCGATTTAACCCCAGTCGGTATAATTGAACGCCTGAAATTACGTCAGCCTATCTATCAAAATACTGCTGCGTATGGACATTTTGGACGCGAAGAACCCGGTTTTACTTGGGAAGAGACCGATTACGTCGAAAAACTCCGGTAGAATGGATTTCTTCAAGGCTACCGGCACACAGAAGGAAATTAATGAACTACGATATTAAAACAACAGAACTCGCATCAAATGGTAAACAACGGATTGATTGGGCAAATCGATTCATGCCCGTTTTAGATTCTATCCGTGAGCGATTCCAAAATGAACGTCCTTTAGAAGGGGTGAGAGTCGCCGCATGTCTGCACGTCACAACTGAAACTGCGAACTTGATGAAGACCCTGAAAGCAGGCGGGGCTGAAGCCGTTGTCTGTGCATCGAACCCGCTCAGTACACAAGACGATGTCGCAGCATCTCTTGTTGTTGACGAAGAGATCGGCGTTTTTGCTATTAATGGAGAAGATACGGAAACCTATTACAAACACATTGATGCAACGCTTGATTTACAACCTACGATCACTATGGATGACGGTGCCGACCTCGTTTCCAGACTGCATTCTGAAGAGACAAACCCGGCTTTAGTGGAGCAAGTCGTTGCCGGAACAGAAGAGACAACGACGGGGGTCATCCGACTCAAAAGCATGGCAAATGAAGGCGTGCTGAAATACCCGATTATCGCTGTGAACGACGCGCAGACGAAGCATTTTTTTGATAACCGATACGGCACTGGGCAAAGCACACTGGACGGTATCATCAGGGCAACTAACTTGTTAATTGCTGGAACAACGGTTGCCGTTGCCGGTTATGGATGGTGCGGGAGAGGGGTCGCAAGTCGCGCACGCGGTTTAGGCGCGAACGTTATCGTAACCGAGGTTACCGCTTTGAGAGCGTTGGAAGCGGTCATGGATGGATTTCGTGTGATGCCGATGCAAAAAGCGGTTCAGGAAGCTGACCTTATTATAACCCTTACAGGCGATATTCATGTCTTGCGTAAGGAACATTTTGAAGCGATGAAGGATGGCGCGATTATCGCGAATTCCGGTCATTTCAACGTCGAGATTGATATTCCCGCGCTTGAGGAATTGAGCGTTGATACGGGGAGTGCACGTCCCTATGTAGATGTATATACCCTTGAAGATGGTAAGAAACTCTACCTTGTCGGTGAAGGTCGGTTGGTCAATCTCGCCGCTGCCGAAGGGCATCCGGCGAGTGTTATGGATATGAGTTTTGCCAATCAGGCACTATCTCTTGAATATATCGCTAAGAATGGTGAGCAGCTTGAAAATCGGGTGTATGATGTTCCTGAATCCATTGACGAGACTGTGGCACAACTGAAACTCGAAGCGTTTGGCGTTGAAATCGACACACTCACCGCAGAGCAGGAGAAATACCTCAACTCGTGGGAGATGGGAACGTAACGCCGTTTTTCTTTCAACTATTCCGTGGACTGTTTTGGGTGTTGCCTGTTGTGAGGGATGCTTATGAAGAAATCAGAAATTTTGGAAGGTGTGATCATACTGCTGTCGGCAGTGTTATTGCTACTGATATGGGCAGCATCTTCTCAGGCAATACTATTCCCGCCGACATTGGTAAGAGTGCTGAGTTTTTTGCAGTATCCATTGGTCATCGTACTCAGTGTGATTTTCATTCGCAGACTGCGGCGGGTTATCCGCGCATTCCGGGAAAACAAAAATAGACCGGGGCCTTTCTAATCTTAAACGGAATAGGGTTTACTCAGTATATTTGAAAGATAGGTTTTAGCGTATGGGAGTTTTGGTCGTTGGAACGGTTACTTTAGACACAGTAGAAACCCCAAGCAAACGGGTTGAGGATGTCCTTGGCGGTTCTGGTGTCTATGCTGCTGTCGCCGCAAGTTTTTTTGGGAACACTACTGTTCAACTTGTTGGTGTTGTCGGTGCTGATTTTCCGCATGCGTACACGAACTTCCTCCAAACGCGCGGCATTGATCTCCAAGGATTGGAGCGGGTTGAAGATGGCAAATCGTTTCGATGGGGCGGTCGTTATGCTGAAGATTTCAATGTACGCGACACCCTCTTCACTGAACTAAATGTTATTGAGAATTTTCAACCCGTTTTGCCCGAAGCTTACAAAAATGCTTCCTATCTTTTTTTGGCGAATAACTCACCGGTGTTGCAGCTGAGTATCATTGAACAGGCGACAAATCCGAAACTGATCGTCTGTGATACGATGGATTTTTGGATTAACGAAGAACGAGAGGCGTTAGAGGCACTCTTAGCACGTGTGGATGTCCTGATCTTAAATGATAGTGAAGCGCGACTATTGACGGGAGATGCTAACTTGGTGCGCGCTGCAGAAACGATTCTGCGTTATGGACCAACACGGGTTATCGTCAAAAAAGGTGAACACGGTGCAATAAGTATCACCGAATCATCCTACTTCAACGCTCCGGCGTATCCGCTCACGCAAGTAACCGATCCGACAGGTGCCGGCGATAGTTTTGCGGGTGGGATGATGGGATACCTTGCTTCTGTTGGAGATATATCGGAGGCAGCAATACGGAGTGCTATGGTATATGGCGCGGTTGTCGCCTCTTTTAACATCGAAGATTTTAGCGTCGAGCGGCAAAAGCGTGTGGCGTTTTCCGAAATTTCATCAAGGTATTGCGAACTTCAGGAAGCCGCCCGTTTTTAATGTAGACTGTGAATCGCTCTGTCGTACGCCGCTTCAGCAGATTCCATAACCATTTCTGAGAGGGTCGGATGCGCGTGAACCGTGTGTGCTATATCTGCTGCAGATGCGCCGAGACGCACCGCGACCGCGGCTTCATGGATAAGGTTTGATGCCTGCGCGCCGACGATATGAACGCCAAGAATGTCCCCGCTGTCGGCATCCGAAACGGTCTTAACAAATCCATCCGTTTCACGTAATCCTAATGCTTTCCCGTTTGCAGCGTAAGGGAACCGTCCTACTTTCACCTCGTAACCTTCATCTGTCGCCTCTTTTTCTGTCATGCCGACATGCCCGATTTCAGGCAAGGTGAAAACACACCACGGGATCACTTGGTAATCCATCTGAGCATGGGTACCGAGACAGTTTTGTGCCGCAACCTTTCCTTCTGCCGATGCGACGTGTGCCAACAGATACCGACTGGCGACATCCCCAACGGCATAGATACCTGGAACATTCGTCTGCATCTGTGTATCCACAACGATTTTTCCGCCCTCTGTGCGAACACCAACCTTTTCTAACCCGATGTTCTCAGTGTTGTAACGCCTCCCGATTGAGACGAGCATTTTTTCTGCTGTGATCTCTTCACCGGATTCAAGTACTGCTGTGACATCCGTATCCGATTTTTTAACGTGTGTAAGTTTGGCACCCGTATGGATAGTGATACCCTTTCGCTTCATGAAAAGTTGGATATGACGGATCACTTGCACGTCCTCAGTCGCCAAAATTGTGGGAAGGAGTTCCAACACAGTCACTTGACAACCGAGCGCGTTGAAGATTGAGGCAAATTCACACCCGGAAACCCCACCCCCGACAATCAACAAACTTGCGGGGAGTTCTGTGAGGTTGAGGATACCTGTCGTCGTCAAGACTTGGGTCTCATCAATTTCAAAGACAGGGGGTTCTGCGGGTTCGGAACCTGTGGCGATGACAACATTTTTCGCATGCAGCTGCTCAGTTGTACCGTCGGGTTTATTGATGAGAATGGTGTTTCTATCGGTAAGCGTTGCTGTTCCGTTGAAGGTATCAACGCCGTTTGCTTTCAGCAGTTGTGCGATACCTCCCGTTAATTGCGCAATCACCGAGGTTTTGTGCGCCAATACCTGCGGGTAATCAATTGTTGCTTCACCACTGATATGCACACCGAAATCAGATGCATCTTGAACCTGCGTAGCGAGGTTAGCGACAGCAAAAAGCGTTTTCGTCGGGATACACCCTCGATTCAGGCAGGTCCCGCCCCACTCGCCTTTTTCTATGAGGCAGACGCTACCACCGAGTTGTGCCGCTTTAATAGCCGCAACATACCCACCTGGTCCCCCGCCGATAATTCCGACATCGTACGTAGACATAACCGCTCCTGTTTTGTGAGATCAATTGAATTTTAGCACAATGACTGAAGGCTGTCAAATCCAAAGCACTCAATTTTGAGTCAATGAGACCATAAAAAAGGCGATTGCGCTCCAGCATTCCGGCTGGTATCTACAATCGCCGCTACGTTTGAATTGTGGTTATTTCCAAAAGGTGCCTCCAAAAAGTTATTCTGCCAAACCGAGCCTTTGTGCTGCGCCTGTCAGTTTCTGCGTCACCTGTGTCACCAGTTGGCTGACGCGAGATTCAGAGAGATTCAACATTTCGGCAATCTCACAATTTCGCTGATCCTCGCGAAGGCAGGCGAAAACTTCGCGTTCACGGGGGGTTAAGGTTTTCAGAAGTTTAGGCAAGGCAGCCTCAAAACTAATGTTACGCACGAGTGCCTCCTCAAATTCAGTGTAACAGGCTGGAACCTCCCGTAACCGTCCGAGGTCTTGTTTCACTTCAGCCCTCGGATCCTCATCCGGATCCCACGCACCATTAAAACTACGGCGTTCCCGGTGCTTGTGGATGAGTTCACTCCTTTTGGCGTTCATCAAAGTCCCACAGATGTGTGGGCGGATGAAAGTGCCGAAATTCGCGCCACTCGGGTGTGTCGGGTTGAACTTAGGCCCTTTTTCGATAAGTACCGTCGCAGCGATTTGCTGCAAATCCTCCCGCATCTCGGAACACTTCGGTGAAGCATACGCTATACATCCAGCACACCGGTTCAAATCCGGCAGTAGACGTGTTATCGTTTTGTTATCAGGATTGAAAATCCCATGATGCTTGTAACGCGGACATTTTATGCCTTTCAACTGACATCTCAATTTCATGGTTTGCCCTCCATGAAGCAGGTCCTTGACTTGCGATATGCTACTTTAACAGCATGCATTTGTCATGCTGCTATCCAAAATCCGCTTACTATTTTTATTCTACAATTTTTAAAAAGAAAAAACAATACAAAATTTCAAAACTGAAGCACGCTTGCTTGAGCATTGATTCAAGTCGCTGCCCCCGTTAGTCACCCTTGGCGAGTGCCAAAATCGCAGCTTCCTCACTCTCGAAATGTTCAAAAATATGCACAAGCCGACTCAGGACGAGTAAACTCTTAATATGTCGCCCAACATTGATAATACCGATACGACTTTTCAGCTGCGTTGCGATCACATGCACATTTACCAGCATGCCGAGTGCCGAACTATCTATTTTGTGAACGTGCTCGAAATTGATGATGAAGCAGGGCTTATGGGAAGCCTCTAATAACTCCAACGCGAGTTTCTCTCGCAATTCCGATATTGCAGTGCCGACAATTTTACCGTGAGGTTCCAAAATTGGAACGCCGCCTCTCAGACGCGTCATCATTACCATGGATTTTCTCCTTTATTATTTTTTTTCACATCTCGATGACCCTGAAAGATACCTCGGTTTCGGTCATGGACGAGACATGAAACTTGGCATAATGATCCCTAAAATATTCGGTATATTACTTATAAACATGAAACGGAAAAAGTTTAGGGTAAATTTACATTTTTTTGGATTTTTTTTGAAATAGCGTGTGCTACAGTCAATTATGTGCCAATTTTCTTAAAAAACGCAGTTTCTGTGCCAAGACTGCTGCATCAGTGCTAAATTTGACAAAAAGGGCGAGGTGTGCTATAGTGGTAGCAGTCTGAAAGTAGGAGAGAAAGATGTTTGATGGGTACTACCCAAACCAATTTGGACCTGGACGTTCTGCTGTCATCTGCCAACATGGTGCAGTTGCAACGAGTCAACCGCTTGCTGCACAGGGCGGATTACAGATTCTACGCGAGGGTGGAAACGCTATTGATGCGGCGGTCGCGACTGCTGCAATCCTCAACGTCGTTGAGCCGATGTCAACGGGTATCGGTGGCGATGCGTTCATGCTGGTCTACCAGCCTAAAGACGGTGTAATCCGTGGATTAAACGCAAGTGGTAGGGCACCTTACGCCGCAGAACTGGAATTCTTTACCAAACAGGGATTACGCAGCATTCCCGCTTTTGGGAGCATGTATCCGGTTACGGTTCCGGGGACGATTGACGGATGGGCGACCCTCCTTGAGGCGTGTGGGACGATGTCATTGGCAGAGGTCCTACAACCCGCGATTGATTACGCTGAGAACGGATTTCCGGTCAGTCCACAAATTAGCCTCGCGTGGCAAGGCAGTGCTGCGATGTTGGCGCAGCATCCCGATACGGCAAAGACATATCTTACAAACGGTAAGGCACCAAAACCGGGTGAAATCTTTCAACAACCGAACTTCGCACGGACGTTACGGTTGATTGCTGAAGGCGGACGTGATGCCTTTTATCACGGCGAAATCGCTGATAAGATCGTTCAGTTTTCCGATGAGAATGGCGGACTGTTCACACGGCAAGACTTCGCTGACCACAAATCCGATTGGGTTGAACCGATTGCTACGAATTACCGGGGTTATGATGTCTATGAGATTCCACCCAATGGACAGGGTATTGCTGCACTGCTTGCACTCAATATCGTTGAAGGATTTGACCTCGGAGCGATGGGGCATAACAGTCCTGAGCATCTACACTACGCAATTGAGGCAATGAAATTGGGATTCGCCGATCTCTATAAGTACGTAACAGACCCAGCATTTGTAGATGTACCGGTAGCCGGACTGCTCTCTGACGACTATGCCGAAAGTCAACGGTCCCGTATCTCGCCAGAACGGGCGAATATGGAACCGAGTGCCGGTGTTCCCTCAATAGGGAGTGATACGGTGTACCTCTGTGCCGTTGACAGTGATCGAAACGTTGTCTCTTTTATTAATAGTCTCTTTGCTGGCTTTGGCTCAGGTTTGACTGCTGGTGATACTGGTATTATGTTGCAAAATCGAGGTGCAGGTTTTTCATTGGATCCGAACCATGCGAATTGTATTGCGCCGCATAAACGGACGTTACATACGATTATCCCCGGTATGATTGCCCAAAATGGGGTGCCGTTGGTTACCTTCGGTGTTATGGGCGGGCAGATGCAAACACAAGGGCATTTACAGTTTGTGTCCAATCTCATTGACTTCAATATGGATGTTCAAAATGCCTTAGATGCGCCTCGGTTTCGGGTGATGGACGATTCTCGGATTATGCTGGAGGCAGGCATTCCAATGAATGTGCAAGCCGCGTTGGCACAGAAAGGACATCGTATCGTATCGGGAGACACTTTTTTTGGGGGCGGGCAAGCGATTTTTATCAACCCCTCTTTCAATACGCTTGTCGCCGGATCGGATCCGAGACGTGATGGGTGTGCGGTCGGCTATTGAGACGGCGGAGAATTTGCTTGACTTTCGGCTTAAATTGAGGTATAATATTAAGACTAACATGCGGTTTTGCCGAAAAAAAATGAGGCTTAAACCGAACATGTAAGCCCGCCAAGCCGGTCGCGAATCACCGTTGATTCCAAAGGCTCTCTCTTGCCTTGAGGCGCGCTATTTTCGGCAGGATACGAGTCCTCAGCGTCCGCCCAACCCTGAAAGCGAAATCCGTTTTCTGATCTGTTTGTAACCTTAATAAAAAGGTATAGGGTTAAGGCACGTGAACCTCGCCTCGCGGATTAAATATAAAAAGACGAAGCGTAAACAACTTGATTTACAACGCCAATGAAAAAGAAATATAGAAGAATGTATGGAGAGTTAGTTTAAAAATGTACAAGGATTTAAACGAAAAAGATGCCTGTGGTGTAGGTTTTATCGCGAACCGTTTCGGAAGTCGGAGCCATGAGATTATCAAGATGGCGACGCAAGCGGTCACGAATTTGACGCACCGAGGCGCGGTGGCGGCGGACGCAAAAACAGGCGACGGGGCAGGTATCTTAACACAAATTCCAGAAAAACTATTTCAAAAAGAACTTGAGAAACTTGGAGTCCACCTTGATTCGATAAATGACATGGGTGTCGGGATGATTTTTCTCCCACGACACAACGAAAAGGCATTGGCACAGGGACGCACGCTCATTGAAAAGACGTTACAACAATACGGCGTTCCGCTCCTCGGATGGCGTTCAGTGCCTCTGGATCTTTCTGCGCTTGGGACCAAGGCTTTAGAAACAATGCCGGACATTCAGCAGGTATTGGTAGGGAGACCAGAGCAGCTCGCAGACGATGCCTTTGAAAGATGCCTGTACTTAATATGTAAAGAGTTAGAACATCGTATCACAGCGGCAGGCCTTGATGAATTCCATATCGCATCCTTTTCGCATCGGACGGTCGTCTACAAAGGATTGCTCGTCGCACCGCAGCTTGCGCAATTTTATCTCGACTTAAAAGATTCCGATTTTGAGGCAGCACTCGCTGTTTTCCACCAACGTTATAGTACAAACACCTCTTCCACGTGGATGCTCGCGCAACCCTTCCACACACTTGCACACAACGGTGAAATCAACACTTTGATGGGCAACCGAAATTGGATGCGGGCACGCGAGGCTGACTTACAATCTCCTCTCTGGAACGAACATATCCAAAAACTTGTTCCTATAATCAATGAACACGGCAGCGATTCGATGAGTTTGGATAGCGTGTTAGAGTTATTAACACATTCTGACCGCGATATCCTGCACGCCATGATGTGTCTGATCCCGGAGGCGTATGAACAGATCCCTGATATGCCGGATGTGCTCAAAGCCTGTTACGAGTACCTCTCATGTGTCAGTGAACCTTGGGATGGACCGGCGGCGGTCGCGTTTACGGATGGTGTTGTTGTTGGCGCAAGTCTGGATAGAAACGGTTTACGACCCGCACGCTACAAAGTCACAGAAGACGGAACCGTTGTCATGGGTTCTGAAGTCGGTATTATTGAACTTGACGACAGTCGCGTTGTGGAAAAAGGGCGTTTGGGACCCGGGCAAATGATCGCTGTTGATACAGCGCACGGAAAATTACTGAAGGATTCGGAGATTAAGCATAGAGTTGCTGAGCAAAAACCTTATGCGGAGTGGGTACAGAAAGGTATCGTGACACTTCCGACTGAAAAAGACGACGCTTCCACTATGACGGATGCTGTTCCTGAGCAGCTGCCGATGTACCAGAAAGCCTTCGGTTATATGACTGAGGATGTCGAGCGATTTATTAAACCCATGGTAACGGAAGCGAAGGAAGCAGTCGGTTCAATGGGTGATGATACGCCACCTGCTGTGATTTCTCGGCACCCCCGATTGCTCTACACTTATTTCAAACAACGCTTCGCGCAGGTAACGAACCCTCCGATTGATTCAATCCGTGAACGTCTGGTGATGTCACTCACGACTTACCTTGGGCGACGGCACAGTCTGCTTACGGAAACTGAAGCACATGCTCGACTCATTCGGTTACCTTCACCAATCCTAACAAATGCGGATTTACAAGCGTTACGAGAACTCAATATACCCGATTTTCAGATCAGGACGCTTTCTGTCTGTTTCCCAGTATCTTCTGGTGAACAAGGCTTGGAATCCGCGTTGGAGGCGTTATGCCAACATGCCTCCGAGGCAGTCGATACAGGGACTACGCTTCTCGTGCTAAGTGATAAAGATGTTAGTCCTGATTCCGCACCAATTCCGATGGCACTTGCTGTCGGTGCGGTCCATCACCATCTGATTCGAGAAGGGAAACGAATGCGAGTGAGCCTTATCGCTGAAACCGGAGATGCGAGAGAAGAACACCATTTTGCTGTCTTGATCGGTTATGGGGCAGCGGCTGTCAATCCTTATCTCGCGCTTTCAACGATTGTTCAACTTGCTGAGGACGATGATCTTGCAGGACTCACAGCAACGAAAGCTGTTGAAACTTATAAGACAACCGTCGAAAAAGGTATTTTGAAGATTATGGCGAAGATGGGGATTTCGACGGTTTCAAGTTATCGTGGTGCTCAGATTTTCGAGGCACTCGGTATCAATGCAACGGTTATTGATAAATGCTTTACGGGGACCACCTCTCGCTTGAACGGCATCGGGTTTGCCGAAATCGCTGCTGAGACGCTCCATTTCCATACAAAAGCGTTTTCAGGAAGCGAACGCGACGCATCGCTTGAAGAGGCAGGCTACTTCCGATTCCGTAGAAACGGTGAATTCCATGCGTTCAATCCGACAGTGTTTAAATCACTCCACAAGTTCGTCAAGGCGGGTAAGTCGGAGGATTATGAGGAATATGTTGACGCTGTTGAGAACGGTGAGCCTTCGAGTTTACGTGATTTAGTTGCATTCAAGCCGAGTACGCCTATCCCAATTGAGGAGGTAGAACCCGCGGAAGATATCGTGCGGCGTTTTACAACCGGTAGCATGTCTTTCGGCGCACTCAGCCGTGAAACACACGAGACTTTGGCAATTGCCATGAACCGCCTCGGCGCGAAGTCCGGAAGTGGAGAAGGGGGAGAAAGTCCTACTCGGTTCAAGGAGCAGCCGAACGGTGATCTCGCTTCGAGTGCTATCAAACAGGTAGCATCCGGACGTTTCGGGGTCACACCAACGTACCTAATTTCGGCGAAAGAATTGGAAATCAAGATGGCGCAAGGGTCTAAACCTGGGGAGGGCGGACAGATTCCGGGGCACAAAGTAACCGCTGAAATCGCCTCTATCCGACATTCTGTGCCGGGAGTTCCCTTGATTTCGCCGCCACCGCACCACGACATTTACTCTATTGAGGACTTGGCGCAGCTCATCTATGATTTGAAGCAAGCGAATCCGCAGGCGAAGGTCGCTGTAAAACTCGTGTCTGAATTTCTGGTTGGAACTATTGCATCAGGTGTCGCAAAGGGCTACGCCGATGTTATCCAAGTGAGTGGACATGAAGGCGGGACTGGCGCATCACCGCTGAGTTCCATTAAGAACGCAGGTACACCTTGGGAACTCGGACTCGCAGAGACACAGCGCGCGCTCGTGGAAAACGAATTGCGGGATCGCGTTGTATTACGGGCAGACGGTGGAATGCGTTCGGGACGTGATATTGTCATCGCTGCTATGTTGGGGGCAGAGGAATACGGCTTCGGCACAATAGCAATGGTAGCAACAGGATGCGTGATGGCGCGCCAATGCCACCTGAATACCTGCCCTGTTGGAGTCGCCACGCAGGATCCGGCACTCCGTGCCAAGTATCCTGGGACCCCTGAAATGGTTGTTAACTTTATGTTGGGGGTGGCAAATGAAGTTCGAGCGATTCTCGCGAATCTCGGACACAGATGCTTGAACGATATTATTGGCCGTCCTGAATTGCTGCAACCGATTGACCTTGCAGATTATCCAAAAGCTGCAACGCTTGATTTAAGCGAAATTCTGACACCTGCGGATCCAACCGGGACACAACCTCGCTATCATCTGCAGGAACGGAATAATCGAGAGGATATTCCGCTTGACGATCAGATTCTGGAGGATGCAGCGAAAGCGATCACGCAGAAAACATCGGTCCAACTTTTTTATCCTATTCGGAACACCCACCGGACAGTCGGCGCAAAATTATCTGGTGAAATCGCGAGACGTTATGGCGACACGGGTTTGCCTGATAGAACAATTCAGTGCAACTTTGAGGGAAGTGCCGGGCAGAGTTTCGGTGCCTTCTGTATCAGTGGCGTACAATTCGTGTTGACAGGGGAAGCCAATGATTATGTTGGCAAAGGCATGGCAGGCGGAGAACTTATTATTAAACCCGCGCCAACTGCATCGTTTGAAACTTCTGAGAATACGATCATCGGAAATACAGTCTTATATGGCGCGACGGGCGGGACACTCTATGCAGCCGGTGGCGTTGGTGAACGGTTCTGCGTCCGAAATAGCGGTGCAACTGCTGTCGTTGAAGGGGTCGGTGATCACGGTTGTGAATACATGACCGCAGGTACAGTCGTAGTTATCGGCGAAACGGGTAGAAACTTTGGAGCCGGAATGACAGGCGGGACAGCCTATGTTCTGGATGAAAAACAGCAGTTCGAGCAGAAGTTCAACCCGGATTGGGTGAAAATAGAAAAGGTGAAGAATGAGGCGGACGTTAAGAGCCTGATGGCACTTATACAAAATCACGCAGCCTATACCGGTAGTCAGCATGCCGAGAATATTCTCACCAATTGGGAGGCGTTCCTTCCGCACTTTTGGAAGGTTGTAACACCACCTCCGCCGCCCCTTCCGGCACCTGTCCAACTGAAAAGGAGAGCTGCAACTCGGAGAGAGCGGAGGAAGCGTTAGAAATCCTGATCTGATAAGCAGCTTTAGAAATTACACGTAATAAGCAACGCCGTGCTTCTGTGAAATCCAGTTAGCACGGCGTATCTATTTTTTCGCAGCTTTGGTTTCATTTCTGATATATGTCGCTGTCAACGATCGAGCCTAACGGTAGCATTCGCAGCACGGGCGAACCCAATTCTGTCAATACCTGCTTGTTTGGCGATATCCATGACATGGACGATTTGCTCATGGAAAACCTTGCGACCCGCGCGGATAATTACCATTCTTTTGGCATCTTCAGGCGCGTTGAGGAGCCAATTAAACATATCTCCCGTTTGCACAATTTCTTCTCTATTGTCCTCACGCATGACGATGACTCCTTCGGTTTCGTCCGGTGTGGGATCAGCAATCATAATGACGATGCTTGAGTCGTCGGGCGTGGGTTGAGAAAGGGGTGGAGGAAGTTGCACTCGAAGCCCTTGGATGGGCGCAAAAGTTGTTGACACCATGAAGAAAATCAGAAGCAGAAATACGCAATCAATCATAGGTGCCATACTAAGTTTAGGGGGTTTGTGTCTCTTCAGATGTTTCATGCGAATGTGCCTCCATGTTTATATGCTTGTTGATTTTAAAACACCTGAAAGTATATAGAGTTACGCACGTTTATTTTCGCATCGGTACATTTTATTCTGGCAACCTCGTTGTAATTGGCTGTGATGCAAAAAAAAAAGGCAGCAGATGCTGCCTTTTTTAATTTCATTGTGTTCCTCAGTCTTCTTCTGACACAGCGAAAGCGATTTCAAGCCCTTCCGTTTTACTTGAGCGCATTTTCGCACGCTCTACCACATCAATGACATCCCCGTGCTTAGCACGTTTGTCTGCTTTGATGATCAAGGTAGTGATCTGGTTTTCATGCGCTGCAATGAAGAGCTCCATGTCTTCCAGGGTCAACATTTCTTGGTCATCAATTGAGATACGTCCGTCACTGTTAATGAAAAGGTTGAATTTCTTTCGCGTGAATTCGTGCTTCGTTGCAGAATCGGGTAAGGTGACAGTAAAAGGTGGAGGAACCTTCATGACAGCAGATACCATGAAGAAGATGAGCAATAAGAACACACAATCAATCATTGGTGCCATCGGAATGTCATCATCATCTTGTGTTTTCCGCCGTTTAAAGTTTAAAGCCATGAGAATTCTCCTTCTATAGAGATTAGATTACTACTGCTATCGCGTGAGATTGTCAGTCTCTGGCGACAATAGCGAATCCGATTTTATCTATACCTGCCTGTTTTGCAATATCCATCACCTGTACGATCTGTTCATGGAGTACTTCCCGCTCAGATTGGATAATAAGCATGTTTGTTGCCTCGTCCGGTGCATTGATGAACTGGTTGAACATTTCATCAATCTGGACAACTGCATCATTCAACACCATAGTGCCTCTATCCTCACCAGGTTCCGGGTTCGCGATCCGGACTGTCAACCCTTTCGGTTTGTCAGGCGAAGGTTTCCCCGGCGGGGGAAGCTGCACCCGGAGGCCAGGAATCGGTGAGAAGGTTGTTGATACCATGAAGAAAATCAGGAGCAGGAATACACAATCAATCATTGGTGCCATACTGAGCGTTGGTGGCTTACGTTCCCTGATTTTGGTCGCAAGCAAACTCAATTTGGCTTCACCGACTTGTTGCATTTCAAAGTCTCCTTTCTCATTAATGAGACCAGGGTTACGGTTCGAGAACCTGACACCCTCTGGAGAGGCGGGTGTAAATCACCCGCCGTTCTGTTCCAAGGTTAGGCGTTGCCAGATTCACCAACAATCAGTTGATTGACAATTTCAGTAGAAACCTGTGAAATTTCAACCATATGTCTGTTGACCCAGCTGTCAAAAAGTTGGAAGAAAATCAAACACGGAATAGCAACTGTCAAACCAGCAGCAGTTGTGAGCAATGCCTGTGAGATACCACCTGCGAGCTGCTGCGGGTCACCCGTACCTTCGAGTGCGATTGTAGTAAACGCACTAATCATACCTGTAACCGTTCCAAGCAAGCCGAACAGCGGAGAAACCACTGCGACGGTACCGAGGACTGGCAGATTTCTTTCGAGTTCGGGGATTTCAAGCAAGCTTGCTTCCTCAATAGCTTCCTGAATTTCTTCTTTGCTAATATCGCGTTCCTCGATTTGGGCTTGGCTGTATCGCAGTAATCCTGCTTTAAGGACATTAGCAAGGGGACCGCCGGCTTCTTCACAAGTTGAGACGGCTTCCATAATGTTTTCTTTCCGCAGTGAGTCGGCAATACTGGCGATGAACTGTTCAGTGCCGATTCGGGAGCGACTCCGGACAAAGGTGAAAAGTCTTTCAATAATGAAGGTTAACGCCGTGATAGAGCAGAGCGCGAGCGGCCAGAAGACGAATCCAAACTTCTGGAAGAAGGTAACGATGTTATCCTTTTTGGTCATCTTGAGCGGTACGAAGTGATCACCGCCATTAACGACTGTAACAGGTTTGCCAAGCCGGTCGCCATATCCTTCTCTATAGATACTGATAAGATAGCGGCCCGCGGGGACACCAGATTTTTCGTATTCGCCATTGGCATCTGTGGTTGCCTCATATTCTTCCCCGCCTGTAGCAACAATCTTGACCTGAACATTTTCAATCGGGTTCTGTGCTGTGGTTGTATCAACAATATTGCCTCGAACGGTTCCACCGCTTGCATCATCTTGCGCAAAAGCGATGCCAGTAGACATACCGACACAAGCAATTAGCATTAAAACGAAACTAAAACGAATCATGCGTTCTGATCCTCCTTAGGGTAACTTGCCGATTGTGTTGGCAAGTCTCTACAAGTCATCTGAAAAATAAAATGTTGTATAAGTAAAGCACGGGAGCCGCACCTTAACAACTTAGTTTTATTAACACCTGAGCGTTCATCTACACGATTTTTCTCGTTGGGAATTAATTAAAGTCTATATCTGTAGATTGCCCTGCCCGCTTATAACGCCATCTCTATTAAAAACACTTGAGGGATTAAGAAGTTACGCGCTTTATTCAAGTGTTGGAAGAAACGGTATTATAGGTGATATTACTAAACGTGGTAATCGCTGGACACGAGAGGCGTGTCCAGCGATACACAAACCATTTAGAAACCCATCATTGCTCGCACGAAGGTGGTGTTACTCGTCGTGTTATCGAGCAGGATAGTGGTTCGCCGGTAACCAGCAAGGATGACGATGTTGAACCCGAGCCATTCACCGCGGTTGATTGCTTGAATCTCAAAGATTCGGGTTCGCAAATCTGGTCGATAGAGTATAGGCGCATCTTCTTCTTCAAAACCTGGTGTTGCCAAATACCTCTTGAAACTTTCATCCCGGTTGGTGAATTTTCGATACTGGAAACCACCGAGAATGTTCATCCTTTGCGAGAATTGATAATCGAGTCGGACGCCGAGTACATCTTCACGACTTTCTCTATTGAAGCGTAGGTATTCGATAGGTTCATCATCTGTTGGGCGGAAAAAGATTGGGTTGAGTGATTCTGGAATTTCCAGAATCTCAATCTCGCCTAACTCATTCTCTTCCTCGTCTTCGTAAACTTCGAGGTCCCGGTCGACCGCGTAGTCCCAAATATACTTCACCATCGGTGTAAGGGTCAAATCTTCACCGATCCTATCAACGAATGGGAGTTCGCCGAGCGGAATCTCGTATCTTCCCTTGAGAATTATCTGATGGTTGTAAACACTGCGTTCGGGGTAGCGACGCGGCTTCCAGTTTAGCGGATCATAGATTAAACCTGGATCGTTGGCATCAAGTGCATTGATTCCATGGTCTGGATAGAACGGGAATTCCCGCCTATCCCCACCAGCACGAACCTGCTCATCGGGGACCATAAAGTCGACCCGTTGATCAGCAGTAGCCGGATCGAAGTCGTCTTCGGGGTCCGCTGCCTCAATATCTAAGAAAATGGCATCTGCCTCGTCTGGTTCAAACTGGTTTTGAAACACAACGAGGAATTTCGCTTCAAGTGTAAGGTTGGGGACAGCGGTATAGAGGAACTGGAGCGTCGTCGTATTCACGCGAGCATTATAGAAATCAAGTTCGTCGGAAATTTGAACGGGTTCCAATTCACCGACACGTAGTGTAATCGTGTAATCCGGAATATCGTCATTAACTCGGACGAATCGGTTTTGGAAGAGTACAGTTCCAAAATCCGGAATATCACGTTGGTAACTAACATGTAGGTATTTGGAATCATTTTTCCGGCGGCTTGAGATTTCGTTTTCATTGAGCCATCCGACTTTGAGTGAAAGGTTATCAAGGAGGTCATATTCAGCGAAAACGTGGTATCCTTCCCTGTCTATCCCGTACTCATACTGCGGTTCAAAATCGTCCTCAAGCGAATCAATTGTGCCGTTGTTGTTCAGATCAACAAGGTCGGTGAAGACCGGCGGATCAGCATCAAAGATGAGGAAGTCTTCTTGGAAATCCAAAACGCCATTTTGGTCTCTGTCGTCAGCGCGAGGTAGGACTCCATCAAAGTCGTCATCATCGGGCCAGTCATCATCATCATCATCTTCAATAAGGGCGTAATTGAGTTCATCCCATGGATCTTGTTCCGCCTGTGATGCGGGTGTCCGCTCCAGAGAGTATTCCTGATCCCTATTGGTATTGGAACCGAAGTTGAGATAGGTTGTTGTGTACCCAGGATCAATATGATAATAGACCCCTTCAAGGTACAGTTTCCCAAATCGAGATTTGAGTTGGACGAACCATGCGGTTTCTCTCCCCATTGTTTCGTCGTCGGCGTTTAGTGCAGCAGTTTCATCTGCCCCATCGCCACCCAACATGGCTTCAAATCGTTGACCTTCGGTCTCAGAGTATGTCGGGATTCCGTTTGAATCTAAGGGTAAACCTGTTGCGGGGTCGATGGAAATACCAGTTTCCTCCTCGCCATCTTCGCCTTCGATGGTTGTTTTGAGTCGGCTAAATCCAATCTGACCTTTGGGAATAGTTGGATACTGCTTGTATTTACCGTTAATCGAGTAGTGTGCTCGGACAAAAACATTGCCGATAGTGCCTTCTAAATCAAGCCCGTACAGGAGCGCTGCACGTGCTGCACCATAGCGGTAACGAACTTTACGCGGCCTGCCCTCGCCTGTCCAGCTCCCTGGCTTGTGTTGGAGTGTTGCCCGGTTACTGGTGTAATCTGAGGACTGTCCATAGTTACCGGGTGCTTGAATAACATCACGGTACGGCATCTGGATGTGACCGTCTTCGGTTTTAATCCATTCTTGGATGTCCGGATCTGATTCGGCTCTATTTGCAGGGCTGTTTCCGATAACAGCAATGTTGTAATCACCTGCTACAACCATGTCAAAAGTGACGGATTGAACCGTGCGGGGATCCGCATCAATTTCTATTGCCCCTTCTGATATGAGTTGTTGGACTTCAGGAGAAGGTGAAGCACCCTCTGAATCGACGAAAACAATGACGATTTTCATCTTGTTGAAGCCCTCTACAATCCGCCACGCCGGATCCGTGTCAATGACAACAGAAGGAAGTCCACCGAGAGGCATTGCGATTATATCGTTAACGCTAATAGTTTCAGTTATGGTTTCCGCGGGGAGTGCCTGCGGTTCAGGTGGTTGAATACCTTCTTCCTCTTCTTCAGCGGTTAAGGGTTCTACGTCTTCCAATTCTTGGGTCACAATTGTGACTGTCATTTCTTTGAAAGCTGCACCGACACCGCCTTGGATCCTATCTTTCTGGCTGTCTTCACCCGTAAAGGCTGCGAATTGTTCGTAATCCGCCCTGAGAATTTGGGGATCATGATTGTCTTCGGGTGAATCATCCCGAAAGATGACTGAAATTGATTCCGGAGGTGTATTGGCTACAGTCCCCATAAGCGGATTTTCGACGCGTTCCGGGTGTTCTTTGTGGAGATTGACGTAAGTAAACCCGACACGGAAAATGTCGCCTAAAAGCCCTTGTGCTCGGAACCCTACGAGACGGGCGTTTTCAATGTGTCGCACGCCAGCGTCTTCATTTAAGCCGTTCCGACGACCAAGCGTTGGCGCGAGGTTCGCCGCTGCATCTGTCAATTGGACTGGGTTTGAGATACGAGAATTGATAAGCGTGAAAAGGTGCCGTTCCTGCGCGAAAGAGATATCCCATCGAAGCCCGTCAAATTCTGTTTTATAAAGGATGTAACGGTTCGGGAAAAGCGTAGACGGCTTGAAGCGTAAATGGTCACCAATGGCAAACTCGGTATACCTTCCACGGTAACTGTCTTCAGTTAAGACCGTTCTATCCAGCTGTGCCGAGAATCTTTCACTATCCAGCTGTCCTGTCCAACCAACAAACAATTCACCGTTCTGGTCAAACTCTTTCTGCTCACGATAGTTATAGACCTCGTTACCTTCAAGCAGCTCTTTTCCAAACAGGTCATAGAAGAATTGCGGTTCTTCTTCTAACTGGAAACGCGCTGAGAATTTAGAACTCCCCTCAATCGTTGGCAATAGGGGTTCTTGTGGACCAAGGCTCTGTGCCCCACAACCGTAAAGCACAAAAGCGCTCAGGATACAGGTCGCTACAAGTAAAACATCAATTGATTGTTTTAGCCTGTTCATTATTTTGTTTTTCCTCCTTGGAGATAATGGAGCGGATGTTTAGGTAACCGAGCTGCGATACGATATTTCGTCATTCGCGCTCCTTACCTGGGTTTCCGACAAAAAACCTTGAAATGGATGAAAACTGCTTTGTGTGTAAACGAAAAGTACCCAAACTGCGTTGGTTAGTTAAAATAACATGTAGGCAATTTTTGACTTCTCATCACTGCCGAACAGATATTCCGTAAATTGCGAATATCGCGCGAACCGTGTAAAAAAGCGAGTCTCCTTCCAACAAATTAAGGGTTTGTTTTGCAGAAATTTTCAATGAACATGTGATAAAATACCTGCAAAACTGTTCTTAAGCATCTAAAATAGCACCGATTTGAATTTCTGTCAAGTTTTTAACAGAAAAAACACACGCATTGGAGTGGAATTTCAAATAAACATACCACAAATGTAATATATTTTCAAGTTTAATATCAGTACTATTCATTTCATTTTCAATTTTTCGCCCGTTTTGTTTTAAGAATTAAGTAGCAATCTGGAAATGATCTACTTATACATTCTTTGCGATACTGTGCCGATAACGGCTACGCCAACAAAGATATATCCTTAAAATATGTGGGTAGATTGTACCCTTTACTGTCTCCCTGAGAACAGTAGTAGTTCATAACGAATCAGTTTTTTCTCAGGCATCTGTCGAGAATATCGAGCAGCCTTGCTATAAATTAATTTATGAACCCTCATAATGCCGACAGGCGTAATATATATTATACTACATTTTAAGAAAAATTGACATTTTTTTTACGAAGTTATGGAAATTAATAAAGCCTCGAACCAAAATCGAGGCTTCAAATATTTCCAAATCGGTGTTCAGTTTTTTAAGTCTACAACAGTCGTGTTAAAATATTCGATGAATAAAGCGGCTGTAACACCTAAAATCAAACCAGCGATTCCCGCGATAACAAGGATAAACTTAAGTTGTGGAGCGACAGGAATCTTGATTGGTGTGGCCCGGTCAATAACTTCAATACCCCCTATCTGATTACGAGAGATTGGGAGTTTAGATTCGGCATATAATATTTCAGCTTCAAGGGACCGTTTGGCAATTTCTTCAGCGATCAGATTCATTTCTTGAATCTTGGATCGTATTTGTGTAAGGGTCGTGTGGTTTTCGGGGATTTCTTTTAGCAGTATTGCCAGTTCAGTTTCTATGCTATCAAGTTCCCCTTTGAGGTGTTCTTCGGCTTTTTGATAACTTGAGAGCCTTGGGACAAACGTTGTTAACTGATTCTGTATATAAGTATAATGTGCTGAAGTACCGGAAGTGACGGTAGTGGTTATCGGAGAGGTATCCTCATTTTTTTTCTTGATTTCGTCGATTTGTGCGTTAAGACCTTCTAATTCTGATGAATTCTTACCTACTTTTTTTCTATCCGCGACGCGCTGTGATTCAAGGTTGAAGAGTTTCTCCTGCTGAAAGAGCCAGACGGGGTTATGGGAAGTCGTTTCGGATAATTGTTCTTGCTTAGGCAATTGATTTAGCTGCCCTTGTAGATATGTAATATGGGCGCGCGTTTCGTAAAGCTGCTGCTGATTGACTGCAATCTTTTCTTCGACATTGGTATGGCGGTTGAGCAAATTGGTCAGAATAGGTGCCCATGTTTCCGGGCTTCCATTTTCACGAACAAATTTGAGCAGTTCGTCTAATTTTTCCGCCATCTTCGCTTTGAATTCCTGTTGTTTATCTTCGAGGAACTCCATGCGTTTTCTGAGTTTCGTTTCTTCGTCTCCATGTCGCAATATTTGCATATCGCTTGCAAGTTGATTGACAAGGAGGGCTGCATTCCGTTCACCGCCTTCTGCCTCCGTCAAGACAAGCGAAAGTTGAATATAATCGGAATCTGGATTTACTTGTGCCTTCAGCATTCGTTTGAGTTTACCTATCGGTGGGAAAAGCGCGGCTGCTTCTACATGCCCATTCTCTTCAAGGTTTTCGATTGCCGTATTTAGCATTGATTCTGTAGAAAATCGGGTGCTGATTGTTTCCATCTCTCGTCGATCAACACCGCCAGAGAGGACATTTTGAAACAGATTTGCAGAAGGAAGGGAAGATGTAGCACTGGGTTGGACGAGTAACATTAAAGTAGAGGCGGCATAAGTTTTAGGTAGACGGAGTGAGATAATTAGAGCCGTTCCTAATACCAGTAGAACACTTAGACAGATCGTAAAATCATGCTTTCGGATGAGTTGAAGATAATCACGTAGGTGTGCCTCCTGTTGTGGCATGAATGTACGGTATTTCCTGTCGCCCACCGGGCTAGAAATTGCCCCTCCTTTTTTCGGACCTATAAGTTATTGGCGATGCGAATTTCTTCCTCGTTAAAGGCTTCATCGTGCCACTCGGCTATACGCCATTCGTTGTTTCTTTTTTCAAAGATAAAGAGGTTGTCGCCTTCGGCATAAGCACCGGTATATCCGCCCTCAAGCGTTTGACCGTCCGATACAAAAAATTGGATTCTGTAGTGGTTCCGGACCTCCGCCGTGGTGTCATCGCTCATCTTAATTTCTGGCGGAGAAGAGAGTTCTATCTCAATATCTTGAAACCGTTCAAAGACACGGGTCGCGGCGGCGCGTTCCTGCCGAATGTCATCAAACTCTACATCGTCTGTTTTGTCGCCGTCTGTTCCCATATCTGACACATAAAGAAAGCCATCTTCCCAGAAAGTGCCGATATAAGTATTGACATCTTCTGTTTCATAACCTTCCCGCCATCGGTCTAAGACATTACTAATTTGAAGGAGTTCTTCAGTTGGAATTTCTCCGACTTTATCAGCATCTCCACACCCCATAAAACCTATCAGTAAGATGAGGACACCGCTGACTTTTACAAAAGTCTTAAACATAGTAAGTATTCTCCTTTTTAAAAAGTTTTAACGATACCAAAATAGAGATGTGAAGGCGTTACACTCATTTCAATCCCGAATTTTTCAATATCTTGTGCATCCTGTTCAATAGACTGAATCTGTGTGGTTGCGTTATAAAAGTTGGCACTCACATAAGAATCGATAAGGCTATAAAGCCAAATACCGATGCCCGTATACATAAAAAATGTTCTGAGTTTATATCTCTGGTTTGCATGATCGTAGCTTTCTAATACCTCTTTTTCACTGGAGAAGCCACCCCAAACCAGCTCTTCATAAGCAGTGTATCGAGTTCTAAAGGATTGTTGTGCCAAAAAACCACCGATAACGGAACTGCCTACTCCTAAGACAGTTAGACTGCCACGAAAGTAACTACGGCTATGAAACTGCCCCCAGCCCGGAAAAATGGCAGAACGCACCATAGCACCGATTGGCGAAACAAGTTTAACCTGTTCCGCCGTTTCCTCTGTCTGCTGTTCAGTTTCTGTGCCGTTTTCAGCCTCCTGCGCAAAACTGGCGTGGAGGCTGAATAACAGTAATAAGATAATTAGCAAAAATCGCATTTGATATATGGGCTTCACACACCCGAGAAGTTGTGCAAAGCCCGTTGTGCTACTCCTAATTAACGTTTCCGTGTCCGTTGTGTCGTCCGGCTTCGATCATCATCGTCATCATTGCTGCTGCTCGAACTGCTGCGCGATGAACTCGAGCTTGATGTTGTCGAACGCGTCCGTGTCTTTGTAGAAGAAGAACGGCTTGCGCTTGTCCGAGAACGAGACGCGCTTGAACTCGAACGACTCAGGCGTGATCTCTCACGCGATGAACTTGTCGTTGAACGGCTTACGCTTGATCGCGTGCGAGACGAACTCGAATTTGAAGTAGTAGTTCTATACTTCGGACGCGAGGTGCTAGAAGTAGTAGTTCTATACTTCGGACGCGAGGTACTACTTGTGCTTGACGAGAACGACTTGTTTGAAGAAGCCGTCGAACGTCTGTAAAGTGGCGTAGTCCGTTGTGACTGTGTTGAACTTCTATAACGGTTCGCGCTTTGTGTTGTAGCGGTAGGATAACGCCGCTGCTGACTCAGTGTACTCGTACTTCTTGTGCTCCCAGAGGGGTAAGTACTTTGTCTTACCTGGCTTTGGCGGAGCGTTGAAGTGGAGGTGCGAGTACGCTGCTTCTGCGCAATAATTGACTGGCGCGCAACCCGATCCGTTGTCGCCGGAGTCTGTCTCCGGTGATCTTCAAGTGTGGTGCGGACGTTTCTTCGGACTGCTGTTCGGTCTCCGCGTTGATTGTTAACAGATAATCGGCTACGACTATACTGCCGGCGTGTTGTTTCGTGCTTAGTGCTCCACCGGTTCAATTGCGTCCGTCGCTGATGCACCTTTGGCGTACCACGATAATGGCTCTTATAGGAGCCATAATATGGTGAATGGTAGCGATAGTAGCCACTTGGATAGTAGGCACGGTAACGTCCGAGGTACCCACCGTAATACGAACGGATTGAGAGATAGTGGTGATCATAGATCGGGTAACTCCATCGGAGATAGTAGTCGTAGTCTGTTGCGTAATAGATGGGACCGTCATAAAAGTACAGATAGGTATAGCGGTGCCATGGACGCCAACGGTAAGTCGGTGTGTAGCGTTGAATCACTCTAACTTTCGGCTGTCTACGATACGTGGAAACCTCAAGATATTCTACGTCAATCTGCTCGCCACCTTCAGCGACAATATGCAGTTCCATCCACCCGTCTTTGACGTGACCGACAGCGGGGATCTTAATGTGTTCGGAGCGGTTTTTCGCGCGAAGGACAAAGGTGTCACCGTAACGTGTCTCTTTGGCATTTTCGTCGTAGTAACCGCGACGTGTTGACTCGCGTTTGGTATTGCGGATCCATGCGCGACCTGCGATGGGTTCATCATAGTCTTCGATTTCGAGTCGATGCGGTTCCCCTCGGTATCGCACCAAAACTTCAATATACTGTGTTCCTGCTGGAATTTCAAAAAGATATACCGCGCTGGCAATTGCGAATTCGTAGTTATCTGCGTCCTGAGCGTCATTTGCCCAAGCGGTGAGTCGAACGCCATCCTCAAATCGGGGACTGGCGGTAATCGTTGCGTTCCCGCGTTCTATCCATTCATCAACATCGCTCGCGATGCGATGCTCGCGACTCAGCCGGTCTGCGTAATAATCGGGGTCCGCATTCGCGGGGATTGTCAATCCAATGATTACAAAATAGCTGAGGAGGCATACTACGCTTAAAATCGAAATCCGGGTTTTCATGGTAAATCTCCTTCTAAGTGCGTCTCCTTCATTTGGCGTTGCCAACGGGTTTTATACCTGTTGTGCGCGGTGCCTCGTGAATCTCAAAGATAGTTTTCTTAACTTAATGGAAATGATACAATTTTTTCCAAAAATTGTCAAGGATTAATTTGAAGTTAGTTAATCTTTTCTATAACTCCAATTGTTTTCACTTATAGATCCGACATGCTTATCGCGACGCCGCGTTTAAGATGGACAGACTTTCTGATAATGCTAACGAAAACCGACGATTCTGATGCTTCTTAACTTTTAGGTATGAGTTTAATACCTCTCTTTTTCGCATGCTCGCGGGCAAGTGGTGTAATAATCGCTGATTTTACGTGTACCAACTCCCGTACATTCGCATCCAGATTTGAAATAGTCGTTGCGCTAATCAGAGGTTTGTCTAAACTGGCGGGCGAGTCATTCATTTTTTTCGTCACTGACTCGGCAATTTGCATCATAGGTACCCATTGAACGCCAAGTTCAGACAAAAGGTTTACATATTCGACTTCAATACTATTAATTTTTTTCCGAGTTTCACCTTGATTAAGTGCGTCAGAGACGGCTATAACTTTTTTGCCTTTAGAGAGTGCTTCAAACACAAGATAAGTGCACGGTGTGTCTACCAGCCTTAGCGCGAGTTTTCCAGCCATTGGATGCGAGAAAACGGGAAGCAGAATTTGCTGATAGGTATCCACAAAAGTTGCTATATCGGTTAGCGCATTCTCCTGCAGGACATTTTCTTCGCCAACTGTGGCGTAAATCGGTTCAGGGTTTATAACTTTAGTTGCGAGATCAGATAGAATTATTGTAATTTTCCATCCATTTTGTATGCAAGTGTCGAGCTGCCGGAGCGGTTCGTCCAACTCGAGTTGTGTTGCACCAAAGATAGCGAGTAGTTGTTTTGCCTCTGCAATTTGCGTGGCGTTGGATACTTGTGCCTCCAGTACCTTCTCAACAATTTTCCGAATCTGATCAATCAGTTCTTGATTCATATTGGTTTAAAATGAGGGCACCTAACGCACAATTTCAACAGGTTCGCCACCCTTCAAACCTGCGGCGTTGGAATCATCGGTATCTAAGTGCATCTGAAGCACATAACTTTCATCAATTTTCGGACGAACATTTTCAAGAGTCAAAGCACGCTCACCGGGGAAATGGACCTTTAGAAGTTCGTCTTCACGAATATTGAGCGCGTCAGCATCATTTGGTGTCATGTGGATGTGCCGTGTCGCGCAGATAGCACCCGCCTCTAAGTAGACACTTCCTGCGGGCCCGATGAGGGTAATAGGTTCTGCACCATCAAGATCCCCTGAGTCTCGAATAGGCGGATTTAATCCGAGTCGAATTGCTTCGGTTTGCGCGACTTCGACTTGCGAATAATCCCGAACAGGTCCGAGAATACGAACGGCTTCAATAGCCCGCATCCGTTTTCCGACGATGGTGAGTGTCTCGTTCGCAGCGAATGCTTCCGGTTGATAGAGCGGGGCGTAGACGGTGAGTTGGTGTCCGGCACCGTAGAGGATCTCAAGGTGTTCTTGCGTTACATGGGCGTGTCGTGCTGAAACACCAACGGGAATTTGCTGCTGTTCTGTAACGGCATCACAGGCGCGATTTCCGGCATCACAGCTCCTCAAAGCACAACCACTACACGCTTGATCCGTCGTCAGCCTGTTCACAACACGGCGGGTAATCAACTCAACGAGGTCACGGTCTGGCATCTATAGTTCGCCTTTTCTGTTAGGATATTCCAAACGCTTTTAGACAACGCGCGGTCAATCCACTTACGAATAGTTTACGCTTGCTTTAAAATAGTTTCGACTTCAGCATGTGGACGTGGAATTACGTGAACAGAAACAACTTCTCCAACGCGTGCGGCTGCCTCAGCACCCGCATCCGTTGCGGCTTTAACTGCCCCGACATCACCACGGACCATCACCGTCACGTAACCACCGCCGACTTGTTCGTAACCAATGAGCTGGACATTCGCCGCTTTCACCATTGTGTCGGCAGCTTCAATGCTTCCAACCAAACCTCGTGTTTCAACTAAACCCAATGCATCTCCGGTCATATTAGTTCTGATAGCCTCCTATCGAAAGTTCAATAACGAAAATCAGTTTTCGACTTGAAAATAATTGTGCAGTAAAAGGTGTCCTCGCGCAAAAACAGCGGGAAATCAGGCGAAATACTAAACACTATACCTTATTAAAGTATATCACAATTTTCTGATATTTTCAAGAAAAACTCAAAACGCGTATATAGATTTCATGAGTGCTTGCATTACCTGTTTCTGGATTGCATCAATCATCTGATTGTCGATTGCATCGATCAGAAGTTCGGTAGCGTGTTTATGATCTCGACTTGCTAATGTGCGATCCCCGAGGTGCATGTAGACTATTGCACGGGTTCTATAGGCACTCGCGAAACGCGGTTCCAGAGCGATAGCCTGATCCATATCTGCCAGAGCAAGTTTTAAGCGGTTCTCATTACCTCGGATAGAGAGCTGGAGATAAACGTTACCGCGTCCGTAATATGCCATTGCTGTAGGTTTCCGTTTAATCAGATCGTCGTATTCGGCGAGTGCTTTTTGAATGTCTCCGTGTTTGAAATAGGTGTCTGCCCGTTTCCGCATAACGTTAGCGTTCCATCTCCTTTTAAGCGAGGCAGAGTAGTCTTCAATAGCGTGCTGCGTGTCGCCTAACGCTTGATATGCATCGCCGCGGCTTGCGTAGGCATCGGCTTGATACCTTGCGAGTTTTAACGTTTCGGTGTAATCCGCGATAGCGGGCTCGTACTCGGCAGAACGGTAGTAAGCGAGTCCGCGTTTCACATAGGCTTCGGCATACCGCGGTTCAATTTCAATCGCACGCGTAAACGCTTTGATCGCCTGTGGAAGTTTCCATGACCTCAGCGATGCGGTTCCCTCTTGAACGTGGAGTTGTGCTTGCTGATCCACACCTTTTATAGCATCCCACGTTACAAAACGAGAGGCGAGAAAGATAGTGAGAATCAGCACCGGGGTCATGATATAAATAAGTGGCCGCATGATATAAATCTTTTAGTCCGATTTTGATTTTTCTGTCTTGTCGTAAAGGTGATGAATATTTACGCCTAACTTCAGCGCATGTACAGATGGATATCTCTCTGCCAAATCAATTTCGATATAGGCTGGAACTCCCGGCAAGCCACTATAACCTGTCGAAAAGATGAGTTGATTATTCCCGAATGTTGCGATACCGTCTCTGACATTTCGGGTAGGAAAGTAATGAATCGGGGTGTGTCCGACGACAAGGAGATTCGCCTGAATGGCTGCAAGGAAATTTTCAATGTGTGTTAAGGTATAGCCCCCAGGGTAGGCGATAACAGGACGCTGCCAAAGAAGTTCTTCAAGGGTTTTAGGACCCGGATCAATGAGATCCGTAAGACTCGTGATGGCACGCGCAGGACCGGCGTGAATACCGACAAAGCCATTTTTTGCAATAACGACTGTTGGCAGATTCATAAGGAATTCGTAGTGAGTATTCGTCATTCTTTCAATGAAATTGAACTGTTCGTAGTAGGCACCGAGTGGACTTTCGTACAGTAAACGGATAAATCGATCCCGATTTTGTGTCGTCATTCCCTGTTTTTTTAGCATGGCATAGGCATCTGCGGCGGCAAATTCGTGGTTGCCTCGGATATAAATAAGTCTTTCGCCCTTATCGCCAAGTTGTTTTCGGAGTTCCATAACCCGGTCAATAATTAAAGTATCACCATAAGGTGGGTGTCTCGGTTCATCAGGCTTATAATCAATCGCATCACCGAGTATCAATCCGTAGACATCTTCACCCGCTTGAATCCGCTCCACAAGTTTCGTGAGTTCCAACCACTGGTTAAAATCGTCCCAATGGGCATGCAGATCGGAAACCATATAGACGGTGCCGTGATCCGGTAAAACAACGATGTGTCCGTCACGTGTCAGTTGGTCAGGATACTGGGCAAGTCGTTTGGGTTGCGCTGTCGCTACGGAAACGAGACAGATAAAGCAGAAGGCAACGTAAATTAGAAAAGTGTTCATTGGTTTCAGGTTTTGAAGAATGCGTCTATAGTATCTTCTTGTTGTGCGAGTTTATTGAGGTGCCGCTGTCTACGATTCCGGCAGATGAGGTAGCCGAGAAGTGCAAGACCACCAAGTCCACCCCAGAAAAAATAGGAATTGGAAAAAACGGATGCCCACCGATAACGTTCTGCCAGTGACTCACGCCAAAGGGCATCATAGGTAGCGAGATCCCATCCCACTACGGTTTCAAAAGCGGTATCGAAGTTGTTCCCAGCATGGAGTTCCGCAATAAGGGCAAACAGGACCTCTCTACCTTTGCGTTCAACCAGCCAACGGAGCGCGTCTTGACTCTCAGCGTACGCCAAATCCGCACCGGCTTGCGAACGCGGAAAACCTCGTGCCAATTCTTGAAGGGGCAGGATAGATTTCGAGAAAATATGCTTTAGCAGTGTTTCGTGACGACTCGGCACCCATTCATCAGCAAAGTAGATCGCTATGCCTTCTATAAACCACAGTGGGATCTCTTTAACGGCTTTGCGGGTACATTGCCCGAAAAGGACATGTGCGATCTCGTGACGGAGGACCTGCACTAACTGCAATTTCGCAAGTGCTATGTGTTTCGGGTTTTGGATAACAATCCGCCGACTCAACGGGAAAGCGCACCCGACTGCCCAATCCTGAATCGGGGCGTGAACGGAATTCTGAAACGCTTCTTGTGTATCACAGACCCAAATGTCAATCATTCCTGCCGACATGCGGCTTGTCAATTCCGGCATTTCAGCGTAGAAATCCTCAGCAATCTCAAGGATTGACATCGGATCTACCGTTCCCTCTTGATAGTAGACCCGAAAGTGCGAGCTCTCCACTGATTCCCACGTAGCGGATGCTGAAAAGGTTGATAGTATCAATAAGAGGAAAATAAGAATTTTCATAATCTTTCCACATCGCGGGTTATTCACTATCCCGAGCTTTAAAGCGGGTCGCCTGACTTACCAGATGACTGAGTTCATCCACCTGCTCGTTGGGGATTTGCGGCGCGATCCCTTTAATACTGTGCTGGACCGCTTCTAAACTCCCGCCTTGTGCCCAGTAACTCTCACGCAATATTTCTGCGAATTCCGCGACAGTCGCGGCGAGTTGAAATTCGGGAGATGCGTCTTCAAATGCCCCTTTCAACGCTGTTGAGAAAATCGCCTCATTAGTTTCCGAAACATGACGGGTGTCGGGATCTTCATGACGTATGAAGACCGTCGCCAATTGTCCTGTGGCACCTTCATGGAGTTTGATTTCATAGAGGGCTGTGACACTGTGACCCGAACCGATCTCTCCGCCATCTGCATCGTCATCACGGAAATCTTCGTGATCGAGGCGACGGTTTTCATAACCGAGTAATCGGAAGCGACTGACGACTTCAGAATTGAAATCGACCTGTACCTTTGCATCTTTAGCAATGAGTTGTAATGTCCCTGTCAGGTTTTCGACAAAGATACGTTTTGCCTCGTTGAGGGTATCGACGTAAGCGTAACTACCGTTTCCCTTGTTAGCGAGTTGTTCCATAAGGACATCGTTGTAATTACCCATCCCAAACCCGATTGTCGTCAAGGTAATTCCTTCCTCAACGTGGGCGCGAATGGTTTTCAGGATCGCATCAGGTCCTGTTTCTCCGACATTAGCGACACCATCTGAACAGAGAATCACGCGATTGATACTACCAACCCTTGCATTGCGCAAGGCGAGTTTGTAGCCAAGGCGAAGTCCTTCTTCTGCATTCGTGCTCCCGTCTGGGGCGAGAGAGTGGATTGCCTCCAAGATTTCCTCACGACCTTCAATACCGGTATGTGGAAGAACGGTCCGTGCGCGTGAGCCATAAACCACAATACCCACCGTGTCGCCCGGACGGAGTTGTTCAACCAAAAGCGTTAAGGCACGTTTCACCAACTCCAGTCGATTCTCCATATCCATTGAACCTGAGACATCAATCACAAAAGTCAGTGTCGCATCTTTACGGTTTTCGTCGGGGATGACACGACCTTGGATACCGATTCGCAACAGTTGGAGGCGTTTGCCTTCACCGAATCGGGATGGCGCGCCCTCAATGTGAACAGCAAAAGCATCCTGAGAGGGTGGCGCGTAATTGTAATCAAAGGCGTTGACAAATTCTTCTACGCGAACGGCTTCCGTTGGTGGGAGGTGTCCATCTCGAAGATAACGTCGCGTGACGGCGTAAGAGGCGGTATCCACATCCATACCAAACGTTGAGAGGTGGTCATCTTCTGTATCAATAAAGGGGTTTGTACCATACTCTTTGAAAAAAACATCGTCATAGGCGGCACCGTTTGGTGGATTTAAACCTGATGGAATATATCCAAAATCGGACTCCGCTGCAATTTCATCAGTATCTTCACTTCCCCCGCAGCCTGTGTAGGTAAAGAGCATTGATCCACACAACATAAGCGCAATGCTTAATCTATAAAAGATTCTAAATTTCGCTTTCATCAGAGATGATCTCCTTCACTTTTTGCTAAAGTTCAGACGAATTATGTGTTGTTTGTGTCGCGTCTTCAAAACCGTGTAGATTTTTCTCTGAGTTTCGTGCCGGATTAACACTCAGAGAAAAATACGGCTGTTCCACAGCCGAAGCACTTGAGTGAAGGGAGTGATAAGGAAACAAGCTTGTTTAATTGCATTTTGCCCCTTGACTGGTGACTCCCGCTACACGGATACCTCTTTGTATCCTTCGTTGCATAGGGTTTAGAGCTTCTTCAAAAAATGAGGCGTTTCTGATCACCATACATGTTCCACTTATGGTTCTACGACAGTGCCCATAAATAACACCGTTTTTGTCTCATTATCACGAATCGCGAAGAAGAAGGGGCGGTCTGCGATGAATGCAGGTGGCGCGCTCGTTGCGCGAATCCCGACGCTGGTTACGGCTGCGGCTTCAGTGCCTTCTTCATTAACTTCGACGACGGCTTTATGAAGTACCTCTCCGATATATAGGTTTTTACCCAAAGCCTCTAAGTCTGCCATCCGACTAAAATCTGCAGCCCCAGCTGCAAACGCTATACCCATGCCGAGGGATTGCAGCGGATTGTTAAGCGTTTTTTTGTATTCCAACTTAAATTTGGGCATGCTGAGGAACACTTCTTGTTCATTAAACTGCGATAGCCAATTTTCCCAATTCTCGGTGTTTAAACCATCTAAAAAGGTGTTGAGATCAGATTCAGGGTACGGGAGAAAGATGTACATGCTCATCCGTCCATCGCCATAGGGGAGGCTAATTGCTTGGAACTTTTCTTCAGGGTTTTCGTGGTAGGCGTAATCACCCGTCCTCGTCATCATCGGCACCTGCTTTTCACCGTCAGTTCCGAGATGGAAGGTTCCGTCGCGCGTGTGCGATGGGTCGAATTCTGTCTGCCACGTCCCTTTGAAATAGATGGCGTTAATCAGAAATAACACCGCATCCGGGTTAATTTCATCAAGGATTTTTTGAATTTTACTGTTGGTGTTGGTATCTACCCACTGATTAATCGTTGTTAGCGTGTTTGGGTCCGTGAAATCTAATGTTGAGACCGTCGCTTCAAAATATTCGGTGTTTCGCTGCAGGAAATCCTGCTTGAACGGAACATCTTGACGTGCCCAGAGAGAGTTTGCAATCGTGAGTACCACTTTCGGGTCTGCTACTTGAAGTGCTTGACGCAAGCCTGCGTAACCGGTGTTTATCGATTCGGTGTCTAATCCTTGTAGCTGCAGCGTATTCGCCATCGCCTGCTCGGTTTCACTGGCTGCGCCATTTAACGTCATTGCCAAAGCGATGGAAATGCTGAGCGGAGAAATAAAAATATTCTTATCTTGCTCGGTTTTGCGGATTTCATCGAACAGGTTAAAGCCGAATTGCGTATTTGCTGTGACAACGTTTGTATCAATAGAGATAGTTTCAGGCTCGTCCCGTCCCTCATCACGAAAGATAGCACCGAGATTACTACATCCAGCAAATATGAGCGAAACCAGACACATCAAGACTATAAAAGTTTTTTTCCTTGTCTGCTTTCTATTCATCTGTTTCTCCTGTAAAGGTGTGCGACGGCATCCCCATAACCGTTGTAAATCAGCGTCGGGAGCCGCTCTCCGGTTCCGATCATCCGCTCGCTGGCTTGGGACCAACGGGGATGTGGGACATTGGGATTGACATTTGCCTCAAAACCATACTCCCTTGGTGCAAGCGTATTCCAAAAGGTACGCGGCTTCTGGTCTGTCAATTCGATACTAACGATAGACTTAATGCTTTTGAACCCGTACTTCCACGGCGCGATGAGTCGGATAGGTGCGCCGTGCTGCGGCGGTAAAATGTGTCCATAGATACCGACAGTGAGTAGCGTCAAGTCATTCATTGCCTCAGCGAGTGTGAGTCCTTCAAAATAGGGCCACGGCATGCGAACATCGTGTTGCTGCGGTGCCATGCTGGCATCCAAAAACGTGAGCATACGAACATATTTGGCTTCCGCTTTCGGTTGCACTTTTTCGAGCAACGCTTTCATCGGAAAACCGACCCAAGGCACGACCATTGCCCATGCTTCGACGCAACGGAACCGATAAATCCGCTCTTCAAGCGGCATCTGTTTGATGAGATCGTCTACGTCTAATGTCATCGGTTTTTCAACGAGTCCTGATATTTCGATCTCCCACGGACGCGTTTTAAATTTTTCTACTCTTTTCCAGACAGTGCTCTTTGAGGTGGTGAATTCGTAGTAGTTGTTATAGGTAGCGGCGACAATCTCGTCAGTCATCTCTCTATCTACAGTAAAGTTTGCATTCTTTTCAGCATTAAGCGTGTGTGCCCGGAAGGGTTCTAACTGTTTCTCGAGTGCACTGCCTTGCGCACAGGCGTTTGAAGTGGAAAACAGCAAAGTACCCGCACTCCCTAAACCCAGATTTTTGATGAATTTCCGACGATGGATATAGTCTGATTCGGATGTTACCTGATTTTCGGGGATCTCCCACCCTTTTGGGATCTTAATATACGCCATGAGATTTTCCTCCGCTGCAATTTGATTAAGTTATTTTCCTTCATTTTCCATAGAAGACGGAAAGCGGTGCCTCAAAATATTACGAGTTTAGTGTAGAGTTCGTCAAGTAGTATATATCATTCGGGATTGAAAATCAACCTAAATTAAAACGGGTGTGTAAATATTCTGGCAGCGTTCCCATATCGGAGCGATCTAAGACATGGCACGCCGCTGCAGTGCCTTTATCGCTGACATCTACCCCTATAGATATATCACGCCTCATGAAGATTAAGAATTTAATCGGGTAATTCTGGAACGTGTAATAACAAATAGATCGGTTCGTAGTAGTGCGATTCATCGCACGTCGCGTAGCTGCAATTACCCAATTTATTTGTTAAACTTCATCTGGAGTGCGGGTTTTGGACATTGTGATCTCTATAGACATATCACGCCGCTGGCGTGAGGAGATCCCTTACCTGTCAAGAAGTCTCTTTGCTCCAGCGGAGCAATATATCTATAGAAAGGGATAGCTTGCTTCTCTCGCACTCCAGCGGAGTGCTATGTCCGCAACCTGTCCGCTTTGAAAAAATTAATATGCTGCCAAAACTTTACACACCCCTTAACGACTTGTGCAGAGCCATTCAGTTTTAAGAACTTATAGAGTTTCTGGTCCTTTTTTTCACGGATTTTACGTAAGCCCTGAAAAAATTTAAACGAAAAAGTGCAACTTTTTTGCGACTCGTTTGTAGTAACAATAATCCAAGTCGCTACTCACAGATTTTGGTGTTTTTGCAAACGCTAAAATCCAATGCGAAGAAAGTGTTTCTTCTACGGGGGTTGCGGTCTGCATTCCTATGGGGAAATCCGCAGAAATACCGCACCAGCTCGTTTAAAAAATAAAAAAATCTGACCAAGTCCAAGGAGGTTAACTATGTTTTTAACGAAGTCTTCTCGGTCGATCATGTTTTTAAACAAGCATTATTGTCTATGGTGTGTCGCGTGGGGGCTGTGTATCACCGTTGCCTGTATTGGCGTTGGCTGCGATACCGGTGGTGATGTTGTCACCCCCATTGAGACAGAGACGGAGCAGGTTACCGAGGTTACGGAGACGGAGGAGGTTACGGGGGGAGGAGAGACACCTGTAGTAACCCCCGAACCCGAACCCGAACTCAAACCCGAACCACACAACTATGACGATCCTTTTGCGGGCCAGGGGTTGCAGAATCCAAATTGGCGGTGGCGAAACGAACCCGATAAGTGGGATGTCGGGATCACCGTGAAAAATCATCTATATATCGAAGCTCAAGAAGACAATCGAAATCTCTGGGCATCGGATAACACGCATTTTCTATATCAAGAGACCAGTGACGATGCCTTTGATGTACACACCCACTTTCTTGCTGCCTGGGATACCGATTCAGGGGTCTGTGGGCTTCTTGTCAAGAGTCCAGCAGACAATGACTGGGTCACCCTAAAGTTCTGGGGGCAGGGAAAATTCTCGCGAGTTCAGTTCCAACGCAAAGGACGCGGGTTAGGCTTCCCCGATTCCCCATGGGTAGTGGACGAACAGAGACGATATTTCCGGATCCGTAAAGAGGGCAACGCCTATACCGGTTTTTACAAAAACGGGCGAGATCTCCCTTGGATAAAGATCGGAACCGCGCACGTTGCCTTGACCCCCCCATTGCAGGTAGGCATTTATGCAGGTAACGCCGCGGATAAAGGCTGGTTAACCGCTTCCTACCTCTATTTCGGTGACCCGCGTTGAGGGCGTTTTGGACAACGTCTAAAGGAGATGTATTATGTTTTTAGACAAGTCTTATCTATGGTGTTTCGCGTCGATGGAGGTCAACCTGGATGCTTGATAGAGATCGCAACCGCAGTGTGGAAGCGGATAGAATAGCATAACTGACGACTTGTGTGAGTTCGCTATGACCGCAGGCGATTTCACCGATTCTCAAAAGGCACCTGGTTCGTGGTGGCGCAATTCTGCGGCGTACGCGTCTAACAACCCTACCGCTTGCCTTTATGCAAGTAAGGAGATATAAAAATGAGTTTACGTATTTTAGGGATAATGTTTCTCGCTGTATCCATAATTCTCACGGGCGGCTGCCTAAATGGCGATGATCCGCCAAACCCTACCGAAACAATAACCCCTCCGACTTCTGAGACCCTGACCGACACTGTTGAAACCCCCGAAGTGGCGGACCCACCTGTAGCGGAGGAGCCGCCTGTCGTGCCTGGAATGAATCTGATTGAGCCGGGGAAGGGTGCCGGTGGCATAAAGCTAGGGGATCCGTTTGAAAAAGTTAAACAACTTTATGGAGAACCGGATCGTGTAGCCCTTGATACTTGGTTCTATGCAGGAGAGTTCAGTTTTTCGGGTGCCGATAAAAATGTTGTTGATAGTATCCGTATCGGGCTCCTGAATAAAAAAGCAAAAACGGCGGGTGGCGTTGGTATTGACAGTACGCGCCAGCAAGTAGAGAATGAGTTTGGCAAACCCGACCCGTTAGACCCTGATATTCCGATCCCGGGCTGGTGGGATTATCGGAAGAAAGGTATCACTTTTAAGCATCGTGACGACAAAGTACGCGAGATTGTCATCAAAAAACCGTGGTGACAACATCTCTTTGAAGCAGGGCAGTACTCTCTATGAGGGACGTGTCGTCGAAGGTGTCTCCGCGACCGATCAAATCTGACCACGTCTAAAGGGCAATTATCACTTTTGACTACGAACCTGGGTAACCTGTTACCCTCCTTGGAGACTGTCGGGCTAGTGCTACGGCACTCGCCCAACAGTTTTTTATCAGATAAAGTAAATCTTCCAATCACGGAGGTTCGATGTGAAACATTATATCCTGATGAGTATTTTAATATTTCAACTTGTGTGTCTTACCACACAAGCACAAAGCTTGGAAAGCAAGAAAAGATTGTGGGCCACCTTGGGAGGCGGATATGATGTTACATTCGCCTTTCCTTATGGTCCGGATGAGGATGTGCCCATAGATGATTTTTTTACCAGCGCAAGAGGCATTCCTGTTAAGACGAGACTCGGTATACTATTGGGTAATGAATCACCTTCTTTTGTTTTTTTTTCCGCTCAAAAGACTTTCTTTATAGATCCAATAGCGAATGTACCTGATTTCGGTACTGGACTTGGAGTGATTTTTCCACACCGAAAAGACTCGCTACTCTACCATCTTGTAGAGATAGGAGTTAAACCAACAAGAGATAAAGGCACCTTGTTTGAGCTTGTTGGAGGCGAAGGCGTATTTATCGGACCTGTTATGGGTGAATTGACACTACACATGGCGATAGGCAGTAGAGAAGATTCACCTACATCCTTCACAGTTGCGTTTACTATGCACTTTATCTTTCCGATTATCTAAAAAGTAATGGCAGTGCCCATATCGGAGGCTATTGGAAAATTGATTACCTGTCGTCAGCCAAGACAACACCATGATGCTCTTCTGGAACCGGAAAAAACTCGCGGAAACACAAAAATAAGTAAAATTAAGGAGGAACTTTCTCATGAATAGGACACACTTTTCCATTTTAACTGTACTTATGGTGGTATTTACTTTTGCTCTAAATACCTTCGCCGAAGACTTAACACTTACGGGGCATACAGGTCAGGTCTGGAGCGTAGCGTTTAGTCCAGATGGCAACACAATCGCAAGTGGAAGTGATGACGACACCATCCGGCTGTGGAACGCAAACACAGCAACACATATAACGCTACGAGGGCATACGGAGGTGGTCACGAGCGTAGCGTTTAGTCCAGATGGCAACACAATCGCAAGTGGAAGTTGGGACGACACCATCCGGCTGTGGGACGCAAACACCGGAACACATAGAGGAACTCTAGGGCCTACGAATGGAAGCACGAGCATAGCGTTTAGTCCAGATGGCAACACAATCGCAAGTGGAAGTGCGGACTATACCATCCAGTTGTGGGACGCAAACACCGGAACACATAGACAAACCCTACGAGGGCATACGGATGAGGTCAGTAGCGTAGCGTTTAGTCCCGATGGTGACACCCTTGCCAGTGCAAGTTTTGGGACCACCACCATCCGGTTGTGGGACGCAAACACAGCAACACATAGACAAACCCTACGAGGGCATACAGGTGTGGTCTATAGCGTAGCGTTTAGTCCAGATGGCAACACTCTCGTCAGTGGAAGTTGGGACACCACCATCCGGTTGTGGGACGCAAACACAGCAACACATAGACAAACCCTATATGGGCATACAGGTGCGATCAACAGCGTAGCGTTTAGTCCCGATGGCAATACAATCGCAAGTGGAAGTGATGACAACACCATCCGGCTGTGGGACGCAAACACAGCAACACATATACAAACCCTATATGGGCATACGGATTGGGTCCGGAGCGTAGCGTTTAGTCCAGATGGCAACACGCTCGCAAGTGGAAGTGATGACAACACTATCCGTTTATGGGAACTCACCCCTGCCGCCACTACAACCATAGACAAACATATACGAACACTCTCCGAGCATACGGATGTGGTCAACAGCGTAGCGTTTAGTCCCGATGGCAACACAATCGCAAGTGGAGGTAATGACCACACCATCAACTTGTGGGACGCAAAAACGGGAACACATATACAAACGCTACTCGGGCATACGGGTTGGGTCACGAGCGTAGCGTTTAGTCCCGATGGCAATACAATCGCAAGTGGAAGTTGGGACGACACCATCCGGTTGTGGGACGCAAACACCGGAACACAGATACAAACGCTATCTGGACATACGGATGCGGTCCGGAGCGTAGCGTTTAGTTCCGATGGCAACACAATCGCAAGTGGAAGTGATGACATCACCATCCGGTTGTGGGACGCAAACACCGGAACACAGATACAAACACTATCAGGTCATACGTATTGGGTCATTAGCGTAGCGTTTAGTCCCGATGGCAACACAATCGCAAGTGGGAGTCTGGACAGCACCATCCGGTTGTGGAACACAAACACCGGAACACAGATACAAACGCTATCAGGACATACGCATATGGTCGTAAGCGTAGCGTTTAGTCCCGATGGCAAAACAATCGCAAGTGGAAGTCTGGACGAGACCATCCGGTTGTGGGACGCAAACACCGGAACACAGATACAAACGCTATCTGGACATACGGATGCGGTCAGTAGTGTAGCGTTTAGTCCCGACGGCAATACGCTCGCCAGTGGAAGTCGGGACGAGACCATCCGTCTGTGGGACGCAAAAACGGGAACCCATATACAAACGCTATCTGGACATACGGATGCGGTCTGGAGTGTAGTGTTTAGTCCCGATGGCACCACTCTCGCAAGTGCAAGTGGGGACGAGACCATCCGCTTGTGGGAACACACCCTTTCCCCCACTATATCCCCCACTGTGCGTATTTCGTTCACTTCCGGGCAGTCGCTTGCAATTGGAGAACTGCTAACGTTCCCACTCACCATCACAAACGGAGAAAACGTTGCGGCCTATCAAGCAACAGTCGAGTTCGACGAAACTGCCCTGCGTTATGTTTCAAGTGCGAATGGTGATTTTCTGCCTGCCAGTGCGTTCTTTGTGGAGCCGAAAGTGGAGGGTAATCTTGTAAAGCTTAACGCTGTATCTCTCACAGATGAAAGCAATGGAGACGGCACCCTTGTAACACTTACCTTTGAGGTCGTCGCAGTGAAGGCATCCACTTTGATATTATCTGACGTGTTACTTTCAAGCGCGGCAGGACAGACGGTTGTCCCTCAGCTTGAAAACGCAGAGATCACTGAACCCATTGTCCTCAAAGAAGACGTTAACGGTGATGGGACGGTGAACATCCAAGACTTAGTATTGACCGCATCAAGTCTTGGAGAAACGGGGCAAACTCCTGCAGATGTCAACGGTGATGGTATCGTCAACATTGTTGATCTTGTCTTAATCGCCGGGGCATTGGGCAATAATGCCGCTGCACCTTCTCTACATCCGCAAGCCTTAGAAATGTTCACGGCTACAGAGGTCAAAGGGTGGCTATTCGCTGCACAGCAATTGGACCTCACGGATATAAGGGCACAACGTGGTATCCTGTTCTTACAACAACTCCTTATAACGTTGACCCCCAAAGAGACAGCACTGCTTCCGAACTATCCGAATCCGTTTAATCCAGAGACATGGATACCTTATCAATTGGCAAAAGATGCGGATGTCACGCTGCACATCTATGCTGTAGATGGTACATTGGTGCGGAGGTTGACACTCGGACATCAAGATATAGGTATGTATAAGAGTCGAAGTCGTGCGGTGCATTGGGATGGCAGAAATGAGTTCGGTGAACCGGTCGCAAGTGGTGTCTATTTCTATACGCTGACAGCAGGCGATTTTACTGCCACACGGAAAATGTTGATCCGCAAGTAACGTTTGGCGTATGGCAGATTAGAAGCATGGGATTGGAAGGGTGGCATGGAACACCCTTCCATCTGTCTCTTGAACCGTACACTTGAGGAAAAATGGGAGTAAGTGAATGTTTTTAACCAAGCATTGTCTATGGTGTATTGTGTTGGTGCTGGGCATCACGCTTGTCTGTGGTGGCATCAGTGGCTGCGGTAATGGCGATGATATTGTTACCGAGACGGAGGCGGTAGAGGTCGTGGATCGCTACGACGGTGCCAGCATTTACTTTACCATCGGCGATATCATCTACGAGGGGCGTGTCGTAGAGGGTGTCTCCGCGAATGAAGTCTTGGTGACCTTGGTTGATGGCAGTGAGAGGGTCGTCAACGTTGACCACATCGGTGGCACGCTGATCGCCGATCATCCCGATCTCGAAGCCGAGGTGGTGCTGCTGGCCGATGAGCAAAAGGGCGAGCGCATGTTTGCAGCTGTAATCGTTGGTGTCTATGATGACGGTGTGCGTAAGATCGAGTTTTACGCAGTCCATTTCCTGGAGGGCGGTTCAGAGCGACTAGACACTCGTCGTATCGTTTTCGTCTCAAAAGAAACTGCCTTTGAAGATGGTGGGTATCTTACTGTCGACGAATACATAAAGTGGTTCAACGAGCAGGAGTAGGATTGATTATCCGCTGGTGATGATACAGCACAGTTTAGCGGAATTGCTATTTTCGCATTATTTAACCCAAGTTGCTACTCACAGGTTTTGGACGTTTCAACCTCTTTCCCCACCCCAGAGGGGTGATATTGCTTCGCGGTGAGAATAAAAAAAGTATATCAACGTCTCGCACTCCAGCGGAGTGTTATGTAAGTAAAGAGGCGGCAACTTGGGTTATAGTAAAAAAATATTTTTTTCTTGCAACTTTTTGAGATTTTGGTGTATAATACTTTGAAAGTTTTTGTTCGATTTCTATTTTCTGACGAAAAAGCGGAGTTTATTGGACAATGTTGCAAAAACATCGACAGGTGCTTATCTTACTTGTGGGACTCTTGTACATCTATTCGGTGTGCCCACTCCTCTGTGCAGCTTTTGAACAAAAGTTCTGCCACGACACATCTCAAAAAGTGCTGAGTGAAGAAACCGGAACTCGTCCAACTTGCTGCCAAGCCACCAAGGCAGGTACAGCCGCTGAAGCCGAAAGTCCATCAGAAAGTGATAAATCGTGCTGCTCAAACAATTTAGAACTTGTTCTGCCAGACGACAGACAGAACACTCCCGAAGTCCGCGAGTTAATTGGACAGTCTCTGGTCTCAATTCTTCCTATCTCGACAACTTTACCTGTTGCCCCGCGGGAATCGTTCGAGATTTCTTCTATCCTTTTAGTTTCTACACTTTTTCCCGATCACCCTCTAACCCGTAGAGGGCCTCCGTTTACCCAGTGCTAAGTGAGTTCTACAAAGAGCTCTTTAAGCACGCCCTATCGTCGTTCCCAACACTTTTCTATATTATTTTCCGGCTTTCTTTTCTTGAAAGTTTGTACGCGGAAACTACCAATAAATCTGTAGTGCGAGGTCTTGTGTCTTGCTGCGCTACAATACTTTTTGGATGGTGTAAAGTAAAAATTATGAAAATGCGTTTGTTTTTCCACATGATACTGCTCAACTGGGTATTTGTTTCTTTCGGATTTGCACAGGAGAGTTGCCCTGCTTGAAGCAACCCCGTCTTGCCGCCCAGCGGTTTGATGAGTGAAGTCAGTTTGGCTTCAACAGAGATACAACGATTTCAAGTAAATGTTAATATGTTGGTGTCCCCTGATGCACAAGGGGGGCATCTCGAATCGAGAGGACTTTCACCAACAGGTAAGGTCGTAGACGCACCTTTACATAGACACCACGTAGCGTTGAGTACTTACCGGGTGGATGTTGGATTGCAATACCTGCTTAACGATCAATGGACGTTGCAAGCAAACATTCCGTATGCAGTCAAAAATCAGGAAGCGAGTATTGAATGGATTGATCAGGTGACTCCTGAAGATGAACAAGCCATTTTACGGAGTCGAGATATCCATCATCGAAATGAAACCTATACCGGTCTATCGGATTCAGATTTGTTCTTAGGCTATAAAATGCGTGGACTCTTTAGACCAGGTGATGTCCTATTTGCCCGATTAGGTACAACGATCCCAACCGGTAAAACCGAAGAAAATCCGTGGAAACTTGGAGATGAAGGGATCGAACATCTCCATATCCAATTCGGGACCGGGACCTTTAACCCGCTTGCCAATTTGCGGTACAGTTTACCGCTCTACCGAGGTTTGATGGTCACTGCTTCCGCACGTGGCATGTTTCCATTCTATGAAAACAGTAAGACGTATCGAGGTCCAGTGGAGTTGAGTTATACTGCTGGCTTTACGTATCGTCTCTTTGATTGGCTCTCGTTTAACGGAAACTATCTCGGATTTTATCAGTCCGCTGCCGCGTGGGCTGGGGAACGTGATATTAATACTGGGCTGCGTTATAGCATGGCAGCACTCGGTATGTCTATGGTAACGCTAAACGATATTTCCGTGTCTGCTAATGTTATGTTTCCGTTGACGCAAGAGACGCTTTATGATGCAGGCGATGCAATTGAATTCGGCACTTTAGTTTCTGTGGCAACGTCTTATCCATTTTAATAGAGGAATGACTGGATTAAAAGTAGTAGGCACGTTCCACCGTGCCGTAACGTCTTATCCACTTTAATAGAGGAATAACGCTGAATAACCAGTCAGTGAAAAAAAGGAGAAAAACATGAAAACGAAATTGACGCGGCGAATCGTCGCATCTTTCTTGGTAATCACAGTCGTGCTACTGTTCTCAATCTTTTCGATTAATGCGGAGGACGCGCACAAAAAGCAGGGAGGCCATCAACACGAACACGGCGAGCACGCAGCTGCTAATGACAAGGTGCGTTGCACAGTTGATGGTATGATGATGAAGCCTGCAGCAATGATCAAGGTTGAACAGGACGGAAAAGCCTACTATTTCTGCAGCGAAATGCAGGCAAAAATGTTCAAGGAAAATCCAGATAAGTTCCTCCAAACAATTTCAGTAGGGAATTTGACATTTGATCTCAATGTGCTAACGACAGATGCGTACAAGATGATGATGTCTCACATGGGAATGGGGGGCATGGTAAAAGCGGATGAGATTAAAGGGAAGACGCACTATATTAGTGTGTATCCGACCCAAGATCACGCCGAGATTGCGTTAGGTGATGTTAAAGTCGCTATTCAGGTTACCAACACCGAAGGCGAAACGCGGATGGCATTGCTGAAATATAGCAAAATGACACACACTTATGCTGGGTTCATTGTTATGCCAAAGGGTGAAGAACATGAGGTTCGGATTCGCGTAACAAGTCCGGCTGTCAAGATTTCGCTTTAGTCTCATCAAATTCAGTGGAGCGCGTTCTGAGCGCAATACCTTCAAGCGAAGGAAACTCCGAACGCTGCTCCTCTCCCGTCAAGGAGACGACAATGCGTGCAGTTAGTTTATTATACCAAATGGCATTGGTTGTTATCGGAAGCGTTCTGGTGCTAAGAGGAGCACACGGGATGACCGAAAAAGCATCAACACCAGATCAAACCACCGATGTAACAACGCTATTTGCCGAAACGCTTGAGCTGCCACGTCTCATTCAGGTTGCCGTTGCGCGGAGCCCAAAAGTCAGAGCCGCGAAAGCGCGGTGGCAGGCAACAATTGAACAGTATCCGCAAGTAACGGCATTGCCCGATCCGATGTTCATGTACAACTACTATGCGCGAAGCGTGGAGACACGGGTCGGACCTCAACGCCATCGGCTTAGCTTTTCGCAAACATTTCCGTATCCCGGTACCCTTGATGCAGCCGGAGAGGTCGTCAAAAAGGCGATTGAGATTGCGCGTGTGAAGCATGAACAGGTGATACGTGATCTCATTGTTGAACTAAAACTGAGTTACCACGAATTGGCGTATCTCCAACGCGCAGTCGAATTAACGAGACAAAATCACGAACTGATCGCTTCTATTCTCGCGATTGCCACGGCACGCTATGCCGAAGGGAAAGCAACACTCAATGATGTCCTGAAGGCACAAAGCCAGCTTGCACAGTTGGAATATGATCTCGTCCTGTTGGCGGAATTACAACGCGTTGAACATGCGAACATCAATGGGATTTTGTCTATCCCTTCATCAACACTACTGGGGGTAACCGTCGCTGTGCCTTATGCCCCACTTGACGTGACGTTAGCCGATGTGGAGAAACAGGCATTATCAAAGCGACAGGAGTTGCGAATTGCAGCATTGAACGTTGAGAAAGCTACCGAAAAAATTGCACTGGCGGAACTCCAGACCAAGCCGATGCTTAAGTTCGATTTAATGGCAATAGAAACGGGTAAAGCGTTGATGATAGACGCACCCGACAGTGGTAAAGATCCGTTTACCATCGGTTTTGGTGTGACAATTCCGTGGTCGAGTCTGAAGAACAGTAGCAAAGTGCGTGAGGCTCAGCAAAACCGTGAGGCTTCTACGGAGAACAAGCGCGCCTTGGAAGATGAAACCGAAGTGGCTCTTCGGAAGATTTATTTTCGTCTCGAAAACGCGCGACGGCTCGTCGAACTCTATGAGACCACGCTCATTCCACAAGCGGGTGCTGCGATTGAAGTCGCTGAGACGTGGCATCAGGAAGGTCCCAAGAGCATTGCGGGGTTTCTTGAGACACAGAGTGTTTGGTTAAATTTTAATCTCGCTCGCCTCCGCGCGATTGCAGATTATCAACAGAATGTCGCTCGGTTGGAGCAGCTCGTTGGAGGGAAAATCGATGATTTACGTCCTACGCAGTAGAAACAAATTACAAGGCCTATTTACCGCTGTGACACTGTCCATCAGTCTCATAATTCTCACTGTTCTGGCCGGTGGGTGTGCAAGTCGTCGACTGGAGACGTACCAAGAATTGCGTAGCACTGAGGTGCAACCACCGGCGTATTACTATACGGAAATAGAGAAAAAGGTTACCGATACTAAAAGCGAACCGTCTGTAGAACCAGATCCGTTCCTCAGTGAGATTGAAGAAAAGGTCCTGAAATACCAAAAACAGTGGCAAGCGCAATTAGAAAGTGAAACACCGATACCAAATCTATTTTACGATTTTTCAACAGACACCCTGAAAACTTATCGGCAATTGGCGGCGTCCCCTGAAGCAGCAAAAACCCGGTTGACTCAACCTATTGTGTTGGATCTCCTTGTGGCGTTTGGATACGAATGGAACCCAGGTTTGAAGTCTGCCCGCGAAAAAATTCGGGCGGTGCTGGCGCAGTATCCGCAAGCTGCTTACTTAGAGAATGTGTTGCGTCAGTATAACGCTTTCACAAAACAACTTGATACGAAAGTTGGACCGATGCACCATAAAGAGATGATGGCAATGAAATTTCCGTTCCCGGACACCTTAGCGTTGAAAGGGCAGATCATCACTGAAGATGTGCTAATCGCGGAAAAAGAATTTGAAATCGCCCTACGAAATCTGGTGACCGAAATCAAGTTAGCTTATTACGATTATCTCTTTGTTGTTGAAGCAACCCGTATTAACGAAGAAAACCAAAAACTACTACAGCAGATGATTGCGATCGCCCAAGCGAAGTTTCGTGTCGGACAAGGCAAATATTCAAACGTCATTACGGCACAAGTGGAGTTATCGAAATTAGCAGAGGCGATTATTACGCTTGAACAACAGCGCGAAACTATCATTGCGCGCCTTAATACGTTGTTGAACGCTTCTGTGGATTTGCCGTTAGGGGCTCCTGTGCCAATTGAAGAAGAACGCGTTACGCTTACTTTAGTCGACCTGTATGAATTAGCGGTTGAGAAACGTCAGGAAATCCAAAAACAGAAGTTGGCAATCAGTAAGATGAATTTGATGGTGGAAATGGCGAAACAAATGACGTATCCTGATCCGACCCTCGGTGTGAGTTATTTTGAAAACCGGGCGATGGCGGACTTAAAACACACGAAAAAGATGCCGATGACCTTTTCCACACAACGGACATTGAATCCAGCAAATTCAGCATGGTTCGGACACCGAAATTCATATATCCACGAAATGGATGTAAGAATAGAAGCGATGACGCATAAGATTGCAGAACTTGAGAGCAATCTCCGCTTTGTTGTGAAGAAACACCATTTTGGAATGGAGACCGCAAACCGAAGTATTCGCCTTTATCGTCAAACACTGCTGCCACAAGCACGGCAGGCGTTGGATGCCGCGAATACAGCCTATCAGGCAGCACAAATTGATTTTTTGAGTTTCCTTGATGCGCAACGGACTTTATTAAAATTGAAGATTGAGGAACAGCGGGCATTGCGCGATTATCGCCAACATCTCGCACAGTTGGAGCAGGCAGTTGGCGTGATATTGCCGAAACAACCACTGACCGAAGAATAACCTTTTCTTGTAAGGAGTTCACAAGATGCCTAAAAATTTCTGCTTCCCAATTATACTGATAATCACCTTGCTTTTCATATTCGGCTGTGGTCAGCAAGAGAAATCTGAGCGTGAAAAACGTGAAACAGTATCGGAGGATACATCAGGCATGGATATGGATGAACACGCTGATCATGACCATGCCCCAGTGATGGCATCCTCAGATGCGGCAAAAACAATTCGCTACTGGACGTGCGTTATGCACCCTACGGTTAAAATGCCGGAACCGGGGAGTTGTCCCGTTTGTAAGATGGATTTAATCCCTATTTACGAAGGTTCAGGGTTGGAACTAACTGAGCAACAGAAGGCACTGATTCCAGTCCGCACTGAACTTATCGCTTTCCGCGAAGTTTCGCGTGAAATCCGAACCGTCGGTGTTTTGGATTATAATGAGACACGGATAGCTTATGCTTCGACACGAATTTCTGGGTGGATTGAAGACTTGCACATCGATTTCACAGGTATCAAAGTACGTAAAGGTGACGAACTTTTGTCTATCTACAGCCCGGAGTTGGTCACGGCGCAAGAAGAATATTTGACGGCACTTAAAAGTATTGAGGAACTTCAAAACACGGAATATGTGGAGCTGCGTAAATCGGTTGAACGGACAGTTACCGCTGCAAAATCTAAACTGGAATTGTCTGGGTTAACCTTAAGTCAGATTGAGGCTATCCGCGACCGCGGAGAAGTCAGCACGACTTTGCCGCTATATGCACCGATAGCTGGCACTGTGGTCCACATGAACGTGGGACAGGGGCAACATGTGAACAAGGGTATGAATCTTTACCGCATTGCGGATCTCAGTAGTTTATGGATTATGGCAGACGTTTACGAATATGAACTCCCGTGGATTTACATGGGACAAGCGGTCGAAATTACTGCGCAATCGATGCCTGGGCTAACGTTTCCCGGCGAAGTCACCTACATTTATCCATTCTTTGACACGCAAACGCGAACCCAGAAAGTCCAAATAGAAGTCGCCAATCCGACTGGACGGCTTCGTCCAGGGATGTATGTAACACTAGAAATAAAACCGACACTTGCAGAAATCTATACCGATGTTGCGGTATCTGCGTCGGGGGCTGAAACAGAGGGGAAGTGGGCATGCCCGATGCATCCGAAAGAGCAGTCTGATGAATTCGGTGAATGCTCCATTTGTGGTATGGATCTCGTCGAAAAAGCGGAAGCACCCGCCGAGGCAGCATCTGTGTGGACGTGTCCGATGCATCCAGAAGTGCGGGCTGAGGAATTTGGAGAATGCTCTATCTGTGGTATGGATCTCGTCGAAAAACAGCCAGCAGCACATTCCCACACGCACGAGCTGCCAACTTCACCTACAATCCAAGCAGATCAGCCGCCCCTGATTTTCAAATATGTGTGTCCTGACCATCCTGATACGTATGCGACCGCGCCGGGGGTGTGTCCACATGATGGAAAACCTCTCCGTATGACGGGTGAGGTCTTAACTGTTCCCAAGACTGCCGTCATTGATACCGGTTTACGGAAAATCGTCTTCGTGGATCGTGGCGAATCAGGTTATGAACAAGTCGAAATTGAGGTAGGACCCGAAGCCTGGGGTACATCGGACGACTCAGAGACCAAACGCCGATACTATCCGATTGTTAGTGGACTTACACCTGGCGATAGGGTTGTCACCCATGGCAACTTCCTGATAGATTCACAGACGCAATTAACAGGCTCCGCTTCAGGTGCCTATGGCGGGGCACTCGGTAGTGAAGAATCGGCAGCTCCTGTTCATCAACATTAACCTACAGATTCCGTTAACTTTCGGTCTGAAGTTGTAAGCACACATCGTTCCGAAAAGAAGATTGCACTAACACATGTAGTGAGAGAAAAATGATTAACCGAATTATTGAAATCTGTATGAAAAACCGCCTGCTGGTATTAGTTATCTTTGTGTTTGTCACAATGGCGGGTTGGTGGGCATTGAACCACACACCCATTGATGCCCTACCTGACATCGGCGAAAACCAGGTGATTGTCTTTGCGGATTGGCCCGGACGCAGTCCGAGGGATATTGAAGACCAGGTGATCTATCCGCTGAGTATTGCCATGCTTGGAATTCCCGATGTCAAAGATGTTCGATCGACTTCAATGTTCAGTTTTGGCTACATTAACATTATCTTCAAAGATGATGTTGATTTCTATTGGGCACGTACACGGGTGCTGGAGCGAATGAACCTTGCCCAGAAAGACATGCCAGAGGGTGTTGTGCCAGTCCTCGGGCCTGATGCGACGGGTGTCGGACAGGTATTTTGGTATACGGTTGAGAACGGATACTATTGCCCGAAACATCCGACGGAACGCTACGCGGAGCCGGGTATCTGTCCGGAAGATGGGGAAAAACGTGTTGCTTCCAATTTAGAGCTACATGAACTTCGGTCGCTCCAAGACTGGACAGTTCGTTACTATCTCGCCTCCGCTGATGGCGTTTCCGAGGTTGCTTCGGTCGGTGGATACGTCAAGCAGTATCAGATCGATATTGATCCGAACACTTTACTCGCCTATAATGTGCCGTTATCAGCGGTTTACAACGCTATCCGTGGTAGCAACCTTGATGTCGGCGCGAAGGTTATTGAAGAAGGCGGGATGGAGTTCCTGATTCGGGGTCTGGGTTTTATCAAAAACATAGCGGACATAGAGAACATTGTTGTCAAGGAACACAACGGTGTGCCGATCTATGTTAAGAACCTTGGCACAGTCAGCGAAGGTCCCGACTTTCGGCGTGGTGCCTTAGACAAAGCTGGCATCCCTGCGACGGGTGGCGTCGTGCTAATGCGCTACGGCGATAATCCACTGCGTGTGATTGAGAATGTCAAAGCGAAGATAGCAGAACTTACGCCAGGGCTGCCATCAGGTGTCCGAATCGTTCCCTTCTACGACCGGAGCCATCTCATTCACCGCGCAACAGATACATTAAAGGAGACGCTGACAGAGGAAATTATCGTTGCCGCGGTCGTCATCCTGCTTTTCTTAGGACAGGTTTCGAGTAGCCTGATAATCGCACTCGTCTTACCGATGGGTGTTCTGCTCGCGTTTGTAGGTATGCGGATTATCGGTTTACCGTCAAACATCATGTCGATGGGAGGTATCGCCATAGCGATTGGTGTTATGGTGGATGCTGGCATTGTGATGACGGAAAATATCACTCGGCATTTACAGGAACCACACCCAGGTGAAAGTAAACTTCAGGTCGCAATTCGTGCTGCTAAGGAGGTAGGTCCCCCTATTTTCTTCGCAATGCTCATTGTCATCGTTGCGTTTATACCCGTCTTTTCGCTTACCGGTCAAGCGGGCAAACTCTTCAAACCACTTGCCTATACAAAAACTTTCGCTATGCTCGGTGCAGCCCTCCTTGCGATTAGTTTAGTGCCTGTTTTAGGGTCTATTCTACTCACGGATCCAACGCGGACCCGAACAGGTGCGGTTTCCAAGCGAGTGTCACAATTTTTGGCGTTACTCGGCTGGCCCCTGAGAAAGTTAGCCGATGGAATTACGTGGTTACTCAGAACTATCTATCGTCCAATTATTCGGTTGGCTGTCAAGAATATTTGGACGAAACTCATTGTTGTTGCTTTGGCAGTGTTGGCTTTTGCTGTGAGTCTGCCGTTGACCCCCTTCTATAAAAATATTGGGCAAGAATTCATGCCGCCACTTAACGAAGGGGCACTCCTATTTATGCCTGTGCTGCTGCCCGGTGCCTCAATTACGCAAGCGAAAGATGTTATGGCGAAACAGGATTTGATTATGAATCGATTTCCAGAAGTTTCGCTTGTCGTGGGAAAATTAGGGCGTGCATCAACAGCAACCGACCCTGCACCAATTGGTATGTTTGAGACCGTTATCAATATAATTGATCCAGCAGCGTGGCCCCGGCGTGCCATTAAACACGACTTGACAAGAGAACTTGTGTCCGTTCTTGTTCAACGCTTAGTACGTGAAGAGCTTATAAGCAAGGAACACGCCAACCATATTGGTGCTGATTTTCTTGATGATATTGTTGGGGCGACCGTGAAACGGTTTGATACCTTAGCGACAACATACCACAATTCGCATCAGTCGGTTGACGAGCGCGAGAAACTCTATCGTATCTGGTTATTACGAATCCTTTTGGAGGAACTCCTTTCCGAAGAGCGGGCAGGTGAGATGCGGTTGGCACACGTCAAAATTGGAGCGTCTGAGACTGAGATGAAACTTCATCGGATCGCCGAGGCAATTGAACCGACTCTCAAGCATAAAACTTATTTCCGAACCAAGAACCGCAACGAACTCATCACTGAACTGACAGAGGCGACACGAATGCCGGGCGTGTCGCCTATTATGACACAGCCTATCCGTAATCGCGTCGATATGCTCGCAACAGGCATACAAACCCCCATCGGAATTAAAGTGTTTGGTAAAGACCTCGCGAAGATTGAAGATATTGCCGTGCGGATTGAGCAGGAACTCCTGACACTTGAGGGCGCGCAGGGGCCCTATGCCGAACGCATCGGAAATAAGCCGTACCTCGAATTTCACATTAACAGGGAAGAGGCGGCACGCTACGGCATCCAAATCCGAACAGTACAGCAGATCATCATGACAGCCATCGGTGGTATGAATCTGACCTATACCGTTGAGGGACGGGAGCGATTTCCGATTCGTATCCGCTACATGCGGGAATTGCGGGATAATATTGAAGCACTCAAGCGCGTCCTTGTTCCAGCACCGAAAGGACTTCATATTCCGCTTGAGCAACTCGTAACAATTGAAAGACGACCGGGGCCCGCGAAGATCGCGAGCGAAAATACACTCCTCTTTTCCCGCGTCTTTTGTGATGTGGACGTTGATAAGATTGGGCTGGTTGACTTCGTTACGTTGGCACAAAAAACGCTTGATGAAAAGATTAAACCGACTTTGCCGCAAGGCTATTTCTACGCTTTTAGCGGACAGTACGAAGCCGAACTGGAGGCACGTGATCGATTAACGATTGTCGTTCCAGTATGTATCGCTGTCATCTTTATGTTGCTATACCTCCAGTTCAAATCGCCTTCTGCGATGTTTTCGATCTTCCTTGCTATTCCTTTTGCGTTCATCGGTGGTATGTGGATGCAGTGGTTGATGCAATACATACCGGAGGCACTTGGCGGTGGTTATGCCATTAAATATAGTACAGCCGTATGGGTGGGGTATATAGCCTTGTTTGGTATAGCTGTTGAGGATGGAATCGTTTTAATTGAATATCTGTTGGAACGCGTCCGAGGCGGCGAACCTATTGACGAAGCCGTCATCAATGCCGGTTTATTGCGCGTCCGACCGATTATCATGACAACAGCGACCACGGTTTTGGCATTATTGCCCATTATGTTGGCAGAAATCAGCACTACCACCGGCGCGGAATTGATGAAGCCCATCGCGGTACCCACCTTCGGTGGAATGGTCTCAGCAACAGTGGCTAACCTTATTTTGGCACCTGTGTTGTTTTCCCTATTCTATCCTGTTGAACGCTGGATTCGCGAGCGATAGAGAAGATGTGTTTTGCGGCGCGACTTCACATATTCGGTGTCTGTCATTGAGAAATTAAATTGGAGAAGTCATGAAACTTCTAATTACCTTCAGCATCTGTATACTCGTTGGTCTTGTAGGGATACCAACTGTCGGCACTGCACTTGAACTTGAAAAATATGCTCATGTTGCAAAAGGCGGTGTCGTGAGCGTCGGGCGCGGATTAGTGATTACAAATGACGAACTGGAAATCGCACGCACCGAAGAATTCTCAATCGGATTTCAGGTAACACCTGCACTCCGATTGTCAGTCCCGTTCGGTAATTACGTCGTCGATACCCGCGGCGGCAACGCAGATGTTCTGCCCTTCGGAATGTTGAATGTTGAAACTGTTGGTATGATGCTAACGCTCAGTGGACGCGGAAAATGGGCACCGTTTATTGGACTTGGAACAAACTTCTACGCCTTTACTGAACAATTCGCGACACCTGCAAATATACAAAACACTTTTGGTGCAGAAGCGTCTACTGGACTCAACATAAGACTTATTGATAACATCTTTGAAGTGGCACAGTTACGCGGATCCGTCGGTTATCAGTTCAGTTTTTTAAAACCGGCAGTTAGTGTACCTACCAGCCCCGATGTTGGAACGTTATCGTTGAACCGTCATAGTATCACCTTTCGGTTGGAGATATTGGGATTGTGAAAATCCTTGTAAAAATAAGGAATTCTGGTAAACTTATAGGGATGCTCGAAAAACGGATAAGGAGGTCGTAGATGTCTTTTCAAATCTATCGCCAGCCGCGAACAGGTGCTTTGTTGGCACTCGCTTTTTTCATATTAAGCACGCCGCTACTCAGCAGTGCTCGTGACACAGAGGGGTCTGGTCAAAAACTGGCGGCTATCTTCCCAGAAGCCAAGAAATTTGTCCAACGAGACGTTATCCTGACTGCTGAACAGATAGCCGCTATTGAGAAGAAACTCGGAGCTAAACTTCAGTCAGAGGACCTGAAGCCAATTTTTTACTTCCTACTTGATGACAAAAACAAGCCGATAGGTTTAGTCTTGTTCAATAACATCGAGGGACCAAACGGTGTCATTGAAGGTGCTGTTGGGTTGGATATAATGGGAAAAGTCGTGAAAGTGGCAGTCTATGAACACAAGGAATCAAGCACGATTGCGGGAGCGGAATTTCTCAAGCAGTTCATCGGTATGGGTATAGATGACGCTTTCGAGGTTGGCGTGGATGTTGAAGTTATGGAGGGGCACGCAGCTGCCGCAAATGCTGTCGCCTTGCTACCGAAAAAGACGGTGGTGATGAGTTATGCCCTTTTCCTCAAGCGGGAATCGAAACCTGCACCGGAAGAGAAAACACCCGAACCTGAGACACCAGCGGAAATGCCTGAAGAAGATATGCCTGAGGTTGACGACCTCAAAGCCCTCATGATGTTGATGATAGAAGACTATTTTGTTGTCGTTGACTACTTTGATGAGAAAGAGAGCAAGGAAAAAGCCATTGAAGCGGCGAATCGACTCGCCAGATATGCAAAGCGCATTTCAGACTTCGAGCCACCGAAAAATGCAGATCAGACCGACGAGTACGTCTATCTCCAAGACAAATTTAGTGAAACCCTTCTTCAATTTGCTGAAAAACTTGAACAGGAAGGTATTTCTGACGAAACCCGTAAACAGTGGGACGCTATTGTTACTTTAATCGATCAGGCACACCTCCGGTTCAGCGAAGAGGAAATTGATTTGGATGCGTATTAGTGGCGGGTGTTGTGCCCGACACAGAGAAACACGGGACATTTAATGTTAATTGAATACTTGATGCACAACCGTGGACAATACTTGGTGCGTATTGACATAGCATTTACCAGAGGTGCGTTAGCACACTTTTTGGTTTCTAATTGGAGAAATAATGAAAAGTTGGATATGTTGCTTATGTGCAATGTACGTGTTGGTAGGCACACTGCAGGCAACAGCACAGGTGCGTCCGCCTCGGCGGAAACATAGAATATTGGTAGACCCAAGTGTGAAGAAGAAGCAAAACACTGTCAAGGCGGATATAGGTGAAAGCCTCAAAGACATTGCGAAACGCGCAACGCGACTCGCCGAAAATCCGAAGGTAGATGTTGTATTTGTTGTTGACGCGAACAAGCAGATGTTGGCATCTATTGCTGTTCTTGAAAAGAAACTTGTTGATATGTTGGCTGTTATAGAAACGAAAACGATGGATTACAGATTCGCACTCGTGAGTTTTCAATCGATACAGGGAGAACCGCATTACACGTTTCATCACTGGACTCTTGACTATTTCGGTATTGAAAATGCCTTGCAGAAGATACGGAGCGAGTTTGACAAGAGGATTGAATCTGGATATGGGCTTGATGCGATCGTGAAGGGTTTAAATGAGTTGGATTTCCGAGAAGGCGTTACAACGCAATTTATTGTGATTAGTAACTCGCGGATGCGTACCTCATGGACAGAGGCAGATGCCAAAAGCAGGATTAGTGAACAGATCGTCAGCTTATGCCAACAAAACAGTGTACAGCTTAACTTTATCGGTACGAGTGAGAAAGTCCAAGCAGAACTTACTGATAAAACGGAAGGCAAATGGTATCCGATTGATTCACGTCAGCGACGGATGGACGGACAACGCATCCAGAGTGGGGAAACGATCGCCGATAAAGCACTGCTTCGGGTGGATGGACTGTTTAAACGCATCGCTGAAAATTTAGTTCAGAGTGAACCCGGTAAAGTAGACATTGTGTTCGTTTTCGATTACAGTCTGAGCATGCAAACCAAAACGGAGCCGGCGTGTGAGGGTTTGGATCGGATGGTGGCAGTGTTTAGGGAAGCAGGATTGGATTACCGATTTGGGATTATCCGATTCTGGGCGGCTATCGGTGGTGGCGAAAGCACCATCGTCGTAACAAAGCCACCGCTGGAGCCTGAGCAGGTGAAGACTATGTTTCGACTCCCAAAATCCGGTGATGAGCATCTACTTGATGCCGTTATTGAAGGTGTACCGAAACTTCGGACAACACCGGATCGAGACCTCGTGCTCATCATTGTCACGGACGAATCGACGAGCAGGCGTGCCGAAAAAGGGTATACAGCAGGCAAAGCTATTTCCGTGTGCCGTGGAGCGCGGGCAAGAGTTTACGTCATCGGCGGTGTTACCTCTATACATCAGAGTGGGTCTTTTGGAGATAACTTCCAGCGGCAAGTCGCTCAACTTACCAAAGGCGAGCACTACATTATGCCGGGAGCGACTATGACACTGACCACGACAGGTGGCCCTGATCAGCGACGATAAGTGTGCCGCCTTCACCTTCTCGTTATTTTGCCTGTCGCTCTACAGCAAGTTCATCTGCCGTTTTGGCGTGTATCGCAATTAGAACAAAACAGGTGGACTGTAAATTCGCCGTCTGTGCTGTTAATTCCATGGGGGTATTGCTGACAAAACTGCCGTCATCTTGCCGCACGTCCGTTAAATAGTCGGTTGCGACGCGGCGCGTATTGAGCGGATCATTTCCAGCCGCAAGTGCCAGAATCGCGATCGCAGTGATTTCCGGATCGCTGGGGCTATTTTTATATCTTCCGAACCCGCCATCTCTGTTCTGTAGCTGCTTTAACCATGCGATTTGTGCATCAATATCGTAAACAGGTTCTAAACCTTGTATCACCCAAGATGTCAAGAAAACATCGGATTGCATGCCGCGTTGCATTGCCCAACCGCCATCAAAGTTAATGGTTTTTGCCAACCAATCTGCGCCTTTAGAGACAGGTTCAAAACTCTGTTTGAAACCGAGCCGCCTGAATCCTGCTAAAACAGCAGCGGTGTACAGCACGTTGTCGGGACTTCGTGCCTGTTTACCCCAGCCACCACTCCGGTTCTGGACTTTTTTCAACCAACGAAACCCTGTAAAACGGACTTCAGAATCGGTCTCTGCTGTCGTTAAGGCGATAAGGGCAAAAACGGTGTGTGCGGTATTATTGTTCCAACTGCCATCATCCGATTGTGTATTTCGTAGATACGCAACACCCATTCGGATGACCTCTGAACCGGTACCCCATCCCGCCTCAATCAACGCCCAAATCGCGAACGCAGTATTCTCCACATTGCTATCTCCACCAGGGACAAGGGGCCAACCGCCATCTCGGTTTTGGTGCTTGACAATATAGGTTTTCGCACCCGCTATGGTTTTGAAGAGCGGAGGTCCTTCTGATATTTCAGCGTTATTGGAAGTAGAGGCTTCGGTATCCGCAGCAGCACTTCCGCTAACCCCGATAACGAAGTTCAATAGGATATAACAACAGATTGCTATGAAAACGCTTTTGTGGCTTTTCATACTAACGTACCTCCATTTGTGCTATTGTTAGCTTTAAAACACCTGAAGATTTGTGGAGTTACGCGCGTTTTAAAAACGGATATCTCTTCTTACAAGAGTATTGATTAGCACACTACGACTGTGGTTCAATGACGACCTTGTAAACGCCTTCTTGTCCAAGCATATCAATGCCTTTTTCCAACTGGTGTAACGGTAGATGATGCGTTATCAACTCGTGCAACGGCGCGCGTGTGATCTGGAGGAAATCCAAGGCTGTCTGAAATTGGATTTGCGGGTATGCCCATACGCCACAGACATCCAGATCTTTGTTACAAATTTGATGGGGTCGCACCAGCGTATCTCCAGAATCCGTATAGTGTCCGACCTCGATGACTTTGCCACCGCGTCTCACCACGTCTAATGCTTCTGCGAAAACTACCGGTAATCCTGCACACTCAATCGCGATATCTACACCGACACCGTTTGTGAGTTCCTGAATCTGTTCAATTCGTTCTTCAGGTGTTGTCTCTCCAACATTGATAACCACATCCGCGCCCATCTGTTTTGCCATATCCAACCGGCTATCGACGAGATCGGTGGCGATAATTGTACCGGCACCGCTATCCCGTAGCACAGCGACAACGAGCAGACCAATGGGTCCACATCCGAGAACTGCCACGCTGCTCCCGATGCTGTAGCCGTCTCCGACTTGTGGTAACCCTGGGGCACACGCGCGTTCAACGGCGCGCGTCGCAACTGCCACGGGTTCTGTCAATACGCGAATCTCTTCAGGAACACCCTCTGGCATTTTGTAGACCCAAGAGTTGCCGTGGATGTAGGTATACTCAGCGAATTCCCCGTTCAGATAGGGAGGCGTTTCGCTATTGCTAAAGCCGTAGATGGTTCGTCCAGAACATAAAGTTGGACGCCCCGGTACATGTAAACAGTAGTAGCATCTACCACAATTTTTTGAACCCGGTACCACGGTTACACGGTCACCTTCTTTGATGGGACCGCCCAGCACATTCATCACCTGATTCGCATTTTTGCCGATCTCAGCAACCGTCCCGACGACTTCGTGTCCTGGAATAACCGGAAATTTGAGGGCAGTGTGCCCAAGATACATGTGTTTATCACTTCCACAGATACCGACGCGGTCCACTTGTAACAGAAGTGCATCATCTGCGGGGGTCGGTTTCTCAAATTCGCGGATTTCTATCTGCCCCGGTTGGAGCATCACCGCCGCTTGGACTTGCATAATTCAGAATTCCTTGTCTTATTTTTTCTAGTTTGTTTTATCGCGACCAGAGCGGAATCAATACTTTTGTTAACTGCGCTAAACTCTCCAGGTTGTGTGCTGGAAGGAAATAGTCTACATACGGCAACGCCGTGCGGATACCTCGGCAGATCGGCTGATAACCGTCGCTCCCCAGCAACGGATTGAGCCAGATTAAGCGGTAGGCATGCCGATGCAACATCTCCATAGAACGCCGTAGCACATCTACATCGCCTCGATCCCAACCGTCGCTAATAAGAATAACGACTGACCGATACGCCGATAGAGATGGCGCGAACTGCCGATAGAATTCCAATAGACTTTCACCAATCTTTGTCCCACCCGACCAGTCCGGTACGACATTCGCCACTTCATTCAAACCCTCCGCTAACCCTTTCCGCCGAAGGAGTCCGGTAATGTCTGTCAAGTGTGTGCTGAAAACTGCGACTTCTATTTCTCTCAGTTCCTGTTGCATGCCGTAGATAAATTGGATCAGGAACTTGGCATAGCAATCCATAGAGCCGCTCACATCACAGAGGAGTAGGATCTTAGTTTTCTTAATCTTCTGCTGTTTCCGAATTAATTCGAGGGGTTCACCACCGTGTACGAGACTCTTTCGCCAACTCCGTCGAAAGTCGATAGTTTTGCCTTTTTTGCCCACAACCTTTCGGCGACTCAACTTTGTTGCCAACACCGCTGCCAGCTTCGCGACAATTTCTCGCGCTTTTTCCATATCCTCCGTTGTGAATTCGCTGAAATCCTTCTGGGTAAGGACATCTTCCACGCTATAGGCAAGTGGGTCGTCTTCCTCGCCTTCTTCCTCATCGTCCTCTGTTTCAGCATCCAACCACTGCTCCATCATATCCTGTTCGTCGGTAGCATCGGAGAGGTCTTGGAGGCTGGACGGTTCAGGGACTTCATTTTCTGTTTCAACTGCCTCAAATTCGGTGCGCGGGTATCGCCAAAACAGGTTAAAAGCAAGGTCAAATGTCTTTATATCGGTTTCCTTCGTAATAAGGTTCGTCCGTGCTGTGTGATAAAACGCGTCCCGCTCACCGATGTCAATCAGTTCAACGCTTTTGCACCAACTCAGTTGGTTGGTTGTTGTGACGTTGATGTCCATCTGTCGGAGCAATCGGCAGAAGTCTGTAATCTGTTGGAGGAGTGTTTGGTTAGTCATTTTCTTCTTTCTTCAGCCACGTTATGAACGCGTCCAATTCTTTGGAGATGCTCGGGAATACTTTGTTCACTCGCTCGGCATTTTTGAGCATTTGTTCGTAGTCTAATTTAGCACCGTAGATATAGAGGAAGACGTGACGGAATCCCAGAAGATCCTGTAGTTCCGTAAAAGTTTTTTTGGACAGGACAGGTCCCCGTGTCGTTCTTGATTCCGCCATTTGCTGTAGGAGAGTTTTATGCCACTCTTCCGCTGCAGGCAATGCCTTGTCAATCTCGCGTGCAATGTGCTCGAAAATATTTTCCAATTGCTTATAGAAATCGTAGAGGTACCTGGCAATCTCAAGCTCTATACTCCGTCTGTACCGCGCGGGGGCATCTTCAATATTTTGTAAGGCTTCCCCAATGAGTCGAACTGCATCCGATACGTTTGTGTATCCATCGAAAATGCGCTGTATTAATTCCTCCTGATTCACTACGTTAGTTTCCTCTCTTTTTATCAGGGTTGCTTGGCAGTTAGGTCTGGTGGTTGTGGCGAAGCAGATTCCATTTTTTTCAAGAAGCACGGCTTGATTCTGAATACGTTCTCGAAACCGGCCTTTACAATTGTCAAAATTGACTAAATCGATTCTGAATTCTTGGCTAAACCCGATAGTTTGAGCAACGGCACGAAAATATAGGTCAGATGGCATCCCCCAAACGGCAATATCAATATCTGACCGTTTCGAGAACCATTTCTGTCCTGCAAGTGACCCGAAGACAGCGACTTGTGTTGCACCGAAATCTTCATAAAGCATCGCTGCGACCCGATGTGCAGTCTGCCAGGCACGTTGCAGTAATGCGGCATCTACTTTCCGATTCTGGAGGTGTTGGTCAAGCCGCCGCCGCCGTTTTGCCAATTCTTCAGGCGATAAATCTTTCGTTGTGCGATGGTCTTCTGTGGGTTGATGCATCTCACAACCTCCTTGACTACTCGTTTGACTCTTGCCCATTTAACCATGCTATAAACACGTCTAATTCTTTAGAAAGCCTGTTAAACAACTGGCTAACCTGCTTTGCATGTCTCTCCGCTCTTTTGTAGATGAGTTCATCTTCATAGATGTTCCTGAAAACGTGGCGAAACTCTAAAAGTTCCTCTAAAACCTCAAAAGTTTCTTGAGAAATCACAGGTTGCCGTTCTGCTTGTGGTTCTGCCATCTGTGTGAGTAATTCTTTATGCCATCTACTTCCGTCAGGCATGCGTAAATCAACATCAAGGGCGATTCGTCTAAAAATGTTCTCCATTCCTCTATAGCAGTCAACAAGATTTTTGGCGATTGTCGTTTCTATCTCTTCTTTGTATTCAATAGGAGCAGTTTTAATTTTTTCTAACCGCTCCTCAATTTTTTTTAGGGTTCTTTCTATTTTACTGCGTTCATCGGAGATACGCTGGATGAGTTCACTCCTGTCCATTTTGTAGATTTTCCCTTTTTTAATAGGAATCAATTGGCTCTGGATTCTCTCGCGAAATAACCCTTTAGAACTCTCAAAATCGATTAAATCAACCTTAAACAACCCGCTGATATCCGAGGCTATTGACGATGCACGGAAGTATTTGTCATTTGGAATCCCCCAGACAGCAATATCAATATCTGACCATTTTGAGAATGCCTCTGGTTCGGCGAGCGATCCGAAGACAGCAACTTGTGTTGCCCCAAAGTCTTTATAAAGGACCGCTGCAATCCGATGTGCAGTCTGCCAGGCGCGTTGCAGCAACGCCTCATCAACCTTCCGGTTCTGGAATTGTTGATCGAGTCGCCGCCGGTATTCCGCTAATTCTTCAGGCGATAAATCTTTCGCTGTGCGATGGGTATCTGTAGGTTGATGCATGTCATGATCTCCTTAACTACGCATCCGATTCCTGCTGCTTTAACCATCCTATGAACACGTCCAATTCTGTAGACAGACCGTCAAATATATCGCAGACTTGCTGTGCGTTCTCAACCGTTTTCTCGATCTCCAATTCAAATACGTAGATGTTTCTAATACGGTGGCGGAACTTTAAAATAAGTGTTAAAGCGGCGGCTGTTTTTTCAGAAATCACAGATGGACGCGATGCGCGTGACGTTGACATTTGTTGTAATAAGTCTGTGTGCCAATTTTCCCCTTGAGGTTCATCCATGTCAATTTCTTCAGCGACCCGTTTGAAAATGTTCTCCAGTCCCATGTAGAAAACAGGGAGACGCATGGCGACCAGGTCTTTGAGATCTATCATATCTTCAGCAGATGCCGCTTCCATTTTTTTCAGACGGACCTTGATTTCTGCGACAGTTCGTTCTATTTTGCCGCGCTCATCAGCGATTCGCTCAATGAGTTCTCGGTTGTTCATTTCGTCGTCTATTTCTTTCCTTTCTGTGCGGATTGTCTGACTGCTACAGACTGTTTCTCCCTGTTGAACTGGTATAGCTTGGCTTTGAATCCGCTTGCGAAATCGTCCTTTCGCGCTGTGGAAGTTGACGAGATCGATTTTGAACTCTGGACTGACGTTTCTGATTTCCCACAACGCATTGAGATATGTGTCACCAGAAAGACCCCAAACGGCAATATCGATATCCGACCCTTTTGAGAACCATTTCTGTCCCACAAGAGACCCGAAGACAGCGACTTCTGTTGCACCAAAATCTTCATAAAGCATCGCTGCGACCCGATGTGCAGTCTGCCAGGCGCGTTGTAGTAACGCCTCATCCACTTTCCGGTTTTTGAAGTGTTGATCAAGCTTGCGGCGATATTCGGCTAATTCTTCAGGCGATAAATCTTTTGCTGTGCGATGGTCTTCTGTGGGTTGATGCATATCGTTATCTCCTTAGAGAATAGGATAGCATGAAATGGGTTGGCGTGCAACAAAAAAGAGACGGGAGAACCTTTTCGGCTTCCCGTCTCAATTATCTGCGTTTTTTGCAGGTTTATTAACTATGTGCCATAACCAAATGCTGTCTGGGTATGACTGGGCGACGATATTTTGTCCAATTTACCGGACGAATTCCAGCCATCACAGAGACGTAAACTTATTTTTTCGTTTTCACGATCAACATGCGATATGATTGCCGAAATCTTGTCCGCTTCTTGCAGTTGGTCGAAGATATCTGGGGGTATGGTTGATTGGTAAATCAATCCTGATATCCCCTCTTCAAGTTCGACGAATGCTCCATGTGCATCATGAAGTCTGGTAATGGTACCTTTGACTTCTGAATCCTTTTGATATCGCTGTTCGTCTACTCTATTTTTCCACTCATCATGCTTGGATTTCAGCCTTAGTGAAGGGAGTTTCTCACTATTATCTTCGTTGAGGTCGATGACGATAACCTCAACCTTATCGCCCTGCGAAATCACGTCGGATGGATGGTTTGGGCGTTTCAAAGTCAATTCAGATCGTGGGATAAATCCCTCAACCTCACCGAGTGCTACAAATACACCTGTAGTGGTGATTCGTTCTACTTTTGCTGTCAAGGTCTGTCCAACTTCGGGCGTGCTGGAAACCTCCGCGTTCTTTTGCAGAGATGAGAGTTCCAAAGAAGGAGTACTGATTGTGGCTTCTGCATAAGTTGTATCTTCTTCTGCTTCTACGGGTTGGTTCTGTTCATTTATAGAGTGTTCCGTGGAGTTGATCGGCTTCAGGGCTGTTAGTTGATTTAAGGTATCGGCTATGTTTGTGCAGTATTCTTCGATTGTCACGAGCCTTTTGTCTGTTGCTTCTTGTTGTTTCTTGAACCTTGTTAATTCTCCCCGCACTTTTTCCAAGTTTGACTCACTGTCATAAGGAAAAAGTTGATTGCGGATGACCTCAATTTTGCGCTTTTCATCTGGTTCGTTGATTTCGCCTAGGACTTTGCTGATGAGAGACAGTAGTGTTTGAGTCTTCCCAGAATCGATGTCCTCCAGTTTTGGATGCGCCCACAGTTTTCTACCTTTCCTTATGTCTTCCATGTCAGTCCGGACCGTGGAATCAGCGTCAAATTCCTCACAGAAAGAAACCACATCCTTCCAATATCCTGTGACCATATCTGGGAAATCGCCAATATCTATTGCTTCTGTCGCTTCAATTTCATTGTTAAGTATGATTGGTTTGTCGGATTTGCGAGTTAATACTTTGCTGATTAATTCTTCTGGTTTTGCGTCCGGATGCTTCTTCAAGCATCGGATAATGAACCTACGCATAGGATCCCGATATATAGTGTATCCTGCGTAGAGTGCATCTCGGTTAGGGTATTTTGTAGTAATCATATTTAAAGCCTCCGTATAGGTAAAATTTTTATTCTAATATTCTCTTCTGAGTTTGGGTTTTCTCGGAAAAATTGGTTAATCATTAGTTTACTCCTAACGTTTATTTATACAATATTGGTTGAATGGTCGAATGCTGGTTTCAGAGAAAATTCTATTTATAGTTGTAGGTGCAGCTACAAAGGGTCAACTGAACTAAATTCCTCTAGATAATTCCTCCTTTATGTTTATTATGTCTATATAATCGTTTACTCGTTCGGATGCCAAAGTGCCACTCCTATCAAAATAGTAGTAGCGATGAGGATTTTTGATCTGATAACTCTTATGTGGGTTCTGATCTCTCCACAACCCGACAATTGCAACGTTAAACTCCTGAAAAGAAATACTGGGATCCAATAGACCCACCACTTTTTTATACGTGTATAACGCTGGATGATGATGTTGTTGGCTCTTAGCTGCGCCATAAATCTGCAGTGCCTCTTTTGGAATCCGCTTGCCTATAGAGTTTTTGTTGAGGTCCGGTATATCCAGATATTTGGCGCGTAGATATTCCTCGCGACTTAATTGAGGAGCAGAGTCTACTTGCCTTGGAGTTCGGAGCGGTTGTGGTAATTCCTGAGGGAATTTGGTGGGTAGCGTAGTTATAGGTTCAGATATCGGTTTCTTTTTCGGAGATTCGCTGGGTATCCGCTGTGTTGCGGGAGATTGTAACAATTCTGGTTCATCTGGTATCACAATCGGATCCAGCAATTGTTTTCTCTGTGTTATGCTTCTGGCAGTATCTGCCCAATTTGAAGTATTGCACACTTCTTTTGTGCCAAAACGATTGTTGTGGTAAGACAGATAACCTTCTTTACAGCCATGCGCGAAAAGTTTTTTAGTAATCTCAACTCGATTTTCGAGAGTTGACAGACTTTTGCTATTTTTAGAGTTTCCAAGTGTGTTATAGGCGAGATTGTCGCGTGAGACGCGAAAATTGAGAGTCTGCTCAATTTTGCTGAGCATATCAAAATTCGGTAGTGTACTAAGATCTGTGTCAGTGTAGGTAGACAGTATCTGATAATCAAATTGGAGTTGGTTAAAACCAACAATGAGGTCAGCAGTTTGAAGGTCGTTGATAAGATTTGTGACTTGTGATTTAGTATAGTTGTGATATTTACGGTTTGTGGTGTCGTATGTTAAAGCATCTTTTAAACCCATTTGGTCTACTTTAGACCATCCACCAACTTCAGCAGCGGATCTCTGGGTGCTGATGCCAAAATAGATAACACGAGGTGAAGTCATAAAATGCTCCTTTTGTGTTACCACTGTGGTCGTTAACCAAGTGTATATTTAATTTGTGATTTTTTAACGGAATTTTCACTTTTTGTTTTTTGAATACCTTTTTTGATGGGTGGTTATGGTTGTGGTCTCAGGACTTTGACCTTTTTTAGTTTCAAGTTTCAGGTTCCATAAGTTTGTTTAAGAAGTGAAGCATGCTTTAATAAAGTCTAACACATCTGTAAAGATTTTGCAAATTAAAATTTGCGAATTTTGGTACTGCCTGATCTACTACAGGCCCACGCAATAGATCACCTACACGTATGGAGCGGACAACAATGTCCTTTCAATAGCGGTAGGCAGTTGGATTAAGTGAAAACGATTGGCTGTATAGGCATAATCTTCACCGTTTTCATCTATGACGCTGATATAACCGTGAGATGCTGCTTCGTCATCCTGAACCACACGATAAACTTTCCCTACTTCAAGAGAAACGGCATATCTATCCTTATTAAGACATAGACCATTATGTTTTCTTTAGACATATTAACATTCATTCTCTATTCATTTGTATGTGAGAAGGTACTGAAGTCCCCTCGGGGTTAGGTTAATTCGAGTTTTTCAATCATCTTGTCAACCCATTTGTCAAATGCGATCCATATATTGTAGATTGCGCCAATGATCATTAAAATCAACAGTAAAGGAAAAGCGATTACTTTCCACAGTCCTTTGAACATAACGATAATTATAGCAAAAAAGAGTTCCGCGAGTCTTTCAATATCTTTTTCGCATACTTTCAAAACAATAAGCGTCAAAAGAAATATAATGATTCCATTTTGATTCATGATTTTGATCTCTGCGAAAGTAACTTAGTCGGTGGGTCACCATACTTATTTGAACCTTCATTGCCTTTGAGGAAGCCACAAACGATTGTGAAGTAGATAACAGCAATAGGTGGTAGAAGTAGTAGGAGTATGTGCCAGCCAGACCTATTTGTATCATGGAGTCGTTTTACTATAACACTTGTTGCTGTTATCGTCAGTATCCCCCAAAGGGGTAATGTGATTAATAAACCGACTATGTTAAAGCTGGTGAGGAAGTAGAGGAATAGCATCTTAGCTGCGAAATTGGCGATTATCGCTATCCAATAATCTCTACGGTCTGCACGTCCAATATAAAGGTTGGAATACCACCAAAGGAATATATTCATTGTAATATCTCAAAATGTGTGGAGAGGGTTTTCATTCTCTTTTACGTGGAATTAAAGTATGCAGCATAGCATAGTTGGTCAAAGGGAATCCCCCGTGCTAAAGAAATGCAATACCTGTTAAATAATCAGCATGGGTGGGTATAGTACCAAAGATTCTACTTATAATGCGTGTTTTTTGAGGATGCATAGTTTTCTTCAGCATAGTTATCCTATCTGACTCGGTAAGCGGTAGAGGCCGTACCAAGCGGCGCGAGTCAGATTCTCTACTAACTATGCATGATAATATTATATCACAATTATCGACTATAGTCATATCACAGTTATCGACTACTAAAGTTTGGACAATTTTTTTAGAATAGGAAACCGTTAGACTGTTCCCTCTTTCGTAGAATAGGAGACCGGGGGGCCATTCACTCTTGTGCTTTTTCTACGAGTTCGCCGCTGTCCAAAACTCGTAGAAAAATAGAAAGTGCCTTCAAAACACGATACGAAACAGGCGGAAACTGTCCAAACTTTAGTAATGTCTAATTAATGCTTTTTCAACACAGCCATCCAAATGAATCTTACGGGATTCACGGAATTTAAGGAACTCTTTCCAAAGAAACCATGCCTTAATTCTTTAGGAATAACCTGAAGAATTGGTTTGAGATCAACACCGTCCCTATTTTCAATCTCAGTTTCATACTCTATATTGCTAAATTTGTCTTTCGACTCGTAGCAGAAATGACCGAATTTACCGAGTAGTTCCTTGACTTCTCGATATCGAGCACGCTCGATGATTAACATGACTGCACCGGGCTTCATTTTCTCCACTATCTGTTTCAAGTTTTCAAGCAATTGTTCATTTAGGGCATTATGCTTTTCGTTTAGACAATGTTGAATGACGATTAAGTCGGAGTTGGAAACCCACTGTTCTGAATCATTCGGCAAGAAATCTCTAGTATTTCCTACGAGATTTGACTTAAATTCGTGAATTTCTGCACTCGTTAACAAGTGATCAAAGACAATTTTTCTCCCATGTTCCCAAGGTGCTATATCCAGCATAGCTGCGGAAATATCAACACCTGATTGGGGGGAACCTAAGTAGTTCGTAAGTCCGTAAAGTTCTGGTCCAGGTCCGCATCCAAAGAAAGAGGCAGTTAATGTGCCATCTTCTGGTAGTTGATATGGAAAATCCTTCTGTAGCATCAGATGATTAAGTAAGTAAGGAACAGGTTGAGAATATGGCAGAAAATAGCGTAACAGATACGCTTCTTGATAATCTCGCCTTGAGTAGTCTGGCGAAATTTCCTGTCGTTGATCTTTTCTTGGTTGATATTCTCTCCCAAGTGATATGGAAGTTTCTTTTAGTTTCTCAAGGCATTTTCGTTTTTGTTCGTCGGTTTTTGCGCTATTCTTTAAGTAGATCGCTTCAAGAATTGTCTGGTACGCTGGAGAGTTAAGGTTTACTAATTTTCTTTCAAGGTTTGCCTTGTCCTCGCGTTCCTGCTTTAGATTGTTGATAAGGCGTTCGTTACGTTGATTTGCTTGTGCCAATTCGCCGGTGAGTTGTTCATTGAGTTGATTGGACTGTGCCAATGAAGAGTTAGAAATGGCTAATTTCCTTTCCAGATTCGCAATGCGCTGGCGTTCTTGCTCCAATTTACCAGCAAGGAGCGTGTTTTTGTTGCGGAAATCCTCAGTTTTCTCCTTAGTTTGTGCCAAGTCCATTTCAAGTTGTGTCTTGTGTTGACTAACTTTCGCCAATTTGATTATTAAAATAAGAATAATCAAAAAGATGACAACAGAAATGACGATTAAAACTGGATTCAGCATGTTTTAGATTCCACAGATAGTGACGCAAGAAAACTACGATATGGTTCTGAAAGTTAAATTTATTCTCGGACCTATTTTCCGAGTCCGTTTTGGTAT
>JAJEGI010000146.1 GCA_022819945.1 Candidatus Poribacteria bacterium
GATGACGGTTATTGGCCCGTCTTAGACGAATTCCAGAGTTTGGAATCCTTCCACGCCTTCGCACACCATCCAGCGATCTTGGACATGTTGGACAAGCTCTTCGGCGAGAAGACACTCGTACATCCGCGGAATATCGGAAGAATTATGTTCCCAGAAAACACTAAATACACAACGCCTGCACACCAAGATTTCATCCATATCCGTGGCACAGAGGAGACCTATACCGCATGGATACCGCTCGGTGATTGCCCAAAAGCGTTAGGTGGGCTGACCGTGCTTTCTGGGTCACATCGAGGTGGTATATATCCGGTAAAACCAGCACTCGGCGCGGGTGGACTCGGTATTGATACAGTGCCTTTAGAAGCAGAAGGCCTCTATTGGGTAGCAGGCGACTACGAGGTCGGCGACGCGCTTTTCTTTCACAGTCACGCCGTTCACAAGGCACTGCCGAACCAGAGTCCTGATCGGATTCGGCTTTCGGTGGATTACCGCTATCAGGGATGCTCGAAGCCTGTCACGGAAGGGTCGCTTTTACCGCATTTCAATCGGATGGCTTGGGACGAAATTTATACGGATTGGAAATCCACGCAGTACCAGTACTATTGGAACGCCTTCGACCTAAACAGAGTTTAAAAGTAATAGGCACACACCGTGGGTTCTCCGTTCACACTTTTCAAGAGGAACAGAAATCAATTGACGCAATTGTGGCAAAGAAAATCTAATCTGCTCATCCGTTTTGTAGTAATATTAATCGGATGTGGTTGTATTGCTATTTTACCCGCTATCGCCGAAAACTATACTGGCGATTTCTTAACAAATGGTGTTGGCGGACGGGCACTCGGGTTAGGTGGTGCCTATGTAAGCATCGCTGACGATACAACCGCTGCCTATTGGAATCCCGCAGGTATCGCGAGTGTTACCGATAAGTATCAACTCTGTCTCATGCACGCCGCGCGGCGTTCAGGGTTAGGCGCGTTCAACTATGTCAGCGGCACCACGAAAATCCTCCCGAAACTCAACCTCGGACTCTCCTGGATTCGAGCAGGTGTGGATGATATTCCGATCTATCCGCTCGTTCCAGCCTTCGACCCAAACATAAGTGCCGATGAACGACGGAATCTTGCCAAAAACCGACCGAGAGAATCTGATTTTACACCAACGGGTTACCTAAACGACAGTGAAAACGCTTATGTTTTGACACTCGCTACGCGCTGGGTTGTCAGTCAATCGTGGTGGGATAATTTTGGGAGGGATTCGGTGCCGCCGGAATTTATGGTCGGCGCAAACGCCAAATTCATTTCACAACGTCTGAGCGGCGGCGATCTTGACATCTATAATTATGGTAGTTGGGGATACGGTTTCGACGCAGGCGTGCTTGTCCGGCTGCCAGACTTTAACGCCCTTTTTGGGTTGGAAAACTTCGGCAGTCTCTCTTTTGGCATGAACCTTCAAGACATTTCAAAGACAACCTTGACTTGGAATACCGAGTCTGCTCCCAAAGAATCTATTCCTGCGAATTGGAACGTCGGGGTGGCGTATGCCAACAATCTGTTCAATCGAGAACTGATCCTCTCCTACCAGTGGCAGCAACGCTATGGTGGGCAGATGCATCTTGGTATTGAATATCATATTAGCGAACCTTTGGCGGTACGCGTCGGCTACCGCGACAGTCGCCTTACGAGCGGAATTGGCATCCAACTTCGCCAATTTCGGCTTGATTACGCGCTCCTCTTCGGTGACCTGATTAGCACGCATTTTTTGAGCCTCTTGTGGAATTTCTGACTTAAAAAAAAAGAAGTGTGTTATTGGAACAACTGCCAACTTCTACCGGGCAAATCAGCACGAAAGACCTCTACATTCCCACGGTCCGCCATCGTGACATAGCAAGTACGCCCATCGGGGCCCCCGAAGGCGATATTGGAACAGAGTTTACCTGTTAATTGTACCTCCAATAACACTTCACCGGCAGGAGAAAGTTTCGCGACTGTACCTTTGCCGTGCCGAGTGATATAGAGATTCCCTTCAATATCACACCGCATTCCGTCCATATTGAAATCAGGAAACTGAATCAGCAACCGTTTGTTGCTAATATTACCCTCAAGCGACAAATCGTACGCCCAGACGTTGCGTTGGGCTGATTCGTTGACATACAAAACTTTTTCATCAGGACTCACTTCAATACCGTTTGTGGTGCCCATATCTGCCTCAAGTCGCGTCACATTTCCATCCGTATCCACGCGCCAAATTTGTCCCGTCGATGCACCCCAATTTGGATCGCTGGCATAGAGAATATCGTTAGCACCAATAGCGAGATCGTTAGGTTGGTTCATTGTCGGTTCATGCGCGTGGACGCTGATTTCCCGAGTGTCCATGTCAACTTTGAGAACATTGTGATTGGTATAGTCGGCAATGAACATGAAACCTTCGCTATTGAAGCGGATACCGTTGCCGATGCTACCGGACGGTAGTTCAACAAAAACGCTGGCATCGCCATCAGGTGTCACCCTACCGATGGTGTGTTGTCGCTCGTAGTTAACGGCATATAGATTGCCTTCCACATCACAAGCGGGGCCCTCAATTCCGGATGTAAACCCGTTGACGGGTGTAAATTCCTGAGCGACAAAAAGTTCTTCGTTCATTTTTTTTCTCCTTGAATTTAGTTCGCGGTGCAGAGTACAAATACACCGGTATAAGCGTGTGCAAAGTTCTGTCCGCCAATTGGTGCGAACTCCGAATTCCCAAAGAACCCAATCACAGGTAACCCCGGAAACTGTTCTTGAATGATGTTGATATCGTGATTTGTTACACCATAGAGTCCTTTACCACGTCCCAAGCAGTTGAAATAGAGACCGAATGCTGGAGACTGTTCTTGTGTTTTTTCAGCCAACTGTGCTACAATCGCCTGAATTTCCTCTGCAGCTGCCGCTGGATTCCGTAAATGGAACTGCACCAACTGTCCCACTTTCACCTCTTCGGATATAGCGAGTGCGGCGTGTTGCTCATTAATTCCGACGAGATTACGAATGAGAAAATCGCCACGGGTCGGATTTTTATTCGTATCGTCCATAGCAATTCCGACGAAGACTGTGCCACCCGATCGGCGGATATCATCTTGTGTTAACAATTGCAACGTCCCTTTAAAGTTTTCCAACGCCGGTTCACCGTCTAATTCAAAAATAATTTGCCCATCAGCCTTTGTGACCTCACGCGGTTTACCGATAGGTTGACACCCTTGGGCAACACCGATCTCCGTGTTGAAATTTCCGCTCAAGAGTACACCCGTGGCACCGCCGTCTGTCGCTTGAGCGTCCTTCCAATGGTACATCTGCGCGCCAGTCGCATCACCAGATACAGCTGCGCCCACAACAGGCAGTGCAGTGCCGTCACTACCGATCCGCTTTACAAGTTCTGCCGGATTCACAGCACGAATATCTGGAAAAATTATGAGAAGTGAATCATCGCGCAGTGCAGGTTGGATGCTTTCATGTATCTGCTCGCCCACTTCGATCTCTGTACCTTGTGCACTAAAGGATACAGCAGAAAGTTGTTCACTTCGGAGTACCATGACAGCGATTGCAGGCTCTTCTTCAAACTCACCTCCTGATGTCAAGACACTCATCCCGCTACACCCGATAAGCGCATCACAACTGGAGTTTGCCTGAACGGCTTGGTATAACTGTTCATATTCTGTTTGGTAGTTAATGGTTGCAAATACAATGGCAAGGTCTGCTTTGGCGATTCCGGCGTTTCCCATTGCCATGAGTGTCGCACGTTCCGCTGCATCAGCGGTGGAAAGCTCCTGTGAATGTCCCACACCTACACGAATCATTTCTTCTACCTGCCTTTTTATTTTTTATGATACCGCATATACCATAAAACGTCAACCTCTACCCTGAGTAAAATTTTGGCATAAGGAGGATTGGAAAGCCGAGATTCGGAAATAACTTTGCCGTGCTTAGGGTGATGGATAGGTATCTAAAGCAGCATGCCATTTCGTGAGCTGCGCGACGCGTAATTCGGAATCCGTTGGAATTTCAAGGGGTCTGCCGCGGGTATCAATAACTAAGCCGACAACACCCCCGAGCACTTCCGTTTCAATAGAATTTCCGTTCCCGGCACCAAGATCAAACCGACGTGCGGGTTGGAGTTTCAACGTCGCCTTTTCACCCAAAGGAAGCGGATAGCGGCGGAGTTCACCAAACTGGATATTTTCATTCATTGGTGATATACTTTCACCGCTGATCTCAATAATGAGACACTCGTCCCCGGTATTTCCAGTACCGACCGGTACAATAGAGGTACCAAGGTGGATGAGACAGTCGCGTTCAAAGACATGTGTCGCGGCTTCAGGGTTGACTTGCGCGAGCACACCGAGTTGAGGCATCATGAAGATGCTGTCAACAGCAAGATGGGTTATGCCTTCGGGTTGAAACGCGTCTATCATCATGAGCATCGCTTGCTGCCGGCGGGGCGCGTGTGATAAAACGCCACCACTTCCCACAAGCATATCCAAAGAGAGCATATTAACGAGCGTCTGACCGCTCTCCGCCTGATCAAACGCTTCAGAGATCGTGCGCTGTTGCTGCACACCGCGCAACTCAACGGCAAGCTGCTTATGCTGTTCAAAAGCGAGTCGGAGCGCCTCACGTGCAATCGCCTGCTCCAGAACCAACTCTTGCAGGGTTTGTGGAATCGTCGTCGGACGGATCATCTTGTTTTTAACACGATTGCGAAGATCCCCCACTTCAATATCAAACGGTACCCACCGAAGAACGTTTTCTAAACCGGCTTCAGCAAGCACATTCGAGACACTGTAACTCATACCGAGGTTCGCACTGACGGTTCGGTTAAAGATCGATTCTGATTCCTTATTTTTGAAAACAGAAAAGACATCTGTCGTCGCACCCCCGATGTCCACACCGACCACTTCAATATCCTGTTGTTCAGAGACGGTCTGGATGATCTCTCCGACTGCCCCCGGTGTTGGCATGATAGGCGCGTCTGTCCAGTCGATGAGCCGTTTGTAGCCGGGCGCATGCGCCATCACGTGCTCAAGGAACTGCTCCTGAATCTTGTGGCGTGTCGGCATCAAGTTTTCACGTTCCAAAACGGGGCGGAGGTTGTCCACCATCTGTAGTGCCATCACATCTTGCAAACGTTCTTGGATTGATTCGCGGGCATCCATATTGCCAGCATAGATCAGGGGCAGTTCATAAGCGATACCGAGCCGGGGTCTCGGACGTGCAGCGGCGATAATTTCAGCCAATTCAACGACGTGCGAGGTCGTCCCGCCATCAACGCCACCGGAGAGGAGTAACATATCGGGTCGGAGATGCCGGATACGTTCAATTTTCTCGTGGGCGAGGCGTTTGTCGTTAGAGGCGATAACATCCATGACAATCGCACCAGCACCGAGTGCCGCACGCTCTGCACTTTCGCCCGTAAGGTTACGGACAACGCCCGCTACCATCATTTGCAACCCACCGCCTGCACTACTGGTCGAAATATAGATATCAACCCCTGCGTCCCCGTTTTGCGGTTTTAGGATGACACCGTTATCAAGGAGTTTGCGGCCTGCAAGTTCTTCGACTTCAGTGATGGCGTTGATAACGCCCGCCGTTACGTCCTCAACGGGTGCCTCTACAGTCGTCGGTGCTTCGCCACGCACGATCAGTTGGTATTCGTCGTCCCGCTTCTCAATTAGAATGGCTTTTGTTGTTGTACTGCCACAATCCGTGGCAAGGATAGAGCGGATTTCCACCGCTGCTTGGTTCATACACTTTGTCTCCTATTTTTCGATTCTCAGTAGATTGAATAGGGCGCATATTAGCCATCAGAACGCAGAGATTTCTGTCTGTTCTGACAACTGAAAACGCTTCTTCTGAATTAGGGTTTTAGTGACTTCACGCACCGAAATCCGAAAGTGTAGTCCGAATGCAAAGCATCATACGATGATCGGGAGTAGACCCGCACGTATATCGGTTCAGTATTAGGATCCCAATCGGTATCGTAAGCACCGCCACGTATAACACGCCTATTTTCAACAGTCGTAAAATTATCTATAATCTCTTTTAGACTTCCGCCAGCAATGGGGTTCCGTTTTGGAGAATTCGCATAGAAATCCGGTTCATAAGCATCGAGAACCCATTCCCAGACGTTACCGGACATATCATATAAACCGTAGGCGTTGGCAGGATAGGTTCCAGCAGGTTTAGGACTGCCAAACCGCTGTCCGTAGTTTGCCATATCAACATTAGGTTCATCGCCCCAAGGATACTTCTTGCCCTTTAAACCGCCGCGAGCAGCCCGCTCCCATTCTGCCTCCGTCGGTAAACGTTTGCCTGCCCACTTCGCATACGCCATTGCAGCGTGCCAATTCACCCCTGTAACAGGTTGATTAGCTTTTCCGCGAAGTGCGCTGTCCTCTTCCCAACTCGGGATGTAAGTGGCAACATGATGATTTTCTGCATCAACTGCTTCTTTTTGCCAGTCTGGGTTTGCATCTACAAACGCTTTAAATTCTGCATTTGTCACCTCGTGGACATCCATATAGAACGCATCAACATAGACGGTATGCACAGGCTTTTCAATAGCGTCAGCGTCAGCGTCATTACTCCCCATCTGAAATTCACCTGCTGGAATCAGTACCATTCCATCTGGTACCGCCGAGGGTTCAGGGTCAGAACTGGTTACGGAAATCAAAAATAAAATTGGCAGCAACGAAATCAGAAGTTTAATCTGAGTTCTATAGGAAAAAATCGTAAATTTCACTGAAATCCTCTTAACAGGACATCCAGGCAATCTGGTTAAGGATATCTTAATATAGAAATCTAATAACCTAATTGCCTCAGATATTCCCGATTCACTGTCATCCGTTCTTCATCTGAACGGTCTTCGACCATACCTGGGCACGCCGTAATCCAGCGATCGTAGTTGAGTGCTTCAAGCGTGGACATGATGCCCGGAAAATCCATGACATTTCCAGCACCGACATCGACCCAATCCACATCATAATTGCTGCCATCTCCACCAGTGTAACCTGAATAATCCTGAAGATGGACGTAGACAAGAACATCGCTATAACGCCGAATCGACTCAATCGGATTGTAGCCCCAGAGTGCGGAATGCGATACGTCTATGCACAACTTACACTTTCGGAGCAGACTCATATATTTTGCCCAATCGTCAATAGAATCAACAGTCGTATTCGTGTGGATATGATAACAGACATCCAACCCGTATTGTGCGGCGTATTCTGCCCAGTCCTCCGAAACATCAGCGAGTGCTGCGAGATCCGAACTATCGACAGGACGATCCTGCGGTTTGCCTGCACCCATAAACATGAAACAGTCTGCCTCGACCTCTGCTGCGAAGTCAATTCGGCGTTTATTCAGCTCCATCTGTTCCGAGTTTTTGTCAATCGGCAGCCCGCGCGCTGTAACAGCAGCGACAGGTAGGTCGGTATTGTCACAGACTTGTCGAATCCGCTGTGGTGTTCCAACCCAGTCCAAAGATTGGCGCATCTCCCAACCGTCCCAACCCGCGTCTTTGAGTTGGGTCAATAGTTCTTCAAAATCAGGTTGTTGCCAGCGTAACGTACTATATCCAAATTTGAAACCCATAGTGTCCCTCCTTGTTTTTGGCTATCGGCTTTCAGCCGTCAGCAAGAGCGTTTATGGCTTAATGGAAACCATTGGAAATCGTCAGCAAGCACACAATGTATTACTGACTGTTACTCACAGACCGCCATTTAAAATATTATAACACAATCGCAAATAAATTGCTTGCTATATAACAGCGGGTTTTGTTAAACTATAGCAGTAAAACTTAGGGATTTTGGAATACCCATTTTTAAGGAGAAAACATGGATAAAGTGAAACTCGGTTTTATCGGAACCGGCGGTATGGCTGGTGCGCACATGCGCAACCTTAAAGATAATTTTGAGGATGTCGAATTTTGTGCGATGTGCGATATTTCAGAAGACCGTGCGAAAGCACGCGCCGAAGAATTCGGCGGCAACGCTTATACCGACTATCGGGTCATGTACGACAAAGAGGATTTGAACGCGGTTTATATCTGCACACCGCCGTTTGCACACGGTGAACAGGAACGTATCGCTTGTGAACAAGGCATAGCGATGTTCATTGAGAAACCGATTCATTCTGAGCTTGAACCCGCAATCATCATTAACGAAGACGTTGAACGGAGCGGTGTCATCACAAGCGTTGGTTACCACTGGCGTTATGGGGGCAACGCACAGAATGCGAAAGCGATGCTCGAAGAACAACCCCAAATTCTCGGTGCACTCGGTTACTGGATTGGTGGTATGCCTGGGACACCGTGGTGGCGAGTTCGGGCACAATCCGGTGGACAGCACGTTGAACAGACAACGCATATCTTCGATCTCGCGCGTTTCCTCGTCGGTAGCGACGGTAAAACCGTACACGGTGTCGCTGCAAGCGGTAGTATGACGCATATAGAAAACTACGATGTAGACGACATCAGCATGGTGAACATCGAGTTTAAGAACGGGGCAGTCGCCAATATCGTCTCAAGTTGTGCCATGGAAGGCTTCGGTCGCGTCCATCTTGAAGTGTTCACACGTGGACTCGTTGTCACCGTTGGCGGTCCGAATAACGTCAACCGCGGCGGCGAGACAGAACCGCTTTCAGGAGACGGTGGGGCAGACAGAGACCGTGTCTTTATTGATGCCGTAAAAACTGGTGACGCCTCTAAGATCCTATCGCCTTATAGCGACGCCTTAGAGACGCTTCGTATCATGCTCGCAGCCAGTACCTCCTTCCGTACAGGTAAGGCTGTTGACCTATAAAAATAACGGGACGAGAAAACCTCGCCTCTACGACAAAGAAAGAGAGAATTATGCCAATTAATCAATCCATCTGCTTTGGCGGTTTCAGTCGCGGCAGAGACCCCATAGACGTTATTAAGAAAGCCTCCGAAATCGGTTATAAATCTGTTGAGATGCTTCCTAAAGAACACTGGTCCGTCGTCAAGGATCATGGAATGCGTATCGCGATTATCGTAGGACACTCGTCGCTTCCGTCCGGCTTAAACGATCCGAGCAACCATGACAGGATTGAGGATGAACTCCTCCAGAACATTGACATCGCAGCGGAAAACGATATTCCCGGACTGATATGTTTCTCAGGGAACCGGGAAGGTAGATCGGAAGAAGAGGGACGTGATAACACAATAGCAGGTCTATCCCGCGTTACCAAATACGCCGAAGAAAAG
>JAJEGI010000006.1 GCA_022819945.1 Candidatus Poribacteria bacterium
AATTCCCTTCAAACGGGAAAGTGTATTCAAAGACACCTGTATGGATAAACTACCTGCAGTAGCCGATAAATTGTTTCAATTCCCTTCAAACGGGAAAGTGTATTCAAAGGATCACTTACTCTATAAAAAGTCATAATATCCTCGTTTCAATTCCCTTCAAACGGGAAAGTGTATTCAAAGTTATTAACAATCATGGGCAGAAATCATTGAGGTATGTTTCAATTCCCTTCAAACGGGAAAGTGTATTCAAAGGTATTGAGTGGGAATAATACTACTTTTGTCAAATTGTTTCAATTCCCTTCAAACGGGAAAGTGTATTCAAAGCATATTGATCTTTAATAAAATAAATAGTAAGGATGATCCGGTTTCAATTCCCTTCAAACGGGAAAGTGTATTCAAAGGACGCACCGCAATTCAACCGCGGTTCGTAACGATAACATGTTTCAATTCCCTTCAAACGGGAAAGTGTATTCAAAGTCAAATATCAGAACAATAGTTATATGGTAATCTTTGTTTCAATTCCCTTCAAACGGGAAAGTGTATTCAAAGTTATTATGAGACAGCATTTCGGATTTATCGGTGGAGTTTCAATTCCCTTCAAACGGGAAAGTGTATTCAAAGGGTTGAAAGCGGCACAACAGGCATTTCAACCGTTTCGTTTCAATTCCCTTCAAACGGGAAAGTGTATTCAAAGTGCATAATAACATTGTCGGCGACGAAGCCGCATACAGTTTCAATTCCCTTCAAACGGGAAAGTGTATTCAAAGGAGATTGAAGTAGACGGTGTGCTGGACCCGGAGGACGAGAGTTTCAATTCCCTTCAAACGGGAAAGTGTATTCAAAGACGATAGCAAAGCCCATTTCAATCCAAGCGCAATGTTTCAATTCCCTTCAAACGGGAAAGTGTATTCAAAGGAGAAAACTGATCCCAACCCTAACGCAGACGACAGTTTCAATTCCCTTCAAACGGGAAAGTGTATTCAAAGAGACCCTATTTTCAGCCCAGTCAGGCCGTGGCTCCGTACACGCCAAAACTTACACGAACTGCGCGGGGCTTTTTTTACTTCAAAATTTACCCCAAAAATCCCACAAACCCACGTGTGCATTGAACTCTACGCGATTTTTTAGCAAAAATGGCTCGAAAACTATACACTGTCTGGGTTCTTGGGCAATTGATGCAGCGTTCATCTGTGATCGACAAATCGCGTATATGTTTATAAGTATACCCCAAATTTGCAGGAATGTCAAGTTTTTTATTTTTTTGGGGGGATTATTCCATTTTTGAGAATAGATAGCGCATGCGCGACTTCTCTGAAAGGGGGTGTGTAAATATTTTGGCAGCGGATTGTTAAAACTGTGATTTTTGAGATTTAGGGATTTTCAGGACTCATGTGCCCAGATGCTTTGCGTGGGAGGTAGAAATAACCACCCACGCAAAATCAATAAAGTCTCCTTAGAGATGCCTGCGAAATGGCTTGTATTCGGGATCTTCGCCTATAATGACGCGCGCGAAATGTCTGACCTGTAGTTCAATAGAACGCAGGTAAGTCGTTTTCTCGTTGCGTGTCGGGTGCTGGAAGGTTTGCTGCATCCGTCCATAGTATCCGGTGAGGAACCGGTCGAGTGCGTCTTTCGTAAAACGTATCCCTTTGTTGGTTTGCTCAAAATCTTCGGGTTTGACCCGGTTGTTGTTGACGAGAGAAAGCACATACCCATCTACGATAATCTGTCGGAATTCTTCCATGAGATCCGAAGCGAGGGCGGCGTGCCCGTGCTTCGGTTGATGGAAATATCCGCAGTATGGGTCTAATCCGACAACATTGGTGAATGCGTAAACATGGTTATGCAGGAGTGTATAACCGAGTGAAAGCATCGCGTTGACTGGATCCGGTGGTGGTCGAAATTGTCGGGTCGTAAAGCCCCAGTCGTGTGTAAGGAATTGCCGGTAGGCGCGGTAATGTGCTGCGGCGGCAGTGCCTTCGTATCCGAGCAGCGATTCCAAATTCTTGGCACGTTCCAGTTTTTGCACTGTCTGTCGCATCGTGTCAATTGCGGATTTAATTTCGGCATTTTGGGTGCGCTGCCGTTGCGAGAACTGGATAGCGTTCGTGATTTTGCCGTGGACGAAACCTTTCGCGAATTCAAGACAGCGTGGCGGCTCTGCGGCAACGGCGTATTGGTTTTGCCGGATAAGCGTGTCTTTGGCGTAAGGGGGTTGGAGTTTTCCCTTGTATTTCCCGTGTGAAGACAGAAAAGAAACAGGGATGTTTTTGTTAAGCAGGTATCCCATCGTCTGTGTTGTGATGTGTCCATTGCCGAAGATAACGACTTCGTCGAGTTGAACAATTGGGATTTCCGTGAGGGTCTCGCGATTCTTTTTCACAATAACGCGGTTTCCGGATTTGTGGAGTGTCGCGCCTTGTTGGGTGATGTAGAGAATTGCCATTTGATGCCTCCAAATAATGTGTTCGTTGTGTAATTTTCGGGATTTGTCTGCTTGGCGCGGTTCCAAACCGCGCCTGCAGGTTCTGGAGATTACGCTTGTGACTGCGGATTTGTGCTACGGGTTTTTGCGTTCTTGAGACGTTGCCCGATGTGGGCTGCGACATTTTTTCCTTGCTGTGCTACGTGTTGTCCGGAGCGTTTGACATGCCCTGCGCCTGTCTTTAAGGCGTGCTGCACTTGATTCTGCAGGACTTTTGTCCGGGGTTCGGGAATCGGTTGGTAACACCCATCCTTGTCGAAGATGTGTCCTAAGAATTCAACGCCGGTGTCAAAATGTGCGACCTCCGTCTTTTTGGGATTCAAAGTCAACTTGAGTCGCGCCAGATGTTTTTGTGCGTGCTCGAGTGCGTGGCGTGCCCTACGCTCAGTTCGGCAGAGTAGGAGCAGATCGTCCGCATATCGCACAAGCCGTATCCCGGACCGGGTCATCGCTTTGTCAAAGGAGTGCAAATAGATATTTGCGAGCAACGGTGAAAGCGGTGAGCCTTGGATGATACCGATTTTCCGGGGGCGGTTGATGTGGTCCTTCACCATACCACCGACAGTCGGCACCGCAAGTGCTGCGACTGCCAAAGGCGCGATAAAAAGCAGCTGTTTAGCTGTTAGGGGCCAACATAACCGTTTTGCGTTCGCGAGGAGCAACATGACCCCTTCTCGTCCAACGTTTACCAACGCCTCCTTTCCGGCTTGTGCCCAAAGCCCGTTTTTGCCGGCTACCTCGGGTTCATCAACCAACCACTCCTCATGGTTCTGTGCGTCTTGTATCTCATCGTAGAGTTCCTCACTGTATGCGTTTACGGGCGGTGTGCTAAGGGGCGGTGCGTGCTGAAGTAAACGGTTCATAACTTGTTCAGCACCTTCGCCAAGGGATTGGACTGTGTTTTCAAGGTGGACGTACCACCCGGGACCTTTGGGAGGTTGTGTAATACCGCCCAAGTCTAACCACATCTGAATTAACCGTAGGATTGCAGGTTCTTTGAGTGTTGCGCGCAGAAACCGCATCAGCATTTGGCTGTCCATCCTATCAAAGAATTTCTCAATATCCGCGTGGACCACCCATTCATAGCCGTCTGCCCGGATAGCGGTTACCTGTGCAATCGCGTGTGGGACCCCGCGATTGGGTCGATAGGCGAAACTACACGCCAAGAATTTTGCCTCGTAAATCGGTGAGATGAGATCGCATATCGCGCGTTGGACGATCCGATCTTTCAACGTCAACACAGAAAGTTCTCTTGTGGTGCCGTTCGCTTTTTCGATCGTGAATTTTTGAACGGGAAGCGGGTAATATCGTTCTTCAGCAAGTTCACGCGAGAGTTGGCGGAGGTGCTTCGCGAGATTTGCCTCAAATTGTTGAATGGTAACACCATCGCTACCGGGGCCTCCTTTGTTGGCACGGACTTTTCGCCATGCGGCATGCAGTGTTTCAGGTTGACAGAGTTGTGTTGTGAGTGAAGGCTCCGGTGTGTAATTAAGCATGGAAATTCTCCTTTTGGGTTGTGATATGGCTATTGATGCCAATTTGATAACAAATAATGTCAGTTCAATAAGTAGCACAAACTTCCGCGTTTGTGGTCTATGGTCGCAAACTGGAAAGTTTGCGCTACATGTCTATTGGAAATTGGGGAGTTGCTTTTGGATAATCGAAAAAATCAGAAAACATTGAGGTAACATTTGTATAGAGTCTGCAATCGTTAAAAGGAGAGTAAATTTTTTCAAAAACGATTGAAAGCAAGTTTTGGGTGTGCTATTATATCCGTTAGACAGGGAAGTTAATTCCCAATACAACGCTATTATAGTAAAATCCGAAAATACGTTTACACTTTACCCCCTCGTAGGGGCTGGGTTACCCTATAAGAAACACCCAAGCAAAACCCCCTACGAACCTACCGTGTGTGCAAATAATTATGGGATTTACTATAAATTCCGTGATGGAGATTGAAAGCCTGTGAACTACCGCGATATTTTAGAAAACATCCGCCTCGCCTTCCCGCAACCCGTATCTGACCCGATTCATGATTCCTATTTCGTGCATTCAATTATGCGTGCGTTAGACCAGGTTGATGCGCTCAAAACACATCTGCCGATGCTCGGCACCATCGTCCCTGCTGATTTTGAAGGGGCGCGGCAGACAACATTGCCGGATGCTATGTCCTCGGTTGAGGATGTCACCGCGGACCTTGTTGGTTATCTCCGAGGGATGACCATTTTCGGGCATCCTCGGAGCCAACAGAACGTCATACCGCCACCGACAATTCCGAGCGTGATCGGTGTACTCATTGCTTCCCTGTACAACCCGAATATTACGTGGGATGAATTTAGCCGCCTCGTGGCGTTGGCTGAAGTTGAGGTCGTCGGGATGACCTCACAAATGGTTGGATATGACCCAGGCGCGTCGAGTGGGGTGTTTACCTTCGGTGGCACCGGAACAACGCTCTACGGTGTGAAAATCGGTTTGGAGAAGGCGTGCCCAGGGACTGCCCAAAACGGCACCTCTGAGGATGCGATTGTGTTCGTGTCAGATACGGGGCATTATTGTGCCACGAATATCGTGGGTTGGCTCGGCATCGGAACGAACAATCTGGTTACAATTCCGACGACTTATGACAACGAAATGGATCTCACGCATCTTGAAGAAGCCACTCGGCAGGCACTTGCGAATGGAAAAAAGATTGCTGCGATCATTGCAACGTTGGGTACCACGGATGCGTTCGGGTTGGACGATTTAGCTCGGATTGCGGCGTTGCGGGATACACTCGTTGATGAATTTGAACTCGACTACCGGCCCCACATTCACGCGGACGCAGTGATCGGATGGGCATGGTCGGTGTTCAACGACTACAATTTTGAGGAGAATGCGTTAGGGTTCCGTCCACGCACTGTCCGAGCCTTGGCCGGGGCGTGTCGGCGGATACGGCATTTATCGCTTGCAGATTCTATCGGCATTGACTTCCATAAGACGGGTTTCGCGCCTTATATCTCCAGTCTCGTGCTTGTCAAGAACCAAGCAGATCTGGATTTGGTGAAACGGCATCCTGAACAGATGCCTTACCTTTATCACTTTGGGGACTACCGCCCTGGCATGTTCACGCTTGAGACCTCAAGATCGGGGACGGGTCCGCTGGCTGCGCTTGCGAATCTCAAATTGTTTGGTGAACAAGGCTTGCGTGTCATCCTGGGTTACATCGTTGAAATGACACAACTCCTACGGGAGCACTTGGAAGGGCACGAGGGGACCACTGTGCTGAATCGGGATAATTTTGGAACCGTCTCCCTTTTTCGTGCCTATCCGCCCGGCGTGGATACCTTTTCAATTAAGCGGCAGGAATTCGAGGACGCTGCCTATCGCGAGAGTTTGATTGCGCACAACGCCTACAACCGAGACATCTATCAATACGTACACGCTGAAGCGATGGAAGGGAGAGGCGTAGTTATTTCGATAACCGACTGCTATCGGCATACCACTTATGGCGAGCCGATTGTTGCCTTAAAATCGTATATCCTCTCTCCGTTTGTGGACGAAGCCGATGTTAAAACTGTTGTGGATAAGGTGTTGGAAGCCAGGGAAAAGTTACGTGAGTAATGTTTATTGTCTGAACTATGATTTATAGGATTTTACAAATTACTGTGATAAGCGTGCCCAAAGTGTAAAATTGGGTTTCACTCGGTTTCTGTTTGATGTGGTGTCTATGAAGCAAAGACTTCATTACGGACAGGCGAGGATACAATCCTCGCCTGCGGGGTACACCGGCTCACATTTTATACGGTGGGATTTAATCCATCAATGATTTGGAGCAGCAACCGCTTGCGGGCGTGTTGTTTGTAAAAAGACAGCAGGTACGTATCCCACTGATTTTCTTGATGACACCGCTGATAGAGGGTTTTTAGCGCGGTCAGATACTCATGGACTTTCTCATAATTCTCGCGCTTCCGGGAAAGCACGTTCTGTTCAATCAGTTTATGATAGAGCGGAACGGCAGTATTCGGGTCGTGATGGCTGAGGCAGGTGAGCAGTTTGTCAGTAAAATTCGGGATACGTTTGGCAATTGGACTTTTCAAGAGGTCCCAATGCTCATCAACGGAGAGCGAACATTCTTGAAGTGTTTTCCACGCGGCATCGTCTCTTTGGCACGTAAATAGGGCGTGGACCAGTAGATAATATTCACGTTCCGATCGTGCAAGGCGGAGGTAAGCGTCGGTTTTGCCAGCATGCTGATAGAGCGCGAGTGAAAGTCGAACATAAGTTTGCCGATTGAGACAGGCATCAAGATGTTGCGCAATCGTTAATTGTAAGTCTGTTGTGTCTTGGGTCGAACAGAGCTGCTCTATGAGGTGCGTCAGAAAAGGCGTGAAGACCTGTTCCGCCTCAAAACTCAGCTGCAGCAGTAAGCGGCAGTGTTCAAGCAGTGCCAACGGTTCTTGCTCGTTGGTGGCGATTTGGACGAACGTTTTTGTGCATTTATTGACGAACTGGGGTACCTCGCCCCACTGGAGTGTGTCAGCATACCGGACGATGGATTGGTGTATCAAGGCGTGAAGAATTGCGAGTGCGAATTCTGATTCTCCTACTTGTGCGAGCGATTCGGCGTGCTGCACTAACTTTTCAAGCTGAATTAGCACATCGCGGAGTTGGTGCTGTTCAAGAAAACCGGAGCCAAAGATTTGATCAATCCGTTCCTTGTACACCTCAACGAGCGGAAGTTGTCCGGGGGGTGGTGTGTCCGGTACATCTGCGTCCACTTGCAGGATAGGTGCCAGCTCGGGGTTCCGTTTAAGCAGCTCCGAAAGGATCTGGAGCAGGCTGGATTTCGGTTTCAATGCAAGTGTGGCGAGTAGGTCTCCAATGCGGTAGATCGTCTCCGGTGCTTCAATGTAGGTTAAAAGGAGTGCGACAATATGTTTACAGTCTCCCTCCGCGTCATAAGGACACGAGCAGCGAGTGGCGGCAATCCCGGTTGGCATCAGTTCGGCAGATGTGCGGTACGGTCTTGGAAGTGATCCTTGGCACGTTGCCAACAGCGTCCAGTCTTGAAGTACCGGATTACCGATTGCGCCGGCGTGGAAGTATTCTAAGCCGCGTTCAAAACTCTGTTCTGTGCAGCGAGATCGAATCTGATGCGGGGTGAGTTCGGGAAGTTGCATATCAAACGACAATGGTCTTGGGATCCGAAGTTACATCTCCGACGGCTGGCACTTCGACGCGCCCGACACAAGCACTACAAAGGGCGTAGTAGCGGACAGAATCTTCCGATGGCTCGATCAGATGCTCGACCGCGCGCTTGAGTTCCTCGTATTGTCTCTTATTCAGATGTGCTTCAAAGACACTGTACTGGACGCGGGTGCCGAACCCTTTGAGTACTTTTGCGAGTTGGCTGCGTCTCCGATCATCTGGAATATCGTAAGAGATAACATAGAACATTGAATGCCCCAAATTTATGAAGTTATTGAGAGTTGGAAGAATGGAAGGAAAGGATGGAATCCATTATGCCTGAATTCATCAGTTCCCCAATATTTTTGATAATTGCAGCGGTCCTTGCTCTATTTGTCATCATTGGTATCGTCAAGCACACTGCCCGTTTCCTCATCTGGATCGCTATTATTGCTGCGATTCTCATCTGGATTGGTGTTGTACAAGTCCCTGAGGTCCGAGAATGGTTTGAGAATCTCCCAAAGTAGCACAAACTTTTAGTTTGTGGGCTATAGGTGCAAACTAAAAGTTCGCGCTACAAGGTGATTTTATCAAACTCCCGTGTAATAGCAATCTACCTGCCCGGAAACGTGAGCTGATACTGCCCATACCCAAATGCGGTGTGGTGTCCGATGTGCAAATACTCACCGAGAAAGATAAAAGGTAGAAACGGCTCCAATTCACCCGAAAAGCGGATTGGACCCGTGAACCCGTCCATCGGAATAGATTGTTCTGCGCGATAGGAGTACCGATCCGCACGATGCCAGCGAAAATTGGGGTCGTGTGTGACAGCACCGGCAGCCGCAATCAATGCGCGGGCATCCACATCCAAATCCTCGCCACAATGGAAATAACTCAAGAAACGGATACGTCTGAGCAGGTTGCGGAGGAAGTGTTCAAACGTCAAGTGGCTCGTCCATTTCCCGTTGACTTTGATACTGGTATATGTGATAAATTCCAGTTCAATTGCATCCGTAACATGCGGCACAGCTTGCATCACATCGTCAAGTCCAAGAATCAGCCCATCGTCCGTTAACATCTCGGTCTCTGGGGTGTAAATCGTCTGAGGCTCATGGTTACCATAAGCCGGAAGGCTCTCTACTTTTTTTAGTTGACATTGCCCGCGTTCGCCGCGCAGCCCGACGCGTCTTTTGCCGATCTGATCGAACGTAAACACTATCCACGGTAACAGGTTGATTGCCTCGCCGATGAGAATCATATTACAGGCGAAGGTATCACCGGGTGCGTATTCCTGTTTTCCAGTACGTGGCGGTTGGAGGACGAAGGGGTGCGGAGCGAACGGTTGACCGCGGAGCATCGGACTGTCGTCTGGCACTGGCGTTTCAAAACATTTGGAATAGACGCACCGCTCTGGGAACTCACACTTTTCCGCACACGATTTTTCCGAATCGCCGATGCAGGCGATGTGGCGGAGCAGGTATCCGAACCGGCTGCGGAAGACGTTGCCTTTATATTCTGGCATCTTCAGCGGTTCTTGGACGGTGTATGTGAAGCGGTATTGTGCGAAGCGGAAGTTTTGGAGCATGGTTATGAACAAGAAGGCAAACCAGTGGGTAATAATAACTCTTCGTCAGAATTGCGGACCAGTCCTATAAGGGCAGCATCAACGATGCCTGCTAAGTGATAATCAGAATCATAGTCTACAATCTGTTTGAGTTTTAAACGCAGAGGGGTGTCAGAATCCTTCAATTCTTTCAACGGTAGCCAAATTTCCGTCCCACGATCCTCTACCAATTTTATCCAAGGCGATTTTTTGATTTTTACATCAGTTCCCCACAAGGCATGGTATTCAATTAGGGTATTAATCTTTTCTCCATTCTTTTCTGGACAAGACTGTCGTTTTCCTTCTGGACCAAGCCAAATATTCCATTTACCCTTCTCGCTGAATTCTAGTAGACGGCATTGATGTTTTCCATCCCAATCCCGCCAGACGTGCCATTCACCGTTTTTACCGAATAGACGCAGATCACTCACCCGCTCCCAGTCCAATTTTTTGAGATATGGGGGCCAGCAGATTTTGCTTGGAGACACTACGCCGAACCCAATAAACCCTGGCTCTTGTACCAACACCCATGCGGACTTTTTAGTTTCTATGTCAGTCACATCGCTCAAATGCTCACAAACCCATGATTCATTGAGTTCTATATCTGTTTTATTCGGCATCAATATCTACCTCACTGTTTTCTTTAGGTCGTCGTGATGCTTTAGGACGATCCTTATAGTTCTGCGCCGCATCAACACAGCATTGGAGAAATCCATCGTCATCTTTTTCAATCCTCATGTGTTTGTCCTCGCTCTTTAATTTCCATTCTTTTGTATCATTTGGGTCCGGTGTATCTTTATATATCAATTTTGCTTTAATTCCTTGGAGTGTGCCGCGCCCGTTACTCGTCTCACCGCCAAGTGCAGCGTGTCCATACCAGAAATCGCGCAAAGTTAATAGCAACAACCCAATTTCTGCTTTTTCAGGTTCTTCCAATGTGAGTCGCAATCGCACGTTCGTTTTCGTCTGTTCTTTGAGAGAACAGGGATATACTGGTTTTTCGTTGAATAGTGCACTTTGCAGACTACCACCAGTGAAGCGATCAATTGCAACGCGGTCTTGCCATACCGGTTCCACTTTTTTCACAAGTCGTTCCTCAATTAATATCCGGCTTGTCCATAGTTCAGATTGTTTAGTTTTTTCCTTTTTTTTACCTTGTTTATGAATAGGACCGAACATCTCACAGACAGGATCTGTATCATTACATCCATTATCCCAATTTAGAGCGTATGCAATCAAGGATGCGCGTTGACGGAATGTCCCAGCAAATGAAGTACCGGGGATGACAGGTTTTTCATTGGATTGTAGATGCACCAGGTCCGGATCTTGCGGGTCTCCAGAGGAACTACGAATAAGCAGAGAGGTGCATAGTTGAAAATCTGCTTCTATGCGGAAGTAATTGCGTTGGTCGGATAATAGTGGCCGCGGCTTCAAGGAAGAGTTGCCTTGCGATTCAGGCTTATTCTGTAACCATGCCCACACATGTTGTGGGTTGTCCATCTGCAAATCGTATATTTCCCAGGAATCGACTTTGCCGCGTCCATATCCACGCCGGGTACGTGCCCCCAAACGTATGTCTTCTTTTTCAAAACCGTGTAAAAGTGCTAAAAACAGTTTGACAAACTCAGGTTGGTCATCTCCTTGACGGATAATACAAACGAATCCTAACTGAAACTCGGTGCCGCGTTCGACGATCTCTATATCAAATTTTGCCCCATCTGCAGCAGTTCCGCTTTCCGCATCAATACGTACCCCATCTCGGATAAATGTGTTTTCCTGCTTAGATACATGCGGGGCATCTGCTACAATAAGGGCACTCATGGTGTCGTCTTCATCGGCTGCACCGAAGAGTCGTCTGAGAACTTCTGGTTCGTTTTTGATACCATTTTCATGTGAATAATTTTGCCAACTCAAAAGTTTTCGCGCAAGGTAACTCCGCGACGCTCCTGCAATAGATACTCCTGGAATAACAGGTTTTCCTTTCGCATTCCTCAGGAGACACATATCTGCGATCCCGGTTTCGTCGCCCCCGAAATGTGCTACACTTCGGAGCTTCCATATACCCTTAGCGTAAAGTCGTCGGACAACGGCATCGGGTTTTGTAGTTGTTGTATTTGTCATGATGGTTGTTCCTTATTGTGTCTCTGTTTTTTGCAGCTGAGGTTCGCGGTGCAGTGCTGTTAGTAGATGATTATAGAACATTATGCACATTTCCTTGTTATTGCCACTCTCTAACTTATTGATTATAGCAAGCTGTGTGTTGTCATAGTGGGATCCAAAAACACCTTTTGTCTGATTGCCAGCTAATTGACAGGTTATAGATTTTCGTTTATGCCAAACACCGTTAAATAGATCGAACAGGGTCAGTTGATTTTGTAGTTCTGGCATCCCGAGCTTACGTATGTTGAACTGATATTTTGTGAATTTTTCTTCTGCAAGGTTAAGAAATTCCTTTGAGTTTTTGTCAAAAGTGTCTTGTTGTAGAAATAGACGGAATTGTCCGAGGAGCGCATTGCTCGGTAACTGATTCGATGGTATCTGTTCGACTATCAAGTTGGCTGCTTTAATGGCGAACGCTTGCATCTCAACCAAGCAACGCCTTAAGACAATACCTTCGAGCAATTCTTGGACTTCAGGAGTTATCTGCCCATCGGGAGCATCTCGTCTTTTTTGCTGCTCAGGAGCGTCAAGTTGGATTTCTCTTGTGAAATTGATATCGCCTTGACGATTGACTGCAATACGTCCATAACCTTCGTTCTTACGGAGTCCCAAACCATTTTGTTCCAGTTTCAGAAGTTTCTTTTGATCGTTTTTGTTGAGACTTTGCGGTAATTTAAATTCAAAAACACTTCCTGCATCAATAACTGGTAATTGTTGTCTCGGTAGGCACAGGTGGCTATTATATCCACCAATGACTTCCGTGCGGGTATAGCTGGATAACAAAGTTAACTCCACTGCATTCCATCCCATGACCGAAGCTAACTCCTGCTTGGGAAAACAAACGTCGGGGTGACCACAGTCGTTGACGGTCAACATAGGGGACAGCGTAGTAATAACGAGCCTCCTACCGAGGTCGGGTGGTGGATTCTGCGATAGAAACCCACCCCATTCAACATGCTTATCTAATTTCTCAATTTCCCCAATCCACTTAAATTCTGTCTCACCGTACTGTGCACTGCGTGATCGACCAACTCGTATTAAACTTCCAGTTGGTAACCACTTTTGCAACTTTGCCAAGTCACACATTGAGCCTAAGACTACACCTTGAAAGGTCTGGTTAGCCTGAATTGCCACATATCCAAAGAATGCACTTCCATCTTCTGCTTCATTACCGCGCGCGCGTCCTATGCTGCGGTCATCTGCAGCACGTGCATGGTGATAATTGTGTTTTGTCTTGACAGTCTGTGTCTCTAAACCTTTTCGGTTGATTCTACCGTGGTGGCGACTCAGACGTTTTGTTGGTTGATTTACCAAATTAGAAGGCGGTTGCTTAAGAAAATCCACTATTATTGCTTTAGATTTCTTGAATTCGCGTATTGAGTGCGGAATCGGGATCATACGCTGCTGTGTATCAATTGTCTCAGGATAAGCAGTCAAGAAACGCAAACCACCATCAAGAAAAGCGTGCCGGAATGTTTCATCTTCTTCAGGTGACTTATCCGTTTGACGCAGGTATTTCCATGCAGCAGCACCTAATATATTATTGCCTGGCACCTCCTGTCGAGTCACAACAGTATTTGGGTCCCCATCCGCCGTTAGGATGACCATCTGTTCTCTAAGAGTTAACCGATAGCATAAAATATGAGTCGGTGTGGTGGAATTTAGGCATTGATTGTCATTTGTTAGATCTTCTGATGTTTTGGACATTTGCTCAGTGGTATTTTTTTCCACTGTTACATTAGTCAATTCAGTTTCGCGGTCTTTTTGTGTTTGGGAAAGGTCTACCGAGTCATTCAAGGATATTGACGGGAGTGTAGTGCTGCTTAATACTCTGTCGGTCAACTTACAAATAAAGCGACACCTTACTTTTCCGAGCCCACGTGTACGTGCGGTTCCCATGCGTTGCAACGCGGCTGCCCCCAGAACCAATGCAGTAAGTACATCCTCGGTGGGTGGTTCAATAAAACGCACCGGCGCCCAAAATACCCAACCCGCTTTCAGGTTACGAGTCAGACGATATGTATTCTCAAGTGCTGTACCGGTTGGGCGATGGATAGAAGTTTGTGCCCGGACAGAAGTAAAGTGTTGCACAACATCGTCTGGTTGAAGATTTGATTGAATACTCGGATGTTGAAAATATTCCAACCATTCTTTCAAAGATGATGCTTTTGGCTCATGTAGTTCTGCAGTTCCGACGTGCATGTAGACATCATCTTTATTACGTTTCTGTCCTGTTTTACCGAAAATCTGCTCTGGATATATAATTTCTTCTCTCTTGCACAACGTCAACGCATCAACTACATCACAATATGCCTCCCGCCACAATCCTTTGAGCCGCCTCCCGGGGAGAATAGGCAACCCCAAATCATCAAATGCAATGTCGCGGTCAACTAAGCCGACACGTCCTTCACCAGCAGAAGATGTGAGTGGTGATTGCAATGTAATTTGTAAAATGTAATCTGTCAAACTGAATCTCCCTCCGTTAAATCACTATCATCGTTTAGTAGCAATTCGTCTAAATAAAAATCAAGAATCCTGAGCGGATCGAAATAGGGGGTCTTTCGATTTAAATCTTTACCACCTGTCCACCCCATTTTTTTAGCTAATGCATCCATGTTTTTCATCCCTTTAACGTACGGTAGCTGCATTTTACGCCATTGGGCTGCTTTGACAGCGAGTTCTGTTGGAACAGGTCCCTGGGTGAGTGCCTGCAAGAGCCCTTTTGCGCGACTGCGGGGCCACTTTGACTTAAATTGATTTAGAATACTTATACAATCCTTCCAATCTCTCGGCACTTCATACGGACGTTGATGAAGTATTTGCCCTTCAAGGCTACGATATTGTGCATCTCTGAGTGTTGCGATGGAACTTGTAACACCTTCTTGAATAATCTGAAAGTCCAGCCAACTCCCCCTTGATCTACCATGTTCGCGTCGGTGTGTTTTAGCCATTCCACAGAGCACATCAGCAAAGTCGTAAGCGCGGGCGAATGGAAACTTCGTGGGAACAATAGCAACACCTGCACAAGCATCAACAGCCTCGTCATTACCGCAAACCTTGACTGATTGGTTGGAAGATTCTTTGAGATAAAAGTCTGCCAGATGTAGTCCTACACGTCCATCACAAACAAATGTTAAGTCGTCACCACCATACACAATTGGACGAAGCGGAAAAACATCATCCGGATTGTTAAGTGCATCTAACGGAAGAAACTTCTTTAGATGGAACAAGGTTTTCTCTAAGGCTTTATGAGATAGGTTTGTTGTAGAAGCTGAAAACGCTCTAAGGTTATGTATGAATTCATTGTCTTCTTGGTTCTCTTTATCTATCACTCTATTGAGTCGATCTCCCATTCCATTCCCATCGGCATGAACTATAGCGATGTGCGATTCGCCTTTGCGTCCTCCCAATTCTTCATCAAGTTTGCGAGCAAAGCACTGTTCTGGCAAATGTTCCGTTTCTTTCAAAACCGATCCGAAGGTCTTTTCAATGTATTTTTGGGCGGGCCCAGGAGAGTTTTCGGTGCCTGCTGCGTCCTGTTTATACAGAGCAGATTGCGACATCCACTCGTCCTCCCGATTGTTTTCCGCTTGCCGGGGTTCGCTTGCCGGTTGTCCGGTCCTGATACATGTACGAACCACAGGTAAACTATACAAAGCCGATCCGAATGGTAGTGACTCCTCACAGCGGCCCAGATTGTTCAATGCTTCGCGATACGCCTTGGCAAGTGAGCTCTCCACTGTCCCATAACCGACAACAACCCGAAGACCGGGAGCATTTTTAAGCACCTTGCGACTCCACGTTGTGACTGCTTTCTCAGCAATATTTTTATTTTGGCACAGCAGGGCAGCATTCCCACCACCGATATAGATGAGATTCATATCCTTGTCCTTGTTCACAGGATTTTTAAGCGTATCTATTTCGGGACTTGTCACATACTGATCCCACCCGGTTGTATCGGCTTGTGTAGCATAGACTAAACCTTTACCGAGCCAATGTGCAGCAAGGTAAGACGCGCCCACATTTTCTTTCAGGCGGTTGCTCTGAAAGACATACTTTTGTAAGCTTGCAGTGCCAAAAACTACGATGCATTGCCCTATATAGCAAGAAGTTGACATGAATATATCCTTACTTATTTACTCCCAACGTAGGTCATTTTTTAGATAATCAGTGAATTCATCGACTAATTCCTGCCGTTCCTCTCTCCCCCAAACTTTAAGAGGGTCATCTGAACTACCTGTCTCGTCCTGCAATTCATCTTGGAGAAACGGTTGGGCCTCTGAGTGAGCACTACACAACACAATGGCACGTGCTTCGTCGCCTCCAAGTTGCCTTGACCGTATAATAGCTTCCATCCCTTTTTCTTTAATCACGTCATGATCACCACTAACAGTGCACGAAACAACTACAATTTGATGTCCCAGCACCGCCACGACATCAAGTTCAAAGGGTTTCACCCTCAAATCCATTGGATTGGCTCGGCGGACATGTACACTATGAAAAAGTTTATAGTTATTCCGGTTTTTATTCTCACAACAAATACTTTCTAAAGCTTCTTTAAAAGCAGCGTACGCACCGTACTCAAGCAAGCGAAAGTCTTCTTTTTTAATAAACCCACTTATCGCAGCTGCACCAGATGCCAACTGATCTTCATTTGGCACTGTAGGGGCCGGACAAAATTCATAATCATAGCGTCCATCCCCTATATGAAATCGGTGACCAAATTCCCCAATTTCAAAGCCGTTGAGATTGGCAATACGCTCAAGCACTATATGATCGGATTCGCAGGCCTCGGGCTCAACAGGAATGCCTATACGGGTATCTGGGACAAGTTCCCCACTCCTGCTCGGATCATCGCTCCTTCGGACAATTCTTGGTCCATTGTCTCCACGTGGATCCAAGTAAGATGTTTCTAAGGAATAACCGCTTTGCCTTAACTCAGGTTCAATAGCGGAGACTGTTTCAACCCCCATCACCTTGGTGCCGCCTGTGTAATGGACATGTAATATGCCTTCAGGGAAGTCATCTAAGATACTATCTTGAATGTTTTGCCGGACCACATCAGGATCCCCCGAATCTGTATTAATAGGATTAAGGAAATCTGCATTCTCACAATAGTCCTCCAGCACTTTTTTTTGCGATTCTGTATCATCTGTATATATAAATCGCACTTTAATAGGTGGTTCCAACATATCTTTCAAATGATACCACGCCACCCAAATCGGCAGCGCATTCGTACCAACAGTCATTATAAGTTGTGTTGCCATAAGAAAGGTTTCCTCCTTAGCACATATAGTTTTTGTTTCGTTATCAATTTCTAGGTTTGCTTGGAATATATGGCAAACCCTTATCATTTTCATCATTAACATCAGGCAGCGCAAGTTTTTTCCCTACCTCATCTCTACCTGCTTCTCTACGACTTCTGCCTCTTTCATTTGCCATAAACCATGCATAGTTTTTACCTTCGGAGTCAGGTTTTTCAGTAAGACGTGGATAATGAATTTTAGGAGCATCTCCATTTGGCCCCTGCAAAACTTGTAGGAAAGCTGAAACGAATGGTAGTTGATCAAAACTAAGAGCTGCATTGTAAGCAGCTACCATCTTTCTCTCGAATTGATCAATGAACTCGTTTTGCTGATTGCCATCCAAATGTGCTGGTAAAATTCCATTCAATTCCGCGTAATATTTCTTCCAATGCTTGCCAGTGCCAAGGGGTAGGCACTCGTTTACTCTCGTATCAATTCCAATCTTCACACTACCAAATCCCAAAGGTTTTCCATATCCAAGCCTGAAAAAATGGTTTTTGGGTCGTGTTAACAACCAAAGCAGTGCCCCTACTTCTTCCTGTTGTAGATTCTGGACATACAAAGATGCTTTAAATTGCTTTTGGGGTTTAATCCACCCTTTGATGCTACGATTCTGTTGACTTGGTTTATCACCACTATAGATATACTCCCTGATTCTATCTTTACCCGATGGGTTCCAATAGTCTGCATCGTTTTCTGCCTCTAACCTTTTGTGGTGCCAGTAATGTTTTCGTCCGCGTAGGTGTTTTTTACCATCCTTATTGTAACCAGCCTCTTGTTTGCTTTTACCTTTTTGTGGCGTTCCAGCTTCATCGGCAGCGACGTAAAATCGTCCCTGTTCTGGTTTCGGTTGTCCTAAAATAGTTAGTGGCAGCGGATCATTAAAACTTTCAAGGATCTCGGGACGTTCACCGTCTTCACAGACAACGCGGATACGACTCTTGTAACCACTATCATTACCTTGTTCTTGTGGAGTCCATCCAAATAACCGGTCCGCTGGTGATAACTGATCCAGTTCCGCTGCTGGATGTAGCGACTCATCAAGTAGATCTTTAGGAGTGTTCTCATACAATTCGCGGGAGATTGTGACAGGAAATAGGTCTTTGATACCTGAAATGCTGCTCCCATTGAATTCACAGCGGGCATATACCATTGTTCCATTTTGGAGATTTATTGCGTCGTGTACTTCTCTACCCCAACGATCCTTTGATTTACCCTTATGATATAGGTGTGGGGACCATGCCCATTCGGTTGTATCGCGATTTTTCTGAAACCAATGCCACGGTTTCTTAGATTTACCGTCTCTATCTTCTCGATTAAAAATTTCGTCATCAGTGTGTGCATCCCGATAGTTTTTGATGAGTTTTTTCCAAACTTGTATGTGTTTGGCGGTTACATCACATGGATTTTTCAAAGGGTTGAAGAAGATCCGCTCATCATGTTTCCTGTCTATGTTATTGTTGGTGATCAAAACGGTGCCTTCAATTACCTTAATAATAGGATTTCCATTTCCATCTTTGTAAAGTCGTACATCCTTCCATGTTTGTGGGACATTGCCTACTGGAGGTATAGTTGAACAGTCCTCTTTTCGCCAAACTCTGCTTGCCTTCCAATATAGGTATCTTGACTTATCACAAAGGATTATTTCAGCATATATTTTGTCACCTGTTTTCGGATCTTTGTAACTACCTTGAAGTTCTGTTTTAGGAGTCTTATTCCCATAACAAGTCAACATAGCCGCATACACTGCACATTTTTTAGCTCGCGCAGCACTAATGTTTTGATTCGGCCTGGGTTTCTTTGGCCCATCTGGATCAGGATGGGTAGTGCCAGTATACAAGCACGCCTTCAATTCTCCAGTGGTACTATCCTCTTCAATAATCGCCGGAATTAGTTTTACAGCCTCCCTTGTATCCATACGATAAGCCAACTGCTCATCGTTGCGGAAACACCCGAAGCGTGAGTTTGTCACCACCTCATAAGCACTACGCAACATGCCACGTAAGGACGATTCAGGGATACGCGAATGCACATCATACGTTTGATACTTCGTTGTTTTCCGTTCTCTACCATCGTCTTTGAGGAGCACCAATGGCGTAACCGTAGTTAACTTGATAGGAATGTGTCCGGTCCACAAGTTATCCTTGAGTGACGCATGGTCAAGGCCATTCTCCAACGGATTAAAGTCGCCAGCGAACTCACCGGCTGTTATTCTATCACGTGGAGGGGTAGGCACGAAGGTATATGGGTTGTGAAAGTGACCGTTCGGTGATGATTCGTGTTGCTCATGGGGATCTTGGGTCTGATTGGTTGGAGGTTCCGGCCTCCGTGGTTGGCGACGTTCTTCACGTGGACGTGCAGGATTGACTTTCAGCGGACGCCCCATGAAATCTTGACCGTCCAATGCCTCTATCGCTCGCTCGCCATCCTCTTGGTTTTCCATCTCAACGAAGCCAAATCCTTTGGAGCGTCCGTCATACCGGTCACGAATAATTGTCGCGGTTGCAACTGGGCCGTACTCGCTAAAAAGTGTTTCAAGATCTTCTTCCGTAGCTGCATAAGGCACATTACCAACGTAGATATTCATTCTGTTTCCTTTATGTATACCGTAAATTTCCAAGTAGTTCCTACTTACCGTCTGGATTTATTCTATGTTACCGCAAGCCTCTACTTTTATCCAAAGAGCTGTTTTATACTTATTGTGCTGTGGTCATGGATTTAGCATCCGACATCTGTGCTGTGGTCATGGATTTAGCATCCGACATCTTTGATTGTCAATGTTCTTGATGTCCGATTGAGATTAAAAGGGCATCAGAAACCGTATAAACTGCTACAGTAATTATATCCATGAGTTTTTCTTTGGTTTTTTGATAAAATACTATATCGGAAGTCCCATGGATTTATAAGTGGTAACTTGGGTTATTATAGGTCAATTTTAAAAATTATTCAAGTTTAAAATAATTAAACCTATATCTAACTCTATACTATACAATATTTTAAGAAAAAAAGCAAGTAAAAAATCGCAGAGCCATTCAATTTTAAGAAATTATTGGGTTTCACGTCTTTTTTTTACGGATCCGGTTCGGTTAGGAATGCAGATCGCATTTGGGCGTGTACGCCGCAAAACCGCACGATAGGTGTTAATTTAGTGATTCTCACGGCATTTTAGAATAACTATCTGGGATTTCTCACAATTGTTCGACTCATGGAAAAAATAAGGGAAAATGCAATTTTTAACCCCCATGACCATTGACTTCGTGAAAACAAACGCACACATATTTTACAGGACTGAAAGTTTTCTAATTCCTCTAAATCTGATAACATCAATACGAAATATCTCTAAAAAGCCCATTTAATGGACGATTTTATTCTATGTATTGAAGATGAGGTGTTTTTTTCACATAATAGAGGTTTATCAATTAGCATTTTCATAATTGTGTATTGAGAAATCGTTGATAGATATTGACTTCTGAGTGCTTTTGAGAAATACCAGTTTATAGTAAAGCCCATAATTATTTATACACCCTGTGGGGCCGTAGGGGCTGGGTTACCCAGCCCCTACGAGCGTTCCATGTGGATCCTCCCTATTGCGGAGTGACCACATATTTTCGGATTTTACGATAATTATAAAAACTATACATAACTTAATTATACGATATTTTTACGGAAAAGGAAATAAAAAACCAGAGCCATTCAGTGTTGATGCTTTGCGGTGAAACAGTCGTCTGAACGGGGATTGATGGGGTTTACGGATGCGTGAGATTATTAAGCGTTTTTTATTGTCTGAATCACGGATTACGCGGATTGCGCGGATTTTTTCTGTGCTTGTGGTTTCGCGTTTTCAGGCTGGTATGGATGGCATCTGTCCAGAATAATGGGGAAATGGAACCACGCAAATTTCATAGTTTTCATAGCAAAATGTATTTAGGGTGAGTGGTGTGAAACGGTGTAAAGGCTTACTATGATTGGATTCTTGGGAGTTAGAAGAAAAAGTGTTTGGTGGGGTGCTATGACATTTACAGAGAATAGTTTTTAGGTTTTAACTAACGTCTGAATTGTGATTTATGGGATTTAAGGGATGAGTGAGATGATTCAGTTCTGATTGATAATTCGCCTATTGAAGGGAGAACCTCTTTTACTGACTGCCGAAATGAATATTAGCCCACCTCTCCCCCATCAGGATTTTTCCCACCCGATGAAGTCGAGCAGCAAATACAGTATACGGATGATCAACACCGTAACCACAACGATCAAGAGGCACGCTGAAAAGGGATTCAGGAATGCCGGCAATCACCATTGCAGCTCTTTCGGCACTTATTACACCGTCCTTAAGGCTGCCAAGCGTAGACCTAGCATGATTCCTGTGTAATCGCAACTTCTCATGAAATTCAGGGGTCATAACATTTTTCAATTTCATAAAGTATAATCCTCCTTAAACTAAGGAAAAGAGGTGGGAGTTCAATTCCGTTCAAACGGGAAAGTGGAGTCAAAGAAAACACAAACTGGAAGTTTGTGGTACAGCAGATGAAGTTTCAATTCCCTTCAAACGGGAAAGTGTATTCAAAGTAAGCACATAGAAAACCCGACACCGTGGGAACTGAAACACAGTTTCAATTCCCTTCAAACGGGAAAGTGTATTCAAAGAAGCGGTTATCTACGAGTTTGAAAAGAGTTATACGGATAAGTTTCAATTCCCTTCAAACGGGAAAGTGTATTCAAAGGGTGAGCACCAGTTGATTGGCGGCTGCGGTATCTACCGTTTCAATTCCCTTCAAACGGGAAAGTGTATTCAAAGTCACTAACGAAGTCGGGGAACGCAGAGATGCAAACGTTTCAATTCCCTTCAAACGGGAAAGTGTATTCAAAGTCAATGATGCAACCAGTCGCTCCATCAACTTAGTCAAGTTTCAATTCCCTTCAAACGGGAAAGTGTATTCAAAGCGTTGGAGTTGACGAAGGTCTGGTTAATGCAGAAAAGTTTCAATTCCCTTCAAACGGGAAAGTGTATTCAAAGTCCCTAAGGGAGAGGACATCACCCTGGAGCTGCAAGTTTCAATTCCCTTCAAACGGGAAAGTGTATTCAAAGTCAATTAAAGTTGTTATAATCCTGGTATCGGGGTAGTGTTTCAATTCCCTTCAAACGGGAAAGTGTATTCAAAGTCCGTAACGAAGAGTTCCACCAACTGATCCGAAAGTTTCAATTCCCTTCAAACGGGAAAGTGTATTCAAAGGAGGGGGCTGACTATACATGATGTGCTAACCCTAGTTTCAATTCCCTTCAAACGGGAAAGTGTATTCAAAGAGTCGCAGCGTTCAGCATGGTTTTGCAGCCCATTGGTTTCAATTCCCTTCAAACGGGAAAGTGTATTCAAAGACTACCGGCAAGGTCATGGTCGTGCATGAGACGGCGTTTCAATTCCCTTCAAACGGGAAAGTGTATTCAAAGGGCCTCTGGCTCGGGTCGTCCCTGGTGGCACAGATTTTGTTTCAATTCCCTTCAAACGGGAAAGTGTATTCAAAGACATCACTGGCAAGAGAGTAATAATTTCAGCGCATTAAAGTTTCAATTCCCTTCAAACGGGAAAGTGTATTCAAAGATCCAATCACTGTGATTCAATATATCACCGCCCCCGCCGAGTTTCAATTCCCTTCAAACGGGAAAGTGTATTCAAAGGCGAAATTGCTGTAATCGCTACAAAGGAGCATCGGAACGTTTCAATTCCCTTCAAACGGGAAAGTGTATTCAAAGATGATTACAGTTCCTATCAGCCCGCTGAAGAGAAGTTTCAATTCCCTTCAAACGGGAAAGTGTATTCAAAGTGCTGCGATTTTCGTTGTTATTATTAAGGAGATTCGTTTCAATTCCCTTCAAACGGGAAAGTGTATTCAAAGTTCTTTTGACAACGAAGAGTCCGGCAGCCCCCTGCAGTTTGTTTCAATTCCCTTCAAACGGGAAAGTGTATTCAAAGTTGACTATGGGGATCGGTAATTACATCCCTATCCGTTTCAATTCCCTTCAAACGGGAAAGTGTATTCAAAGTTGTTATAATGCACGCTCAACACACCCATCCTGTTAGTGTTTCAATTCCCTTCAAACGGGAAAGTGTATTCAAAGTTGAAAGGTACGAAGCATCGTGTGTCGCATTATATCTTGTTTCAATTCCCTTCAAACGGGAAAGTGTATTCAAAGTGTTCGCCACCACAGCATTTGCCGAAACCGGCATATCTGTTTCAATTCCCTTCAAACGGGAAAGTGTATTCAAAGAGACCGTATTTTAAGCCCAGTGGGGCCGTGGCACCGTACGTCTAAAACCATACGCGAACTGCGCGGGGCAATTTTTGAGCGAAATTTTAGCCCCAAAATCCCGTAAACCCACGTGTGCATTGAAACCTACGCGATTTTTTTCTAAAATCGGCTCAGAAGTCAGGTGACGACTGGGTTTTTGGGCAATTTTTACCGCATGCGGACGCAATCAGTGCATCGCGTTTGTTGCTGCTATTATAAAGTATACGTTAAATCTGGGAAAATGTCAATTTTTTTTCAATTTTCGGGTGTGTAATACCAAATGTAAAAAATAAAGCTGCACTATAGAGGTTTTGAAACGCTATGGGATATCCGCATGTAAGATAGGCAATAAATTGCCCTACTACGAGCCAGTTTTTATTAATGACAGGCGTTTATTTAGAAGTGGTATAAAGTTTTTGGAGAACGAGGCATTGATTTTTAGGTTGGCAATTTGGGTTGAATCTGTTATCATTTTTGTCGTATGCGTAGGATGCGCGGTTTCGAGAGCATAGAACTTGACCGCTAAGAACTGATAATGCCGTGATTAGATCAGTATTAAAAATAAAAAGGAACTTCAATGAGAAATTGTGAAATACGCTTGCTTGTGATTTTATTTTTTTGTGTGTGTATCTTCGGTTGCAATAGGGTGCAGCAAGTCGTTAAACCGCCTGTAGCAGTTGACTTGATACCGGATCCGAATTTAGCGGCTGCGGTGCGTGAGGAACTCGGTTTGACGACAGATGTCCCACTGACGGCGGAGGTGTTGCAGAACTTGAGAATACTTAGAGCTCAGGACCGTCAAATTGTAGATCTCACGGGTTTGGAATACGCCGTGAATCTGACAAGACTGCTTTTGGTCGGGAACCAGATATCTGATGTTTCACCACTGGAAAATCTCACAAACTTGACAGAACTGTGGTCAGGCGGGAACCA
>JAJEGI010000095.1 GCA_022819945.1 Candidatus Poribacteria bacterium
ATGTTGCCACTTCGGACCTGTAACAATACGGCACACACAGAGAGCATGGTTTTCCATGCGCAAGTGATACATAACCGCAGGACGAGGCATACAATGAAATCCTCGCGAATGTCCAGTGTAGTAGGTCCAGCGTGTGTCAAACGGACGGTAGTGAATTGGCGCGATGTGCTGTTCGGCATCAGGGTTATTACGGACATCTGCCTGCGCGAGGTGAATTTGCCAATCTCTACTATCCCTTGGTAATCCGTATCGCTCCCGCGCCTCATCTACAGAAAGTGAAACAAAATCAGTTACTATTTCTTGGACTTCTTCAGCGGTCCGCTGAATTGTCAATCTATCTCGCGCAGTGACAACACCAATTGAACTGTTATGAAAGATGTCAGTTATTTTCCAACCTATTTCGTATTCTGCTTTCTGGTCAACTCCTTGTGGTACAAAGAGGTAGTATGGAGATGTTGGTTGTAGTTCACACCATTCCGTAGATTGAACACCAGTTTCCGATAGGGTATTATATTTTTCCTCTCGGGATCCCCACAGATCAGCGTAATAGACCTTTGCCTGCGAAGGATTATCACGATGCTTGACACAAAATAGGATGGAGACACCTTGTATGATGTCAAAGACATTTTCATCTTGTTCTGCTTCTGGAACTGCTTCCGTTCTTCTGTTACTTCCGTGTAAGTTGAGCAAGTAAATAACATTGAAACTATTTAACAAACTTTGCCGCATGCCACGAGCAGTAGGGGCGTTGAGGTAGTTATTGTTAACAATATAACCGACAACCCCTTCTCCATTTCTATCAATCCGCCACTGCGCCCATCGGATAAATTTCACATAGTCATCCTGCAGTGCTCTTGGGTTTATCTCATCAAGCGGTTCCCCGTCTACTTGTCTGTAATTTTCAACGAGTTCACCAATAGAAGTTAAAGTCCCATTGACTCGACTTGGGTTAGCAGAGTATTGCTTATAAGGGGGATTGCCAAGAATGACGAGGAGCGGTTCATCGCGTTTCACAGAGAGTGCTGCGTTTGCTTCATCGGAGATGAATCCTGCAAAGGGTATAGAAGGCTGCATTTCATCGGGTTGCTCCAATGTGTTTGTGAGATAGATACGGAGACGTTCATCGGCGTGCCAGCCTTGTGCTTGTAGGAACAGACTTAACTTGAGATGCGCGATGGTATACGGGGCGACGAGCAGTTCAAACCCGAAGATCCGTTTGACGAGTTGGGCGTTGATATATTGTGTCCACTCTCCGGTGCCGTAGGTTTCGGTGATGTATTCTCGGACGTGATCCAGCACTGTCAGGAGAAAGCCACCGGTGCCTGTCGCTGGATCGAGGATGAGCGTGTTATCATCGGCGAGGCCGTCGGGTCTGTTCAATTCTGTTTTGAGCAGGCTATCCACAGAGCTGACGATATAGGAGATAACTTGTGGCGGTGTGTAGTAGACGCCGCGATCGACGCGTCGCTGCGGATCGTATTCGGCGAGGAAGGTCTCGTAGAAATGGATCACCGGATCTTCGAGATGGTTTCTCGCAGCAAACGCCGTGCGGAGCATCTCTGTCGGGACATTGCTGAGGAGTGCTGCGATGTCGTCCAGAATGTAGGTGATGTTTTTCTCAAGGGTCGGGGAGGCTACGTGATAAAAGAGTTGGACGAGGAACGGGTTTGATCTCGGAAGTGCCTCAGCGGCGGTGTGTCGTGAGAAGTTGGTTGCGTTTGGGAGTGTGCAGCGTGCGGCGAATAACCCGTAAGCGAGGGTTTGTGCATACATATCGGCGAAATCGTCTGGAGTCAACGTAGAGATGAGCAGCTCCTTGAATGCTGAGAACATCCCGTAGATTTCGCTATCTTCATCGGTGAGTGTTGTTGCAATCTGTGTCTGGAGTTCCCGCGTTCGTCTGGCGAGATACTTTGCGAGTACCTCTGGCGATGTGATTTGGATCTGTCCAGCGTTTAGAAACCGCTCTAATAGTGCCTCTAAATTCTCAGGTGAGTCTGCGATGTTTGCTGTTGCGTGTTGTTGACCGTCTCGCCACAACTGGAAATCGAGAAAATTGGTGAGGATAAAGTTGTCGAGGTTTTCGATGAAACGCCTGTTCTGTGCTTTAGCGTGTCCTGTGAGTTTGTCCAAATCTCTACCGTACGCCTCTGCCTCGATGTAGCCGAGGGGTAGTAATCCGTCCAGTGCGATGAAGTCCGGTCTGCCAATCTGATCCAGCCGTCTCGGTTCTTGTGTGAACGTGATGGTGTCTTTGTCGAAACAGTCGACAGACACTTCCTCAAGGAAGGTTTGGAGGTGTGGGTATAGGGAGAGTTCTGGGGTTGCTTCGGTGGTGGTTCGCGTGTGGTTTATCCGTTGTAGGTAGTGGTCGCAGTGTGTTTGAAAACTCATATTTTTTTTTTCGCGGTCAGTCTTGTTAAGTTGCGGATATCGGTATGAAAGTCGATTTTTTTGCATTATACGCTTTCTGCGTCTTGAGTGCAAGGCTTTTTGTAAAGGGGTAAGTGAGAAATTTGATTGCCAATTTACGCAATGTTAAATTCTCACGGAAATACGTTTGTCAAAAGGAAAAAGAGTGTGATATAATACATTACATGCAGGTTATACAGGGGACCTGTCATCCCGATGTTTTAAAAGCTTTATTGTGCCTAAGCGGTTTTAGGCATTTCTACCTCATGGAGGGTAAAAATGAAATTACTAACTACAAGTGTTACACTGCTCTTATGTCTCTGCGTCGTTTCATCATGGTCCCTGGAAGAGGATGATCCAGCGATTGTTGGTGTGTGGCTCTTTGACGGCGATGTTAAAGATTCATCAGGCAACGGCAATGATGGAAAGATTATCGGCAATTTTAAATTTGAGGACGGCAAATTTGGTAAAGCCGTCGTCGCTGGTGGCGGTGGTAGTATTGATGTCCAAGATTCCAAAAGCCTCCAAAGCGTCAGCGAAGAATTGACAGTGGCTGCGTGGTTCCGAGTAGATGCCGACTCGGATACCGGTGTCAGGAAAAACGGTGCTTATCTATTAGAAGACCAGTCTGGTGGTGAACCGATCCCTGACGGTTTCTCATTCAGAGTTTGGACATCCGACGGTATTACACCCGGATTCTACGGCAAAACAGAATTGGAACAGGGAAAGTGGCACCATGTTGCTGGGACGTACGACGGCTTAAACGTTGAGATGTATGTCGATGGTGAACCCGAAAGTAAAAAAGGCGCGTTATCGGATGCCAAGGCAGATTGGAAACCGGAATGGGGTGGCAAAGTTGCTGCGGGTCAGGTATTGCAACTCAAATTTGGTCCAGAGTCGTTTACTGGTGGTATCGACGAGATTGTCATTCTGAGTCGTGCCCTTGAGGCGGATGAGATCGCGCAATTGTTGAACGGTTGGGAGGACGCTTTCCCCGTTGAGCCGGAAGGAAAATTGGCGACAACGTGGGGAAGAGTGAAGGCTGCTCGATAATTTAATCAGTGAAGCAAGTCCACTTTTCAATGTGCGGGGATACACGCAAGGGCGGTCCTCGCACAATGTTTTAAGCATATCTTCCGTCGTTCAATCAAGCGCCAGAATTTTCTTAATCTTGCCCGGTTGTGCCCAATTGCACTTACCTGCCCCGTTGACTTGCCGTAACAGCGTCGGAATCTCAGGATTCTCAAGTGCGGTTTTAATCCGCTGTGCTTCACATTCAGACTCACACGGAATAAAAGCATGCATTGCCTGATTACCTTGCCACATCTGTCCATCCACACTGCCCAAGACTACCGGGGTAAAATCACTTTTTCCATACGCCTGCCAGATCACTTTGAAAGGCGCGAATGCATAAGGCCCCACACCGAGCAGTGCCCACCAATTACCTCCATTCATAATAGAGCGGAGCAGCGTTCCTTTCCGGGATTTTAGTCTGTCTTGTGCATTTTGAAGATATTCTTTTAAGGTGTCCCATTCTTCGATTTCTTCTGATATGAGCGGTTTTCCTGTCTGCTGATGATACGGCAACAGGATCCACTTGTGGGGTAAAGATGTGTTTTGTCGCCATATCTCCTTTGTTGCCAATGGATATAGGAATTGTTCAGGAAGATGTGAGGGTTTGTGATCGAAGATGAAGACGCTGTTTGCGCCACACGTGTTCACACCTTGTCTCGGTTTTTGCTCTGGTGATAAACTGATTTCAAACGTCGTTTCCGTATTCAGTTCTTCAAGGTCTTTCACAATCCGCCACGGATCTGTCGGGTTTTTTAGGGGTAGTGCCTTATGCTCAATCCACTTTTCGTCCAACTCCGTAAAATATGAAACCGGAAAATTCTGCCGTGTATCTATCTGAAATTTCGCGCAACAGTACGATGTACCGACCCCTTCAAATACTTTCGTTGCTGTGAATTCATAGATAGTATCTACTGCAAAATCTCTACGGACATCAACCTCGTTTAGTGTAGATCTGGCACTATAATTCCTGAATCCGCTGTGAGCACCTTCACCAAAAAAGAGGGATGTTGGGATGTAAAAGTATCCTACACCGTTCTTCTTAAGCAATCTCCCCAAAGCCACTTTCAATACCAGTGCTGCTATATCCGTTCGGGAGGAACCCAGAAGTGTCTTCTGTCTATCTGGCACGAGTTCTTCTTCAAGGAAAAAGGGTTTTAGACGCGCTTTATATGCTGTCGGTAAATCTCCGAAGTTTGCCCACGGCGGATTCCCTACGAGAATATCGTATTTCCCCGTATGCGCTTCTGTGATAACGTCTTGGCAGAAGATTTGAGAGGCAGGAAAATCAACGCTAAACTCGCGCTTGATGTTTTCTCTGAACCGTTCGAGATGTGCGGGAACTATCTCGATGAGGGTCAATCGTGAGATCCGTTCAGGTGTAATAGGAACTCCTTTTTGTTTTGCAATATGGAGCATCGCAAGCGGGAACGCTCCTTGTCCAGCAGTAGGGTCGCAGATATGTGCACCATCAAGCCATGCCTCAAAGATGTTCCATTTGTTGATGAGCCAGTCTGCCCATTTTAAAGGCGTAAAAACCTGTCCGATTTGTTTTTTCATTATGATTAAAGGATACCTGTTATCTTGGATTCGTGCAACAACTAATTGTTGCTTACATAAAAAGTTTCCACTGTTCGCCGAGGTCCCGGTACCTCGGCGAATACACTTTTATAGTAGAATCAACAATTATAGTAAAACCTACAATTAACGAGACATCCATAGAAGGCTGGGTTCCATGAAGTTTAATTTATTAATTCGGTAATTTTTGATCGAAGTCCGGTGCGGTTCCAAACCGCACCTGCGGGGCCTGGGGGAACATGGAATTACCGATTTATTTTCTTAAACTTCATCAAACCCAGCCTGCATTAGGGGTAGGTTTGTTATCTTGTAAAGTGTTGATTTATTTTTCGGTTTTACTATAGTTGCACACTCGATAGGGGTAGGGTAACCCAGTTTTCTCTACCGGTGTATAAGCAATTCCAAAATCGACTATCAGCTCCTTTCATTGGAGACCTACACATGTTTTTTAAACTGAATTTTAACTTGATAACAGGTATAGATCACGTTATAATTAGGAATGAATCCTACCGATAGTGGGTTAATTATGAGGAAACTCCAATATCCGTTTAATATCAGCAAATTGTCTGATAAAGAAGGCGGTGGTTATCTAATTGAATTTCCTAACTTGCCGGGGCGTATCTCCTTTGTGCTAAAGACCCCTTGAATGTAAACACACTTATGACACAAAAAACAGGTTTCGCCTATCATCCAGACTACCTGAATCACAATACCGGTCCGGGACATCCTGAACGACCGGATCGGCTGCGTGCGAGTTTGGCAGCACTTCAACAAAGCGGTGTATGGGATCAATTGCATCAGATTGAACCGACTCCGGCAAGCGTTGAACAACTCATTTACGCGCATAACTCTGCTTACCCTGAACATATCCGACAACACTGCGAACAAGAAATCCCGCTCACTTACGACACGACCGTCGGATTTGAGTCGTTTGATATTGCGCTGCTTTCAACGGGGGGTGTGCTGCGTGCGGCAGATGCGGTAATGACGGGCGAAGTCAGAAACGCTTTTGCGATGGTACGTCCGCCAGGACACCATGCAACACCCGGACAGAGCATGGGGTTTTGCTTGTTTAACAACATTGCTGTTGCAGCACGCTATCTCCAACGAGAACACGGTGTTGGGAAGGTCGCGATTGTTGATTGGGATGTCCATCACGGCAACGGCACACAAGACATTTTCTATGAGGATGAATCCGTCTTCTTTTTCTCTATCCATCAATCGCCGCTCTATCCCGGCACCGGTTCAAGTCGCGAGCGCGGTAGCGGCAGCGCACACGGCACGACCCTAAACGTGCCGATGTCTGCTGGAAGTGGTGATGCCGAATACATCGCTATTTTTACAGATGTTCTCGTCCCTGCACTCCGAGACTTCTCGCCGGAATTTCTACTAATTTCTGCGGGTTTTGATGCGCACTACCTTGATCCGCTTGCTGGGACTGAACTTACAGCAGACGGGTTTGCCGCACTCACAGACCTGATGCTTGCATTTGCCGAGGAAACCGTATCGGGACATGTTGTTTCAGCATTGGAAGGTGGGTATAGCTTAGAAGGGGTATCCGAATCTGTCGTGGCGCATATTGAACGGTTGAGCGAGGTTTTCTGATTGCCCGGTAGTGTTAGGTATGAAGTACTGATGGAACTTCTTGGACTACAGGAATAACATAACTCCGAAGCGTTAGACCTGACACCCTCTCTGTCTCTACAATCGGCTCCGGATTCTGACGATGATCGAAGACGATATAGTACCCCTCTACCGCGCCCTCCGATTTCAGATAAGCGGCGAGTTGTTGTTTCCCTGCCGCATAGCGGCGTGCCCCTTCCCAAATCTTAGTTTCAACGATATATTTCTGTTGGTTATGAAAAATGAGCAGGTCAAGTCTGCCGCGCCCAGTTGGCACTTCGTGGAATATTGTTCCGCCCACAGTCCGGACAAACTGGTCGAGATAGGCAGAAAGTAGATATTGTCCGACAAACTCTTGTGGGGTTTCTGGCACTTGGAGGATCTTGTACCCCGCGCGCGTGATAAAGTCCTTGAAATTTTCAATGAGCAGCCCTATCTCAATCTCTCCATCGGAAGTAAGGTATTCAGAGAGGTCAGGACTGGTATTTTCAGGGAAGTAGTCATCCTCAAGTCCATTAAGCAAGGGTTGGAACGTTTGCATGATACACTGCTGATAAATCGGGTTTATGATCTCACACATACCATCAGTCCCTTTTCCGATAACCCCATAAGTGGCAAGTTCACTGATGATGTCATCGCGGAGCAGAAAAGGCACGCCTTTGTCGTAAGAGATGATTTTCATCAACAAGGTTTCAAATCGACGGTTTTTCCGGATGTTCGTCGTTAGATGGGACAGATTGGTATTATCTTCCGCAAGGAGTTGTGTAAGTGCCTGTGCGAAGTGCGCCATCGTAATTGTCTCTGTTTTCGGAATATCCAATTCTGTGGCGAGAATCTGTCCAAACCGATTGACGAGGAACGGTTGCCCGGCAGTTTGTCTGTGAATAGCTGCAATCACTTCTGGCGCGAAGGGTTGCCCGACTTCATCGGTATACTGTCCAAAGAGGTCCCGCACCTGTTCCAGAGTAAAGTTCGGCAGATGAAATTCATCTTGGATATTGAACGGCGAGATAGACCGGTCGTAGTTGAGTTGTGTGATGTTCTTGACGCCTACGATGCCAACGCTGTGCAGGCATCGCTCCTCCTCAAAATGGTAGATGTGGCGGAGTGTATGAAGAAAATCACTGACAGCGGTTGGCGGGATGCCATCAAATTCATCAATAATGAAGACAACTTTCTGCTCACCATATTCAACTGCCAGTAAACTCGCGAAATCCTCAAAAAATTCCAACATTGAACCGTGATGGCTGAATTGGGTGTTATCTAAGAGTTGCGTCAATGCTTCAGAAAGTACGTGACCGCGTTTCTGGAAAACATTTTTGATGTGCTTGCTGATCCTTTTGTAAAGCAACTCGTAAAAATCGGGAACGGAGAAGTTTTTATAAATGTCAAAACTAAGTTGGATCGGAAAATAGGTTAGATCTTCCGCGGCGAGCGTAGCGAGTGCCAATCGGAAAAACGTTGTTTTACCGGTCTGGCGCGGTGCGAAAAGAACGATGTACCGCCCGTCTTTCACGCGGTTGATGAAATCTTTAACTTCTTCAGTGCGGAGGACGACATAATGCCGGTCAGGTTGCACTGCGCCTTGGGTGCCGAACGTTCGCATGTCCTTCTCCTTTCAATGAAATTATAAGGGAAAAATAGGAGTTTGTCAACAACAAGACTAAAGAATTGGTTTCTTCCCAATGTGAATCGCAACGATGCCGAATGTTTTTCGGTAAAAATGTACATTAGTCAATCCACACTGCTCCATCACCGCTTTTAGCGCATCGCAATCCGGGAATTTCATAACAGAACGCGGGAGATACCCGTAAGCGTCATCTTTGCTGCGAGAGATGAGGTTCCCAACGAAAGGCAGAATCTTGGTGAAATAGAAGTAGTAGAGGCTTCTAAACAACGGATTCACGGGTTGTGTGAACTCTAAGATAGCGACCCTGCCACCCGGTGCAGCAACGCGCACCATCTCGCGTATCCCCATCTCTAAATCTGAAACGTTCCGAATACCGAAACCGACGGAGACAATATCGAAGGTATTGTCTAAAAATGGAAGGGTGAGGGTGTCGGCTGCCAGAAAATGGGGGATAGGAGGAGGGGATAGAAGGGCAGAAGGCGTTGGACTGGAAGGTTGGAAGGTTGGAAGGTTGGGGTCCCCATCCTTCCCCTTTTCCAGCCTTCCTCTCTTTTGATTCCGCCTTCCAGCCTTGACCTTCTGATTTCCTATAACAAGCATCTCAAAACAGAAGTCTGATCCGATAACAAAACCTTCCGCTCCGATTTTGTCAGTGTATGCAAGGGCAAGTTCACCTGTGCCGGTACAGACATCCAGTACCTTGCTTGTCGGTTCAACGTCGCTTGCCTTGACTGTTTCCCGTCGCCACATTTTGTCGCGCTTGAGGCTTAGCAGCGAGTTAAGAAAGTCGTAGTAACGAGCGATGGCAGCAAATAGGTTTTTTATACGATGTGCCTGCATAGTTCACCGTAGGGGTGAGGTAACCTCGCCCCTACATCCGTAATTCGGCACCAAGTTTCTGATTGAGGTGCTTGACAACCTTATCGTGGAGGGTGTTTACTGTCTTGTCTGTCAAAGTTTCGGTCGCCGAGTGATACGTGATCGCGTAGGCGAGACTCTTCTTGCCTTCCGGAACCTGTTCGCCTTCATAGACATCAAAGAGACGTACCGATTTGACTAATTCGCCACCCGTTGCGTAGATAAGTTCAGTTGGCATATCAGACAGGACTTCTTTATCTACGACAATCGCAAGATCGCGTTCAACTGTGGGGTAGATGGGGATCGGCTCAAAACGTTTCGCGAATATCGCAGCGTCCACTAACACCGTCATATCGAATTCAAAGAGGTACGCTTTATAGGGCAGATCGTAATTTTCGAGTACCTCTGGATGTGCCTCTCCGAATGTACCGATCTGTTTATTGTCCAATAATACTTTTGCGTTGCGACCGGGATGGAAAGTTGGCGTATCCGTTTTCTGTAGTGTGTAATCAACAATGCCGCATACTTCAAGTATCCCTTCTACAAGCCCTTTGATGTCGTAGAAATCCGGCTCTCGGTAAGGGTTGCTATAGACCCCCTCCCCAATCTGCCCAGCGAGAATACCTGCAACCCGTTCTGGTTCTTGCTGTACGCCATTACCGATGAAGACGCTTCCTATCTCGAAAAGCGCAATAGTGTCTATCTGGTGGTTGCGGTTATGCTGTGCGTTTTCGAGTAAACTCGGTATCAATGTTGTACGGAGGACTGACATCTCTGGACTCAACGGGTTTTGCAGCTTCAAAGTCTCGCGCCGTGGATCGTCCGCCGTGAAACGGATCTTGTCAAAGCAGTTCGGATCACAGAAACTGTAGTTGACAGCCTCCATCATTCCAGCGGCGAGGAGAAAGTGCTTTATACGTTTGCGAACCTCTGTGTTCGGGTTCGGCGCGGGTACCGGAATATCACCTTTAGGCAGCGTTGTCGGAATGTTATCGTAACCGTGAACGCGTGCAATCTCCTCAATCAGGTCGATTTCGCGGGTGATGTCAGATCTGAAGGTCGGGACAGTGACTTGATAGTTTCCGGTTCCATTTGCCTTGACATCAAAACCGAGGTCGCTCAAAATCTGCGCCATTTCTGTTGCTTCAATTGCTGTTCCCAATATGAAATTAACCCGTTTTGGGCGGAGTTGTATCTCGGTCAAGGGTTGCTCACCCGGGTAGACATCAACAATACCTTTACAGATGTTACCGCCTGCTAATTCAGCGATAAGTTGTGCGGCGCGGTCAAGTGCTGCGAGGACTATACCTGGATCAGCACCCCGTTCAAATCTGTAAGATGCATCCGTGCTAACGCCGAATGCTTTAGCGGTCGCACGGATGCTTGACGGGTTGAAGTAGGCACTCTCCAATAGGACATCAGTGGTGGTTTCTGTGATTTCGGAGTCGTATCCGCCCATAATCCCTGCGAGTGCGACGGGTTTTTCGGCATCGGCAATAACGAGCATATCAGGCGTGAGTTCACGCGCAACTTCATCAAGCGTTGTTATGTTTTCACCCGCTGCTGCACGGCGCACGACAATTCGGTTTTCTGCGAGTTTGTGATAGTCGAAAGCGTGAAGCGGCTGCCCGTATTCCATCAGGACAAAGTTCGTAATATCAACAATGTTGTTAATAACGCCGACACCGACAGATTCAAGCCGCTGCTGTAGCCATTCCGGTGACGCACCTACTTTAACGCCTTGAATGACGCGTGCAGCGTAGCGCGGACAGAGGTCGGGTGCTTCAATTGTTACAGATGTCATCTCTCGGATATCGGTTTCGGTTTCGTTGAAGTCAACTTGCGGCAGTTTTAAAGCGTTTCCTGTCTCTGCTCGGATTTCGCGAGCGATTCCAATCATGCTGAGGCAATCTGGGCGGTTCGGTGTAACCTCAAGTTCAAACACAACATCGTCCAATCCGAGAGCCTCTGAAAAGGACGTACCGAGGGGTATATTCGTCGGTAAGTCCATCAAACCGGCAGCATCTTCAGCCCTATTATATGCGCTTGCAAGCTGCGCCGCTAAACCTAACTCCTTTTCGGAGCAGAGCATTCCGTGTGATTCTTCACCTCTCAGTTTGGCGCGTTTGATTGTCAAACCGATAGGGAGCGTTGCACCGATTGTCGCAACGGGTGCGAGCATCCCTTCCCGGACATTCGGCGCGCCGCAGACAATCTGGAGTTCTTCCGTCCCACCGACATCTACCTGACAGAGGACGAGTTTATCTGCATTCGGATGCGGACGGATCGCGGTGACGCTACCGACGACCACGCCTTCAAGTTCCGCCCCGAGCTGCTTTATAGATTCAACCTCGACACCTAACATCGTGAGTCGATCGGCGAGTTCGTTTGGGGAAAATTCAAAGTCGATATAATTTTTTAGCCAATTTAGGGTTACGTTCATGATAAAGTCCGTAAAGTGAGTTAAAGTGAACTAAAATGATCTAAAGTTGTACGTGGATCCGAAACAACTTTACAGATTTTAGCACACTTGCAAACTTGCAAATTTTACGCGCCTCCTCCTTTTAAAACTGACGTAGGAAACGGAGATCGTTCTCATAGAGGGTGCGCATGTCTGGAATGCGAAATTGGAGGTTCGCGATCCGTTCTACACCCATCCCGAAAGCGAAACCGGTAACTTCATTCGGATCGTAGTTTACCGCTTCAAACACGGCTGGATCAACGGCACCTGCGCCCAGGATTTCAGTCCATCCGCTACCGCCACAACTCCGACACCCTTTTCCTTGACAGACAGTGCAAGAGATATCCACCTCTGCGCTCGGTTCTGTGAATGGGAAGAAATGCGGACGGAAGCGCATCTGGGTCTGGTCACCGAACATCTGTCGGGCAAAGGAGGTCAAAATCCCTTTGAGTTCGCTGAAAGTGGCGTGCTTATCTACGAGCAAGCCTTCAACCTGATGGAACATCGGCGTATGTGAGACATCGTAATCCACGCGATAGCATTTTCCCGGCACGATGATGCGGATCGGTGGTTTTTGGTTCTCCATCGTGCGGATTTGAACGGGCGATGTATGCGTGCGCAAGAGGTGTCCATCTGTTAAATAAAAGGTATCATGTAAATCGCGAGCAGGATGATCGGCAGGCGTGTTCAGCGCATCGAAGTTGTAGTATTCGGTTTCAACGTCCGGTCCAGTCACCACTTCAAACCCCATTTGACGAAATATTTCTTCAATCCGTTCTAAGGTTTGCATCACGGGATGTGCTTTCCCGTAAGCAGGCTTCCGTCCGGGGAGCGTGATGTCCACAGATTCTGCGTCAAGTTGCTGTTCTTGTTGTTGACTGTGGAGTGCTTGTGTTGCCGCCTCAAATGCTTGCGTTAGCGTGGCACGCACTTCGTTGGCGAGTTTTCCGATCTCTGGACGCTCCTCTTTAGAAAGTTTGCCCATGCCTTTCATGACATCCGTCAATTTTCCCCTGCGTCCAAAATAGGTAATCCTGAGCGATTCAAGTGCGTCTGGTGTTTCCACCGATTTTAATGCCTCAAGAACTTCTGCTTGAATCGCTTGTAATTCTGCTTTCATATTTTTAATTTTCCTTGCGGTTTGTTTCGGGGTAAGCAAGTTTCAGTATTAAATAAGCACATTGCCCATCGCGGGCGGGGAAACCCCGCCCCTACGGGGGTTCGGCACCTCTCGGAAATCCGAAAATCTAAATTCATTATTTAATATTGCTTAACATTACCTTTAAAAAATAAAAAACGCCTATCACTTCGCTCCATAAAGGTTAATTTCCTTCTGGGGACGAAAGCGACAGGCTTCGACTTCCGCGGTACCACCCCGCTTGGCAGATTATTGCGGCCGATAGGTGGCTTTTACAAATCTACCCGCTTCATTATTTAATTTGATAGCTCCAGGATGAAATTCGGCTGTCGCTCCCAAAACCGCGCTTTCAGCCGATGACGCGGTCTCTCTGCTTGCGAGGTCTCAACAGCTTACATAAGTCCCTTCATAGCCTTTGATGTATTAATGCTTTAATTACAAATTCGCGATGAATCCGCTAATTTATCCCTTTGCGAGGGCGACAAGCTGCCCAAAACCGGCTGCATCATTCACGGCGATGTCGGCGAGAACTTTTCGATCCAGTTCGATACCGGCGGTTTTAAGTCCGTGTATGAATCGGCTGTAGGTAAGTCCGTGTAATCTTGCAGCGGCATTGATTCTTGCAATCCAAAGTCGTCTAAAATCGCGTTTTCGTGCGCGCCGGTGTGCGTAGGCGTGATTCCACCCCTTCTCTACCGCTTCAGTAGCAGTGCGCTTGAGATTATTCCGTCCGCCGCGATAGCCTTTGGAATGCTTGAGCATCCGGCTTCGGCGCTTGCGTCGTACATTCCCTGTTTTTACTCGTGCCATTTAGAACTCCTGTCGCGACTTTCGGTGCCATCCGAGATCGCTTCGACATATTTTGCCTACAGTCGCGTTGTTTTTTGCGTGCTTAGGCATTCACTTCTACTGATGAATTAGACGTTTCAAACGTTTCGCATTGCTTGGGTCAACGAGTGTCGCCTGTCGCAATCTACGTTTCTGTTTTGACGATTTTGAGATAAATAGGTGTCCAGCATAAGCGCGATTGCGGCGAATTTTACCTTTCGCCGTGAATTTGAAACGTTTTGCGGCACCTTTATGTGTTTTAATTTTCGGCATCAGAACTTCCTTTTTCTGTCCGAGGGTAGAGTACTGGAGGAGAGGAACGTAAAAAAAATATAGCCCTCACCCATCTACGATTTTCCGTAAAACAAGCATCTGACCAAGCGGTTAATGTGCGCGATTTGACAGATGCTGTTCGTTACGTACGGGTATCACGACCAGAACCTTATGAAGATTTTGGAGACAGGATCATCGACATGATGCGCGTTTCCATACGTGGTGGCTGTTCGACATCAGCGATCTCTTCAAGCTCATCTTTGAGCCGTGAAAGCAGGTTGCTGCCGAGGTCGGTGTGGAGCATTTCGCGGCCTCTGAACCGAACGGTTGCTCGGACCTTCCACCCGTTTTTGAGGAAATCCTCAACATGTCGTTTCTTGAACTGGTAGTCGTGTTCGGCAGTATCTGGTCGGAACTGCATCCCTTTAAGGACTACCTTCGTCTGTTTCTTCCGAGCCTCGCGTGCGCGTTTATTTTTCTCATACTGATATTTCCCGTAGTCCATAATTTTACAAACGGGAGGTTTGGCATTCGGTGAAACTTCCACCAAATCCAATCCGACTTCTTCAGCACGCTGCATCGCTTCACGGGGGGACATAACGCCCACCTGTTTGTTCTCGTGATCTATGAGTAAAATCTCTTTAGCTCGAATCTGATGATTTGAACGACTCTGCCTTTCCTGCGTTCTTTGCGTACGCTTGCCTCTGTAGTGTATTTTTCACACCCCCAAGTAAAGGCGCTACAATGCGCCGCTTACAAGCCTGTATAAATTGTAGAACACGGCTTGCAAGCCTATATTTAAAAAACGAAAGCGAAAACTTATCCGTTGCGCTACAGTCTGTGAGAGAACTCTATCTACCAACCGTTTTGTATTGACTCGGACATTGCGAAACGTATCACTTGAGGTAGACACAACAGAACCAAATATCAGCGAATCTGTGGCTACGACCTTATGTCCAAATCACGATTAACTAATTATACCATATCAGTAAAACAAATGCAAGTTAAAAAAAGCCGATTGTCCATAATGTGCGTAAAACAACCAACCCCCCTGCCAAACCGCCGAAAACGACGATCAAGCTGATGCTAAGGATGAGCGCGAGGCGAATAATGCGTTCGCCGAGTTCAGGTTGTTCACTTGCCCAAGCACGGGCTAACCAGAAAGTTAGCACTATACTGACTAAGCTCAGGATGCATGCGCCTAAAACGGCTACCAGCATCCCTGGAAAGTCTACCATTTGTATCGTTTCTGGAATCGACCCGTATTGCGAGAAGTTCTGGATGACACCGATCAAAACCGCTCCCAAGACGAGAATAAACCCAATGAAAACGATGAGTGCTTTTTTAAACGCAGTTCCCATTTTAACTGAAACTTTCTCCAAACTTGCAAGTCTTTCTGAATAATTGTAACACATTTCAGAAGCAATAGCAAAATTTATTGCTGTCTGTCCGAAAATCTGAAAACACTTGATATATTCAGTAAAAGATGCTAAACTATAGTAAAGTTTGGACAATTCGTATCCCATTATAGTAAAGTTTCCAAGGGGCCATAGATTTTTCTACGAGTCGCACATAGCCACGGAACTCGGAGAAAAATCTCAGTCCATCGTAGGTTGGGTTGAACGGATACCTCCGAAGAATCCGCTATAGGCATCAAATTCAGTGTCCAGGGGTGCCCTGAACATCCCAAAGCCCGAGAGAAACCCAACACTGTTTTTTCCGCTGAAAGTGTTGTGTTCGTTGGGTTTCGCTCTATCTATTTATAGGCAGCACATATTGGGAACCAGCAGTTTCGGTAGCAACACAACGGTCCTGGGGTTTTACCGCTCAACCCAACCTACGGGACCTCTGATAGGTGATTGCTACAGAAAATTGTCCAAATTTTAGTAAACTATAGTCAAGTTTAGAATTAATAGGACACTCTGCGTAGTTCGGTTATGAAACCGAACCTACCGGGGGATGAAAGTGTTTTTATTTTAAGGAGTTTTCTATGATGGATGTAACATACACACCGGCAATCGCCGAAGTTATCGAAAAATTAGAGGCGGGTAACCCGCTCCCAAGGCTCGTTCCGCAAAAAGCGTGGAGTGCTGAGCTGACAAATGCACTTGCATCTTCATCGCTTGATGATCTTTTTGACGGGGCATCTGTGAAAAATACCACGTTTGGTGATGCGATCAAGAGCGGTTTACTCTTGTGGAATGACGCATTGGATGAATCCCATACAATCTCACAGGAACTTGGAAATCAGACGGGTAGTTACTGGCACGGTATTATGCACCGCCGTGAGCCGGACTATAGCAACTCGAAATATTGGTTCGGCAGAGTCGGGACACATCCGATTTTTCCGGCACTCCGCGAACGCGCGCTCGCGATCTTGAAAGCGACACGGAATCCATCAGATGCGTTGGCACACATTGTCCCAGCTATTGAGGCGGAAGAGAATTGGGATGCGTACCAGTTTATTGATTGGTGTCAGGCAGCTGAAAACGGATCTGACGCTGATGTAACCCGTTTCTTACAACAGGTGCAGGTGGAAGAAATTAAGTTGTTACTTGCGTATTCCTATCGCAACGCCCTTTAGATATGCGCTAATTTACCTGAAGGAGACTGACATGCGTCCTGGAAATAGAGGCATCGCGATGTACCGATGGTCCTGTTTTGTTATTGTGTTCATCGGATTGGTAGTGCTCAACTCGTGTGTGAGCTCAACCTCTTTTAACGTCACAAATTCGACTTCAATTAGGGATGACAACGCGTATGCCGAGATCAAAGCGATTGCTAAAAAACTTGAAAATAGCGGTGATCCAGTTTTTTACGAGAGGTTAATCGAGAAATCGAAAGTCTTTATTGAGGAACACCCAAAATACAGACAGGTTGATGAGGTTTACTATCTTCTCGGCATCAGTTTAATTGCCCTCAACCGTACTGAAGAAGGGATTCAGGTGCTTGACGAACTCATTAGGTACTACCCTTCCGCCGATTATGTTGAACCGAGTCTGTTAAGGTTAGGATTGGCTTACGATAAAGTCGGTGAGCACGATAAGGCAGATCCGCTTTACGAAAAACTTGTAAATCATACAAAGTATCGTGGTGGTAGTTACGCTCAAGCTGCAGGGCAACTTCTTGAACAAGAGAGAAATGCAAGAACTGGCGAATTCGCCAACGCGTCAGCGTCAAACTCGGGTCCAAGCGCAAGCCACTTTATCAACAAAGCTGCGTTGGATTTTCAGGTGACGGGTTTGAAGGGTGAACCGCTCTCACTATCGGAGTATCGTGGGCAGGTTGTGCTGCTGGATTTCTGGGCGACGTGGTGTGGTCCCTGCATCGTTGAGATGCCGAACGTTAAGAGGACCTATGCAAAGTACAAGGACCAGAAGTTCGAGATTATTGGTATCAGTTTAGATCAGTCGATGGCACCCCTTGAAGAATACATAGCGAGTGAAGGTCTCGCGTGGCGGCAATATTTGGATAGTAACGGTAGGATTGCGAATATGTATAACGTTCGCTCGATTCCGTCAACTTTTCTGATTGATGGTACTGGTATTATCCGCCGAGTGAATCTCCGGGGTAGTGCGCTTGAGACGGCTGTCGCTGAACTCGTACGCGAAAATCTGGAAAATTAAATGCCGTTTTCGCGAGCGCGGTGAAATTAACAGATCTGAGGAGGGTTTAAGATGTTCAGCCGAAATGAAATAAGTTCACAGCAAAAAGCAAACAGAGGCTTCCATAATGTCCTTATTGGCATACTTACAAGCTTTGTACTCATCGGTTTTTGGGCTAACCTCGCTGGTGCCTATTCGGTGAAGCCTGCTGACAAATATAAGGAAATTAAGGCAATCTACAAAGATCTTAGGCAGCAGCCCAAATCTGAAGATTTAGAGAAGTTAGTGGAAAAGTCCAGAGACTTTGTTGCAGCACACCCTGAATACAGACGGGTCGATGAGGTTTACTATCTTCTCGGCGAGGCCTTAGTGAAATTGGAACGTGTTGAAGACGGCATCAAAGCTTTTGAAAAAGTTGTCGATGACCTGCCAGAAGCCCGATACGTTGAGCGTTGTCTGTTAGAATTGGGATTGGCGTATGACAAACTCGGCAGGCATGATGAAGCGGATGTTGCTTACCAGAAATTGGTAGATCACCCAAAGTACGGAGATCGGTCGCAAGCAAAACTTGCCAAGCAGCTGCTTGAACAGGATAAAGCGGAGAGAATAGGTGAATTACCGAAACCGCCTGGGGCGAGTTCAGTACCGATGGCGCAGCCGAGCGAATGGATCGGTAAACCGGCATTAGATTTTCAGGTGACAGATTTAAAAGGTGAACCGCTCTCATTGGAAAAATATCGTGGACAGGTTGTGTTGCTCGATTTCTGGGCGACGTGGTGTGGCCCCTGTATCAGAGAGATACCGAACGTTAAGAAGACTTATGAAACGTACAAGGATCAGAATTTCCAAATCATTGGTATCAGTCTCGACAGATCAAAAGAACCGCTTGCGGCATACATTGAGAAAGAGGGGCTCGCATGGCTTCACTATTGGGATAACACCGGCAAAATTGCGAATCTTTACAAGGTACAGTCGATTCCGTCAACTTTTCTGATTGACGGCGAAGGCGTTATCCGAAAGACAAACCTCCGTGGTCTTAGGCTTGAAACTGCTGTTGCCGAATTGGTACAGGCGAATCTTGGAAAACCTACTGATACTTCCACGAAGACTCCTGAAGAAGGTTCGCGATCACAGTCGATACCTGCGACAAAACTTCTTAAGCCGGATACAACGCCTGAAAAAGCAGAAGTCCAGAAACCGCAGCGAGCACATCCGAGTGACTGGATCGGTAAACCGGCACCGGATTTTCAGGTGACGGATTTGAAAGGCGAAGCGTTTTCTTTAGAAAAATACCGCGGTCAGGTCGTGCTGCTCGATTTCTGGGCGACGTGGTGTGGTCCTTGTATCACTGAAATGCCGAAAATTAAGAAGACTTATGCACAGTACAAAGATCAGCAGTTTCAGATTATCGGTATAAGCCTTGATAGATCGAAGGAACCGCTTGAAACATATATCGAGCAAGAGAAACTTGGGTGGATTCACTACTGGGATGAAAGTCGAGAGATAAGGACGCTATACGGGGTCTGGGGCATTCCGTCAGCTTTTCTGATTGATGGTGAAGGTATTATCCGAAAGGCAAGCCTCGGTGGTTTTGATGTTGAAACGGCTGTTGCCGAATTGGTGAAGGAGAATCTCTCGAAACCCGCCGATACGCCTGATACGCCGGTAACGACACCCCCTGATGCCTCTGAAGGTGCGCAAAATACAGTCCCTAATGCCAAGGAAATTATTGATGCAGCTGTTGCTGCGCACGGCGGACTTGAGAAACTACAAACGGTGAGAAATATTGTGACCGAATCCCACAGTTTTGAACACTTCCCTGATGGGGATGTGCAGGATGAGGGACGGACTAAAACGTACTTTTACGCTGACAAATTCCGTAGTGATTGGCAGGCAGATAATCACACGGGCGGTTTAGTCTTTGATGGTAATTCTTTCTTTCAGTTAGCAGGTAGAGAGATCAAACCGCTTCCACCTGAGGCAGCTCAATCTTATATTACTTTCTTTAAAGACAGTCTTTTCCGAGAACCGATCTGGCTTTTACCACTGCTCTCAAAAGGCGATATCCCTGTTCAATATGCTGGAACAGAGGAAGTAAATGGGATTTCTACGTCCGTTCTCCTCGTTACACAGCCTTCTGGCAAAGAATTAAAAATTTTCATTAGCGATGTGACACACTATATAGTCCAGTTTAGTTATGACATTGCGATAGGTGACGGTGTGGAAAATGTGGTAGCGTTCTTTGATGACTATCGGGATGTGGACGGTGTTAAAATCTCGCATCATCGAGCGACAAAGGGCGGGGAATATCGGCAAATTTTGATTACCGATATTGTGTTGAACGCTGAAGTTGACGAAGCACTGTTTCGTCCGGGAGAATAAAGCGATGTAGGAGGGGTTTGTAACCCCGAATTGCGAAGATTATGGCACAGCTTACTTTGAAAGATGTCACTAAAATTTATGATGGTGATGTCCTTGCAGTCGAACAAGCAGATTTTCAGATTCCAGATGAGTCGTTTACCGTGCTTGTCGGTCCATCGGGGTGCGGTAAATCGACAATTCTGCGGATGATTGCCGGATTGGAAGAGATAACAGAAGGCGACATCTATATTGACGACGAACGTATCAACGACATCCCGCCGAAGGATAGAGACATCGCTATGGTCTTCCAGAACTATGCGCTCTATCCACACATGACGGTCTATAAAAATATGGCGTTTGGGCTGAAACTCCGCAAATATCCGAAAGCGGAGATCAAACAGCGCGTCAAAGCGGCAGCGGAGATTCTGAGCATCTCCCACCTACTGAACCGCAAACCGAAGCATCTCTCTGGTGGTGAACGTCAACGTGTCGCAGTCGGCAGGGCAATCGTTCGGCATCCGAAGGTATTCCTGTTTGATGAACCGTTGAGCAATCTCGATGCGAAACTACGTGTGCAAATGCGGATGGAAATCAGTCGCCTGCATGACCGACTCAACGCTACGATTGTTTATGTCACACACGACCAAGTTGAGGCGATGACGATGGGGGACCAAATAGTTGTGCTCAACGAGGGGAAAATCCAGCAGATTGCTGATCCGGGGACGCTCTACCACAAACCCGCAAACCAATTCGTCGGTGGCTTCATCGGCACGCCACCGATGAATTTTATAGAGACACACATTGTGAATAACGGTGGTGCGCCATGCCTCCGATTTGAGAACTTTGAGGTGGCACTGGATGCCCCTCTCCAGTCAGCACTGAACACACTTTCCGGAGACGCGGTAACGCTCGGCATCCGACCAGAGGATATTCACGTCGGTGAAAACGGGAAAAATCGGGTTTTAACGCAGGTAGAGTTGGTGGAGCCGCTTGGGAATCACGCGCTTTTGTATCTGCGGACAGGGAAGAACAGTTTCGTTGCGCAGTCTGATCTCGTTGATATACCACAACACAATACGCCATTGACAGTCAACTTCAACATGGACAAGGCGCACCTGTTTCACCCAGAGACGGGTGAATCGCTAACAGTTCCCGTACGCCATTGAAAAGCGCGTAAGCCCAACCAACGGGCCGGGCTGGATATACGGAGAGGGACACACTTCCTAAAACCTGCCTCAACGAACCGCAAGGAAATTAGAAAAAAGCCTGAATTTGCTCCCACGTCTCCGTATCTATCGGAATGCCGTCCCGTTCGCGCCTGCGCTGTTCCTCCCAACCACGTTCCCCCGGCATCCGGATTGCGTCAAACCCTGCAGCGCGCTTTGCCGATTTGAGATACTCGATAAAGCGTTGTATCTCCGCACTGAACCCCGGAAACCCTCTAAAACTCCCAACATTAATCACAAGCACAAACAACCCATTGCCGACGCGGGCATCTTCACTCTGGCTACATCCAGCACCCGTAAGCGCGCCCGATAGGATGTCCACAATCACGCTTAGCCCGAACCCTTTGTGCGCAGCAATCCCACCGAACGGCAGTATGGCAGCGGGTGGCACACCATAGAAATCGTCTGCCTTTGTCGTTGACTCACCTTTCGCATCAATGAGCCATCCGTGTGGAACAGGCTCGTCTTGATGCTGTTTAACCCGAATTTTCCCCGACGCAACAACACTCGTAGACATATCCAGTACAATCGGATCTTGTCCTTCAATCGGCACTGCACACGCGATCGGATTGGTAGAGAGTCGTCCCTCAGCCCCACCGTGTGGTGCGACGCACGTCCCACCGCCGTGGTCGTTTGCTGTGAGCAACGCGATCATCTCGGCATCTGCCGCGAGGCATGCATATCCACCTAATCTACCGGTCTCATTACACCGCGATACGGCAACAGAACCGATGTCTGTCTGTTTGGCTTTTTCAATTGCCAATTCAACGGCGAGCGTCGCAATCACGGGACCGAATCCCCAGTTGCCATCTAAAACAGCAATTGACGCGGATTCGTGTAGTGTCTCTATTGGCGCACCAGGCTGGATTAACCCTGCTTCCAACTCACGGACATATTTTGCAAGGTGAATAACGCCGTGTGAGTCGTGCCCGACGCGGTTCGCATCCACCATGGAGCGGGTTACGATTTCGGCTTCGGCTGCTGGCACCTTTAATTTTTCAAAGACGTTAAGGCAAATAGCGGTGAGTTCTTCTGCGGTAAAGTTCGGCACTGCGTTGTTCCCTCTTATCTCTCATCCTTCCACCCTTATTGTAGGAGACAGGTTGCCTCACAACAAATCCTTCCATCCGTACTGTCTTCAATATCCACAGAATGTATCCATCTAAAATACTACTATTTTACAGGTCTTTATTCGTATCGTCAAGCGCGAATGAGAAAAAAATTGCCGGTTGTGAGATTTTCCGACGAAATCTGCATTCATATCTAATTTCCTCTATTTTTTCCTCCAGAACTGTTCATTGGACGATCACAGCGCATATTTTTCGTAAGATTCCGAAAAAATATGACATTTACCCTTAACTTTTCCGATTTCATGTTTATAATTAGAGTAAAAGGAACAAATAGATAGCACTGTTGTCTGGTTCGCATTGAGTCTCGGTTACCTATTGCTTGATTTTCTTTGAAAAAAGGAAGGCGTGGTCTAAAATGATTGTTAAGCCCTTATCTTGTATTTTGATTTTACTGTTTTTAAAAGAATTGGGTTAGGAAGGAGTGGCTGCCTGATGCGAAAACACGTTTTGCGATGGATCCCTATTGCTCTCTTTCTACTCATGGCGACGATAAGTTTTACGCGGCACTTCACCCGCGCCAGGCATGAACCGTGTCGCCCGTTTCCCAAGGTTTGTCTATCCGACACACAACACCCGCCGTGTCAATCCCTCGTTTGCCCTAACACGGACAGGAGATAACATGCGCGGACAACAACGCGAAGGAGAACAACTATGTTTTTACGCAAATACTGGCTCCCGTTATCAGTGTTTGTCGTGGCGATCTGCGGCGTAGGGCTTTACATGCTCGCGACACGACCGCCCCCCGAAACCGTGAAGATTTACAAGACGGTCAAACCCATAGAGAAACCGACCCAACAACCGACAGTTGAAGCACCTATTGGGGATACCTCGCAGGGTGGACATTTCCACGCCGATGGTACGTTCCATGCTGAACCGCATGAGGCACCGGTGGAGCAGCCATCAACGGATGTGGGTGAAACGCCCGCGCCAGTTGCGACCCCTACACCGACGGGGCCGCTGACCTACCACGCGGAGTTGCTGGCGAGCCATCCAGTAGAGGCGTTGCGTCAACAAGCACAAGAGTTAGGGCATTGGAGTGCCGACCACATCCCACCCTTTCCGCCTGAGGATACAGAGGCAGCAGATTTTGCACGAAACACATATATCTTCCTATACTATCTGCGAACAGGACAGACCGACCACCCTGAGTACCTCGCAGCATTGGAAGCCCGGAGCGATTTCTTCCATGCCTTAATTCGCGCCTCTGATGCGGGATTCAAGACCCCGTGGGAAGCTGCCCGTTATCATGATTTGATGAAAATAACATGGACCATGATAGATCCATTAGATCGTCATGGTGTTCGCCTTCCGACAACTTTCACAGCGGCAGATGGTATTAACCTCGAAAGTGCGCGCCCTCTACTCCCGTTTGAGCTAGAGCGTCACTCCGATAGCCCTATGACTGATAGATAAAGGAGAAAATTCTTATGAAACGGAGATTGACAGGTCCTACATTGCTACTCGGACTGCTTGCCGTTTTGACGTTTAACGTCGCACACGCCGATCCGAACGGTCTCCTGGAGGTCGCAGAGGCAGCCAGAAAAAACAAAAAAGACTTGGCTGATACTGCCTACAATGAGATGCAGAATGCCAACGCCTTGTATAGCAAGGCGGGATCGGAATATGGGGCAAACCAATCTAAGATCAACAGAGGTGTTGTCGTTACGTCAGCCAAACTTTTGGCAGCGTCCGTGACGGTCTATATGAGTGGCGGCGTTACCGCTACAATCGCGGTGAGTTCTCTCTTAGGTATGCTGGATTTAGGTGAGGCTATTAAGGATTCAACGTCCCTTGAATCAGCGTACGAATCGGCGATTGGTGCAAAGTCCAGCTATCTAAATGCTTTTGAATCTGCTGTTTCGACATATAATAGAAAGTATGATGCTTATATTTCTACACTTGCCACACACACAGGGTGGACATCGCAGCAGGTCTTAAATTTGATTGGGGACGGTTCCAATCCGGCTGTATATCATAAAGGCAGTGTGACACCGAGCGATGTTCACGGCGGACGCACCCGTAAAGATTGGGGATCGTATGACAAAAGCCTGCCGTCTTTTACGTGTGTGGGTCCGTGTAGTAACACGTTCACGTTGCCATCTTCAGCGAGAACGAGCCATCAGAAGACGTGCGGCACTGCTGAGGACGTGGGAGTTGCTGCGATGCGAACAGTTCCGTATGACCAAGGTGAATATAGAGCTGCGATAGATCGTATTTTGCGGAGCCGAAGTGCTTCAGAAGGCTGCGGTCGTAAATACTTCGACTGTCCAGATTATCCAGACACGGAACATAAGTTACAGACGTGTCGTAAATGGTTGTGGGCGTATTCCTCAAGTGAGAGGCGGGATGTTCGTTCCTCCCGGTGTGCCGACAGTTTTCGGGCTTGCATGCGGCATACCAAGGATCATCGGGGGACGTGGTGGTCGTTCGCGACCTCCCATAGCGCGAGTCCTCCCGATGACTACATGTCCGTCGGTTCGTATCTCCATGATCCCGATGATCCCGACGGCATCTACAGCACGTCAGACGAGACGCCGAATTGTTCGGATTGTACGACTCATTGTTCCTCACCGTGTGGTTGTAGCACCTCTGGAACGTGTAATGGCACGGTGTCGTATCATACGTGTGGAGTGCATGAGATCGCAGTATCGGGTGATCATTCTTTACAAGCGAGTTGCTCCTCAACGGATAGCAACGGAAATTACTGCACCGTGACGAGTTTCTATGCCTGTGATTCACATACGCATTCGTATCCAAATTTGGTAAAATGCGGTGCGAAAAACTGGACGGGTTGCACGGCGCGTGTTTCCTCACGGACGGAGCATCAAGTTTCGTCATGCGATAGCTGTGGCTCAACGTACTGGACGTGTAATTCGACGGCACTTGCGAAGCATACGGGGACCGAGACATGTAATCGCTCGGCGTGCCGACAAACGTGGCGGCGTTGCGGTTCGACACCGACGTGTTTAGCGAATTCGCGGAAGACGTGTGTGCCGAAGTCGTAGGACATTCTCTAAACTTTTCCACCGATGCGTCCGTGATCTTCTGATTGCGGGCGCGTTCGTTTCATTGGTGATCATCTGGGTATGCCTCAATACACAGAACTCAACAATGGAAATCGTGACGATAAAGATTACACTGTCGCCACGGCACCAGCACATCCACTTCCAACCTTCCTCCCTCCGCTCTTCCCGTCTGATCCGTTCTACCGCACCATCATAGACAATAACCCGTTCCGTCCGTTGGGGTGGACACCGCCGCGTCCGAGTGAATCCTATCGCTTACTTGGCACAATTCGGTTTCCCAGAGATGTGAACATACCACCGAAAGCCATTCTTCAAACGACTCCAGGAAACACAACCTACATCGTGGCATTAGGTGAGATGCTTGACGCGGACACTGAAGTCGTTAACATCTGCCAAAAGCAGATAACGCTTGAAACAAACGGGCAGCAGCGAACGGTAACAAGTCTCTTTCAATGCTCTTGACGAAGAGTTGCATCTGATCGCGGATATTCAAATATGCACCGAGTCCGCGGTGCATCGCCTTCAAATCGTCTGCCGAAGTCCCTTTTTATCTTCCTTTTCGTTTGAAAAATTTTGAAAAGGCGTGTATAATGGCTTAAAATAGAGGTTTCCATAGGGTTCGTAATAGGTATAGTCGTTCCGTCCCATCTAAACTGAAAACCGAATCCCTCTGATACCTAAACTTGGAAGATGCTAAGAAAATGAGACGTTTCGGAACCCAAGGTCGCGTGTACCCTGAAGATCATTACGTTGTCCCGCGCACAACGGAGGTCGCGGATTTTATCAACCGCGTCAAGGAGGGACGATACATCGTCCTTTTCGCGCCCCGACAAACCGGCAAGACTACTTTTTTCCAACTGGCACTTGAGGCACTTACCGCTAAAGCCGCAACCTATTTCCCAATTCAACTCAATTTTGAAGTGTATGAAGACTGCACACCCTCAGAGTTTTACGGCGGTCTCACAGGTGATATGCGTGAGAAAATCACAGATGTCTTTCAAGAACGTGGAGAAGTACTTCCTAAGGCACTCACTGACTTATTAGAAACCACACACCTCACTAATCAACTCTCTCTGCGCCAATTTCTTAAGGCATTAGGAAAAGTTTTAGAGGATCAAAGGGTTGTGCTCATCATTGACGAGTTTGACGCTATTCCACGTGATGCCGTGAAAGGTTTTCTTCGCGTGCTCCGAGAGATCTACCTCTCCGGCAGGACGCGATGTCCGCATAGTGTTGGCATTATCGGTGTTAAAGACATCACGCAGCTGGATTATGACAGGTCCATTTCGCCGTTCAATATCCAAGATGAGTTTCGGTTGCCGCCCTTCACGCGTGAGCAGGTCCGCGAGCTGCTTGCACAATATACAGACGAAGTCGGCCAAGCCTTCGCTCCTGAAGTTATTGAGAACATTCATAGACAGACTGCCGGACAGCCGTTCCTCGCCAACCGATTCGCACAGATTCTGACCGAGGAGATGGACATCCCGAAAAATGAGATGATCCAAATGGTGCACTTTGCAGCGGTGCATACGCAACTCCTTGGAGAAACAAACGCGAATATCAGCCACTTGTTAACCAATATCCGCAGAAATCCGCGTTTTGAAAGTATCCTGATGCGAATTGCCTCCTACGAGAACGGTATCCGCTTTAATCCAGACGATGAAATCATTAAGGAACTCACCACTTACGGAGTTATCGCGAAAGGGGTTGACGGGATGTGTGAGATCCTCAACCCTATATATCAGCAGCGTATTATGCAGGCGTTCAAGCCGCTTGTAAATGGGTTGGAGCAGGAATATTTTCCCGAGGACACCCAGCAGAACTTGGTTGATTACCTAACCTCCACGGGGCAGATTAAGATGGATTTGCTCCTTGACAACTTTCGGGATTTTATTACGCGGGCAGGCTTTCGGATTTTATTAGTGCCGGATACGCCAAAAGAGTTCGTCGGTCAGCATCTCCTTTATGCCTATCTGGATCAATTTGTCCAATTGGTAGACGGGCATATTTACCTTGAAGGGCAAACCGGACGCGGCAAAATCGATCTCGCGATTTTCCACAACGCTCGGAAATACATCGTTGAGACCAAGATATGGGAGGGACCCCGGTCCTATCAGGCTGGTAAAAGACAGCTTGCGGCGTATCTCGAATTGGAAGGTGCCGGTGAGGGGTACTATGTGGTGTTTGATCATCGTGAGCACCCAGAGCCGCGGGCAGAAACAGAGATGATAGATGGGATGAAGATTCGGAGTTACGTCATTCCTGTGGTGCAAAAACGTCCCTCACAAGTCTCAGGTTTGTCGTAAGGCGATTCATCGCCTATCATAAAGCGTAATGAATTGCGCGACGACAAACAGACCTCCAAGTCACATTAGGTACCTTCTGCTGCCTTCAACAATTCTGCTAACCGGTCAGCAAAACGGCGTTGACTGTCGTCTTCTGGGGCATAGCCTATCACTTTTCGGGCATTGGCGATACTCCAGAACTTATGTGTATTGTCACTGATACCGTAGAAAATTTGGAACGGAATTCCGTTCTCGTCCTCTATATTTTCCGTCTCAATGCTCTTGACGAAGAGTTGCACCTGATCGCGGACACTCAAGTACGCCCCGAGTCCACGGTGCATCGCCTTCAAATCGTCTGCTGAGGCATTCGCCATATCCGTCTCTCGCGGACCACCGATACGCAATTGGACGTTCTGTAACTTCTTACCCTCAACGTGTCCAGTCGCGAACACAAAGCCGAGGTGCTCATACGCCTCTTTTGCCCAACCGTAGAAGTTATCGGAGAGCGGACGCATCTCTGGGGTTACTACATCCCATTTATCTGCCCAGATGAGGCGTTCATAATAATCGGCAGCGTGGTTGGAACTACAGACAACAACACGTCGGACATCGGTTTCAACACAAGTTTGATAAAGGTTGTATGCCATCTGAACATTGGCAAGTTCGTTCTCAAAGCTGCCGCCTTTAAAAGCGCAGTGGACGACTGCGTCAACGCCTTCAAAATGGTGTCGGTATGCATCTCGGTCAGGGTTGGTAAGTTCAGCAATCTGAATACCCTCAACCTCTTCTCCCTGCCGATTCGTGGTTCTCACGTCTAAGAGTACGAGTTCATAGCGTTCTCGGAATTCAGGGAGCATCCGTCCGGCGATATAGCCAGAGGCTCCGGTGATAAGGACTTTTCTACGGTTTGGCATTTGTTTGGTGTTTCCTTCCGTTGTTATTTTAGCGGAGTTATCAGGAAGTTGATGTTTGTGATGCTATTTTCCCTTTTGTTTATCCAGTTTTTCTTGTACTTCCTTTTCCAAACGAGAAAACAATTGATCTGACTCGGGCACCGTAATTGCATCATTATACAAGCCGTGATAACTAACGGTAGCATCGGTAAACCCCTGCTTAGGTTTATTTAAAAAGCGGACAAGTAACTCAAAAAGAAGTTTTCCGCGGAGTTGAAGATGATATGCACTCCTGACCTCTCTAACCCTTTTATGGTCTAAAGGCAGAAACTTCAAATCAGGTGCCAGAGTAGTCTTTTCTGGTGGAACAATTCGATTTAAACGAGATCCTACATCCACATGTTCCTCATCTCGGATAGATTCAAAGGTTTTTTCTGGTGGGTTCCTTTCTAAATATTCTTCCACCTTATAGGCAAACCACATACTAATTGCGTCTAAGATTTGATCGTATTCTGCCTCATTCCCTATTCGATTCCTTAACTTGGCGTATGAATACAAATCGTTCTCAATGCTGTAACCTTCTGTCCAAATAATGTCGTCATATTGATCTGGAATGCCTCTGAATAACCACATATCACGGTCAGCGATAAAAGTAACAGGGGTATGCCTGAAGTCCCCCACATTTTCATATTCAGAAAGTTCCTCATAAAGATGAAGTAGAGTGTCTTTGGAACCCGCGCTGAAAAAACCTACATCAAATCTTCCTAAACGCTCCACCAATGTCCCATAGATGATTTCATCATCTTTACCTTCAACAACAATGTTTGGCTTGTTAGAGAGACGCAGCTCAATAACTAAATTCTCTAAAGTAGAATCAGGCAACGACATTCAGTTATCTTCTCCTTTATCTGCCCAATCACTGTTCAGTGGAATTTCTTTGTGCTGATACCCAGAAAAGATGAAAGGTGAATGTGTTGCAATGAAAAACTGGTTCCCAGTGCTTTGATCAAGGAGCGTTGGTAGAAGTAGCCTTTGCCAGTCAATGTGCAGGCTTAACTCCGGTTCATCAATGAAGATGGCCGTATCTTGGCTAAAGGCATTGTAGCACAAAAAACTGAGCATCTGCTTCTCACCGGAAGAGAGTTTATCAGACGAGATAGCATTTTCTGTTTCTCCAACTGTAATCCCGTCTCTATCTTCTCCCAAAGTAATTCCATCAGTAGTTTCCGCGTGACCGCTCCATCCAGTAACGCGAATCGCGTCATATTGTAGAATTTTCCGAGACAACTCAGATAACACAGAAAATGGTTTACTCAACTGTTCTCGTTCTTCATTAACTTTCTGAATGGCATTAAGAACAGCCGAAGGATCTTGAGGAATCTCAGAAACTTTGTTTTTATCTGGATTGTTTTGTATCTTTTTTGCAATCTCTTCTAATACTTGCGACTGGCGGTTATTGATCTTTTCATAAATATCAGCGTATTTCTGCGTAAGTAGTTCACGGAGATCCTCTGTTGATATCGAAGCGACGAACTTGTGTTCGTTGATTGACACCTCATCGGAAAATCTTGACATTGAATCTTGAAGCATTTCTGGCGCGGAAGTGCGAAATCTTATCGCTGAATCGTCTGTGTCCGTTGTAACTCGCGAAAAACCCCCCTCAATTCTTCTAAAGGTTGGGAAGAATAGACTCCGTTTGGTCGTTCGCGCGGTTCGTTTCTCAAGGGCATTTACCCAACCTACATCCTTCCGGTCTATCCTTCCCGTCTCGGCGTCGATGACAATAAATTCGTACACGCCTTCTTCTTCACTGAATCTGTAATCAAATATAACTTGGTTAGGCTCAACCCGTTCTATGCTCAAAGCGAACAGATCTGTTTGAATCGAAATGGAACGAAATGGGATCTCAGTAAGGATTTGCTCAAGATGTCCACTGATGAGATACCATAGCAGTTTAAGGATCGTCGTCTTGCCTGAGCCGTTTGCGCCAGTAATAATGTTTAAGTCTTCATTGAACTCAAATTCATCATCAAGCCGGTTATTGAGTCCCTTAACTTTAAGATATTGTATCATCTGTTTTACCTCACAGAGATAGTTCACAACGTCAGATCCGAATACTTATGGAATTTCCAATTTCTCTTTACAATGCTGCGCAAGGATTTTCATCTCCGAGATAACTTGTGCTTCAGTTTTAATCAGATGGTTAAAGAGCGGTGGTGTCGGTTGTCTATTCAAAAGTCTGTCAAAGAAACTCCGCTGTGCCTGTGCCGATATCCCAGAATGTGAAACACCGGCACGCGCCGCGTCTATCCCCAAGTATTCGATTGAGAGATAGTGTGCAACATCTGCTTGCGTGATGTTACCTTCATGAATGCTGCCCGTATTTCTGCGTCCATAACTCACGGCATAGACTCTATCGCTCATTTGGCTGAGTATCGTGTAGCCACCGACATCAACATTTTCGTTCCAACACTTCTCAAACCCGTTCTTCGGCAGACGTTCACGGAGTTCTTCGGCGGAGCGCACCACAAATCTGTTCTGATGCGGTGTTTTAATAATAAGGAACCCCTCATCTTGCTCTTGTAGTTCCGGTTGTCCCGTGAGCAGATCAACGGAATCCAAGGTCCAGATGGTACCCTCTCGGATGCCTTTCGCCATGTTATGATGTCTCTCAACAAACTCACCGTTCAGTGGATGTAGACGATAGGTGCCGCTGCCGTTAAACGTCTCCCGTAACTTTCGGCGGTGTTCTATGACAGAAAACCGCTTTTGGGGGACCGGTATCTCTAACCGAAGTGTGTATCCGGTCTGTAAATCGGTTGTGAGGTTCAACTGGGATTGGCGGAGTTCAGCCAAACGGGTGAGTGCTGTCTGGCTTTTCGATAAAATCCGCCCAATCAGATACTCGCGGCGAAGCGTTGGGATCTCTGTAGCGAGGCGTTCAAGCGTTGGCGCGTCCAGCTGCTCCAACATAATCTTGTGTTCCCACCGTGTCCCGCGTTCATGCATTAAAATTTGGAACTGCTGCATATCGCCGGCAGTACGGATATAACCGAGGGCAGTCCACGGATCGAAGGTTGCGCGGTAATTGCCGCTGGTTTCAGCATCACCGTTCGCCAAGACGCAATCTCGCCGTTCATATCGAGAATAAAGCCCGAATTGAAACTCAAAGTCTTCGTAGGGAGATAAAGCCTCTCGTAAATCGCGAGCGAATTCACTGCCCCGTGCGAACCGTTTGAAAATTTGCTCCGTGCGCTGCGGTTGGTTGAGTGCATCGAGGAACGTTCCAATCGGGATGCCGCCTTCTTCCACGCCTTCATCTTCGCTTTTTCCGAAGATCTTAGTTTTGGTTTTAAAAGGCGGGTTTCCGAGCGATACATCTCGCTGTGAGACCAATTGCAACGCTACGTCATCTGACACATCCTTTAGAGCAGGTGCGTCACCGAGGATCTCAGCGAGTTTGACATCATCAATTTTTTCCGTCAAGTCAATACCACGTTTCAGCTCAGCAAAATGGATGATGTCGTCAAGGCTATACCGGATGGGTGCGCTTGAAGAGAGATTATCGTAGTTAGAGCGATGGAAGCGGATGCGCGGCTTGATACGAAAGACCGGTGTGAGACCGTAATCCTTCAGTAACACATACAACGTAACGGTATAAGAATCCGCATGGACCTTCTGTGCCAGAATTCCGTCGCGTTTTGCGTCATTTTCCACGATTAACCGATCTTGAACAAGCCGGCTATCGTTACCGAAAATCATCATCCGATGTTCTTCTCTGTTATCATCAACTAACATAGATGCCTCCTCCGTGAATAGTCATCAGTTATCAGTTTGCCTTGCAGCGAGAGTTATCAGTTAAGAGGGGTTTGTAACAATTCCCATCTTCAAGTTCGCAAGGGTGTGATAAATTGTTACGGGGTGTCTCTTAATCGATGAAAACCGACGGTTTCCGATAGTTGACAACTCCTATCCTGCTCCTGATCGCTGTCGTGCGAGTGCTGCTGCGCCAAGGATACCGGAATTGTCTCCGAGTTCTGCTCGGACAATCTGGACCCCATCCAATGTGTTTGGCAGTGCGTATTTTTTCGCGGCAGTACGAATGTTGTCCAAGAATGTGTCGTCGAGTGCTTCAACGACCCCGCCCCCTAAGATAATCATCTCAGGATTTAAGAAATTGACGATCGAACCGATACCGACGCCGAGATATTTCGTCACTTTTTTGAAAATTTTCAGAGTTAACTTATCGTTTGCCTGAATCGCCTTCGCCAAAACGCCGCTCCGAATGGTCCGAAGGTCGCCATCAGTGAGTTTAGAGATCACACTTTTCTTTCCTTTTTTCAAGATTGCCTTCCGAAATTGCTTTGCCATAGCGGTCCGGCTTGCGAGTGCTTCTAAACACCCACGGGTGCCACATCCGCATTTGGGGCCGCCGGCTTTGACGATAATGTGCCCAATTTCGCCAGCCGTTTTACTCGCACCGTGGAACAACTCACCTTGCAGGATAATACCGCCCCCGATACCTGTGCCTACGAAAATCCCGACGACGTTTTCGACCCCTTGTCCAGCACCGAACACGTGTTCGCCGAGCGTTCCAACGTTCACATCGTTGTCAACAAACGTCGGGATACCCACACGTGCTTCAAGTTCAGCCTTTAGTGGTACATCTCTCCAACCGAGATTAGGTGCGAAAATGACAACCCCTGTTGCCGGGTCAAGCGGTCCTGGCGCACCGATGCCGATCGCCTCAATTGATGCTTCGTTAACGCCTGATTTGCTAATAGCCTTTTGGATAGAATCAGCAATCCGATCAATCACAATGGATGTGCCTTCGTCTGCGTTTGTTGAAACTTTAGCCGTGCTCAAGATATTACCCGCTGCATCAATGACAGCAGACAGGATCTTAGTGCCACCCATATCCACACCCACAACATTATTGCTCATTGTGAAGAATCTCCCGTATGCACGTTTTTCACGTGTCCATTTACAATTGAATTGATTATGACGCTAAAAATGACAATAATTTCTGTTTGAACCCTATTGCAGATAGGTGTTCCCATTTTTCCAAAAATGTTTTGTAATCGGCGTTTCGGATCTCCCTTGTTCGATCAATGCGTTTGGCAATCCCAGGTGCCACGATTCCTTGCTCCGATTGCATCCCATAATCGGTTAGTACCTCTAAGACGACATCGCAGTCGTGGACATCGCCGAGTATCTCTTGTAAATCAACAATCACACCCAGGAATTCATTAAAGCGTTTGTCGTTTATAGTGGCAGCCGCTTTGGCAGGCATATTTGGTGACCTATAAGCGGCGCGAAAAAGTTCCATGGTATACCGGAGACGTTTAATGGAAATCCGCATGTTATGGAGTTCTTCGCGCCGCGCTGCGTCACGAATGAACGGTTCCCACGTGTAGACTTCTTCAACCTTTTGCGGGAGAATAATGCGAGCATTTTCACGATAACTGCTCTGCGGCATCACACCCGCAATTTTATGCGCTTTCGCCATTCTTTTAAAATACCTTGCGGAGTACTTGCCGTTCCGCGGTAGGTGTATCCTTTAGATAAATCTCGCCAGAGGACTCTGATGTAAGTTTCTTACTATACTTTGCGGAGTACTTGCCGTTCCGCGGTAGGTGTGCCCTTTAGGTCAATCTCGTCGGAGAACTCTGATGTAAGTTTCTTACTATACTTTGCGGAATGCTGGCGGTTCCGCGGTAGATGTATCCTTTAGATAAATCTCGTCGGAGAACTCTGATGTAAATTCTTACTATACCTTGCGGAGTGCTGGCGGTTCCGCGGTAGGTGTATCCTTTAGGTAAATCTCGCCAGAGAACTCTGATGTAAGTCGTTAGCGTCTCTTACACGCATTCGCCATTGATTCGATCAAAGCTTCTGAAAAAATGTCAAAAACTTTCGCTCAAAACCGGTCTCTTCAAGTTTCTCGAAAAGCATTAGCATCGGTTTGCGAGCGTTCTCGCGTTCCTGTTGTAAGTGTTCTATTAATTTACGGATATCCGACTGTTCCATTTTAGGTAAAGTGCCTACTTCTTTTTCAAATCGAGCGATGAGGACATCCAGATCCCGTACGGCTCCCATCGTTTGGGTTATCAATTTTATCTTCTTATAGTGTTTTTTGAAAGACTTTTCTGGGAAACAGTTGGCGAAATTGTCCATTGCGGCGCGTAAGCGACGCGAAGTAACGCGCATTTCGTGGACAAATTCGATATCGCTCCCGTCCTTCGCGCCGTCCTTGTAGGACATCATTTGATGAAAGTAGTTCACGATGATCTGCCGTGCACAAACTTCCAACGTTTCGTCAGGTGAGATTCCTTCGATTTTCGGTTCTGTAACCATTGTTCTATGCTTCCACCGATCCACTAAAAAAGGAAAATCTTCGCGAATAAGAAATAGGTAAAAATACCGAGCACATCAATCGCAGTTGTAACAAATGGCCCCGTCGCGACTGCCGGATCGATGCGGATCCGTCTGAAGATCATGGGTATCAATGTGCCGACCGTTGCCGCAATGATCATATTCACAAAAATGGCGAGTGCAACGACAAGCGGTAATTTCCATGCGTGCTCTCGGAAATGCGGAAACAGGCTTGCGAAACCGCCAAGTAGAAGTCCGTAGGTTGTTCCAAGTAAAGCGCCCGTACTAAATTCACGCCACAACACCCGCCAGGTGTCTTTAATGTCAATTTCGCCAATAGCGATACTTCGGACGATGATTGTAGAAGATTGTGTGCCGATGTTGCCGCCCATCCCCATGATAATAGGGATAAACGCAGCTAAAGCCGCGATTGTTTGCAATTGTGATTCAAAGATACCGATGATATAGACAGCGAGCAGTCCGCCCACGAAACTTGCCAGTAGCCATGGCAATCGTGCCCGTGTATTACGGAAGATAGAACGGGAGGTGATATCCACTGCCCCCGTGCCTGCCATCTTCAGCATATCTTCCGTATTCTCTTCTCGGATAACATCGACAACGTCGTCAATCGTAACAATACCTACCAGTTGTCCGATGCTATTGACGACTGGAATAGCGAGCAAATTGTAGCGTGCCACTGCACGTGCCACTGCCTCTTGTGGCATATCGGTGTGAACGCTGTAGAGATGCGAAGTCATCAACGCTTTAAGAGGTGTATCCGGTTTCGTCGCCACCAACTGTCGTAGCGATAGTACCCCCTTCAGTTTATTTTCATCATCAACGACATAGACGTAGAAAACCATCTCAATGTCGGCGAGTTCGCGGATACGTTCCGTGGTTTCCGCCGCTGTTGTCTGTTCAGACTGTGCGAAGAAGTTCGGGGTCATGATTGCGCCCGCGGTCTTTTCCTCGTATTCGAGTAGGCGTTCAACATCCTCGGAAGTCGCACCCTCAATGAGATTAAGCAGCTCCGCCTTTTTCTCGTCCGGTAAGTCAGAAAGGATCCGCGTTACATCATCTGCAGGCATCATGTGCAGGATATCCGCAACAACGGCTGGCTCAGTTTCTTCCACGAACTCACTGATGTCAGCACTGTTCAGATCCCGCAGTACCTCGCCCATCCGTTTTTCTTCCACAAGGATTTTGAAGAGACTGCTTTTCTCTTCAGTACGGAGGCGTGGGAACCAGCGAGCGATGTCGGCTGAATGTGTTTTAGCGATGATGTTCCGAAGGTTCGGGAAAGCACGCCGTTGGATCAGTCGAACAATCGTCGAAATAAACAGTTCATCAATATCGTGTGTCGTTATGATTGTTTGGCCTTGCATTAAGATTTCGAGCGTTGGCGGAGCAGATGATCTGTGAGGACAAGTGCTGCCATCGCCTCCACAATGGCGGGCGCGCGCACCAGTACACACGGATCGTGTCGTCCGCTCGCCTCTAACGTCACCTCGTTTCCGTGCATATCAACCGTTTGTTGAGGCTTGCCGATCGTTGCTGTCGGTTTGAAAGCGACTTGGAACACAATGTTTTCGCCGTTTGAGATGCCGCCTTGTGTGCCACCTGAATTGTTTGTGCGGGTCCGAACTCGTTCGCTCTCGTTGTATTTTTCCATGTAAAACGGGTCGTTGTGTTCGGACCCCGTCATTGTGATGCCCTCAAAGCCCGATCCGATTTGGAAGCCCATCGTTGCGGGGAGGGACATCATCGCCTTCGCCAAATCTGCCTTGAGTTTGTCAAATACCGGTTCGCCAAGCCCAACAGGGACATTACGCGTAACCGACTCAATTATGCCGCCGAGAGAATCTTGGTCGCGCCGTGCCTGATCAATGCGTTCCGCCATTTTGGGACCGGCAATCGGGTCAGGACACCGCACAGGACTCGCTTCTATCTGTTCAAGTGTTACCGTACCCGTGTCCACTTCGGCTGCGAGTGTATGAACCTGTTTGACGTAAGCAAGGACCTCAGTTTCAGCGTTCTCGCGTAAGATTTGCTTCGCAATTGCCCCTGCAGCGACGCGTCCGATGGTTTCGCGTGCGCTCGCCCTTCCGCCACCCTGCCAATTTCGGATGCCGTACTTCTTTTGGTACGTGAAATCAGCGTGCGAAGGACGATAGAGGTCTTTCAGATGTTCATAAGCTGCCGGACGCGCGTCCTTATTCCATACCAGCATGGAGATAGGCGTTCCGAGCGTTTTGCCCTCAAAGACACCAGAAAGTATTTCAACGACATCGCTCTCTTGACGCGGTGTCGTGAGATGGCTTTGCCCCGGTCTCCGTCGATCGAGTTCAAATTGTATTACGGATATATCTACGTCAATCTGCGGTGGGCACCCGTCAATCACAACACCGACAGCACCACCGTGCGACTCGCCCCAAGTCGTAATCCGAAAAAGATGACCGAATGTATTCATTTATTTTTATAGGCACTTTGGAAGCGCGCCCCTTTACTTTTGGAATTGTATATTTTAGACATCTTGTGTTATACTATAGTAGATTCTGCCATAAAAGGCAAGCAATTTTCGGTGCCGCTCGCAAATCGAAAACTCGCTATTCAAAAGAAGAGGATTTATGCTGTCACTTTTTAAACGCTATATTGCCTTGCTTCTGATTTTTATAGGGATCGTGTTTCTGTGGAATACGCTGTTTGTGTATCCGCTTAAAATCTTCGTGGTGTTTATGCATGAAGTCAGTCACGGGCTTGCCGCAATCGTGACCGGAGGCAGGATCGTCGAAATTCAAATTAACCCGCAGCAAGGTGGACACGCCCTCACACAAGGTGGCTCTCGGTTTTGGACGTTGACCGCGGGTTATCTCGGTAGCTTGCTATGGGGCGGACTTATACTCCTTTTGGCAGCGAGGACCCATTTTGACAAAGCAATCAGTATTCTTATCGGTATCGGGATGGTCGCTATTTCTATCGGTTTCGGGGAGAGTATGTTCACGTACCTGTTCGGTATCGGTTTTGGGGTCGTGTTGCTGGCTATCGGTTTCTTCTTACCAGAGACGATCAACGATTGGATACTGCGGGTCATCGGTGTGACAAGCTGCCTCTACGCAATCCTTGATATCAAGAGCGATGTCTTGGATAGGGCGCATCTGCGTTCAGATGCACGGATGCTCTCAGAGGAGACAGGCATTCCGACTGAAGTTTGGGGTGCTTTGTGGATTCTCATCGCAATCGCGCTTACGCTATGGTTTCTCTATCTTGCAGGGAAAACTCCAGTTGTCCAAGAAGAAACATCTGCCGAGGACGATCTCTGACTTTGCAACGTGTCCTTAACCAAATGGGCTAAATTGACCCGATGATATTCCGCTAAAGTGGAGAAACCACACGCCGAGACCTATTAGAAAAAGTGGAACACAGATAAGTACGATGAGAATCACGCATCCCCACATCCATGAACCTTTGGACTTCGCAACGGTTGCCAGACGCGCCAGTAACATACCGCCACATATCATAATGATAACGACGAAACCGAATATTGCCGCCATCAGCATCTCTTGTTTTCTCCTTCCGTGAACGCTACGCTAATATGAGACACCCATCAAAAAGCCCCATCACCCTACGCGCAACGCTGATCGGCATCGTTCTCATACCATTTAATAGCTACTGGATCCTACATCTCAGTTATATTTGGGACTCTAACCGTCCGACGAGTTTAGCGTTGCTGTTCAATGTCCTGTTTACGTTGCTTGTGCTTATCGGTATCAGTGTCATACTCAAACGTTTGCGTCCGGCATTCGCATTTAAACAGAGCGAGTTGTTAACAATCTATGCGATGTTGTGCCAAGCCTCCGTTTTCGCTGGACGCGATATGCTGCAAGTCTTAGTACCGTTGATGGGCAACGGTTTTTGGTACGCGACAACCGAGAACGAATGGGCACAACTTTTTCATCAGCATCTCCCGGAATGGCTTGTTGTCGGAGAGCAAGAGGTGCTACGCGGTTTCTATGAAGGTGAATCCACGCTCTATTTGCAGACGCACATACAGGCGTGGCTACTGCCGACGCTGATCTGGGTCGGTTTTTGCCTTGTTATCGGTGTGACAATGCTTTGCCTCAATGTGCTTTTACGCAAGCAGTGGCAGGAACACGAACGACTGACCTATCCGATTGCACAACTCCCTTACGAAATCACGCGCGCAGCATCAAACGCGGGCAACCTACGCGTAACACCTCATCTATTTTTTAATCGACGGATGATGGTTGTCGGTTTAAGCATTGCTGCTGTCTTGAATCTGCTCTATAGTTTACACCAGATTGATCCCGTTTTTCCAACAATTCCGCTCTATCGCGGGTTTCGACTTCCGGACAAACCGTGGAGTGCGATGAATAATCCCGGCTTCCGTATCAGTTTCTTCCCGTTTGCGATCGGTGTCGGTTTTCTGATACCGCTCGATTTGGGGTTCTCCTGCTGGTTTTTCCATCTGTTTTGGCACTTTGAACGGATTATCGGTGAGATGTTCGGTTGGCGCGGGGCTGTCGGGTTTCCGAGAGAGATGGCACAAATTCGTGGTGTATGGATGGCACTGTTTCTCTGGACACTCTGGATGGGACGTTCACATGTCAAGGTGGTGTTGAAAACCGTTTTTAGTAGGGGCGGGGTAACCCTGAAGAAATCCGCAGAAATCCGCAGAAATACCCAAGCAAAGACCCTCAAGCAAAGACCCTCAAGCAAAAACCCCCTACATGACGAGGGCGAAGCGTTGCGCTATAGGACGGCAGCGATTGGTGTGCTTATCGGATTCATCTTGATTATGGCATTCTGTCTCAAGGCGGGGATGTCACTCTGGTTCGCTATCCTATTTTTCGCGCTCTATTTCGCCATGTCGGTAACGATTACCCGTATCCGTGCCGAACTCGGTCCACCTGCGCACGACCTCTACAATGCGGGGCCCGATCTCCTCTTAACAGACGCGCTTGGGACGCGGCGTATTGGTAATCGCAATCTTTCGGTAATGTCGCTTTTCTTTTGGCTGAACCACCTCTCTTATCGCGCGCATCCGATGCCACACCAACTCGAAGGATTGAAACTGGCACATCAGACCCGTTTCAATCCGTCTCAACTGCTCTGGGTATTAGCGATTGCGATTTTTGTCGGTGCGCTCTCCGCTGCGTGGGGACACTTACATCTCTCCTATCAAGTCGGCTTGGAACAGGCGCGTTCATGGTATGCCCGTGCTGCGTTCAATAGACTTGCAGGATGGCTCTATAATCCGAGCGAAACCAGCATCAGTGGTATGTTCTACACCGCGGGTGGATTTGGTTTTGCTGTCGGTTTGCTGCTCTTGCGATGGCGATTCATTCAGTGGCCCCTACATCCTGTCGGGTATGTCGTTTCGAGTTGGTGGACCTTTACGGGACTGTGGTTCCCGCTCTTAATCAGTTGGATCGTCAAACGGATTCTGCTCTCAACGGGCGGTGTTCGCTTATACCGGCGTTCAATACCGTTTTTCATCGGTTTGGTGATTGGTGATGTGATTATTGCGTCCATAATTAGCATTCTGGGACTGATTTTCGATTTTCGCGTTGTCTACCTGAGTTGGTAACTCCTTTCCAAGAGGATGCGAAAAATTATTTGACATCCGCGATATATCAATGCTAAACTTTTTGTGTAAAACTAAAAAACTGATTTCTAACACGTTTCAAAAACATACCATAGGAAAACGTGAGTTTGATAAATAAAAGTTTATTTTTTGTATAAAGAGAACCCTTTTGGTATAATGAAGTATCTAACCTTCAACCAAAAGGAGTTCTCTGATGAGTATTGTATCACTTTTCTGTAGAATAGACGACTTTTTTTTAGACTACGAAGCACATTTGGCACCCCGCTCGCTTGAGGACGGTAAACCCACTGAAACCCGCGGGCGTCCAC
>JAJEGI010000018.1 GCA_022819945.1 Candidatus Poribacteria bacterium
GCCTTCATCCCCCACGCGGCGTCGCATCGTCAGGGTTCCCCCCATTGCGAAATATTCTCGACTGCAGCCTCCCGTAGGAGTTTGGGCAGTGTCTCAGTCCCAATGTGGCTGACCATCCTCTCAGACCAGCTACCCATCGTCGCCTTGGTGAGCCGTTACCTCACCAACAAGCTAATAGGACGCGGGCTCATCTCCGAGCGGCAGCCGAAGCCACCTTTCATTCGGCCAACCGAAGTCAACCGAATCGTATTTGGTATTAGCAACCCTTTCGAGTTGTTATCCCCATCTCAGAGGTAAATTACCCACGCGTTACTCACCCTTTCGCCACTTTCCACCGGACCGAAGTCCGACTTCTCGTTCGGCTTGCATGCCTAATCCACGCCGCCAGCGTTCGTCCTGAGCCGGTATCATACTCTCCAAAAAAGTATCGAAGTACACCTTCAAAAAATTGAAGGGCACTCACAAGCTATATAAACAGGCACGTCACGTATAACTATTTAACTTTCAAAGAACATATTCACCTCTCTTGTCGAAAGGTAATGTTAATTATACACTTTTAAAATGGCTTTGTCAAATAAAATTGTCAAAAAAATGCACAATTTTCGATAAAAAAGAACAATTTCCCAAATTTCAGTGCATTTTTTTTTTACACACGTCTTTTTTACCGAATTCATCGCTCCCTGCTTACCCAATTTTTACGCCATTTCACGCGCCCCTCGCGTAGCGGTCATATCATAAGGGGCAATCTTAGAACAACTTGCAGAGTTTCAGATAACCCTCGGTTCTCTTTTGGCTGGCATTTTTTCTCCTCAGAACTTACGCAGCCCCCACTGCAGGCGGGGTTTGATGAAGATTAATTTATTAATTCGGTAATTCCGTATCCCATGGAGGCTATCCCGATTTTCCGTCTTTGAATCTTGCGATTGCGCCGCGTTCTGCAAGTTCTGCTTTGGCGTAGTGTGCGGGCATCTTCGAGGATTTCCAGCGGCCTGCGACTTGCATATCAACGATGGTCGCACCGGCTTGGGCAAGCGAGACAGCGGACCCGACTCGAAGCGAATGCCCAGAGATGAAGCCTTTCATACCGGCATCCGCAGCCCGCTTTTTGATAATACGGCGCGCAGAGTGCGCGGTAATCCGATTCGGTTGGATGTTGTCACCGCGGCGGATGTGTCGGAACATAGCACCGTCTGTAATCTCGGCACGTTCGCGGTAGCAATCCAACACGTTTCGTGTAGCATCACAGACGTAGAGGCTTTCACCGGCACCTTCCTGATCGGATTTTGACGATCGGAGTGTCAGTGTCTTTTTTTGGAAGTCCTCAATGTTGACAGCGACAACTTCGGAGACTCGTAGTAGGCAATCCGACATCAGCCGAATCATCGCGGCATCCCTTAAGCCGGCGAGCGTATTTCCGACTTCCACGAGCAGGCAAATCCTTTCGACATCCTGCCAAGTGAGACCGTCTACCTGCCCGCGCCCTCTGTCCCTGCCTTCTCTGCGGATACCCGCGAGGGTTGTATCCGTTATCGGTAAATAGAGGGTTTCATCGGCTTTTTTCAGTCGCCATTTAACTGCAGTGACGATTTGTCCGATAGTTGCTGGGGCTTTGCCGTTATCATGGAGGTGTGTAATATAAGCGGCGAGTTCACTGTCGGTAACCTCTTCTCCCTTGAGGTATTGATCTACATTTTGGAGGATGCGCTGATAGGCGAGTTGGGTGTTATGGCTTAAAGAGGCAGACATTAAACGTTTGCTTTTGGATTGCAAGTGTTCGCTGGCTTGGGCACCTGTTTCAACGAAAACAGGTGTATGCGGTCGGTTACCGTTGACCTGCATATTATACCCATTATGGAATGTATTATGTTCTGTAATGAAATAGATTTCTGCGGCTTGCAACACCTCGTCAGAGATGTCGTCCCATTCTTGTAAAGTTGTAATCTGAAACGTATCCCCCCCGTGTTCACGGATCGCTTGGTGCAAATCTTTATCGCTGCCGCGTTTGGCATCTGAGCAGTGCTGATACCATCTTTGCCGTTGTGTGGAACGCGTTTTGCCGATATAAGATTGCTGAGTGGTTTGACAGGTTATTTTGTAAATCAGTCCTTTCATTACGAAAATCCCTTTCTTGTATATTTCTTGTGTATGATAAGAGCAATTATATAACGTTAACCCAAGTTGCTACTTTTATTTAAATTTACCTCAAAACCCGGTGCTGACCCAGCATGGATCAACTTCGGTAGCAGTTGCTCAATGAGACCGATTGACACCTCAACTCGCTGATCGCGATAGGCTTGTCGGCATAAATCGTTATAAAGGAAATCCCGTGGATTTACAAGTGGCAACTTTTGTTATGATAGGTCAAATTTTATTATAATTCAAACAAAAAAATAAAGAAGCCTATAATAACTATTATACGATACTTTCAGGAAAAAAGCAAATTATATCCATAAAAATCGCTAATTTCGCTTGAAAATACCTTTGCGGGGTTTCAGGATGTGATGCAGACAAGGAAAACAACACTTTCTATTTCAAGGTAGCAACTTGGGTTAACGTTATCTGAAAAGCTGAAGAAGACAATAGTTAGAAAAAACCGCCAATTACACCATGTGATTGGCGGTTTATCGTTCATTAGGAACCGAGAATTCAGTTGACGCTCCAGTCATCGCTAATGAGTGAGTTGCGTTGGGGTTGCTGGCATCTTCTTTGAGGAATGATATGCGTTTTCTTTGGCAAAGGCGTTGAAGTGTGTTAGACTCTATGATATAGGTTGGATGCGTACGTCCGAGGCGGGGCATACGTGTCCATAGGTGTCAATTTAAGAAAAAACGCATCATAGCATTGTAGGTGTTTTTGCTTGGGGGTTTTCCCCAGGTTGAGCGGAAGGAAGAAAATGGTGCGGTTTGCAACCGAACCGGATCCTACGCGGAAACCTTGAAGGCTTCAAAACCCTCTTCAGTCCCGTAGGGACGGTATCTGTGTAGAAAAACGCTACCTCGCAAATCTAAGCCCCGTAGGGGGTTTTTGCAGGGGTGTTTCTGCAGCATCTACAGAGACCTGTCAAAAATGTCGTGGAAAATCGCTAAATTGACACCTATGGGCCTGAGGATTACCGATAACTGAAAGCCGACAGCCAACGGCTGACAGCCCTTAAAAAGTGCAAGGCGGTGGACAGGGAATCCACCGCCATTGCGTTAGGTTAGTTCGGTTATAGACTTCTCCCTGAATAACCGAGTTGTTGCTTATTGCAACGCTTTTAATTCACCCCATGTCGTGGTAAGCTTACCAGCAGCGGAGACATTACCCCGAAGGTGCGTCGTCGCCAATACGGAGACTTCACCGTCATGAGAGACATCTTGAATCTGGTAGTAGTAGTCGACAT
>JAJEGI010000078.1 GCA_022819945.1 Candidatus Poribacteria bacterium
TACCGGCCCTGGGGACCGAGGCGGTTATTTTTTCTTAAATTGACGCTTATGGTTGCTACTTTTAATCGAACCATAGGTGTCAATTTAAGAAAAAACGCATGGTAGCGTCGTAGGTTGGGTTGAGCGGAAGTCAGAAAAACGATATGAAACAACTCAAGCACATTTCAGCACCCTATACCCTCAGATAAATCAACAATATAGCGAAACCCAACGATAGACCTACCGCCATGTTTCCAACGTTTCACAGAAAGAGCGTTGGGTTTCACTGTGTTCTTGGGTGTATACGCATGTCTGTTGGATTTGATGTATTTTAGCATACCAACGTTTGATTTCAACACCGTTCAACCTAAGGGAAACACTCCAGCAAAAACACCTACGGGATTTCAAGTTTTCTGTGTAAAATCCGGTTCGGTTAGGAAACCGAACCTACCGGACCTGGGGCGGAGGCGGTTATTTCTTCTAAAATTGACACCTATGGTTGCCTCTTTTAATCGAAACCGTATGGAATCGAAACGAAAACACAAACTGGATGAAGATTAATTCGGTAATTTTTGATCGAAGCCCGGTGCGGTTCCAAACCGCACCTGCGGGGCCTGGGGGAACATGGAATTACCGATTTATTTTCTTAAACTTCATGAAGTTTGTGGTACGGTAGAGACACTTTTAATCGAATCACTATGGAATCATAGGGGTCAATTTAGGGATTTTTCACGGCATTAGGTTGCGGCGGATCCTACAAATGCCGCCCTTATAGGGCTTGATTTTTCTCCTCATCGTTTTTTTATAAACATACCGAAGAAATACCTAAGCAAATAAATCCTACGGAACTCAAGATCGGTTTTGGGGTATACAAGGTTTCTATGTAAAATCCGATTCGGTTAGGAGGGAAATTGAAGAAACACCCCAGCAATACGCAGAAATACGCAGAAACACGCAGAAATACGCAGAAACACCCAAGCAAATACCCCAAGCAAAAACACCCCAAGTAAAACACCGAACCGGACTTATCCCAATCGGATCCTCGGTTTCTTGTTTAGCGGAAACCCTGTTTAGCAAACGCTGCATCTGAAGGTTTTCGCGGAGAATCCGATGCGGTGTTTTTGCTGGGGGGTTTCCCCTTAGGAAACCGCATCTACCGGCCTGGGGTATTCAGCACATATTTTTTTTAAATTGACGCTTATGGCATCCTCGCCCAAATGCGACTTGCATTCAGATTAACTGATAACCGAAAACTGATAATTGACCACTAATAACTAATTGACTTGGCATTCGTTCTCCAAGATGTGTTATAATTTTCCCAAGCACAGAAAACTGTAATACAAAAGGTAATCAACACATTACATAAAAGGATTCTCAAGAATGCGAACGCCAAACGTTTCAGAAGCAAAGGAAAAGATCCAAGTTATAAAATATCTCGATGTCGGAGATATGACGATCACAGGTTCAGGGAAGGTAAGTGACAAGGCTTTTTACGCAGCGAAGGAAATCATTTTAACGATCACCGCGAAACATCCGGAAGTCCTAAACAACCTCTCAGGATACGAATTCATCCTCATCGCGCCTGGGGAAAGCATTACTTCTTCGCTCGGATGGGAGGAGAGCAAGTCGCGTCTTGCGGGTCTCGCTTTAACACCGCAGGAGTCTTTGGGGTTCCCCGGCAGGTTCGCCTCTTATATCGAAAAGAAAAAGAAGCCGAACATGGACGTGTTTGTTCACGAGTTCGGGCATGCGGTCCATTCTGTTATTTCAAAGATGGATCCAGAGTTTGATAGATCATTAAATCAAGCCTACGATCAGGCGATGAAGCTCGGATTATGGGCGGATAAGTATTTTTCTGTCGATAATTGGAAGTTAGAATCGTCGCCAGTTGACGAGTATTGGGCGGAAGGTGTCCGCATGTGGTATTATGTGGGTAAGAATCAGGAATTCAAAACCAGAGATGCGTTCAAGAAGTATGACCGCGGGCTTACGCGTCTGATAAGCCGGTGGTTGTCCGAAGCGGATATCCCGCTCGAATACTAAAGTCGGTTCTATCGGCTGATGGCGAATAGCGAATCTGACATTTATCAAAGTTATGTTCAGGCTACTGAAGGCGTTTCCTCAGCGCGTGTTATGTTATGAAAATGCGTTTTGTTTTCAAAAAGGTTCTTGTTTTGAGAAATATCAGTTGTAAGCAAGTTTCAGTAGTAAATAAGCACATTGCCCATCGCTGGCGGGCGGGGAAACCCCGCCCCTACGGGGGTTCGGTTCCTCTCGGAAATCCGAAAATCTAAAATTATTATTTAATATTGCTTACCAGATTTAAGTAAACAAATACCTAAAACGAACGTTAAGTATCGTATAGACTCAGAAAAGTAAGTTACCGTTTTAACGGTTTTTGCATAGAAAATAAGGAAAAAATTATGGCAACTCAAATTCGTCAGCGAGATAACGTTACAATTTTGGAACCGGATGGAAGAATAGTGGGCCCCGCCGTATCCGAATTACGGCAAACAATCCTGCCAGACATAGAAGCATCCGAGACACCACGCATTCTCATCAATTTCGAGAACGTTAATATGATGGACAGCTCAGGGCTTGGTGTGCTTATGGAAGCCCGTACGATTGCTTCACGCAAGGAAGGTCGTATTGGAGTCATCAATGTTGGCAAACAGATTAAAAATCTGATTGTGCTCAGCCGAATTGTTAGCCTCTTTGAACACTACGATAGCGAAGACGATGCGGTTTCCGCACTATCCACCTAAAACCGAAGATGTATCGCATCTCAGATGGTATGGTTTTAGCATCCTGTCAATCTTCATTCTGAAAATTATATAAACAGGACTTACGCAATTTTGATTGTAGCTTGTTCTGTTAGATGAGATTTCTCGGAAAACATGGCGTTCTGGTGGCACGATGCCCTTCGCATCTGGGCGAGTACGCCGCAAAACTGGGAAGTTTGTGGTACAAAAGAGCAGCATGCGTAAGTCCTAATAAAAAACGAACTTTTTCTGATTGTATCCGACTAAGATAACGAACGCTTCAATTAGACTTCAAATAGCATAAAGTTAAAGTAAAGTTAAAACACAAGCAAATAGACAACGAAAAGTTCTTGTAAAATACAAAGGAGTAGATCATGATTACCAAAATTCGCCAGCAAAACGGCATCGCAATCGTGGAACCCAATGGCAAAATAATGGGGCCGGCATCATCAGAATTATGGGATGCGATCTTACCGCAGATAGAGACTTCAGATACCCCACGCATTCTTATCAATTTCGAGAACGTTAATAAGATCGACAGTTCGGGGCTTGGTGCCCTCATGGTAGCACGCGCTGCTATAGCACGCAAGAAAGGGCGTGTGGGGGTCGTCAATGTTGGGAAACAGATTAAAAATCTGATAGTGCTCAGCCGTCTTGCCAGTCTTTTTGAGCATTTCGACAATGAAGACGCTGCGGTTTCTGCATTAGCAGCCTAAAATCCAAAATTCTGGGCATATCATACGGGGGTGGTTTTACCACCCCCTTTTTTGTTGGTCAGCGTCCGCGGTGAGTTGCCAAATGCTTTCGTAGGAACGATCTCTTAACCGTGCCTCATCACAATCCGTGTCATTCGCTATTCAAATTATAGTAAAGCCCCTAATTACTTGAACACTGAAAGAATGGCGGGGTTACATGAAGTTAAAAAAAATAAATCGGTAATGCGGCGGGGATACAATCCCCGCCTGCAGGGGGACCTGCGGGGGAGGACACCTGCCTTGTGCAGAATACGGAATTACCGAATTAATAAATTAATCTTCATCAAACCTCGCCTGCAAGGAACAGGGGTTCTATGTTTCCGAGAGTATTCACATATCTTCGGGCTTTACTATAACTGAAAACATTCCTCTGACTGCCAACGGCTGACAGCTAGCTAATACTCTGACAACTGACAAATAAAAAAAAAATTATGCACTCTTTTTGCTGACCAATTGCGTCATTAATAATTAAAACCACCCAATGATGATCCGAATAGCAAGGATTTGATTCAACATGTGGATGTTTATGAGATACTTTGAAAAAAAAACGAACTTTTTTTGAGCGTATCTGACTAAACTATCAAATACCTAAAGTGAATCTTCAATAGTGTAAAAATTGACCATTAAAATGTTCGGTAAAATAAAAAGGAGTAAATCATGACTACTAAAATTCGTCAACAAAATGGCATCACAATTTTGGAACCCAACGGAAAAATAATGGGACCCTCCGTATCAGCATTACGGGCAGCACTTTCGCCGCAGTTAGAGATAGCCGATTCACCTCGTATACTCATTAATTTCGAGAATGTCAATAAAATCGACAGTGAAGGACTCGGTGCACTCATGGGCATCCGTGCCGTTACAGCACGCAAGAAAGGTCGTGTCGGGGTTGTCAATGTCAGTAAACAGATCAAAAATCTGATAGTTCTTAGCCGACTTGTGCGTGTCTTCGAACATTACGACAGCGAGGCTGCTGCGGTTTCCGCACTATCCGCCTAAAACCCAAAATCCCTTAAAATCTCAACCGGGGGTGGTTTTACCATCCCCGTTTTTTCTTGCAAACCTTTACAGCATGGTAGGTTGGGTTGAACGGACTCCATCAAACGCGTGAAAAATCATAGAAAGATGAAGTATGAAGTTGGGTTTCACTGGCTTCTTCATTGCATACCACACATATTGGATTTAAGGGGAGTTCGAGTACCACAGCTATCTTCGCAGTTACGTTCAACCCAACCTACAGCACTCGGCGTTCAGTTATCAGAGGAATGATTGTCAGCGGTCAGCGAAAATCGTGACTGGAGGTTGCTCCTACGGCAAAGAAATTATGTCAGTTGACAAATCACTGCTAACACTGTTATCATATTCCAAACTGCCGATGAAATTGAAACATAGAGTTATAACATGTTATTGGAAAAATGGACGACGGTCCGAACTGAACATATCCAATTACTTACCGCAGAATTCGCGAAGCAGGGGCTGTCTGCCATCGTCCCGCAGCTCGAACCGATAGCCGATTGTGAAGAGTTGATCGCCTTCTCGGAAACGAATCCGACACCGATCGCATTCACACCGCAACACCCGGCATGGCGATTAGAATCTGTGGCGGCGCGTATCATTGAAGGTGTCGCAGTCGCTGCACACGAGTCGCTCACGGAGTTTGGATACCGAGAACTTGCACGTATCCTATTAGAACACACTGCATATCTTTACGTCTATCCGGATGGGGACCCCCGTCGGAGGCTCGAAGCTGGGGGTGCTTTGGCGTTGGCAGGTTGTGTCTGTGCGTCCCTCCCACAATCCGAACTCTGGCGATTGGCTGGGTTTGGGAGGATCGCAACAGCACTCGCAGAGGTTGCCCCTGCGCCAACGGACGTGCATCTCGTCCTACCGATTGATGTCGCTTTATCACTTGCGAACGAACGTAATCTACCGATTTTAGAAAGTGCCGTAACAACCTATAACACCATCCTAAAGCGGAATTTCGTCCCTCAAAACCGACTCAACTTGCCCGTAAGCGATAGCGATTTTTTCGACATGCTCAACCTGGATTTTCTGGGAATGGAAGCCGTGAAATCCGCTATCCTATCAGACGATATATCCGGCGCGAAATCCGCTTATGCCGCCTTTCGCCGTCAGTTCCTAAAAGACTTTATGGGTGGAATTCGTAATTCCGATGCTGCCATGTTAGAACGATCCGATACCTATACCACTGCCAAGACTTATCTCGAATGTCTGCTTCGGTTATCTATCCATCCGACCCCGGCTATCCGGGCAACCACAGAAATCGGGATTGCAACGCGACTATTCCCCGAATTTCGGGGTAGTGATCAACTTTGTACACTGGCACTGCGCCGCTATAAATGGATAACCGGTGCTTTTTTCCGTGCTGACGGATTTCACAAAGACCGGACACTTCGCGCCCAAGTTGAAGCAATCACCGATTTCACAAAATTTTTATCTGTTTACGGAGAAACAGCAGTGCATGCCTACTCCGTTGAAGAAATTCAGACCTTACTTGAAAAGTCGGTGGCGACATGTATTCATCTGAGTCAACCCGATGGCTCGTTTCCGCTGCTCGGTCCGCTCCCCGCTCCGAACTTCGATGTCGTTGAACTTTGCAACATCGCTGATAGCAGCTTCGAGTGTCCCGATACCACTTCACACGCGCTCCCTGAGACCGGTTGCTATGTCATGAGGGATAGTTGGGAAGCAGACGCACAATACCTCTTTTTCGATGCGTGTCCGTCAGAGAAACCCAGTGACGCGGTTACATCCAACCTCGCCTTACATGCATACGGACGACAACTGACCACAGGATCCGTGTGCGTGCTTGATGCCTCACACCTCACATTCGATCCACTTGATACGCGGTGGATGACAACTCCCACATTCGATTTCGTCGAAAAATGGGATAAAACCGTCGAGGTCCAGCATAAGCGTGCGATCTTCTACCTCAGCGGCGAATACTTCATCTTACACGACCTTATCCTGGGTGTGGAAGCACAGACACTCGAACAGACTTTCCGTCTCAGTAGCGGTGTAGATGTTCATATCAACGCTGATGCTGGACACGCATGGACACAGGAGGCGCGTCGTAGCAATCTCTTTATCGGTGCGACCGGAACGACAAACCTCACAGTCGCATTAGATGCGGACAGCGTTATCTATCGGAGCAATAAGGCATCGCCAGCGGTGCTGAACACCCTCCTTTTACCGATGAGACCCGGTACCAAAGCACATCCAACTATTTCCGCTATCTCAGTAGATGCGGACGCAGATGTCTTGGCAACAGGTTTCACGCTCGAATTGCAGCACACAACAGACACGTTTCTAATTTCTGACGACGGCTTGGCGGAGATGTCGGCTAAGGATATTCAATTTGTCGGGGAATATCTCTTTTTACGGCGAGGCGTATCAGGTGATGTGCAATTCATTATGCTAAATGGACGGTTCCTTCAGGTGGGTAAGAAAGTTCTTGTGGATTTGGCAGAGCCTCGTGAAAGTTATGCGGAGATGTAGATGAAAACAGGTTTGGCAATCATCTTTCCAGATATATCAGGGTGCAAGT
>JAJEGI010000045.1 GCA_022819945.1 Candidatus Poribacteria bacterium
TCAGGACCGCCTGCCTGATGCCATTTAATATGGGAAGCTTCCAAGGCAACGGGTTGGTTTCGTAACTTTACATCAAAACCACAAACAGCACATCTATAATTGTAGGCTCTTAGGACGTTTTCACGGAAGTCTGGAATCCGGGATTGTAACTGTAGTAACGGAAGCACTATCCCAACTGTCTGTAAAATATCGCTATGATACGAGAATGGGAAATGGGCATTTAATAGGTTTTGTACAACCTCAAAAGCGATTTGTGGCTGTTGCTGAAGTTGATAGGCAATAGGTTCAGGAAAACCACCTACACCGTAACGTCTTAATTCATCTATACGAGCATCACCAGTTGATGTTCCATCCTTTCGTATGTATTCCTGAATTTTGTGGGCATCAGGTATTTCCCAGATTCTATCTTTTTCGTTTCGCAACCGCCAAAATGGGTACTGAGGTCGGTGATTTGGTTTCAGTGGGCCAAACTCTTTTAGTAAATTCCGAAGGTCGTCCTCCGCGTCAGCGTATGAGATGAGCCTATTTTCACCCCGTAGCAATTTTCCGATTGCGTATAAGACTAATAACGGCTTATGCACTGCACGTTGACCTTTGCTCTTCCACAAATTCAAGTTCTGAAATTTCTTAATAATCTCTTCTCTTGTCATTTTCACAGGACCTTTTCTTAAGGGAAGTACTCCAATAGGTATAGAGTATTAAGTGCTATGACTTTGTGGTGGTGTTGCGTTATTTTTTTGGGTAACTTGGATCAAGAATCGCAGAGCCTTATTCATAATACTCCGCTGGAGTGCGGGAGTTTGAACATACCATTTATTAACGTTGGCATACGAGATCCAAAGTATATTTTCAAGTATACTATAGATTCGGTGAAAAGTCAAAGGCTTTTGTTAATTAGCAAAATCGTTCAGTTCTTCCAAGAAGATTGACGAAGTGCCTCTATTTTTTTCCGAGACATGCTTGACTGATGGCTGACAGCTATATAAAATTTCATAGCAAATTTCATAGCAGCCTTTAACGAGTCCGCTACTAAAACCGATTAAAACCCAGTCGTATGTTAGGTTTATAGCACTTCATAGCATTCGCTACTTTCTGGATTTGCTATGAAAACTATGAAATTTTACACCATAGAAATTGAAATGGCACCGGTAATATGTTATAGTAACAGTGTGATTGTAAGCCTATATCAGAGGACAGATATGACGGATATGCACATTGAATCGCTTGACTACCCTTTAATCCAGATCCCTGCTGGGGCGTTTACGATGGGGACGATTCCGACTGGGATGCGGAAGACGGATCCAGAAGAACCGCAACGGAGCGTCCAACTGGACGCTTATGCTATCGGCGCGTATCAGGTCACGAATGCACAGTATGCACAGTTTTTGGAGGCATCGGGATATGCGCCCCCGGAGTTTTGGAACGATGAACGTTTTAACGCACCCGATGTTCCGGTGGTCGGGGTGAGTTGGTACGATGCAACGCATTTTTTGGCGTGGCTCGGCACGCTTGAAAATATCGCATATCGGTTGCCGTCGGAGGCGGAATGGGAGAAGGCGGCGCGTGGTCACGATGCGCGGGAGTATCCGTGGGGCGATGTATGGGATGTGAGTCGTGCGAATACATCGGAATCGGGGAATAAGCGGTTGATGCCTGTCGGGAGTTATCCGTCGGGTGTGAGTCCTTACGGGTGCTACGATATGGCGGGTAACGCCTACGATTGGTGCTTCGACTGGTTCCACATGGAGGCGTATAAGTACTCGCCTGACGAGAATCCGTTGGGTGCAAGTGAAGGACGTCGGAAGGTGATTCGTGGGGGTTCGTGGATTGCGCGCGGAGAGTTCGCTGCGCGTTGTGCGAACCGTGCAGCGTATGAACCGATCCGTGGGCTTCATAACGTCAGTTTTCGGATTGCGGTGGATGGCTAATGGCTATCGACTGTCGGCTGTCAGCCATCAGCTGATTTTCAGTTTTTGGGTGGTATCCGTTCAACCCAACCTACGGTCCTATCAGCCATCTGCACGTCAAAGTCATCTGTCAAGCCTCCATAGGCTCTATAATTCTATAAATCCTTTAATCCTGTAAATCCTGCTTCAGACGAATTAATATGTACAAAAAGCCGTTAGCCAAACACTACCAACATTTCCGAGCTGCGCTGTTAGATTGGTTCAAGGATTACCAGCGCGAGATGCCGTGGCGTAACACAGATGATCCCTACCGGATTTGGGTCTCTGAGGTGATGCTCCAGCAGACACAGGTCAAGAAGGTTGTGGACTACTATGAGAAGTTCATCGCGCGGTTTCCGAGTGTGTCGGATTTGGCTGGTGCGCCGCTACAAGACGTACTGAAAGTCTGGGAAGGGTTGGGATATTATGCAAGGGCGCGGAACCTCCACAAAGCGGCACAGGTCATTGTGAATGAACTGGATGGCGAGGTGCCGCGGGATTATGCCACCTTTCGGAAATTGCCGGGTGTCGGGGATTACAGTGCGGCGGCAGTACAGAGTATCGCTTTTAATGCACCATACGCGGCGGTCGATGGGAACATCAAGCGCGTGCTGGCGCGGTTGTTGCTGATGGACGCACCGATCAACGATGCGAAGTCTGCGAAACTATTTCAACAGCAAGCGGATGCCCTCTTGGATCGGAACGCACCAGGACTCTTCAATCAGGCGATGATGGAATTAGGGGCAATGGTGTGTCGTCCGCAGTCACCGACGTGTCTTGTGTGTTCCGTGAACCCGTTTTGTGAGGCGTTCCAGACGGGTCGTCAGGACGAGTTTCCGAAGCGGCGTGCGTCGAAGCCTACGCCGGAACACCATCTCGCTGTCGGGGTTATCTATAATAGTGCAGGCGAGGTATTGATTACGCAACGGCAGCTGGATGGACTGCTCGGTGGACTCTGGGAGTTTCCGGGTGGTCAGATTGGTGAAGGTGAAACCGCCGATGCAGCGTGTGTCCGCAATATCGCTGAGGTCGTTAACCTCTCTGTCACGAATGCCCGGTATCTGACGCGTGTGAGGCACGCGTTCACGCATTTTAAGATCGTGGTGGATGTGTTTCAGTGTGATTATCAGGCGGGTGATGTTGTGTTGAACGGACCGCGGGATGCGAAGTGGATTCAGGTTGCGGCACTGCGGGATTATCCGCTCCCGCGTGCGACGCATAAGTTTTTGGATGAATTATAGTTACCAGTTTCCAGTTACGAGTTCCCAGTTAAGAGTGCCTCGCAGTGAGAGTCGGGTTCATCAGGTTTCCTTTCTTTAACTGGCCACTGGCGACTGGCCACTGACAACTGCTAACTGAAAGATTTTCGCAGAAAAATCGTACTGATAACTGATAACTAAAAACCATTCAACTTGCGCGTTGCATTGCGAAAATATCTGTATAGGCACCCTCGGAACGGCGTAATTCTTCGTGATTTCCGATTTCTGCGATTTTCCCATCCACGATCACAATAATCTGGTCCGCCTGCGTGACGGTTGAAAGCCGGTGTGCGATAATCAGGACGGTTTTGCCTTCCATTAAATGCGCTAATGCTTCCCATATCTCTCGTTCTGTCCGATTGTCGAGGGCTGAAGTCGCTTCGTCTAACAGGAGAATTTTCGGGTTCTTTAGAACCGCGCGGGCGATGGCGATCCGCTGTTTTTCGCCACCCGATAATGTAACGCCTTGCTCGCCAATCGGTGTGTCGTAACCCTGCTGCAGCTGCGAAATAAATTGGTCGGCGTTAGCCGCTTTCGCCGCAGCGACGACTTCTTCATCACTGGCATCAAGCCGCCCGAATCGGATATTGTCTCGGACTGTGCCAGCAAATAGGAAAGGATCTTGAAAGACGACCGCTATTTGGGAGCGGAGGGAGTCGAGTGTTACTTCGCGAACGTCAAATCCGTCAATGTATATTTTTCCTTGTTGTGGGTCGTAAAAACGGAGTAGGAGATCTACAAGTGTACTTTTTCCGACACCACTTGCACCGACGATCGCCACTTTTTGACGCGCCGGAATCGTAAACGTAATATCCTGAACGACCGGTTTTTCAGGTTCGTATGCGAAGGAGACGTTCTCCATTGTGATAGTCCCCTCGACATTCTGCAACGGTTTTGCTGTGGGTAGTTCGGATACCTGCGGTTGAACATTCATGAACTCATTAATCCGATCTACGGCTCCCATCGCTGTTTGTATCCTACCGATGCTCCCTTGGAATGAACGGATGGGGGAGGCTATCGCTTCAACGTAACCGATGAAGGCAAAAAGTGTACCGACAGTCATCTCGCCCTGCACCACAAGTCTGCCGCCCAGCAAAAATAGGAGTAGCGACGGTATCCACATAAAAAGATACGTTACTGAGAAAGATGCAGATTGTACGACAGCCTGTCTTCGCTCCACACCCACCAAACGTAGAAACAGCTCCCGAAATTGAGCGATCTGCCAATTTGAACGCCCAAATGCCAGTATTTCCTTAGAGCCTGTGATACCTTCATGTAACTCTGATAAAACGTCGGCTGCATAGTCTTGGCGGGCACGACCGACACGCCGATTAAATGGCGCGAAAATCAGGGTCTGCAAACCCGCCGCACAAACGACTGGCAACATGATAAGTGTTAGTTTAGGCTCGATTCTTAGGGCGACAATGAAAGCCAAAGTCAAGCTGAGTATTTGGGTTGCAAGCTGCGTAAGGGTGGCGGTGACAGTGTCTTTTACGACCGGAACATCATCCGTTAGCCTTGATATAATCTGTCCGGTGCGTTCACCATGAAAGTAGGATACCGAAAGGCTGCGGAGATGTTTGAAGATGCCTGTGCGCATATCCGCAGCGTAGTGACCCGTTATGAAAGCAAAGGCTAAGTTCATTCCCCAAGTGAGTGCGATAGACAGGACCACGACCCCGCCAAAAATCAAGATCGCTGTAATTAGGGCTTCGTTGTTTTGCTGAATAAGTCCATCATCAATGATGAGTTTTCGGACCCAAGGGATTATGAGCTGCGCTGCTCCCATTGCGAGGCTACAGAGAACCCCGAAGAGATAGAGGTACTTGTAGGGCAAAAGGAATTTAAATGCCCATAATAAGCGGTGCTGTTTCATGGTTAGAGTTATCAGAGGAATAGTTTTCAGTTATCAGTTGTCGGTAAATGGGTTCGGTGCCGGGTTCGGCGCGGTTGTAAACCGCGCCTGCTTTTGTTGGGAAAACTGGCGACTGATGGTCTCCGACAGTCAACCGCTAATTATCCCCGAAGCGTGATTCGTATTTTTCCCAGACTTCATCGGGTAATGGGGTGCTGGCAGCGCGGACGTTTGCTTCGAGTTGCTCAACGTTGAGACTCCCGATGTTGTTGCCTTGAATCCTTTCTTCTTTCAGACAGAACTGGAGTGCAAGTTGAAGCAAACTTATGCCTTCTTCAACGCACCATTCCCAAATTGGGTATGCTGCAGCAACATCACCTTCTTTTTTCCAGCGTCCGTTTGCGATTGCTTCATCGATATCGACACCTGTGAGGATACCGCGTAGGATCGACCAACCGTTCATAACGCCGATGTCGGCTTCAGCGGCAGCCGGGAGAACAGTGTCAGCAGCGGTCTGGCGGATGAGGTTGTAGTCGTTGAAGCACAAGATGAGATCGACATCGCCAGTCGCCATTGCTTTGAGATGGAAATCGTGCTGCCGCATCCCGTATCCGACGTAGTTCACGAGACCACGGGCTTTGCACTGGAGCAAACCGTCAAGTGTGCCACCCTTTTCGAGGGTCGGCTCAATTTCGATGGGATCGTGGATAAGCATCCCATCAAAGTAGTCGATGTTGAGGAGTTGGAGTTGGTCCTCAAGGTCAGCGATGGTGCGTTCAGCGGAATAATCGGGTTTACCCTGTCCATAGCCGCCCCACGCTGCGGCGGAATGGCAGCAGAGTCGTCCGGTAATGATGACATCCTCGCGCGGGATCTCCTTCATCGCTAAACCGAGTTTCCGCGCGGAATCCCCATAACAGCGTGCACAATCGAAGTGGTTCACACCGAGGGAGATTGAGTGCTTGATGAGTGCTACAGCGTCTTCGTCTGAGACGAATCCGAAGTTGTTTCCGAACCCCTGCGTCCCGAACGGAACGACAGGGATACTCAATTCCGTTCTTCCCAAGCGTCGTCTCGGAATTGTCGGTAGATCTTGGTTGGTTGCCATAAGGGTCCTCACTATTGGTTATTAGTTACCAGTTATCAGTACGATTTTTCTGCGAAAAATCTTTCCGTTAGCAGTTGTCAGTGGCCAGTGAGTCAGTAACCAGTACCCAGTTACCAGTTAAGAGTGCCTCGCAGTGAGAGTCTGATTCATTAAGTCTTTCTCTTACTGGTAACTCGTAACTGGAAACTGGCAACTATTCCTCTGGTAACTCGTAACTGGAAACTGATAACTATTTCTTCTGATAACTGAACACTCTAATGAGACAGACAAATGCAACAGAGCGCAACGGTAGGCCACACATACTTAGATCCGGCAATCCTCGCCCGAATCGGAAACCTCGAATTAATCGCAAAATTCGTTGTTGAAGGTTTTATCTCAGGGCTACACAAAAGCCCGTATCACGGGTTTAGTGTCGAATTTTCACAATACCGGCAATATATGCCCGGAGACGATACCAAACATATAGATTGGAAAGCCTACGCCCGCACCGATAGGTATTATATTAAGCAGTTTGAGGAAGAGACAAATCTCAACTGTTATCTGCTCTTAGATACAAGTGAGTCTATGGTCCATCCGACAGCAGAGGCACAGGCAGACGATGCGACTACAGAGGGAAACGGCGCGGGAACGCCAGGACTAACGAAGTTAAGGTATTCGAGTTTTCTCATCGCATCGCTTGCGTATTTTATGGCGAAGCAGCGAGATGCCGTCGGGTTCGCGTACTTTGATGATACGCTTCACCAATATCTGCCGGCACGAAGTAGCACATCACACTTACACTCGATTTTGCTTACGTTGGAGACGCTACAAACATCGAAAAGCACACGGATGGGAGCACCGCTGCATCAAATCGCTGAACGTCTTACCAAACGTGGATTGGTCCTCTTCGTCTCGGATCTCTACGATGAAAATCATGAGGAGGTCATCGCCGGATTAGAACATCTCCGTTATGAAGGACACGAAGTCGTCGTCTTCCATGTACTTGCACAACAGGAGCTTGAGTTTGCTAACTTTGAGACAGGACGCAGTTCGGAAGCACTCATCCGATTTATTGATTCAGAAAACGATACTGAGATTATCACAACCCCGCAAGCGATTCAGGAGAGTTATCTGAGCAATTTCAACGATTTTCTTGATACCTATAGGCTCGCACTCAGGCAAGCGGATATTGATTACAACATCATAACAACAGCAACCCCGATTGATCTCGCGCTCGCTTCTTATCTCGCTAAGCGGCAAGGGGTCCTCTAAATAGTAACCAGTTACGAGTTACCAGTAACCAGTTAAGAAAGTTATGAAGTGTAGCTAAAGTTAGAAAGTTGAAAGAGGACTCTTGAAAACTTTAGCACACTTTGAAACTTTAGCACACTTTACAGACTTCTTTAACTGGTTACTGACAACTGACAATGGAAAATAATGTTTGGTTTGACTTTCTTAGCAACCTCTTTTGCAATAGCCGGTGCGATAGGAGCAACTATACCGCTCATTCTCCATCTATTGAATCGAGAACGGGCAAGACGATTGGTATTCAGTACTGTGCGTTTTATTCAGATGTCGCATCAGACCAACGTCCGTCGACATAAGTTAAAACGCCTGTTGCTGCTACTGATGCGTATTTTGATGTTAGTGTTGCTTGGTTTCGCATTTGCGCGCCCGTTTTTCGCCGCTGATCCGGAGATCACACAGAAAACAGGTGGGAAGCGAAACGCTGTTATTGTGCTTGATACGTCTTATAGTATGCAATATGAAGGCGTTTTTGAGACCGCTAAAACGGAGGCGACCAAGATTCTTGATGGACTTGACGCATCCGATGCAGCCGGTCTCATCCTTTCGTCCGACAATGCCCGGGTTGTCGCACCACTCGGTTCGGAATTTTCACATATTCGGACTGCTTTGAACAGTGCAAAGACCACTTACGAACATACGGATTACTTGGATGCACTGCAATCCGCAGATGAGATCCTCCAGCCGATTCCTATCGGTGAGAAACAGGTTTATCTCATCGGGGATCTGCAAAAGCGAGGTTGGGAGAATTTCATTGAAACGGATAAGCTCAGCCCTGATGTCCAAATGCATTTTGTTGATGTGCGTGCTGAAGGTCCACAGAATCTGGCTATTACAGGTATTAGCGTACCGCCTGTTGTACTAAAGGAACAGAAAGCCTCGCAGCTCGTCGCACGGGTCCGTAATTTTGGTGATGAAGCGGTCGAGAATCTTCAGGTACGCCTCTTTATAGATGACAATATAATTGACACCGTTGAACTTGACATTGAGCCGGATGACCTCGCGGATGCCGTCTTCAAAGTTGAATTCCAGGACGAGGCAACGCATACAGGTTGGGTTGAACTCACAGAGGATGCACTCGGTGTTGACAACAGACGGTATTTTACTTTACAAAGCCTACAGTCAATCAAAGTCCATGCGGTCTATAATAGACCGCGGGCGAGTGGTCGTTATCAAACTGTGGAAACTTTTTTCATGAAAAAGGCGTTGGTATCAGAGAGTGATACCCTTGAGATCGATTTCACCGAATCCGTTTCGGTACCTAATGCAGCCACACTTGCACGCGTAGATGTGCTTATCCTTGCCGATGTAGCGGAACTTTCTGCCGGTGAAGCCGAGCGTGTAAAGACTTATGTCGCTGCTGGCGGTGGCTTGATTGTAACAGTGGGTGATAATGTAGATACTGATGTCTATAAACAGCGTCTTGGCGGTGAGACGGGATTGATGCCTTGCGACTTTGTCCAAGCAGTCGGTGATGCGTTTAATCGCGAACAATTCCGTGTACTTGCTACGGTAAAGTATGAACACCCGATTTTCGCACCCTTCAAAGAACCAAATCACGGTGATTTCGGTAAAGCGCGGTTTTACAGACTTTTTCAGGCAGTACCCACGAAAGATGCTACCATCATCGCGGCTTATGATGATGGTAGCCCTGCACTCCTTGAAAAACCTTATGGGAGTCTCGGACGTGTGCTCTGTTTTACCTCAACGATAGATAGAGAATGGAACGATCTACCAATTCGTGCTGTTTATCTGCCGTTCCTGCATGAGTCTATTAAGTATCTCGCGCTTAAAAGTGAAGGGACGACACCTGATTATCGTATTGGCGATAACGTTGAACTGAAGGTTCCTGAGGTTGAAACTGGGGACGTTACGAGTGATAGAACAATTGCCGTTTTCGACCCGAACAATGTCGAAACGCGCTTACAATCGGACGCGAATGTTCCAGGAGTTTCCGCACAAGGCAGCTTTTTTTACAATGACACCGCTGTGCCGGGTATTTACTCGGTCCATGTATCTGGCGCAGACGCGTACGCTTTCATCGTCAATGTTGACACGACTGAATCTGACCTCGCAGCGCGTGATGTAGAGGAACTAACGAGTATGCTGAAAGGTACTGCGGAGGCATCAATTGAGGAGAAACCTGCGGCAGAACTCGTGGCGCAATACCGCGAAGATGTTGAGAAAAACCAAAGTGTATGGGTTTATCTCATGTTAACTGTCTTTGCCTTGGCGGTAGCAGAAATGTTTCTTGCGAACCGCGTATAAGTTAACCTCTTGTGGCGTTCGATTGTGTTGTGGTGTCCACAGCCGCCCTGAATGCCACAACGCAGCCACTTATAACTGTTAACTGTTAACTAACAATTGTTCCCCTGATAGCCGATAATTGAAGACTGAAAACTATTCCAAGGAGAAACTGTGAACTTTGAAGCAAGTCCACCGATTGAGGTGCCAAAAATCGTATCCGATGAGCAGACCCAGTTTTTTATAGACAATGGGTATCTCGTTGTCCCAGATCTGCTCTCTCTTGCTGAGATAGAGGAATTGCGACAGGACACCGTCACGATTGCAAAAGGGGGGCATCCGTGTGAAAATCTCCAACCGCTTCCTGAGGATATTAGTGATGCTGAGGTGATCAGTCGCATCCTTTGCATTCATCAACCGCATTTTATCAGTCCGATCATAGAGAAGTACGTCAAGCACCCGAAAATCTGCGGTATCTTGAGCCAAATCGCAGCGGCGCATCTTCCTCACTGGGATGGAAGTGTTAAGTGCATGCAGTCGATGCTTTTTGTCAAGCCCCCTAATTTTCAAGGTCAGGCGTGGCACCAGGACGAAATCTATATTCCGACCCGTGATCGTTCCTTAATCGGTGCTTGGATCGCGATGGACGATGCCACAGTAGAAAACGGGTGTCTATGGATTCTCCCGGGTTCTCATCGTCAAGGCTATCTCTATCCGCAAAAGTCTCATGAGAATCCTGATGAGTTCGATTTTGCGGAGGAGAGTTACGGCTTTGATGATACAGGTGAAGTGCCGGTTGAAGTTACAACGGGGACGTTGGTTTTTTTCAACGGGTATTTGCTCCATCGGTCCCGTAAGAACCGTGGGAATACGTTTCGTCGGGTCTTGGTGAGCCACTACTGTAACGCTTGGTCATTACTGCCTTGGTCGATTCAAGAAGGGGAACGTCCAGCGAGTGCCGATCGACGATGCATTATTCCGGTCTCTGGTGTTGATCCTTATGCCTGGAAAGGTTATGATGAATCACCGAAGCGGGTCTCTCTCCGGACATGCAAAGCCGTTCAAGAAATAGCGGAGGCATCAGATGCAAATTGAGAGTTTATCGGAACTCAAACAGGCATTAGAGACGCTGTTTTCTCGGATTGAGACAGGGGAGGATATACTGGAACAATTGGAGCGGATTAACGTGTTGCATCGAGAACTTCCAGCGACAGCCCCGAAAATGCTGCGCCACTATCTTGAACGGAAAAGTTACACAAAAGCGTTAGCGCTGCTTGAAACTTTGTAACAACTCTTTTAAATTACCTTGCGGTTAAATCAAGCAAGTTGTTCCTGCAAGCACTTTTCTTAAATCCGTCCTCCATGATAAAAAGAGAAACACAAACGCAGCTTGGAACGAAGTGGAAAGCGGATATACGGAGGGAGACTTCAAGGAGCAACCGCCCTAACCGAACCGCAAGGAAATATGAAAAAATGAGGAGAAAGATGGAGAGAACGGATGGACGCCGGCCAGATGAGATGCGACCGGTTATGATCAAAAGACACTATATCAAACACGCAGAAGGTTCAGTTCTTGTGGCAACAGGCGATACCCGTATTATATGTACTGCCTCCGTTATTAACCAGCAGCCGCGTTTTATGCGCGACCAGCGGATCAAAAATAAAGGCTGGGTAACAGCCGAGTACTCTATGTTACCGCGTTCTACCTCTCAACGGATGCAGCGCGAGATAACACGGGGCAGCGTCGGCGGCAGAACACAGGAGATTCAACGCTTGATCGGTCGTTCCTTGCGTGCTGCCGTGGATTTGCACGCCTTAGAGGAGCAAACGATCTGGGTCGATTGTGATGTCATCCAAGCCGACGGTGGTACCCGCACTGCGTCAATTACAGGCGCATTTATCGCACTCTGGGATGCTTGTCAGGAGCTCGTGAAAAGTAAGAGAATCGAAAACTTTCCTATCATTGATAACATTGCTGCAACAAGTGTCGGACTCGTCGACGGTGAGGCACTGTTGGACCTCTGTTACACTGAGGATTCAACAGCGGATGTTGATATGAATATCGTTATGACGGGGAGCGGAAAGTTTATAGAGATACAGGGCACCGCAGAGGAGAAACCTTTTTCCCGGGATGATTACGATCAGATGTTAGATCTTGCTGTTGGGGGGATACAACAACTTATCCGACTGCAGAATCGGATGATGTTGGAGAACTTAGATGAAGCTTGTATTGGCGACGCATAACGAAGGTAAGGTACAGGAGCTCACGGAAATGCTCCGCAGCGGTGCAAACACCTTACAACACATAGAGGTTATCTCCTTAAAAGCGTATCCCGATGCGCCGGAAGTCGTTGAGGATGGAAAAACGTATGGTGAGAACGCCGCTAAAAAAGCGTCTGTCATCGCTGAATGGACAGGTCACCTCGCGCTTGCTGATGATGCTGGATTAGAGGTGGACGCGCTCCACGGTGCCCCTGGTATTCATTCTAAACGCTGGGCAGGTGAAGATGCTACGGATGCTATCCGAATTGCGAAACTCCTCGAAGCACTTGAAGGGATCACGGATCGGCGCGCCCGTTTTGTCGCCGCAATTGCAGTTGTAAACCCTGGTTCTGTTCCTAAAGGTGTGCTCGGTGTTTGTGAAGGATACATCACACACACACCTAAAGGAGAAAGCGGTTTCGGTTATGATCCGGTGTTTGTGCCAGACGGTTACGACCAGACCTTCGCAGAATTAGGAGAAGCCGTAAAAAATCAGATGAGTCATAGAGCCAAGGCGTTGCAGCAAGCACTCGCCTTGCTTTAGTAGTTATAAGTTATAAGTTGTAAGTTATAAGTTGTAAGTTATAAGCTAACTTCTTGTGGCGTTCGATTGTGTTGTGGTGTCCACAGCCGCCCTGAATGCTACAACACAGTTACTTATAACTGTTAACTGTTAACTAACAATTATTGAGGAGAAAATGGCAGCACTTAACGATTTACGCAACGGGTTGGTTATCCGACTCAACAATACTATTTACACGATAGTCGATTGTCAACACGTGAAACCGGGGAAGGGCAGTGCCTTTGCACGGACAAAGATTAAACGTATCACCGATGGAGCAGTTCTGGATCGCACATTCCGATCCAATGAGACTATCGAAACCGTCCGGGTCATGGATCACAAGATGCAGTATATGTACCGGGATGGCGATGTTTTGTGGTTTATGGACAACGAATCATTTGAGCAACATACGCTTCCGTTGAATCTCATTGAAGAGAGTTTGAAGTTCCTCAAAGAGGGCGAAACTGTTACCGTCAAAATGGACGGACAGGTACCGCTCGCCGTTGAACTCCCGAACTTCGTTGAGCTTCAAATCGTAGAGACTGATCCGGGGTTGCGGGGTGATACCGTCAGTGGTGGTTCCAAACGTGCTGTACTTGAGACAGGCGGGGTTGTTAACGTTCCACTATTTGTTCAAAACGAAACGCGTATCAAAGTTGACACGCGTACGGGAAAATACGTAGAAAGGATATAATAGTAACCAGTAACCAGTGGCCAGTACCCAGTTAAGAGACGTTCGGTTAACCTGACTTTTCTTTAACTGGTAACTGGTAACTGGTAACTGGTAACTTGAAAAAGAAATGCGTCAAAACAGATCCAAGGATAAATCTGAATCCGCGGAACAAGACTACAGTGATGTCCTCGAGCTCGTTGAGCAGTTGGCACAGGTGCTTGAACGTGCTGACCTGACGGAAGTACGCATTCGGGACAACGAATTTGAAGTGCAAGTTTCCAGGGAACGACGGAGTTTGGTCGGATATGAACAGCCGCCGCTGCAACGCATAGCGACAAGCGTCGCGACCGGAACACCACAGATACCTGTAGAAGACCAGGATGTGGAGGTAAGTGCACAAGCGGAGAACGAATTCATCAATGCACCGATGCCCTCACGCTTCTACCGTTCCGCTACTCCTGAAGAACCACCTTTTGTAGAAATCGGGGATGTCGTTGCTACGGGTGAACCCATGGCTGTCCTTGAAGTCATGAAGACTTACAATCCGGTGGAAGCTCCATTTAGTTGTGAGATACTGGAGATTCTCGTTGAAGATGGTGATGCGGTTGAGTATGCACAACCTCTGTTCCGAGTGAAGCAGACATAGACACCAAGGGAAGAAGTTTAAAAGTGTGCTAAAGTTACGAAGGCAACTCAGGTGGCTATGGCATCGAGTCAACTTTCTAACTTTACGGATTTGGGTACACCTGTAAACTTTCTTATCCTTTCTGAAATACGAAATATGATTAAAAAGATACTGGTAGCAAATCGTGGTGAAATTGCTGTCCGCATTATCCGGGCATGTAAAGACATGGGGATTAAGACGGTGGCGATTTATTCAACCGCTGATAAAGATGCCCTGCACGTTGAACACGCTGACGAGGCGTACTGTATTGGTCCGGCACCCTCAACGGCGAGTTATCTCAAATACTCAAGCATAATTACCGTCGCGGATTACGCGAATGTCAACGCGATTCACCCGGGAGCAGGCTTTCTCGCTGAAGATGCACAGTTTGCGGAGATGTGTGAAGCACACGAAATAAAGTTCATCGGCCCCTCTATTGAAAATATTCGGACGATGGGGGACAAGGTGAAGGCACGCGAAACTGTCGCAAAAGCTGGCTTGAAACTTATACCGGGGAGCCAAGGCGGGAGACGGAAAAATAGCAAAAAAGGGACGGTTGATACCGCCGAAGATGCCGTGCAGCTCGCTGAGAAGATCGGGTACCCTGTCGGTATTAAAGCCGTTGCTGGTGGCGGTGGACGTGGCATCCGAATCGCAGAAAACCGTCCGAGCCTTTTTAACCTTTTTCATACCGCGAAAGCGGAGGGTGAAGCGGCTTTTGGCAACGGGGATGTCTATATTGAAAAATGGATTGAAGAGGCACGGCATATTGAAGTACAGATTTTAGGCGATACGCACGGCAATGTTGTCCATTTGGGTGAACGTGAATGTTCTATCCAGCGTAAGCAGCAGAAACTGCTCGAAGAAGCGCCTGCTACCTCAATTCCGTCTAAACTTCGTTCCGAAATCTGTAAAGCCGCCGCGAAAGCCGCAAAAGCGGTCGGTTACGTCAATGCTGGCACCATTGAGTTTGTTGTTGATAAGGATGAGAATTTCTATTTCCTTGAGATGAATACACGGATCCAAGTTGAGCACACTATCACTGAAAGCATTACGGGTATGGATCTCGTTAAGGAGCAAATCCGGATCGCAATGGGAGAGCAGCTCGGATATAACCAATCTGATATCCAGATTCGGGGACATGCTATTGAATGCAGAATTAATGCTGAAGATCCCGCAAATCAATTCATGCCTTCACCAGGACTCGTCACCGCCTACGATCCGCCCGGCGGTATCGGCGTTCGGGTTGACGGTTATATCTATACCGGTTATACCGTACCGCCGCACTACGATTCACTTGTAGCGAAACTTATCGCAACTGGCAAAGATCGAGAGGAGGCGATTGCTCGGTTACGGCGCGCCTTGTCTGAGTTCAAAATTGAGGGCATCAAGACGACAGTTCCGCTCTATCAAGAGATTATTAATGATGAACGCTTTCGCAGCGGCGCGATTTTTACGGATTTCTTGGAAACATATTTTTAAGTTTCCAGTTTCCAGTTTTCAGTTTCCAGTAAACGAGACTTCTTCACTGGTTACTGGTTACTGGTTACTGGTTACTTCTTCTGTAGTATTCGCAATTTTTATCCTGACCTCCATTCCTGTCCATGCGGTTACCTTTACCGATGTCACAGATAAAGTCGGTATCCATTTTCAGCATTCAAGTGGAACCCGTTCGAGTCTACTTCCAGAAGATATGGGGTCTGGCGCAGGTTTTGCTGATATAGACAACGATGGCGACATTGATCTCTATATCGTCAACATCCCCCATCCATTTACGGAAGATGTCGGTCCCGACAGCAAAACAAATGTTCTCTATCGGAATAACGGCGATGGCACGTTTGCGGACATAACGCATACCGCCGGTGTTGGGCATCGTGGATACGGAATGGGATGTGTCTTCGCGGATTACGATGGAGACGGCAATATTGACCTCTATGTGACGAATTACGGCGCGAACGTTCTCTATCGCAACAATGGCGACGGCACCTTTCGTGATGTGACGGAAACTGCTGGTGTCGGTTGTGAATTGTGGAGTACAGGTGCTGCCTTCGCAGATGTTGATGGCGACAACGATTTGGATCTCTACGTTTGCAACTATGTCACCTACGATTTGGATAAACTTGAGCAGATGCAGGAGGAATCCTTACAATCCGGTAAACCTGTACCGAGTGCCCTGAATCCACACGTCTTTGAGCCGCAAGATAACGTCTTCTACCGTAATAATGGGGATGGTACCTTTACGGATGTAACCGCCGAAGTCGGCATAGCAGCACCCGGGGGCAGAAGTATGCAGGGCATCTTCAGCGACTTTGATAACGATAACGACTTGGATCTGTATGTTGCGAATGATACCTCTGTGAACTATACCTATCGTAATGACGGTAATGGCATTTTCACCGATGTCAGTAATGAATCGTGGGCGGCAGATTTTCGGGGTTCGATGGGACTCTCTGCTGGCGATTATGATGGCGATGGGGACATTGATCTCTTTATGAGCCATTGGGTCGATGAGGAGAATGCCCTTTACAGAAATCTCTTGAAAGAGGACGCGCCAAGTAAGCACATCAGGTTCGTTGATGAATCCTATTCTGCGATGCTGGCTGAGGTGGGTATCAAACAGATCGGATGGGGCACAGCACTTTTTGATTACGATAACGATGCCGATTTGGACATCTTCGTTACGAACGGCAGTACCTTCCAAGAACTGCAGAATCCGGAAGTACTTATTCCGCAAGTTGATGCACTGTTCAGCAACAACGGCGATGGCACCTTCACCGATGTGAGCGAAAGCACTGGAATCACAGCACTACCTATCCGTGTCGGTCGTGGCGCGGCGTTTGGGGATTACGACAACGATGGCGATGTCGATATTTTCATCGTCAACAATCACGCACCACCCACTTTATTGCGCAATGACGGCGGCAATCGCAACAATTGGCTGCACGTCGAATTGGTTGGAACAGACGGGAACCGGAATGCTATCGGCGCGAAGATTCAACTCAAAACGGCAGATCGGACACAAATACGAGAGATTTACGCCGGGGACAGTTACATGTCCGCTAACAGTTTCGTTGTTGAATTCGGTATCGGAACCGCTACGCAGATTGAGACTTTGCGGGTTACATGGTTGAACGGAGGGACGCAAGCCCGGCATAACATACCCGCAAACCAGCGAATCCGTGTGACGCAAAAATAGGAACCATTTGATTCTCCAACCCCAATGAGAATGTTACGATGCACATCCGTTTCTACCTATTCATTTCTATATTTTTACTTCTGCTTGCATGCGGCGAGGATGCCACAATTAAGCGCGGCAAAGCACTCCTTGAAACGGGCGACACGGCTGCTGCCATTCAGCAGTTTGAGATGGCACTTAAGCAGAATCCTTCCAATGCGGAGGCTTACTACCAACTCGGTTTGGGGTATGAAGGATTAGGGGATACTACGCAATCAAGTAACGCTTTCAGAAGTGCAGCGAAGTTGGCTCCAAAACGGGCAGAAGTCACACTTGCACTCGGACGCGTCTATTGGCACAACAATGACCGTTCTCTCGCGCTTGCCCAGTTTCAAAACCTACTAAGCGGTTCCACGAAAAAAGAGATTCTCCTTCAATTGGCTGGACTCACCGGCGATGCCTACCACGTCCAACGTCTCCGCACTGAGGGCAGCGACGATTACGAGCAGACCTTTACCGAAAAAGGGAATATCATGACGTTTACTGCGAAGTACAACGACGATTATAGTCCTGCCATCTCACCTGATGGCAAGCGGGTCGTTTTCGCATCGAATCGTCTCCAGAATGCTGAGTTGTATCTCATGGATCTCACAGATCGTTCACTTCGCCAGCTCACACATACCGACGAACTTGACGAATACATGCCTGCTTTTTCACCCGATGGGAAGTCAATCGCCTTTGTTACGGAACGCACCCGTGGCGGCATGATGCTCCCGCCTGTCCAAGCAAGCGGTTCTGATCCGAGTCGTGCGTCTATCTACCTCATGGATATTGATGGGAGAAACCAGCGTCCATTGGTAGATGCAGATGGTGCAGATCGGGCACCTGTTTTTTCACCAGATGGCAGAAAAATCGCCTTTGAATCCAAAGCACCCACACAGGAAACCGCGAGTACGCCCGGAAGTACGGAAAATAACGACACATTGGAAATCTATATCATTGATATTGATGCTACCAATAGGATGCAACTGACGCATAATGAGGTGGATGATGGACACCCGACGTGGGCACCGAATGGGAAACAGGTCGCCTATACGGGGATGGTGGAGGACATCTATCAGATTTTCATTGTTAATGCAACAGGTAGCACACCAAAGCAGTTGACCTTTTCAAATACCAGCCATTATCACCCGATCTTCAGCCCAGATGGTAAACGGATTATCTATGTGTCAAATGCACATAACCACTATACACTCTGGATGATGGATGTTGACGGCACGAACAAAACCCAACTCACGAACCACATCGGTGCGCATTTTGAACCGAGTCTCTCGCGAGACGGGAAGAAACTTGTGTTTAGTTCAGACCGTTCGGACCACATGCGAATCTATCTCATGGATTTAGCGCGACCTGTTGAAAAAGAAGAATTAAAAGTAAGGTTGACAGGAGAATAGTTATCAGTTTTCAGTTAAGAACTTGTGTCGAGGATGTTTTCTGTTACTGCCACAAGCGTCCTCTTTAACCGATAACTCTCACTGCGAGGCAAACCGATAACTGGCAACTAATAACCATTATGCGAAAGCTTTATTTTATTATTTTTATTTTTCTCATCATTGCCGGTTGTGATGCGGATACACCGCAAGATAAGATGGATCCGCAATTGGCTGCGCAATATCAGCGCGGTATTGATGCTTTAGATAGACGAGATTTCGCCGAAGCGGAGCAAGCGTTTCAAACATGCTTGCAGATGGATGCGAACGCACACGATGCGCGTATGCAGTTAGCGCGGACCTACATTAGACAGCTGAAGTTTACCGCCGCTGAGGTGGAATTACAAATGTTAATAGGACTCCTGAAGCAGGCACCTACAGCGAAGGATCAGTTATCGAGAGCATATCTGACGTTAGCCCAGGTTTTCAGTTACCAACAACGGTTTTCCGACTCTACTGTCGCGCTGACTCGTGCGCTGGAGGTGAACCCAGACGATACCGATGCACGCATCCGGTTGGGTTATTTCTTAGGCGCGCCGCAACAGATGCTTGTCCCGGATCTTGCAGCATCTAAACGTCAATTTGAGAAAGTACTTGCGCTTGAACCGAATAACTTGGAAGCGATGCTCCAACTCGGTTTAGCGGAATTTCGCCTCGGTGAGGCAGATAAAGCGGCAGAACGATTTGAAAATATCATCCAAAATTACCGACGTCATTCTGGGGCCTACTACTATCTCGGTGTCTACTATCTCCGGCACGGTAACCTTGAGAAGGCTGTGACGAATTTCAGGGAGTCGCTCCGCCTCAAACCTCGTGACCCTGAAACCTTGTGGAACCTATGGACGGCATATAGCAAACTCGGTGGCTACCCGGAAGAATTGCCGGAAGAATTTAAAATAGCCGTCAGTATGAATAGCAGTCGTAGGGGCGAGGTCACCTCGTCCACACGGGTTGGGCAACCCAACCCCTACGATTCCCGAAAGTCGAAAGTCGAAAGCCAATTCACCGATGTCGCGCCTGATTTGAAGATGGATAAAGTTGATGGGGGGCGCGGGAGTGCCTGGGGAGATTATGATAACGATGGTGATGAAGATATCGTTGCAGTCGGTACTTACCAACCGCACGCGCTGTATCGCAATAACGGTGACGGCACCTTTACCGATGTCGCAGCGCAAGCAGGTATTGCTGATCCGAGAGGCGGTTGGGGTTCTCTTTTTGCGGATTACGACAACGACGGTTATCTTGACCTCTATATCACCCGTGGCGGTTGGTCGGGTGCAGCAGAGAACACGCTCTACCATAACAACGGTGATGGCACTTTTACGGATGTCACACACACCGCGGGTGTCGCTGATCCACAGAGTAGTTTTTGTGCTGCTTGGGCAGATTACGACAACGACGGTTACCTTGACCTCTACATCGCAGACGGCGTTATCGGCGATGGTGCCGCTAATGTTTTATACCGTAATAACGGTGATGGCACCTTCACCAACACCGCTGAAAGTGCGGGGGTCGCGAATACCGGCAATTCGCTCGGAACGGCTTGGGGAGATTACGATAAGGACGGCTATATTGATTTGCATGTCGTTAACTTCGGGCAATCCAATGTCCTGTATCGCAACAACGGGGATGGTACCTTCACCGATGTCACGCCAACAACCGGCATGAATATCCCTGTTACCGATGCCTTTGTTACCTTCTTTTTAGATGTAGACAACGACGCGGATTTGGACATCTTTATCTCAAATTCAGGTTCATTCCAAGCCTTTATCGCCGGACAAATCACTGGGACTGCACCGCACGATGGGGACCGCCAAGTGCTTTACCGCAATAATGGGGACGGCACTTTTACCGATGTCACCCGTGAATCAGGACTCTATCACGCATTTGGTGCGATGGGGGCAAACTTCGGTGATATTGATAGCGACGGTTATCTGGATATCTATCTCGCTACGGGTGCCCCGCAGATGGGAAGACTCGAACGCGATGCGCTCTTCCGTAACAACGGGGACGGTACCTTTACTGATGCGACTTTCGCTCTGGGGTTAGGCAACATTGGAAAAGGACACGGCGTAACTTTCGGTGATATTGATACGGACGGCGATGTTGATATCTACGTTCCTGTCGGTGGTGCGTTTATTGGCGATCAGTGGCACAATCTTTTCTATCAGAATACCGGTGCAGGGAACAACTATCTTATATTGAAACTGGTCGGTGTCAAGAGCAATCGAGACGGCATTGGAGCTAAAGTAATTTTGCAAGTTGGTGATAGTGTGATTTACAGAGAGGTTAGCGGTGGATGCGGTTTCGGCTCAACGAATAGTCTACCGCTTGAAATCGGTCTCGGCACACGGACAAAAGTTGACACGCTTGAAATCGTCTGGCCCTCCGGTCAGGTGGATACGTATCGGAATTTATCTGTCAACCAGAGACTCGTTGTCACTGAGGGAAAAGGTCTATGAAGGGCATTGGATGGAAGACCGGAAAAATAGAAGACAGGAAGGATGGAAGAGCGGGCACGCATTCCTCCAGCCTTCCATCCTCCCACCCGAGATATGCTTTGCTTTCAGTAGATGAGATGGCACTCTTTGTTGATTACTATCAATTGACGATGGGGCAAGCGGATTTTGATGCGCAAAATAACGCTATTGTCACCGCGAATTACTACGTCCGTAAAATCCCACAAGGACAATATCTTATTGCCGCAGGGTTGGAACAGGTCGTCCACTACATCTTAAATTTGCGTTTTACCGATGCAACGCTTGACTGGCTGGCGGAACGTGGCGATCTGCATGCTGACTACCTCGCTTCACTCAGGGATTTCCATTTCGACGGCTCCGTTTTCGCTGTTCCTGAAGGCACGCCTGTCTTTCCCAACGAACCGATTATCAATGTCACGGGTAGATCGCGAGATGTCCAACTCTTTGAGACTTATCTGCTCTGTGTGATGAATTTCCAGACGCTGATTGCCACGAAAGCCTCACGGATCGTGCAAGCTGCGCGAGGTAGACCTGTTTTTGATTTCGGGGCGCGACGTGCACACGGTAGAGATGCGGGTATCTTAGCTGCGCGTGCCTCCTACATCGGTGGTGCCAGCGGCACATCGCTGGTGCTTGCAGGACGGTATTTCGATATACCCTACGTCGGCACGATGGCGCATAAATTCGTCTCTGAACGTCCTTCTGAATTGGCGGCGTTCCGAGATTACGCTGCAGCCTTCCCGAATAACACGACCTTCCTGATTGATACTTATGATACACTTGAAGGTGCGCGAAACGCATGCATTGTCGCAAAGGAGATGGCGGCGCGCGGTGCCCGGTTACGCGCTGTCAGATTGGACAGCGGCGACCTCTTGAAACTCAGCAAACAGGTACGTCGTATCCTTGACGCTGAAGGCCTTGATTACGTTCAAATTATCGCAAGCCATGACCTTGATGAATTTCAGATAGACACTTTGCTCGGAAATGGTGCACCGATTGACAGTTTCGGGGTTGGTACGCGGCTTGCGACGGGTGCTAACTTTAACCCACGGACAGGCGAAGGGGCTCCGTCTGCGCTCGGTGGGGTCTATAAGTTAGTCGAGAGTGATGGTAGACCTGTCGGAAAACAGTCGCTGGATGAACCGGCTAAAGCGACGATACCCGGCAAAAAGCAGATTTATCGTTTAACCGATGCTACTGGAAATTATGCTAAAGATCGGTTGGCACTTTGGGATGAAAAGGTCTCTGAGGGGCAACCGCTTCTTGTGCCAATCATCGAAAATGGGGAATTGGTGTTCGACTTTCCAAGCCTGCCTGATATTCAGCGGGAAACGGCTGCCGAACTCATAAAATTGTCAGAAACACATAAAATGTTAACGGGGGCAACCCCTTATTTTGTTGCGTTAGATTCGGGTTTGAGGGATTAATTTGCCGAAGGGATTTCTTGTACGACAGGAATGACGTAGCTCCGAATCGTCAGGTTTTCCGCGAATGTTTCTGTTTCTATGCGAGGTTCTGCTTCTTTCCGATGATCAAAAACGACATAATATCCTTCGGTTGCTCCCTCCAATTTGCGATACGCAGCGAGCTGCTGTTTACCGGCTTGATAGCGTCGCATGCCTCTCCAGACCTTTGTTTCAATGATATATTTTCGGTTATTGTATATGAGAATGATGTCCATTCGTCCACGTCCTGTCTGTGCTTCAAGGTACATAACCCCGCCAATCCGTCTCACAAAATCGTCAATATAGGCGAGCAGTAGGTGTCGGCCCACCGATTCTTGCGGGGTGTCTGGCACTTGTAGAATCCTGAACCCGGCGCGTGCAATAAAATCTCGGAAGTTATCCAGTAATGCCGTGAGCTCAATCTGTCCTGTAGGTGTGAGATAATCATAATTTTCTGGAAAATATTCCTGTTCCAATCCATTAACAACCGGTTTGAATGCTTGTAGGATGCAATAGAGATAAATCGGATTGAGAATCTCACACATACCGTCCTTCCCTTCTTTGATGACACCATAAGTGGTAAGTTGATTAATGATGTCATTGTGTAGGTTGAAGGGCACCCCCTCATCGTTTGCCATGATACGCATCAACATAATCTCAAAACGCGGGTCTTTTCGGATGTTGGTCGTCAGATGCTCAATGTTGGTGTTCCGGGTGTGAAGGAGTTGGGCGTGTGCCGTTGTCCAGTGTTCCATTGTAATCGTCTCGGTTTTCCGGATGTCTAATTCCTCGGTAAGGATTTGTGCGAATCGGTTGACAAGCACGGGCTGTCCAGCTGTCTGTTTGTGAATAGCCGTTATCACCTCAGGCGCGAACGCTTGACCGACTTCAGCAGTATACTGTGCAAGGAGCTCTTGCACCTGTTCAAGCGTAAAGTTGGGTAAATGGAATTCTTGCTGAATATTGAAGGGTGAGATGGATCTGTCGTAGTTGAGTTGGATAATGTTCTTGATTCCAATGATACCGACACTGTGTGGACATCGCTCCCTACTGGAAAGATAGATACGGCGCAGCGAACGCAGGAACCCTTTGAGAGCACCTTGTGGAATCCCACCAAATTCGTCAATGATAAGGACAACCTTCTGATTTTTTAGAAAACTTGCGAGGCCTTCAAAGAACCTTCTGATCGAAACGTGATCGTCTATCTCCACGGTATCCAAGAATTGCCTGAGTGTTTCAGGAAGCACTTCTTCACGTCTCTGGAAAACGGCTTCAATTTCTTGACGAATGTCTTGATAGCAACAGGTATAAAAATCCGCGGGGGCGTAGTCTTCGTACTCCTCAAAGTTCAGTTGGATGGGGAAGTAGGTTAAATCTGTAGATATAAGTGTGTCAAGTGCAAGTTGAAAAAAGGTTGTCTTACCGGTTTGACGTGGTGCAAATAGAACGATGTATTTGCCCTGTTTGACCCGGTCTATGAAGTCAACAGTTTCTGCTGTACGCGAGACAATGTAGTTATCCTCAGGATACAAGCGGCCTTCGGTTCCAAAGCGTCTCATTCCGTACCTCTCCATCAGTCGGATTTTGTTGTTTCTGTTGAGAGGCGTTTTATGCGTGCTTCGAGGAATTGTATTACCGCAGCAGCATCGGTGGCTTGGAGGTTGCCGAGCATGCTTGCCTCTTCTATGAGCATCGTCATTTGCACTGGGTCGTTCTTGAGTAAGGTCTCCGTATTTTTGTAGTATTCAATGGCGAGCCTATTTTCGGCACGCTTTTCGCTAATCGCGGCGAGATAGATGTGCGCAGCGGCGAGACGTGGGGACTGCCCGCGGTTCTGGATGAACTCCTCAAAAACGGCGCGTGCCTCGTCGTAACGATTGTCATCGTAGTGGACACGACCGATGCGGAATTGTGCCCTATCGGCGAAACTATCCTTATACCCGCCAGCGAGATACCGATCGCGTTCTGGATAGCCAATGGTTGTCTTATAGGCTTGCAGTGCTTCGTTGGAACGGTTCAGTTTTCTATAGAGTTCACCGAGTTGGAAACTTGCCATCATTGCCTGCAAAGTGTTGGGATGCGATGTGATGACACTTTTATAAGCCTGGAGTGCTTCATTAGGGGCAGAGAGTTGCTCAGCGTGAACGAGTCCACTGCGATAGCGTGCTTCAGCGGCATAGATTGAATCAGGATGGTGTTTCAATACCTCTTGATATACTTCAATTGCCTTTGGATAGTCTTGTAGCTGCCGTTCATAGATAGTGCCGATTTGCAATCGGGCGCGTGCTGCGCCGGCAGGTGCTAAGGTATTGTTTTGAAGTTGCTCACGTAAGTTTTCAATTGCTGTGAGGTGTTGAAGTATAGGCAATTGTTCCGCTGCTTGTTCTGCTTGCGGTGTATGCGGTGATGTGGCAATGAGGTTTCGCGCAATATGTAATGCCTTAGAGAAGTCTCTATTTGCGCGCGCTGTGTTCAATCGTTCTAATTCCATTTCTGCCATCTGTTTGGTGAGTTGCCCAATTTTCTTCCCAATTTCCGCCTCCACTTCAGGTATACTCTTATCGTGCATCGAGATCTGCCCTAAATACCCTGGGTCCAGTTGTGGTAGATAGGCATGAAGGAACGTTTCATAAGCCTCAATCGCTTTGGGGTAATTCAAGTTTTTTTCGTGGCAGACCGCTGTCCAATAAAGGACGGCGTGCATGTTCCAGAAGTTCGGATATTTCTGTTTCAGTTTCTCAAAGACAGGGATGGCTAACGAGTATTTTTCGGCTGTACGATGGATGTTTGCCATTTGGAAAAGTGCCTCAGCAGCGAAGTTGCTCGTCGGGTAATCGTCAACGACTTTTCTATATGTCGCCATCGCTAAAGCGGATTGGTTGAGCAGGGTATGCCTCAAGTTCGCGATACGCCATCTCGCTTCCGGTGCAACAGTTGCCGCTGGGTGTGTTTTTAAGAGTCCTTCATACTTCGCGATTGCCTTTTCGGGTTGGTTAAGTTGCGACGGGTTCCTATAGAGTTCGGCGATCTGGAATTCGGCAATAGCACCAAGCGGGGTGCCCTTGTACTGGATGGCGATGCGTTGCTGCTCTCTGAGATCAGCGAGTGCAGTATTAATGTCCCGAATTTTTTGTAATCCGGTTTTATGTACGAAATGGGAGGCAGGGGCAAGTTTAATCAGTCTATCGTAAGTTTGGATAGCGTCTTGATAATTCCCCATGCGGCTGTAGACATCCCCTTTTTTGATGATCGCGAGGAAGAGTTCTTCTGGAGGCAGTCCCTTGTTTTCAAGCTTCAGGATTTTGTCGTAAGCCGCGGCAGCTTTGGTATATTGGTGCGTATAATTATAATAAATTTCGCCGATATGATAGTAGCACCAACTTTTTACTTCAATGTCTTTGGTAGATTCGGCAATTGCTTCAAGTTTATCGTTGGCTTCCGCGTAGCGTCCCGCATCAACTAAGACATGTACTTCTTCAAAATGCGCGTGAGCAAGCGGGCTGATGAGAATTATCAGCAGCGCGTATAAGAGAAATGTAAGCCTGCTTGACGTTTCCATGGCTAATATCCCTTAGGTGTGCTATTGTAAAGTTGAATTCCCGGATTGAAGGTTCTCAAGATGTTTGTCCGCAACTTTCGTCCAATTTGTGCCTTGTGCCTGCTCTTTCATTCGGTAGAGCTGGCTTTCTGTCTCCCAGGCATCGTTTCGGAGATGCTGTGTAATCAGTGCCTCTTCTAAATTCCGTTGGATGCCTTGTTGGCGATACTGTTCGATACGTGCGTCAGCGGATTCTGTTTCGGTGAGTCGCAAGGTGTCTTCTGATTGGAAGGGTTTTCCAATGAGGACAGCAGTGGCGATCAAAGCGACAGCAATACTGCTCACCGCAGCGGTTTTGTACCAGCCAAAGGGGGAGCCGACACTCGCAAAATAGGTGCGGATGCGTGAGAACAGCGTCTGTTCTTGTGTAGCCGCGAGCCGTTTGTACACGTTCATCTCAATGTTCTTAAGGGCGACTTCAGGGACAGTTAGTTCTGCTTGTGCTTTATCTGTCAAGTCAAGAACGGCTGAGTAGGAAGCTACGGCTTCAGAACAGTTTTGGCAATGCTTGAGGTGTTCTTCAAAAGGCTCTTCTTCTGCGGGTGGTAGAAGTTTGGAAGCGTAATCAATCGCTTGCCCTTCAGATTTCTTACATTTAGGCATAATCAATATTTCTCCTTAGGACCTACGCATTTTTCCATGGTAACGAACTGCAGGCGGGGTTTCAAACGCTGCAGAAATACCCTATCAAAGACCCCAAGCAAAACCCTGCAAGGGGCTGCGTAAGTCCTATCTCCTTTCAAATTTCGTTGTTTTCCCACAGTGGACGTAGGAGTGTTTGTAACCGTTTTACTGCGCGGTGGAGGTGAATTTTCACGGTACCTTCCGCCATATCCAACGTTTCAGCAACCTCTTTAAGTTGCAAACCTTCATATCGGCTTAGCATGAAGACTGCTTTCTGTTTCGGGGAGAGTTGATCAACAGCTTCACGGATAATGAGACCCCGTTCTTTCTCTTCGAGTTGCTTCTCCGGATTACTATGGAGATCGGTAGCGACGAGGTTTGCTTCTGGAACTTCTGTGTCGTCCAACGCATAGACAGGGTGACGCGCTTTCGCACGGTGGTAATCGATAGCAAGATTGGACGCAATCTTGTAAAGCCATGTCGAAAATTTGGCTTTCGGTTGCCAACCTTCTAAGGCGCGGTACGCTTTGAAGAAGACTTCGATGGTGATGTCCTCAGCATCCTCATAATTTCTCACTGAACGCAGAAGATACGAGAAAATCTTGGATTTGTAACGTTTCATCAACTCATCAAAGGCATTTTGGCGGCCGGCTTGAAATTGAGCGACTAACAATTCATCATCAATCAATTTGTCCATAAGTCCCGACTTTGATTATCGGTTAAAGTTGTGCCTCACCTAAGGTAGAGGTGGACAATTGCGTGCTAACACTCTCTTAAACGGAGGCCGTTACAATAAGTTTACAGAATTTATGAAGGATTGTCAAGATTTTTTCATAGGTGGTTATCAGTTTTCAGTCGTCAGTTTTGTAAAGGCGATATATTATAACAGCCAGCCATCAGATGTCAAACTCGATTACACTTTTCTGGTTGCTGATGCTTTTCCGTTTAACGGATGGAGAGCTGGTTTGAAACCTCGTTATAAGGCAAACCAGCATTAAAAACCGAAAGGTTCTGAATATGTCGTTAAAAATACTTGATTTTCGTGAGCAGTTGATTTAAAATGTGGATTCATAAGGAGAACGGAATTAATAGGATTGTAGGACGCGGTCTCGGACTGCAGTTCTACGCTAATGGAGGTATTATTTGTGGCACACACACATACCGATGCCGAACTGAAGCCTTTGTTTATCCCCGCTTCAGCAACAGCCGAGCAGATGGCACAGGCAGCGGGAAACTTTCTGGATACACTGACACCGCCTTTACGCGGGAAAGCGGCACTCCCATTTGACGGAAACGAACGGTTCCGATGGCACTACATCCCCATTGAAATGTGGGAACGCGAAGGTGTCTCCCTCAAAGAACTCAACACGAAACAGCAAGAGGCAGCGTTTGCTCTCATGGAGAGTGGGTTAAGTGCGAAAGGCTATCAGAAAGCCCGCGCAATTATCAATTTGGAGACAACACTCGGTGAGATTGAGAAGGCTGCCGGGGAAGCCCGACTTGTGCGGGATCCGGGGTTCTATTTTTTCACCGTATTTGGAGATCCGACAGGCAACGGCGCGTGGGGGTGGCGTGCTGAAGGACATCATGTCTCGCTCAATTTTACCGTTGTTAATCGCGAACTCATTTCGCCGAACCCATCATTCTTCGGTTCAAACCCGGCAGAGGTGCCGCAAGGCGATAAAAAAGGTTTAAGAGTCCTCTCTGCAGAAGAAGATATAGCACGCAGACTCCTTACAAGTTTGAATGCCACGCAGAAGGGACAAACAATCATCAATGCGGAGGCACCATCTGATATTTTGACGCGCGATGTCCCTAAAGTTGAATTTGAAAGCGTTGAAGGGTTAGCCGCCGAGGCCATGGAGACGCACCAGCGCGAAATCTTGATGGAACTTGTTCATGAATACATTGATCGGCTCCCTGATGAAGTTGCCCAAATTGAACGCAGTAAACTACGTGAGGGGAGTGTTAACGACATCCACTTCGCATGGGCAGGCGGTGAAGCACCGAAGACACCGCACTACTATAGGCTGCACGGTCCGTTTTTCTTTGTAGAGTATGATAACACACAGAATAATGCGAACCATATCCATTCTGTGTGGCGACACATCGCAGACGACTTTGGTGTCGATCTGCTTCGGTTGCACTACCATAAAGCAAATCATCACGATCATGACCACGATCACGACCATAATCACGACCACAATCATGACCACGACCATGATCACGATCATGACCACGACGACGATCATTAGGTGGAGGTCCTACGCACTGCAGGGTTTTTGCTTGGGTATTTCTGCGGGGTTTCAAACCTCGCCTGCGATGGGGCTGGGTAAGTCCTAATCGAAATAAAAAAGCCGCCAATAATCTTGGCGGCTTTTCTCATATTTGACTGATTTTTGTTATCGGGCAGATTTCAGTTTGCCCCATGTCGTGGTGAGTTTATCAGCGGCTTCAACGGCGGTTACTGCTGTACTACTGAGAACGACGAGTCCAGTTTTTTCGGAATTCTTACCGTAAACAACAGCGTGTGGGTACCATCCGTCCCAGCCTTTCTGTCCATTCTGCCCGTCGCCTGTGTCGCCATCGTTGACACAGATGCCGACTCCGATTTCCATCCCTTCGCTGAATTGATCGCCTTCAATTTGAAGTTCTGTTGCGGGGAATCTAAACTCGTAGTAGGTCTTTTTTCCACCTTCATCTCGGACAATTGCGGCATCCTCATCAGCAATTCCTGGACTACCGTTTGTCCTTTCGTTCTGCAGGATGACATTTTCTGCGGTGCCATCCAAACCGATGTTATAAAGGAAGAGGGGCAGCCCGGCTTCGCGTTTACCAGTCGGTTCAAAAGCGAGTTGTGCGCCGTCGCCGTTCCATGCAGCAGCGGCAGCGTGTTCATGTGTGTCGTCAGTGACGCTGAGTGCGAGATAAAGTGCGTCTGCATCCCATGCGAACATAAAACAGGTTTCGTGGTCGTCGGCATCGCTCCAGGTGCCGCCACCGAATTCTTCAAAAGCTTTAATGTCGCCACCATTGGCTTCAAATAAGACCCCACAGAACGCGGTTCCGTCAGTCCCTGTAACAGCATTCATGATCTCATCCCATTCGCTCAGGTCGCCATCAATATTAACGTCAACACCTGTAGGTGCGTTGTAGACATCATGGGTCTCGTTCCGCCACTGTGCTTTCGCAATACCGATTGTGAACAGGAATATAGTGATTGTGGCCAGAGCGGTGAAGTTAAAAACAACTTTTTTCATTTTAAATTTCCTCTCTATGTATTGTTGTGAACACCGGTAGCACAACAGATGTACTACCGGTTATTAGTGATAAAATCGGTTGGTTATTGTGCGGATTTCAGTTCGCCCCATGTTGTTGCTAACTTATTTGCCGCTTCAACAGCGAGGACTTCATCGGTAAGGGTAACCAGTCCCGTATTTTCCGAATTTTTGCCGAAGACGATAGAGTGTGTATACCAACCACTCCATCCCTTTTGCCCACCCTGTCCAGCGGCTTTATCGCCATCATTAACACAGATACCGAGGCCGAACTTATCTCCTGCGCTGAATTTATCGCCTTTGGCTTGTAACTCTTCAGCCGTGAATCTGAGTTCGTAGTAGGTTTTCTTTTGCCCTTCGTTTCGGACAACGGCGATGTCATCGCCGGGGACGATACCTGCGCCGCCGGGGTTTTCATTTAGAGCCCCCGGGAGTATATCCTTCGCTTTATCGTCTAAACCGACATTGTAGAGAAACATGGGTATTCCAGCAGAACGTTTGCCGCTCATTTCAAAGGCGAGCTGTGCGCCATCACCGTTCCACGCAGCGGCATTTGCGTGTTCATGCTCGTCATCAGTAACGATAAGCCCAATATAGACGGCTTTTGAATTCCATACGATCATGAAACAGGTTTCGTGGTCATCAGCACCTGTCCATTTACCGCCGCCGTGTTCCTGAAAGACATTACCTTGATATTCAACACCGCAGAAAGGTTTTCCGTTGGTGCCTGTGACTGCGTCAAGAATTCCATCCCATTCGCCAAGATCACCGTCGATCTTAACATCAAGCCCTGTGAGGGCTTTATATTCATCATGGGTTTTACTACGCCACTGTGCGTCTGCTACAGTGCTTGCGAGTAAAACCAGTAGTGCTATTGCGATCAAAACATAATTCTTCATTTTTTTTCTCCAATATGACTTACGCATTTTTCTATGCCCTGCTGGCGGGGTTTCAAACCCCGCCAGCAAGGGCGGATGCGTAAGTCTTGTTCATGTTAGCGGTCACCGATAATTTTATTATTTTTATCGCCACCCAGACAGAGAATATAGCGATCGCTTGTCCCTATATACACGAACCCATTGGCAACCGCGGGTGATGAATAGAGTTCAATATTTCGGGTGACAGTTCTTGCGTTAAATTCCCATTTTACTTTTCCATCTTCAGTAGACAAAGCGTAGATGTTTCCATTTTTCGTCGCGGCGTAGAGGGTGTCCGGTGTTACAGCAGGCGAAGACACAACTGGTGCGCCGAGTCCCGTTTGCCAGTTCCGTTTTCCGTCCGTCGCTCTGAGGCAATAAACGGATCCATCGCGGGAACCGAAAGTAACGTAGTCGTTCTGAACGGCGATTGCTGTGAAGACAGCGTCTTTCGCTTCGTATTCCCATACAGTGTCACCGGTTTCAGCATCGAGAGCGACGACTTTACCAGCAGGTATTGGATCACTCTCCGAGAAATTGCCGCGTCCAAGTCCGAAAAAGACAAGATTTTCATGTGCGCTCGGGCTTCCCCATACAGGGTACGGCATCTGCTTCGACCAGATTTCAGTCCCTGTTTGTGCATCAACTGCGTAAATCCGGTAATCGCCATAGCCTGTACCGAAGTATAATTTGTCTTTGTGCACAACGGGCGACATATCTGCGTGGACCCCTTTATAGTGCCAAATTTCCTGTCCCTCTAAAGCATCGATGCAGTAGATGCCATCAGCACCTGCTGTGAAATAGAGTTTCCCTTGGCTGATAAAAGGTGTTGATTCAACATGACTCGCTGTTTCAAAGGACCAGATCTGTTCACCTGTTTTTGCGTCAAGGCACCGGAGATGGCAATTGCTATCCTCATGATACCCTTCGCCGATATAGACCCTACCACCAGCCACCGCAGGTGACGAGAAGATTGGCGTAGGGGAAGCGTGCCGCCAGATGACCTCTCGTGAATCCGTATCAATGCAGTATGTGGCACCACGCAATGAAAAGATTGAACCGTGCGAAGAACCTATATAAAGCCGATTGCCCACGACCGCAGGTGATGACGAGAAGTCAACCGCCATCGCGTCTTCTTCTTTGAGGATCCATGCGGGGGTTCCAGTTGTTGGTCCGGGCTGAGCATCTAAATGTCCCGTCCGATACTTTCCACCTCGGAAAGTTGGCCATGTCCTAATCCCTTTTACATGATTGGCACCGGCGATTACGGTGGTCGGTGTCTGCATCATTTGGTAGATCCCCAACGTGGTGCCGAAGAGGATAATCACACCGATAACAGCCACGGCAATCTTGTGGGCACTCGCGAAGTCGCGGAACTTGTAGAAGAACATTTTCGTGGTATCACGCGCAAACACGAGGGCGGTTATCAACGCGACACCAACGAAGGCGAGAATCTGTGGGATGATGCTCAACAATGCAGTGAGCGGTCCGAGAAGCTGCGGAATAACTGCATACGCGGGGCTTGCTGTAGACAAGAAAAGAACGGTGAAGCACAGTGTTAGCAGCAGTTTGGCAGAGAAACTGAACTTCCATGCCGGATGTCTATGTTCCTTTATCCCGTGTTTTAAGTTCGCTTTTTTCATAGGTAATTACCTCACATCTTATCAAGATTTTTCCAGGAACTCGACAGCGAAATGCACCAGGTTTTCAAGCATTCGGCGATTTTTATCGACTTCCCTTTTTTCACTGTTACGGAGATTGGTGATAAGATACATACCTTTACCATATCGCAGTTTAGCGACGACAATCTCTTTGCCATGGTTGGTGGTTGCCAGTACTTGATATTTTTCATTCCATCCGCTCCATGAATCGTCAAGGGCGAGTTGTCCTGATTGGATATGGTGGGGTGCTTTAAAGAGTTCCCCAGCATTGGAAGTCGGTTGAAAATCATTTCTTCGTGAACTCTCTACGCCGTTGAGGGGTTCCGGTAACCATCCAGTCCGGCACGGACGATCCTCATCGCTATCCTGCCCAGAGACGATGACAACACCACCGTTTTTCACAAATTCTTTAATCCGATTTTCTTGTGTATTGTTAAGACGGTATCTCCCATCTCGTGAGAGCGTCCGGAAGCCGATCCATAAGATATCTGCCTTGCCGAGCTTGGGTAGGTCGCGATTCGTTGTTCCGTCATAGGCAATCCAGCGGTCTCCTATTGAATTGATGCTGGAGATAACAGGGTACTCTGCCTTATAACTGTCTGTCCTGAGGAAATGGAGTTGGATGGCATCTTCTCCCAACATGGCATCCAGTTCTTTCTGAAAATCGACCGTTGAATCCCGCTTTGAGACTTTGTCTCTGTTGAGGTATACTTCAACGTGTGTAAACGACCACCAACCCCATTCGTTTCTCTGTTTTGTGGTTTGGGTTTGAAACCATTTCCCATTTATATGTGCAAGGCTATCAATGCGTCTGCCCTCTTTGAGATAAAAGACGATAATGGGTCTACCCTGTTTCATGAGCCCCATCGCTTCTTCTCGGTGATCCTTCTCTCCTTTGTAGGTATCAAGTCGGATTTTGATCTCGTCAAACTCAGGGTTGCCTTTCAGGTATTTTTCGACCTTAATTTTCGCAGTTTGACGTTTGGTGTTGACTTCTGAAACCGTCCCGAAGAGAATGTTGCTGCTTTCGCTGACGATTTGCGGTACACTATAACGTTTTGCGATATAGCCTTCTGAAACCTGTTGATGTAGCAGTAGAAGACCTACAATAAATAGACTCAGAAGGTAAAACGGTTTCCAAATACGTTGTAATTTGTAAGTCCTCATTGAATTTATCTCCTATTTTAATTTTCTGATCGGATATGCTTAAAGGGTTTACACTTGTATCGTAAACTTTTAGTTTGCGCCACATAAGCCACAAAGTAGATGAAGATTAAATAAATATTTCGGTAAAATAATAAAATATCCAATGAGGTTACCACAGCGTTTCTGACGCATATCCGTTGCGGTTAGAAACCGCACCTACCGGTCCTGGGAATTACCGATTTAAATACTTAGACTTCATAAAGTTTGTGCTACAATTTACTGTGCTTTTCCTCTTGCTGCGATATCCCATACAGATTCGACAATCCCGTTACGGATACCGTAGTATCTGTCGTGGAGGTTAACTGTCGTACAACAGTGCGATGGTAAAATTTCAAGTTTATCCCCGGGTTTGAGGGAGAAATTTTCGTCGGACACCAACATTTTTCCGTGTTCCTCGGAAAGTCCTGTCATCTCTATTCCATTTATACCAACGGGTTGTGGGATACCGAATTCTTTTGCGAGAACTTTCAAACCAGTATCCACAATCATTCGATCTGCGCTTGGACGGCTCACAACGGTTGCCAAAACCGACAACGAGCAGTCAAACTGGTCTCCGACGCCTTGGACATTTCGGTAAGTGGAATCCATAAAGACGTAGGAGCCTGCCTGCACCTCTGTCATCTCTGGGATGCTTCCAGTGATGTTAAAAGTGCCGGTCCCGCCCCCGCTCATGATGGAGACCTCTATGCCGTGCTTTTCGAGGTGGTGTTTTGTATCCACGAGGCGTTGCATCGCCTCACGTGTAGCGGTATCGCGTTCTGCTCGGTTCGGCTTCGCGACGGTATGTCCCTCATAGCCCATTAACCCTTCAAAAATCAAGTTCGGACTTCGGCGTATCTGTTCTGCTAATTCTAAGGCCGGTTTTCCGGGTTCAACGCCGCATCGGTCCATGCCGATATTGATTTCTATTAACATTCTGACAGTCGCGCCTTTGGCGGCAGCTGCCTCAGAGATGGCTTGCACGTTCTGAGGACTGTCCACTGCAACCATAATCTCCGAATGTTTCGCGAGGTTGATGAGCCGTGCAATCTTATGCGGACCGACGATCTGATTGGCAATCAGTACATCTCGAATGCCTGCGTGAATCACGGCTTCTGCTTCGCCGAGTTTTGCGCAGGTAACACCGATGGCACCCGCTGCAACCTGTTTGTGTGAGATAATAGGTGTCTTATGCGTTTTTACGTGCGGTCTCAGATCTGCGTTGACTGTGCTAAAATAGTTCGCCATCGTCTCTATGTTGGCTTCCATTTTGTCGAGATCAATCAGCAGTGCGGGTGTATCCAATTCCGTTTTGTGCCTACCGATAAATGGTTCGCTGGTATTCATTAAGTGTCTCCTAAAGCTGCTTAACGGGGTTTGATAGCGTACCGAATCCTTCAATTTCTATCTGGACAATGTCGTCTGCGGCGAGAGGTAGATCGTTCGGTACGATGATACCTGTGCCGGTTGAGACAACGGTGCCAAGCGGCACCGGGTTATCACGCATCAGGAATTCGGTGAGTTGTTCAAACTTCCAATTAATTTGAGAAGTATTTACTTCGCCTTGATAAATAACTTCTTCATTACGAAAAACGGTGCACTGCATGTCTAAGTTATATGGATCATCCACTTCGGAAGGTGTAAGGAACATCGGTCCAAGCGCACAACATCCATAAAAGACTTTAGATTGTGGAAGATAGAGCGGGTTATCGCGTTCAATATCCCATGCAGAAACATCATTGCAGAGGGTGTATCCGATGATTTCTCCGTCGCCACCGAGGATATAGGCAAGTTCTGGTTCTGTCGCGGTTAACACCGAATCGCTTCGGATGCCGATAAAGCCGTTTGGACCGACGCAGCGTGAAGGTGTTGCCTTGAAGAATATCTCAGGACGGTTCGCGTGATAAACACGGCTGTAGATATCCTGTTCGGAGTCGTCGTCTCGCATATCTGCGCTGCGTTTGTAGGTTACACCACACCCCCAGACTTCGGGCGGATCAATCGGCGGTAGGAGATGTGGTACATTTTCATCAGGCGCGACATCCAATTTTTTGAATGTAAGACCTTCAGGTTCAGTTGATGGCTCTTCTGCATCTGCAAACGACGGGAGTTGCATCGGCGCGGGGGTTGCCACCTTTTCTTGAATGTCGGCGAGTATGACGCCGAGGCTCATCTGTTCCTGATGTGCGAGTGCCAATACTTCTAATACACCGGGAGATTCCTCGCTCGTTACGTCAATTACTTCCTCGTCGCGGGTGACAATTCCGACCCGTTTGCCTAAATTGGGTAGGTGAAACTGAATTAACTTCATGTTTTTAAATTTCCTTGCGGTTCGGTATGGACAGTTGAGCCAGACCGTACTTCTCCGTATATCCGCTTTCCACTTCGTTCCAAGTTTTTAAATTTCCTTGCGGTTCGGTATGGACAGTTTGAGCCAGACCGTGCTTCTCCGTATATCCGCTTTCCACTTCGTTCCAAGCTCCGCTCTCTTGTTTATAACAGGACTTACGCATTTTTCTTTGTACTGCAGGCGGGTTCAAACCCTGAAGAAATACGCAGAAATACCCTATCAATATGCAGAAATACCCAAGCAAAAACACCCCTATCAATACGCAGAAATACGCAGAAATACGCAGAAATACCCTATCAATATGCAGAAATACCCAAGCAAAAACACCCCTATCAATACGCAGAAATACGCAGAAATCCACAGAAACACCCTATCAAAGACCCCTATCAATACGCAGAAATACGCAGAAACACCCTATCAAAGACCCCAAGCAAAAACACCCCAAGCAAAAACCCTGTAAGAGGGGATGCGTAAATCCTATCCAATTTAGGAAAATTCGAGTTCAGCCCACACTTTAGCATCTTTTACGACCGCTTCTGGTGTTATTTGCGATCTAAGTAGATGTCCTTGTGTTGTCCGGAGTGTCGGTTGTGTGGCATCTTGATAGCGAAAATCGAGACTCCATCGGACGTGTCCGGCGCGGTTCGGTAGCCCGCGGTGGAATAATAAATTACTAAAGATAACGACATCCCCCGGTACGATTTCAATGGATACGGCATCCGCTTCAACCGGTTTAATATAGTCGTCGTGGATGCGTAGATAGTATTCGTCTTTTTCATGTGGAACGACACCCCACTTGTGGCTCCCCGGAATGAATTCCATGCACCCGTTTTCAATGTTAACCGGTACTAACGGTGTCCAAACGTTCATCATCCGTAAGATGTCTGCTTCTTTTGAAGTATAGCCAGCGTCTTGATGCCACAACACCTCTGTTCGTTTGTTCTCAGGAAGTTTGGGACGGACGGAATAGTTTGGATACAATCGGATCTCTGGCCCTAAAATAACACCTGCAAGTTCAAGTAAAATTGGATGTGCGAATACACCGAAAAATCCTTCACGATGGAGCTCTGGCCGAAAGATCGTCGGGTTTTCATCGGGATAATTTTCATAAAGCCGAATCAGTCGAGTTTCAAAAGAGGCATCCGGGTATGTGTCCGCCAACTTTCCTGCTTCTTGCCGTCGTAACGCGAGTTCATCGACTAATGCTTCACATTCGTGTTTGACGGCTTCCAGCGTCTCCGATGCCAAAATACTTGGTAAAATAGAGAATCCGTTTTCATTAAAATCTCTAAGAACCGATTCCATTACCGTGCCCTTCTGTAATATTAAGAGAAGTGCCTTCTGATATCTTAGCTGCCAGCAGGGACTAATCCTGCTTTGATAAGAACCGTGACAACTGCTTGGGCGCATTCTTGAATAGAAAGTGCTGCGGTGTTCACTGTGACCTCCGGATTGAGAGGCGGTTCGTAAGGCGCGCTAATGCCTGTAAATTCCTTAATCTCTCCGGCACGTGCTTTCTTGTATAAACCTTTCGTGTCCCGTTCTTCGCAGACCTCAAGGGGACAGTCGACGAAAACTTCAACAAATCTACCATCGGCAATAAGTGCTCTTGCCTGATCTCTATCGGTACGGTAGGGCGAGATGAAGGCTGTCAAAACGATTGTGCCTGCATCCGCGAAAAGTTTGGCGACTTCACCGATACGGCGGATATTTTCCTCACGATCCGCGGGTGAGAAACCCAAATTCTTGTTGAGTCCGTGCCGGACATTATCGCCGTCTAAGACGTAAGTGTGGTGCTGCTGTTGGTGCAATACTTGTCCAACTGCATTCGCTAATGTCGATTTACCTGAGCCGGAGAGTCCAGTGAACCAAATCACACAGCCTTTCTGATTCAGTAATTTTTCTCTATCTGCTGCCGTGACAGCCGCTTCGTGCCACGTAATATTAGTAGCTTTCAGTTGAGCCAATTCGATTATTCCTCACATATTAAAAATTAAAAAGTCAAAAATTGAGGTTTTCCAAACGAACCTCTATTATCTATCACATCTCATAATATACTATTATACGCGTATCAATAGCGTAATGTCAACCTAAATCATACCTCAAAAATGGGTATGATTTGAACCGTCGCTACCGCATTTTGGGTGAGAGATAGAAAATTGAACAATATTATTGATCTCATGAAAAAAGCGAACGCCCTATAGCAGAAGTTCAGATGACTTCGGTACACTATAGGGTATTCGCGCTTGGTTTCTGTACTGTGCTATTTTTCTACCGGATTTATGTGATTACACGTGCATTTAGCACTTTATTTTTCAGAAATTTGCCCAATTAGTTGTCTGGTTCTTCCCAGTGAGCATATCTCTGAAGGGTCCGAATATCAATATTCAACGATTCAGCTGCTTCACGTAGAGATGTATATTGCTGGATACGTCTCTGTGCAACTGCGCGTAGAATTTGATTCTGATTCATATCTCCTATATTGAGAGACTCCACTCTTCCACCTATTTTGGGGATATAAGAAACAGGCAGGCTATGCCACGATTCCGGTAACCGTGTTGAAAGTTCATGCATAATTGAGTGCCGTGTTTCTGAGTGGAGTGTTTCCCAAATCGCTTGTTGCGTTTCAGGAGGGAATGTATGCCAGATAGAGACAAGCGTCTGAATAAATTCTGGGTAGATATCTGGGAAATCTTTAAGTTCAAGTGTATCCGTTGTTGCGAGCGCGACAGCGGTTTGAATGGTGCTGCGAAGTTGGCGGATATTACCCGGCCAAGCTGCGTGTTCAAGCTGCTTGAGTGCTTCTGCGGTAATTCCTGCAACATTTTTCCCATATTCAGTGCTGAACTCGTCAATAAAGGCTGCCGCTAAAGGAGAGATATCTTCCGTACGTTCCCGCAGCGGTGGTAGGTGAAGCATCATACCATTGAGGCGATAGTAAAGGTCTTCCCTAAATTCCCTTGCATCGACTATTTTCAGAATATCTCTGTTTGTTGCAGCGATGATGTGAACATCGACTGTCAAAGTCTCGTTTCCACCGAGCCGCGTAAATGTGGCAGTGTCTAAGACGCGAAGCAGCATTTTCTGTGCGTCTAAGGACATTTCAGGAACTTCATCTAAGAAAAGGACACCCCCATCTGCGACTTCAAACGCGCCTCGACGCTGACGGATCGCACTGGTGAATGCACCGGCTTCATGACCAAAGAGTTCACTTTGGAGGAGTTCCGCCGAGAATCTACCACAGTTAATTGCGATGAAAGGTTTATCCCTTCGCGGACTGGTTTCATGAATATATCTTGCGATGCCTTCTTTACCAACACCGGTTTCGCCGGTAATGAGGATCGGGATATTTGATGTTACAACCTGCTGAATTGTATTATAGATTGCCTGCATGGGTGCTGATGGCAATTGTATGAATGCGGGTTGCTGTTTCATAATGTGCTCCTTAAAGTATATTTATATATGGACGAATATATTTAAGTTTGGGCGGTTTTAGTCCTAACAGCGGATCGCGGCACGATGCGTCATTACCGAGCGCAATCTTTCTGGGCTTTCAGGAAATAGAACCGCAGCGGTACAGAAACCGGTTTTCCATAGCACATTGTGGTTTTTTGCATTAACGGTGGATATTAACGCTATATTCGGATTTTTAGTTGACTTAAAAGGTATTTTTTATTGATATATATGAAAACCGAATACAATTATTGTGCTGAGGAAATAAAGATCTATGTTTGATGAACATTTTATTTTTATACTTTCAGTTAAAATGAATGAATATTATCCTGATCGTATCTCAGTTATTTGGTTCTTTCCATTGTGCATATTTCTGCAAGGTCCGAATGTCAATATCCAACGATTCGGCTGCATCACGTAGAGATGCGTGTTGCTCAATACGATTTTGGGCAACTGCGCGTAGAATCTCGTTCTGATTCATATTTTTTATGTCGAGGCGTTCATCTCCTATGCTCGTTTTTGAAGTGTGTGAAGTTGGTAAGCTACGCCACGGCTCGGGTGCCCGTGTCGAAACTTCATGCATAATTGCGTGCTGCATTTCTAACGGGAGTGTCTCCCATATTGCGTGCTGCGTTTCGGTAGGAAGTGTCTGCCAGATAGAGATAAGCGTCTGAATGAACTCTGGATAAATATCTGGGAAATCTTTAAGTTCAAGTGTATCCGTTGTTGCGAGCGCGACAGCAGTTTGAATGGTGCTGCGAAGTTGGCGGATGTTGCCGGGCCAAGCCGCCTGCTCAAGCTGCTTCAGTGCCTCTGAATTAATCCGTGTAACACTTTTGCCGTATTCAGCACTGAACTCGTTGATAAAAGCCTCCACTAAGGGCGCGATATCTTCTGTGCGTTCCCGTAGTGGTGGTAAGTGCAGCATCATTCCTTTAAGGCGGTAGTATAAATCTTCTCTGAATTCCCTGTTAGTAACTGCTTTCGCAATATCTCTGTTTGTTGCGGCGATAATATGAACATCGACTGTCAAGACCTCATTTCCACCGAGCCGTGTGAATGTGGCGGTGTCCAAGACGCGAAGTAGCATTTTCTGTGCGTCTAAAGACATTTCGGGAACTTCATCTAAAAAGAGGATACCTCCATCTGCCGCTTCAAACGCACCTTGACGCTGACGAATCGCACTGGTGAATGCCCCGGCTTCATGACCAAAGAGTTCGCTTTGAAGGAGTTCCGCCGAGAATCTACCGCAGTTAATTGGGATAAAAGGTTTATCCCTTCGTGGACTGGTTTCATGAATGTACCTCGCGATGCCTTCCTTACCAACACCGGTTTCCCCAGTAATAAAGAAAGGGATATTTGACTTTACAACCTGCTGGATTGTGTTATAGATTGCCTGCATAGGAGGTGATGGCAATTGTATAAATACCGATTGTTGGCTCATAATAACTCCTTTAAAACTGACTCACATTAGTCATGTTTAAGCAAATTTCGTGCCAATGTCTACCAAAAAATGTAATGTATTTACGCCAAACTGTCGTTGAAATTTTATAAGGATTTTTTATGCTGATGCCTTTGTAAATATAGGTGTACACTGGGTTCCTGAAAAAGAGCATCAACTTTCACTGTTTGCTAAAAAAAATACACTGCTCAAAAAATAAAACACTTTTAGGCGTTTTCTTGCAGGATTAGCACGCAAAAATTGCAGGATATATCACAAAAATTGTTTTAGTGTTTGGAAACAAGTAAGATGACTAAAACCGACGCACTTGGCGCATCGTCTCTTGATCATGCTGCCGAATATCGAATCCGTTTATTTCACTGAAAAGACAGTTGGTTTAAAAATGATGCTTCAATGTTGGCTCTTCACTATACTTCGTTTTGTCCACGTGTAATCCTTTCCTTAGATGGATTTTGTATCATTTCTTCAGTGGGTACAGGTTTTATAAAGAACGGAAGAGGTTCTTTTGTCAAAACAGGTACTTTTATGTAAAAGATCACGACCACGCATAAGTAAATTCATAAAAAATGATGATTTGCAATTCTTTGATCACGTCCATTTTTGTCGTTAGGTGTGCAATTATTGCAGGATAATGTGCAATTATTGAAAATAATCTCCTAATTTTTGCGTAATAGTCATGGAAGTGAGAAATGACAACAAATTTTATCGTCGTTTTTTGGTGGAAAAAAATGTGACCACTTTGATAACTCCAGTGTGTGAGGAGTTACTTAACGACGAATGTGTGAATCAGTTGTAGAGGTAGGTAAGGGAATCGAAATGGGGCAAATCTAACTTAACGCTTTTCGGTAATATGAACGGTATCATTCACGGGATTCTCAGTGCTTGAGAAATTAACTATTTGGATATACCCGTTTGGCCATTCTACTTTGATGGATTGAATTGTTTCTTGTGTGCCGATGCCAAAAAGAAGCGTAAGTTCACTGCCGGACGCATAACTGCCACCGCAGGTCACTTCTCGAAGCTGGGTTGTTTCGTGTGTGTGCACCCACACTTTCGCACCGATACCGTCACGGTTGCTTTCAGTTCCGACAAGTCGGATTTTCACCCAATTGTTTTTTCGGGTTTCTGTGTTAGAGTCGTTTCGCAATAGTGCTGGGGTTTCACCGCAAGTTGTGACAAGAATATCCGTCGCGCCATCGTTGTTATAGTCACCGATTGCGGCTCCGCGTGCGACAATCGGATGCGTAAAAAATGCGCCTGCTGCATCAGACAAATCCGTGAATCGTCCTTGTCCAGTATTGCCAAAAATCTGGCACCGTTGTTTGTAAGAGAGAGCTGGCGTAATTTCTGATACGTTGTCCCACACATGTCCGTTTGCGACGAAAATATCGAGGGTTCCGTTATTATCTGCGTCGAGAAACTGAGTGCCGAAACCGAGTTGTGAAAAACTGTGATCAGCGAGTCCGGCTTCAAAAGTCGTCATTGTATAAAAGCCGTCGTTATCGTTGTGAAAGAGGCTGTTAATTTCCAAGGAGAAGTTTGTAATGAAGATATCTAACGCGCCATCATTATCGTAATCCCCGTCGGCAATACCCATGCTTGCAGTTGCACGACCTTCTGAATTGTAAGCGACCCCTGCCGTGACAGCGACATCTGTAAAGGTGCCATTCCCGTTATTGCGGTAGAGAAAATCGGGAACCGCATCGTTAGCGACGAAAATGTCGGGGTAACCGTCGTTGTTGTAATCTGTAAAGAGTGTTCCTAACCCTTTACCGGTGTTGTGGACCCCTGCACGGGTGGTGACATCTGTGAAAGTGCCATCGCCGTTGTTGCGATAAAGTGTATCATGCGCGCCGGGGTATTCATGTGGACCGCAGTAGATATGAACACCTTCCAAAAAGCAGGCGTGGGCGGTTTCTAATTGATAATCCAAATAGTTTGCTACATAGAGATCAAGGTATCCATCGCGATTGAAGTCGCCGAAGGAGGCACTAACGCTCCAGTTCCCATCACCGATCCCCGCGCGCGATGTAACATCAGTAAAGGTGCCGTCCCCATTGTTCCGATATAACTGGTTTTTACCAAAGTTGGTGAGGTAAATGTCGGGGTCGCCATCGTTGTCATAATCTGCTGCGAGGCATCCCATACCATAACCTCGATTTTGTTGCAGTCCTGCTTCTGCTGTGACATCCACAAATGTTCCATTGCCGTTGTTGCGATAGAGGACGTTCGTATGGTCAGGGTGTCTGGAGGACAGTTGGGATGTACTGCTGAGGGTTCCGCTATTGACGAGATAGATATCAAGGTGTCCATCGTTGTTGTAGTCGAAAAAGAGTCCACCGGCTCCCATCGTTTCCGGTAGATATTTCTGTTTGGACGTGCCGTTGGTGTGTTTGAAATGGATACCGGCTTGCTGCGTCTGGTCTGTGAAGTGAAGTGCTGTTTTAGCTGCGGCGGGTGCCACGACACAACTGATGAGCATCAGGCAGGTGAGTAAGAGGGTTTCTGTGTTGGCACCGAGCGAGAGATAACAGTTGTTTTTCAATTTTTCCGTATATCCCGCGTTGTTGGTCGTAATTTAAAAAGTAAAGGCACCCAGCGAGTGGATGCCTTTAAATGGTTGTTTGACTTAGAATCCGCTTTTGAGCGCGCCCCAAGTTGTAGTTAACTTGTTTTGCGGTTCAACAGCAGTCTGTGGATCGGTTTCATTGGGATCAAATTCGATATCTGTTGTCGCGAAAATTTGGTCGATATATGTGCCGTCTTCGCGATGTGCGATGTGGAGTGTATGCTCACCAGCGTCCAATTCCAGCGGAACCGGGTCATCACCGTGTTGGGTAAGTTCAAGCCCCTCAAACGGACCGTCGCGCGAATTCAGTCGGAACCAGACCCAATCGGTCGTATAGTTTTCTCGGAGTTCCCCTGCTTCATAGAAATCCCAGATATTCATAGTGGCATTGTTGGTAGAAGCAATATCACCATCGGCGGTATCGAGTGCCCAGTAACAAGAGTTATCGGCAACTGAGGGGGCAATCACGCGTCCCCAGAAGTGCCAATCATCTGCCTCGACGGAGAATTCGTATTTTACCCAGTCCCCGCCGTCATTTGTAGCACCGTTGGCTGAACCGATGAAAGCATCACCTGATGCTTCAGCGACGGTGTAATCATCTACGCCTTCACCTGCGTTTCCCGGTTGGTCGGATGGCGTTTTAAAGACTTGAAATTTTTCACCGCTGATATCGTCAAAGTTCTCCGCTTCCCAACTGATATATTTTTGCGCGAATGCGGGTGAAACTGTGAGACTTAGCACAGTTAGTAAAATGAGAGTTCGCATTAACAAACAACCTCCTTAGAGTAGTAGAGTAAAACCATTATAGCACAATGAGAAAAAAGATGTGCATTTTTTCTGTGTCTTCAATTTCCCAATCAAATTTTAGCACTGACATCATGTTTCCCGATCTACATCAATGCATCTTCAACTTCTTCGGGAAGTTCCACGGTGCTTGGGTCAACATCAATCGGGTATTCAGTGCCGTACGCTTCGACGAGATCGTCAAAAGTAACGTTGTCTACACGTTCCAGATCATCACCAGGGTGGACGAGCCAAACGCCGTAACAGCCGTCACAACTGACGAGATCCACGTCCTCTGGTTCAATCGGGAACTGTGTCAACGGATTGTTACAATCGGGACAAGGTAGCATATAAAATCCTCCTTGAAGTTGCCTCAGTCTCCGAGTTGAGACGAATTGTTAATCAGCAGCGGGGGCGAGGGACTCCGGGTCCTCAGCCGCTGCATCGTAATCTTCAATCAGTTTTGTAATCGTCGGGTTCTCGCCGCAGAGTGGGCAATTTTCGTCCCGATTAATTTTCATCTCACGATAGGTCATGCTGAGAGCGTCATAGAGGATCAGTCGACCGATAAGGGGTTCGCCGATACCGATAATGTATTTGATCGCTTCGGTTGCCATCATCACACCAAGTACGCCTGGGAGCACGCCCAGGACACCTGCTTCACTTCAGCTCGGCACCATGCCCGGCGGCGGTGGTGTCGGATACATGCATCGGTAGCAAGGTCCCTCGTGAGGTTTGAAGAGCGAGACCTGTCCTTCAAATTGGAAGATGCTGCCGTGAACAATCGGCTTATTCATCAGGACAGCGGCATCGTTGACGAGAAAGCGGGTCGCGAAGTTATCACATCCATCGACAATCAGGTCATATTCCGAGAAGATTTCTTCAACGTTATCTGCTGTCAAACGAAGGTTATAGGGTGTAATATCGATGTCTGGGTTCAATGACTTAATTGTTGTTGTCGCGGATTGAACCTTCGGTGTACCGACGGATTCCGTACGGTGGAGTATCTGACGTTGTAAGTTACTTAACTCCACAACGTCGGAGTCAATAATCCCCATGTGTCCGACCCCTGCGGCACCGAGGTACACGCCTGCAGGCGAACCTAAACCGCCTGCCCCGACGAGCAGGACCTTGGCATCAAGCAGTTTGGCTTGTCCCTGCTCACCGACTTCTGTGAGCATAAAGTGCCGGCTGTACCGATCGAGTTGCTCATGCGTCATCGGTTTATCTTGGACTGTCGGATAGCCTGCAGCCGCCCAATCGCGATAGCCGCCTGCAACGGAGACGGTGTCGGTGTATCCCATTTCACGGAGCGATTTCGCAGCGAGCAGCGAGCGGAGTCCTGCTGCACAGTAGACGACAACCTTTTGGTCTCGGTCGGGGATATGGTTTTCAACAGAAAATTCGAGCATTCCGCGTGTAACGTGCACAGCGTTGGGAATATAACCGGCACGATATTCATCTTCATCTCGGACATCCAATAGCACGAAATCGCTCTCTTTATCCTGTTCGGCTTTCACCTCAGCAACCGTCACTTCTGGTATATCTGTTTTCGCTTCCTCAACGATTTGCCTATAGGATTTCATAAAGTTTTCTCCTGCGGAGAGGGAATATGAAGGGAGTGGATTTCATATTCCTTTTCCATAAATTTCAGTCTCTTGCGCTTGCAAAATTATATCACAGGTGCGTAATATTGTCAATGTTTATTTTTTCTATGCAAAAGATCGATTTGTAGGAGAGATCTCGGCATCCGGAAAACAAAATATCTCCTTGATTTTCCATGTGACATACGGTAAACTTAAAATAAGTTGTTTGAGTGTGCAGACCCCAGCCCTGAGCTACCACACTCCCAAAATTGATCCAACTTCCTTGCTGGTTTCTATGACTGCTCTATTCCGAAATAACGGATTCGGATTTTGTCATCAGTGAGGAAGATAAGACATTGGATAAGGCATTTTATGGAGAATAAACGAACTACAAAGACATCTTCCTCAATTCGGCACTATTTTGTAGATGAGGGCGGTGATGGTATTCTCTTTTCCCGTAAGGGAAAGGTCCTGGTAGGGACAGAGGGATGCTCCCGCTTTTTCATACTCGGCTTATTGGATGTGTCAGATCCAATAGCATTAGAGGGTCGGATTGATAAACTGCGCGGACAACTGATGAACGATTCCTATTTTAAGAGTGTTCCATCTATGCAACCCACTAACCGAAAAACGGCACTTGCATTTCACGCCAAGGATGACCTTTCTGAAGTCCGAAGAGATGTTTTCAGACTTTTACATGATACGGAGGGATTGCGTTTTTTTGCTGTTGTTGCTGATAAATTGAGCGTGCTTGAATACGTACGCCAACGCAACAAGCGAGAACCCACCTATCGCTACCATCCCAATGAACTTTACGACTCTCTAACCGAGCGTCTGTTCAGAGATAGACTACATCAGAGTAGCGGATATGATATTATTTTCTCAAAACGCGGTAAGTCTGATCGGACGGCTGCCTTGCATCGAGCACTTGAAGCTGCACGCTCCCGTTTTGTCACGCAACAGGAGATAACCAGCCATGCATCTTTAAACATTGCCGTGGCAACTCCAAAGGAACACGCAGGTTTACAAGCTGTTGATTATTTTATCTGGGCATTACAGCGGCTTTATGAACGAGGTGAGGATCGGTATTTGGCGTATCTGTGGAAGGCTTTTGGGATCGTACACGACATTGATGACACACGCAAGACAGATTATGGTGTCTATTATACGCAGAACAGACCACTCACAGCTGCGGCGTTAAGGGGGAGAAAATAAAAAAGCCAGGGATATAGGATTGTGCTGGGCCGTAGCCTTCCAATCACACGGGTGAACCCGAATTTTGTCCACTGGCAACTATATAATACTACATTATACGTATAATGTCAAGTATTTTTTCGTATATTTCTATCGTCCAGCGATAAATCTTCTGTATTGAAAGGAGAAAATCGGAGCTATGCAATCGCCGGTTTTCTGAGGGCATTATCAGGAATAGGTGCAAACTGTTATCTGTAAGCATCGGGGTTACAAACCCCTCCTACTGGAGTGATTAGTGACAATTATTGACAAACGGATTGTAGACACGCTAAAATGGTGTGGAATTACCAAGTCTATCGCCCTAAAGACTGAAATACATCATCACGGAATAAGGAGTCATCAATGTTTAACGCAAACCCTTTCCACCAACCCGGGCAATGGTACCGAGGCAATACGCATAGTCATAGCACAGAATCCGACGGTCAACTTTCCATGTCGGATCGATTTGCAGCCTACCGTGAAGCAGGCTACGATTTCCTTGTGTTGACAGATCATCGTAAGGTTAATGATGTCAGTGCTTACAGCACACCAGACTTTCTGGCGATATCAGGCAGCGAAGTACATCCTGAAAACCCTTATGGTGGTGCGATACATCACTTTGTCGCTATTAATATTCATGAGGCAATCAATTGCGCAAAGATGCATCCCAACGCTGTGCTTGATGAGATTAAGGCGCAGGGCGGCGAAGCCGTTTTATGCCATCCCTATTGGTCCGGGCACACGATTACAGATTATCTGCCATTGCGGGGTTATTTTGCGATTGAGGTCTACAACGACGGCTGTATGGAGATCGGCAAAGCGTTTTCCGAACAAGCTTGGGACGATTTGCTGGATAGAGGGGGACCCGTTCTCGGCATCGCTTCCGATGATTCACACGGCACCGATCACGATTGCTTCCACGGATGGATTATGGTCAAGGCGCAGGAGTTGACAATTGAGAGTATCATGGAAGCACTCAGGACGGGCGCGTTCTATTCTACAATGGGACCCGAAATTGTGGATTTGGCGTTAGAAGATAATGCGGTAACGGTTAAGTGTTCGCCAGCGCAATCGATTGTTTTTAAAGCGGAGTGCAGTCGCGGTCGGCGGATTCTCCCATCGGATGGTGAACTCTTGACTGAAGCAACTTATAGCGTTCCGAACGGTGCGAAATACGTTCGGGTTGAAATAACAGACGAAACCGGCAAAAAAGCTTGGTCAAACCCTTTCTTTTTCTAAGGTAAGCATCTTGAAGTCCGCAGTTGTCTTTTAGCGGACGTTGTGATGCGCCCTTTTGGTATGTTAAACGGATAATGGATTAGTGATCGTGTCGTTTGCGCAATTATTGACAAGCGGCTTCTGGATATGCTAAAATAAAATGGACGGGGCAAATACGTCCAGTTGATTCATCGAGCGTCATTCCTAATAGTTTGAATACGTCATTATGGAACGAGGAGGCAGCAATGTTCAACGCAAACCCTTTTCAGCAACCGGGACAATGGTACCGAGGCAATACACATAGCCATAGCACCGAATCCGATGGGCAGCTTCCCATGGCGGATCGGTTCGCAGCCTACCGTGAGGCAGGCTATGATTTCTTAGTCCTAACGGATCATCGTAAGGTTAACGATGTGAGTGCTTACAGTACATCAGACTTTTTGGCAATATCAGGCAGCGAGGTGCATCCGTCAAACCCTTATGGCGGTGCGACGTATCACTTTGTCGCGATTAATATCCACGAAACAATTAATTGTGCAAAGATGCATCCGAACGCTGTGCTTGATGAGATTAAGGCACAGGGCGGTGAAGCCGTTTTGTGTCATCCCTATTGGTCCGGGCACACGATTACAGATTATCTGCCGTTACGCGGGTACTTCGCCATTGAGGTCTACAACGACACCTGTATGGGCATCGGCAAAGGCTTCTCAGAGCAGGCATGGGATGACTTACTGGATAGAGGGGGACCCGTTCTCGGCATCGCTTCGGATGATGCACACGGCACCGAACACGACTGTTTTCACGGATGGATTATGGTGAAAGCGGAAGCGTTGACAATTGAGAGCATCATGAAAGCGTTCCGAACAGGCGCGTTCTATTCTACGCTTGGACCCGAAATTCTGGATTTGGCGTTAGAGGATAACGAGGTAACGGTTAAGTGTTCGCCAGCGCAGTCGATTGTTTTTAAGGCGGAGTGCAGTCGCGGTCGGCGGATTCTCCCATCGGATGGTGAACTCTTGACGGAGGCGACCTATAGTGTTCCGAACGGTGCGAAATACGTTCGGGTTGAAATAACCGACGAAGCCGGTAAGAAGGCCTGGTCAAACCCGTTTTTCTTCTAAGCCTGAAAATCGTTGTGTATCTTGTCTTTTCACTGGTGCTGCGATGCAAAATATTTTGGTGTGCCAGACGGGGGGTTGGATCGGCGATATGGTGCTATTGACGCCAGCGTTGCGAGCCTTGAAATGTGCCTATCCCGAATCTAATGTGACACTCCTGTTGCGACCACTTGTGGTGGATTTAATGAAAACCCATCCTTATGTGGATACTTGCATCGTTGATACCAAAAACCGGGGGCGTTATCGGTCTCTCAGGGAATTGACGCGTCGGATACGTAGGGCTGCATTTGATGTTGCTGTTGTGTTACATCCTACCTCGTTCCGAAACGCGTTGCTACCCTTCCTCGCACGGGTACCGATGCGTGTGGGAACCAACGTCAACGGGCGTGGCATGCTGCTAACTGCATCTCGCAAGGACGATACAAGCGTGCATGAGGTGCATAGGTATTTACGGGTACTCCAACTGCTTGATATTGATACAAGTCTGGATTCTCTGGAGTTTTGGCATACAGACACTGAGCGGCGAATAATTCAAGACCTTCTGAATGCTGAAGATGTCTCTTCGACCGATAGACTGATCGCTCTCAATTTAGGCACAACATGGCGTACAAAGCAGTGGGATATAGCAAATTTCGCTGCGGTTATTGAGCAAATTGTACACCTTGCACCGGATGTGAGGATTGTCCTAACGGGTTCATCGAATGAGTTGGCACTTGTGGAAGCGTTGCCGACTTCACTACCGATAATTAATTTTGTCGGCAAGACATCAATTTTGCAACTCGGCGCACTCTTAGAAAGATGTGAGGTGTGTTTGACCTGTGACAGCGGACCGATGCATATCGCCGCGGCAGTCGGCACACCGACAATATCACTTTTCGGTCCAACCAGTCCGGTACGCCATAAGCCTCACGACACTGGACATACGATTATTGAGAAACCGGTCGAATGTCGTCCGTGCTATAAACGGACGTGTCAGCGACAAGATACGCCACATCTTTGCATGAAGGAAATTAGCATTGGTGAAGTTGTAAATGCACTGGAGATAAAATTACATCAAAAGGCTCCTATCGTCTAAATATGGGCTATAGTGAATACTTGAACGGTCAGTACTAAAACGCTAAAAAATTAGAGGGATGGTCGGTAGTCAATGGAAATCGCGCGTATAGGACAGCAATGTTTGAGGAAAACCGATGCCTATGTTCATTTTAAAGACTCTTGAAATTATACTGAACCGTATGCGGAATGTTACGCCAGCAATCGTCGGTGTTGTCAGCATCGTAATTGTGTTGCTCATATTCAGCATTGGCATCAACCATGCGGATGTCCAAGTCGATGTAAGTGTAGAAGATATATCACGGTGGTCGCTGCCAAAGGCAGCGAAAGCGCGTCTGGGGAAAGGCGGGATCAATGTACTTGCGTTTTCACCCGATGGCACACAGCTCGCGGTGGGGAGTAATATCGGAGTCTGGCTCTACGATGTTGCAATAGGAAAAGAGATGACTATGTTCCCGGGCATGTGTCAATCGGTGGCATTTTCGCCGGATGGACGCTACCTTGCCAATGGCGGCGGCAGGTTTCGTGATCATGTGCCCCAGGTATGGGAAATAGCGACACGTCAGGAAGTTTCGCGATGGGACTATCTCTATGCTGGCAGGAAGCTACGATTTTCTTTAGATGGTAGGACGCTTATCAGTCTCAATGGACGGGGCAGCGCGATCAACAAATTAGATGTTGAGACTGGGAAGATAAGTGGTGTTACGGCTATAGAAGGCAGGTCTCGGGATCAGCGACGCCATCGATCTGGCCCTGAAAGTTACGCGCTTACAGATGATAAAATTGCGGTTGGCAGTGCGGACGGGACGATTACGTTGTGGGATGCAACCACTGGCGAAAAACAATTGACCTTTACAGATGTAGGCGCGCAGATACCGTTAGTTGATGATGAAAATCTTCGATTGAGGGAGGGAAGAATTCGGTTGCCAGCGGATAGAGCCAGGCGTGTGTTGGTCTTAGCGTTTTCAGCCGACAGCACGCGACTCGCGAGTGGCGGTCAAGATTCGCTGGTTCGCTTATGGGAGACCGCTGGCACCGAGGCACCGATTGTGCTTCAAAAGCACACGGGTTGGATAAATGCGTTGGCGTTCTCCCCGGATGGTAGAATGCTTGCGAGTGGCAGCACGGATAAGATGGTGCATTTATGGGACGCGACAACCGGTGAAAGGCTCGCGACATTCAACGGTCATCTAAGCGTTGTCACTGCGTTAGTATTTTCTCCGGATGGTCAGACGCTTGCAAGTGGCAGTGTGGATGGCACAGTCCGGTTCTGGAACACAGAGACAGCGGAAGTGTTATCGCTGTTTATCACAGGACACACGGAGGCGGTGAAAGCCGTGTCGTTCTTAGATGGCGGATCGACGCTTGCGAGTGTTGCGTCTGGCGGGATAATTATGCTTTGGGATGTGAAGACCTTAGAAAGGACAGATATTTGGCTCCCAGAACAAAACGGAATATTATCGGCTGCAGCATTTTCGCCGGACGGCACACAACTCGCGAATGTTGTTGTAAGAGGTGAGATGCATTTTGATCCCAGTTCAGGAGTATCGCTTACTACATCGGGGGCGGGGGGGCAGATGGTACTGAGGGATACCAGGACTGGGCGTAAATTAGCGATTCACAGGCGGATAAAGATGGGCAGGCCCTCACGCAAGCGGATGGTATTTTCTCCAGATGGAAAAGTGGTTGCTTTAGGGGGGACAAGGGGCATCAGCGTATGGGGTACGTCCATTACGGACAGGAATGTTTTTCTCGATATCCTTCTAGCTGAAAGCGTTGCTATCAATGAAAACCGTAATAGAAGATTACCACAAGCCCCGATGCCCCCACTCCACGATCAGGTTACTGCTTTGATATTTACACCAGACGGAAAGAAACTTGTCGGTGGAACGATAGAAGGAAAAGTTCGGATGTGGGACGCAAAGACGGGTATCGCTTTAGCATCCCTCTTGGAAGGGGAGGATCCGAGAAGGGGGGAGGGCGATAACTTTAGCGTTTCGTATCTGGATGGTATTTCAGCGTTGGCATACTCTGGAGACGGTGATTTGCTTGCTGTGGGCAGCTACCAGCACACGCGTTTGCTGGGGCGGCATAAACAGATTCGTCTAAAGGAAATACCACGCGGGTCAAACGCATTAGTGTTTTCACCGGATCAGACAGTATTGGTTAGGGCATACGGCTTCGGCAGCATAGATTTATGGGATCTGACAACCGGTGCCAAACTGGTCACACTTAATGGGCATACCGCAGAAGTGAACACGCTAATGTTTTCGCCGGATGGCAAAACATTTGTGAGTGCAGGCGGTGATGGCACGATCCTTTTGTGGGATTGGGAGGCAGCCCGCGAGGGTTCGGCGAGAACGGTTGACTAATGTCCTATTAAGAAACAGTAATAAAAGGAAAAGTGAATGAGGGATATCCACGCATTAATATTTGATTTCGGCGGAACTTTAGATGGAAACGGTATCCATTGGTTGGAACGAACGTATCAATTTATCCACAAAAAACACCCTGAGATTACGCGTGAAGCGTTTGACAAGGCTGATAGAGCGGCGATAACAGAATTCGCATTCGGGGATGCTTCTATGGAGTGGTCTTACCAAGATGGTTCAATGCTACCGGTCGGAGCAGTCGCCTCTGAATATGCGGCGCGTTGTTCGTTGCGAGAGACTGCTGATGCGATTGCAGTCGGAATTTACAAGCGATTAGGTTTAAGTGAGCAGATGAAAGATGAATATGTCGATTGGTTTTGCGCGGGTGCTGCTGAGCACCTCAAAAACAATCGACGATGGCTTGAAACGCTTCATGATACCTATAAACTTGCTGTCATTAGCAATAACTTTGGAAATACGCGTGGATGGTGTGATGAATACGGACTTACGCCATTGCTTGAGGCGATCATAGATTCTACAGTTTTAGGGATAGCGAAACCGGACGCGCGTATTTTTCAAGCGGCTTTGTCGGAATTGGACGTTGCCCCGGCACATGCTATCTACGTTGGTGATAGTTATTCCGCGGATATGGTCGGCGGTAAGAACGCTGGACTGTGGACGGCATGGTTTGTTGGTGAGCTGGAACGGGCGTGTCCTGATCCATCTATGGTGGATGTCCAGCTTTCTCACTTACACGAACTGACTGATTTTTTGGATTCGGCGTAGGAGCTTTGAGCGGGAATGGGCAGATACGCTGTTCTGCCCATCAATTAAGTTGTTGACATGAAAGGAGGTTGCTATATTTCTCGGTGAAGTCCAATGACTTTGCCGAGTATCATTACATCATTCACATTAAAAATAACGGGTTCAATGCCTGGGTTTTCCGGTTGCAGTCGGACCTGTTCTCCGTCAATGTAGAAGCGTTTCACAGTCGCTTCATCTTCGACGAGTGCGACGACAATATCGCCCGGATCGGCGTTTGCTTGTCTTCTAACGATGACAAAATCGCCTTCCAGGATTCCGGCACCAATCATGCTGGAGCCGATGATACGAAGTGCGAAGCACTCATGGTTGTTTACCATACGTGTTGGGATTGGAAGGGTGCCTTCAATGTTCTGTGATGCGAGCAGGGGGGTGCCGGCTGCCACACGTCCGAAGATCGGAATTTCTATAATATCACGTGGTGTTTCCGCTAAATTCGGATTCGCATTCTGCCCTTCCAACCATTTGCTGGTTTGAAGTTTCGGATCTGCCTCTTTCAAAATGGAAATTGCGCGAGGTTTACCCTCTTCTCGTCCGATATACTTCTTCTTTTCCAGGGCGTTAAGATGGTCGTGTGCCGCCTTTTCAGAGAAACCGAATTTACTACCGATCTCACGGATTGTTGGCGGATACCCCTCTTTGATACGCCGCTGGATGTAGGTAAAGATCTCGCGTTGTCGTGCCGTCAAATACTTTGCCATGGGGACTCTCCTAACACAGATTAGTTTATATTTATATATTATATTACATGCACGTTAAGAATGCAAGAAAAAAATTAATATTTTTTATGGGCGTGTGCCTGCGGTAGAAAATTGAAACCAATCAGTGCTGTTAACGTCTTAATTCAACGGAAGTTTCAAAATGCAAAATCTAAGTCTGTTTACATATTTTATTCCTAAGGACCGTCTTCTCGTTGCGAAGTGTCTACGTACCTTCACGCCTTTCCGGTGCCTGTATGCGGCAATAGTTATATTGATCGGCATCACAGTGGTAGGCGTTACGAAAGATAAGTCAGAAAAGGTAGCACTTGACACGATCGTCAAGGACTTTACCCTCAAAGATGCCGATGGTGCCTCCCACGCTTTGTATCAGTTGAGCGAGGAGAAACCCGCCACTGTGGTCCTGTTTCTCGCGACGCAATGCCCAGCGATTGACTATACAGAGCGGATTGTTGCTTTGGTTAAGACTTACAGCGAGAAGCCCGAGAAAAAGGTACAGTTTATCGGGATCAATTCAAACAAACAAGAAACGATTGAAGAAATTGCAGAATACAATAAGAAACACGGTTTTGAATTTCCTGTGCTAAAAGATCCCGAAAATAAAATCGCTGATTATTTCGGTGCGAGGAGAACACCAGAGGTATTCCTTCTTGATGCGGAACGCGTCCTCCGCTACGCCGGTGCGATTGACAACAGTCCGAAGGAACCGACGAAGCACTATCTCAAAGACGCTTTGGATTTAGTGATTGCGGGGAAAGATATTCCCGAAAAATCCAAAAAGACGAGAGCAGTGGGGTGTACGATTAAGCGAGTACGGAAAAAAGATGTAGATAGAACTCCTTGAATTTCATTATCTGGTTTTCATTTTTTATAACACACCATACAGGGGGCGAAGAGACAAATGCGCCGATTCTTCTACCATTTTTTTCAAGTTTTACTAACCCTATTTTGGGGTGTGTGTATTCTTGCAGCTGTAACGGTTTTTGCTGGCATCGGGTTTGCAGGGGGCATGCTGATTGGGTGTTGGGAGGATGTGTATGCTATTCAGTTAGAGGAGCGGCTTGAATACGATGCCGAGCAGGTATGGCAGCAACACCTTGAGGTCTATTCTTCGGTTTGCGAGGTGCAAGAAGCAGATAAAATCGCGTTCTTAATCGATAAATTGGAGCGATTGGAATATAAGAAGGTCGCAGAAATCATTCCGAGATTGAGCCAACCTGGAGAGTACGCCGTAGCGTTGGATGTTGGTAAAAAGAATGGGGCGGTACGCATCCATTTGCGGGAATTTGAATATCCGTATCTGGATATCGAGGCGGGACATGTCCAGATTTCGGTGAAGAACGGAAAAATCACATCTATTCGGGGTGAGAACAATTCTGTACGCCGGAACTTTTACCTTGAACCGGAGAAGATCGCTGACATCGCTGACAAGGAGGAAGGCACGACGCGGCGTTTGATCCCGCTACTCCAAATGCCTCGTAGACTACAGGGAGCGTTCATCGCTATTGAAGACCGACGATTTTACGAGCATTGGGGGGTTGATATCCTTGGGCTTGCCAGGGCGTTCAAAGACACACTGTTGTACAACAAACGCTTGGCGGGGACGAGTACATTGACCCAACAATTGGCACGAAATATCTACCTCTTTGAGGTGAGATCGAAAAGGGATTATGTCCGAAAGGCTCGGGAGATACTTCTTGCAGTTAGAATTGAGAAAACTTTCTCAAAGGATGAGATTTTAGAGCGCTATCTAAACCATGTAGATTTAGGCAGATCAAGGTTTGGTGGTAAAACGCTCCACGGTGTTCAACAAGCAGCGCTCGGCTACTTTGGGAAGAAGGTATCCGAACTCAACAACCATGAGTGTGCCTTGCTTGCTGCACTTCCGAAAGGTCCCTCTGCTTTCTCTCCATTTTTCAATCCAGATAAGGCGAAAAGTCGGCGTAATACAGTACTCGGTAAAATGTTAGAGGAAGACTATATCGCTGACGAATCTGAATGGCTTACAAGCGTAAACGCCCCGCTTCTGCCACCAAATCTGCACGGCAGCGGTGTGAAAGCGGCACAAAACGAGGCAGGACATTTTCTTCAGTACGTCCTTGAAGAACTCGCTCGAATCCCTGACCTCGAAAAGAATTTGTATAGTGGTGGATTGAAGGTTTACACGACAATTGATATGTCTATGCAATCTGTCGCCGAGAAAGCTGTCGCGAATCATTTACGTGCCATGGATGCGAAATATGGTGCAAGAAGAGGGCTTCCCAATTATGATGCTAATAAACGGAATCCGAACGGAATTGATCCGATCGGTGGTTATTTGCAAGCAGCACTCATTGCGTATGAACCGAAGACAGGACAAGTCAAGGCGATGGTAGGCGGTCGTGATTACTACATCACTGAGACTGAAATCAATTATTTCAATCGTGCTATTGGAGGGCCTGGAGTGCGAGGACGACAACCTGGTTCCGCTTTCAAACCGATTGTCTTTGCTGCCTTATTAGAAGAACCTTCGATTGTGACACCCGCAACACCTATTGTTGATGAACCGTGGGGCATTGTTCCCTTCCCCGGGCAACCAAAATGGTATCCAGACAACTATGGTGATAAATTTAGGGGAGAGCCGGTCAACATACGCGAAATTCTAAGGAAATCGATTAACGTACCCACAGCACGTGCAATGTTAGAGACCCCGATCGCCGAAAATGGTAAATGGGAAGGGATAAATCGCGTTGTTGAGCTGACGAAACGGGTAGGCATCCAAAGCCCTATGACCCCTGTCCCGGCACTCGCTTTAGGTGCGTCTGAAATGACTGTGCTTGAATTAACCGCTGCGTATGCAGTCTTTGCAAACGGCGGTATCCGGACAAAACCGGTACACATTCAATATATTTTAGACAAAACAGGGAAACGGATCTATCCACCTGACGACTATCAGCCGGAGCGAACCCGTGTATTAGACGAAAGGATCGCATACCAGATTACATCATTTCTGGAGACTGTGATTCAGAGTGGAACCGGTTATGGCGCAATCAGAGATGGATTAACCCGACCCGCAGCCGGGAAAACAGGCACCACTAACGATAATGTGGATGCTTGGTTCGTTGGCTATACTACAGATCTGATAGTTGGGGTTTGGGTTGGATTTGATAAACGACGGAATCGTTACAACTACAACGAAACTGGTGCCAGAGCAGCGTTACCGATCTGGACAAAATTCATGGTTGAGGCAGCCCGCGGGCCCGAGAAACATTTTCCTGAACCTGAAAGCATTGTCTTTCGTGAAATTGATACGAAGAGTGGACGCCTCAGCAGGCCGGATAAATGTCCTGAAGAAAACATTAGTCGTGAACCTTTTATTGAAGGGCAGGCACCGGACGGACTTTGTAATCTCCATAGATAGCGATAGGCGCAAGGAGCCAAAATGCGAGAGAATTGGGAATTGCTAACAAAAGTTGATACCATAGAAGATGACGATCCCGAATTCAGTGAACTGCAATTTGAACTCGTCTCAGATTTCTCGCCGCAGGGCGACCAGCCACAAGCAATTGACAAACTGACGGAAGGACTCCAACGCGGAGACAAGTCACAGACGCTGCTCGGTGTGACCGGTTCAGGAAAAACCTACACGATGGCGAATGTGATTGAGAATGTTCAGCTACCCACACTCGTTATTTCTCCTAATAAGACACTCGCTGCGCAACTTTATAACGAATTCCGCACATTCTTCCCAAATAACGCTGTGCACTATTTCGTCAGCGATTACGAGTACTATCAGCCAGAGGCATATATCCCCTCTACTGACACTTTCATTGAGAAAGATGTCCGCATTAACGAGGAAATCACACGAATGCGGCTTGCCTCAACGGCCTCCTTAATATCGCGTCGCGATGTGATCGTTGTCGCGAGTGTTTCCTGTCTTTACGGGCTTGGGTCACCAGATGAATTTGAGAATCAGAGGATCCAAATAGAAGTTGGAGCAACAGTCCGGCGCGATGCACTCCTACGCGCTTTGGTCGATATTCAATACGTCCGCAACGATGTTGAATTCTGGCAAGGTATGTTCCGCGCACGCGGCGATGTTGTTGAGGTGTTTCCTGCTTATAGTGAAAATGCCTATCGCATTGAGCTGTTCGGTGATGAGATTGATCGCATTAGCGAGATGGATACCACGACTGGTGAAATAATAGCACAACGCGACTTTCTTGAAATCTATCCTGCGAAGCACTTCATGACCGATGGTGAAATCTTTGATCAGGCATTAATTAATATTGAGCTTGAACTTCAAGAGTGTATTCTGGCGTTTGAGAAAGAGAATAAATTGTTAGAGGCGCAACGGATTGAACAGCGCACCCGCTTTGATCTGGAGATGTTACGTGAGGTGGGCTACTGTTCCGGTATTGAAAACTATTCACGGCATCTCTCAGGCTTGCAACCGGGGGATCCACCCTATTGCCTCATGCATTATTTCTCTGACGATTTTTTGCTCTTCATTGATGAATCGCATGTTACCATTCCGCAGCTGCGCGGCATGTATCGTGGCGATCGCTCCCGAAAAGAGACGCTTGTCAAATATGGGTTCCGTCTACCTTCCGCATTGGACAACCGTCCGCTCCGTTTCGACGAGGTTGAGGCGCGCGTCAATCAGGTTGTCTTTGTTTCGGCGACACCGGGGACTTATGAAATGGAGAACAGTTCGCAAATCGTTGAGCAGATTATCCGTCCGACAGGACTCATCGATCCTGAAATTACGATCCATCCTGTCAGGGGTCAGATAGACCATCTCATCGGCAGGATCAGGGAGCGTGTCAAGCGTAAACAGCGTGTCCTTGTTACAACGCTTACCAAACGGATGGCGGAAGATTTAACGGAGTACTTAACCGAAGCGGGAGTCCGTGCCGACTATATGCACTCTGAGATTGATGTTTTTGACCGTGCTCGCATTCTACGCGAACTTCGAGAGGGGATCTTTGATGTGTTAGTCGGGATCAACCTCCTACGGGAAGGGCTTGATCTACCGGAAGTCTCCCTCGTTGCGATTCTCGACGCGGATCGCCCGGGTTTTCTACGTTCTGTGCGGTCTCTTGTGCAGACAGCTGGACGCGCTGCGCGGAATGTTGATGGTGAAGTTATCTTGTACGGGGATGATGTCACAGAAGCAATGGAAGAAGCCATGAAGGAGACACACCGCCGTCGCGAGATGCAACTACAATATAACACGGATAACAATATTACACCCGCTACCATTCAAAAAGCGATTCAGGAACTTATCGCTGAATCGGCAACCGAGTACGATGCTAAGAAATCGGAGCAGCCCCCTGCCGTTATTGAAGATATGGAACCGCAAGATATTGAGGCGATGATTACAGACTTAACGCGACAGATGCGAAAAGCTGCATTAGACCTTGATTATGAGGAGGCCGCTGCCTTACGTGATCGCATTGCCGAACTTAAAGAACAGCCCACGGATTAATTAAAGGCTCGACAATTTCACAAACAATGCGTCTCTTAAATTTAATGCTTGCATTTCAGAACGTAATCTGCTAAAATGCAGACATTGATCCTAATTTTGAAACCTATAACTTTGATTTCCCAAAGATTAATTTTTTGATAAGTCGGTATTAAAATATTAATCTACTTGCGGAACACAGAAAGGACTTTGCAATGTTTGTTTGTATTGCTTGCGGTTATTTGTGGAAAGAGGCAGATAGCCCGCCAGAAGAGTGCCCAGCGTGCACGGCACCGAAAGAAAAATATATCCCTTACGATGACCGAGCAGAACGGTGGGTCAAACGTGCTGTTGCCGCACACGTCATGTACCCTGATGAAGAAGGCGCGGACCTCCGTGCAGAGAATTCTGCACTCTCATCACACATCAGATTTGCCCTCGTCGGGTTACTCGGGGACCTTGAAAAAAAATAAAGCATGAGAAGCCTCGATCAGAGGATCGAGGCTTCTTTCTGCTTACCTATTATCTCATTTCTCTTTTGAAATTTATATGAGGAAATTCTATACCCCGTCTTATGACTGAGGGTTTTTTATATGGAAAGGAAGCGGCGTTTTCTGCGTTAAAAACTGCCGTGATTATGTAAAATGAAACGAATACGTTATTTGCTGATTCTGTTCCTTGTTGCCCTGACCGGAATAGCATCAGCGCAAGACCTGTCAGATCGTGTGGTGGAGCATACTTACCCCAACGGTCTGAAGTTATTGATGATTAAACGTGACACCTCGCCGACGATCGCGCCGTACATCCTCTTTAAAGCCGGATCCGTGGATGAATCGGACGATACGCGCGGTATTGCGCACATGTTAGAACACATGTTGTTCAAAGGCACTAAAACGATAGGCACAAAAGACTATGAGAAAGAAAAGGTGGTGCTTGCTGAGATTGATCGGATTGGCGATGCACTTGACATGGAACGTGCAAAAGGATCAAAAGCGGATGCCGATAAAATAGCCGAATTAGAAGCTGCACTCAAAGAACAACAAGAACTTGCGAAGGAGTGGATCGTCACCGGTGAATATACTGAAATCTATACACAACACGGTAGCACAGGATTCAACGCCGGGACATCTGTTGATTACACGATTTATACGGTGGAGTTGCCGTCTAACAAATTAGAGTTGTGGGCAATGCTTGAATCCGATCGGCTTAAAAACGCGGTCCTCCGTGAATTTTATGTGGAACGTGAGGCTGTTAAAGAGGAACGCCGGATGCGTGTCGATACGCGTCCCGGTGGCAAACTTTATGAACAGTTTATCGCCGCTGCCTTCACTGCACATCCTTACGGAATGCCAATCATTGGCTGGCCCTCAGATATTGCGATGCTCAATCGGCGCAAGGCAGAAGCGTTTTTCAAGATCCACTACGCACCAAACAACTCTGTCATGGTGATTGTCGGGAATATAGAAATAGACAAAACCGTTGCCCTTATTGATAAATATTTTGGTGATATGCAGTCGCAACCGCTTCCGCATGAAGTAACAACCCAAGAAGTTCCACAGGAAGGTGAACGCCGGATTGAAGTCGAATTTGATGCTGAACCGCAACTGATGATCGGGTACCATAAGCCGACGATCCCGCATTTTGACGACTATGTACTTGATATGATTAGTGCGATTCTTTCCGATGGACGTACCTCTCGGTTTTACAAAAACATCGTTGAAGAGGGTATCGCTGTTTCGGTTAATTCAATAAATGGGTATCCCGGCGCACGTTACGACAACCTTTTCGTCGTAAATGGCACACCCCGTTCACCAAACACGACCCTTGATGTTGAAGAAGCAATTTACGCTGAACTTGAACGGCTTAAAACCGAGCCTGTCGCGGAAAAGGAATTTAAACGCATCCGTAAACAGATTGATGCCGGTTTCATCCGGAACCTCAGTTCAAACGCCGGGATGGCACAGCAGCTGGCTTTCTATGAAGGGATCGCTGGCGACTGGCGTTATATATTGGGGTGGCGCGAGAATATGTATAAAATCACGCCAGAGGACATCATGAGAGTCGCAAAGACTTATTTCACGAAGAGCAACCGCACCGTCGGCACACTCGTTAAAAAAGAGGCAGTAGCACCCGCCGGTGAAGACACGGAGGGAAATGAATAATGAAGCACCGAACCTCTATTGGACTTGTCATCGCGACACTGATCGCCTGCCTCATGGCGTGGGGCATTCCGTCTACCTTCGCGAAACCGCATGAAGCACTCACCTTTGAACCGATTGCGTTTAAACCGCCAGTTCCAGAGGAGCGGATGCTCTCGAACGGGATGACGCTTTACCTGATTGAAGACCACGAGTTACCGCTTTTCAACATCAACGGCTTGATTAAGACCGGTAATATCTATGAATCAAAGGATAAGATCGGATTATCGTCAATCTTCGCAAGTGTCATGAGAACCGGTGGGACGGTATCCCGGGAACCCGATGCGCTGAACGAGGAGTTGGAATCAATGGCGGCTGCCGTTGAAGTCGGCATGTCCCGTGAATACGGTACAGTTAATCTCTCAACACTCGCTGAAGATATTGAGAAAGGATTAGAAATCTTTGCCGACGTCCTCAGGAATCCTGCGTTTCGGGAAGATAAATTGGAACTGCGCAAGCAACAGGCGGTCGAAGGGATCCGGCGACGGAACGATAACCCTATCCAACTCGCATGGCGGAACTTCTCTGCGCTGCTCTACGGGACAGACCATCCATTCGGGTGGTATGCTGAAATTGAGGGCATAGAAAGCATCACTGTTGATGATCTTAAAGCGTTTCACGCGAAGTATTACCATCCTAACAATATGATGCTCGCGATTACGGGTGATTTTGATACGGAAACCTTAATTGCCCAACTTGAGAAGGTGTTTGAGGGATGGGAAACCGCAGAGATCATGTTTCCAGACATCCCAACCGTTGATGCGACACCCAGTCCATCTGTTAATTATATCTTCAAAGATCTGAATCAGACGACAATGTTAATCGGACATTTCGGTATCAAGCGGACACCTGATTTCCCTGATTATTTCGCACTTCGCGTCATGAACGATATCCTCGGAGAGGGAGGTTTCACCTCTCGTCTCATGAGAGAGGTGCGTGAGAAGCACGGTCTCGCCTATATGGTGGGCAGTATTATGCACACCAGTTACTATACAAATCCTGGGGAGTGGTTCGCTTATTCACAGACCCGCGCCGATAAAACCGCAGAAGCGATCTCGCTTATTGTGGATGTCGTCAAGGGACTCCGAGATACACCTGTGCCGGAGGCGGAGCTGCAGCGTACCAAAGATTCGCTCATCAATTCGTTTGTGTTCGGTTTTGAGAGCAGCTCTCAAATCGCATTTCAACAGATGATGCTCGCTTATCGCGGTTTTGCACCCGATTTCCTTGAAACCTTTACAGATAATATCGCTAAGGTCACAGCCGAAGATGTGCAGACGGTTGCACAAAAATACCTCAATCCGGACGCGCTCACGATTGTCACTGTGGGGAATAAAGACAGTTTTGACCGACCGCTTGATGAGTTTGGCGAGGTTAACGAGATTGAGATAAAACAACCAGCACCGCCACCTGCGGAACCAATGCCAGAGGCGAGTGAAGCGGACATGGCGAAAGCCAAGGAAATCCTCGCTGCAGCAGTTGAGGCACACGGTGGACTTGAGAAGTTGCAAGCAGTGAAAAACATTGTCATGGAAGCGAGCGCATCAGCCAACTCACCCGCCGGACCGATGCAAATAGAGGCGACATCCTACTACGTCTATCCTGACAAATTTAGACAGGATTTAAAGCATCCCCAAGGCGAAATGGCTTATGTCTTTGATGGGACTTCGGGTTTCGTGATGACCCCGATGGGGAATCAACCGATACCCCCGCAGGTGGCTAACAGTTTCAAGGATTCGGTTTTCCGAGAGAACGTATGGCTTTTGGCGAACCTTTCACAGAACGAGATCCCGGTCCAGTATGCTGGCACAGAAGAGGTGCAGGGTAAGCAGGCACATACTCTGGTTGTTCAACAGCCGTCTGGGGAGATGTTAAAGGTCTTCATTAGTGACGAGACGCATTATATTGTGAAAATCACCTATCGCGAGATTAACCAAGGTATGACAGTAAACAGGGAAACCTTCATGGACGATTACCGTGATGTTGATGGCATCAAAGTGCCACATCATGTTGTGCAGAATGTGGAGGGTCAACTCTTTTCTGAAAGCCGAGTCAAGAGTGTCACATTGAATGCTGAACTTGATGAATCCCTATTTCAGGAGTCGGAATGAAAACGTTAGATTTACGCGTTCGCTACTTCCAGGATAGTACACCGGCAGATGTGCCGTGCCGTGAAACAGCGTTCATCCGGCGTGAGTTTGAAATGCCGTTGCCTGTTGATGAGACGGCATTGGTCCTCGTGGATCTCTGGAACGTGCATTTCATTGAAAGTTGGATAGAACGCGCGGCGCAAGTAACGACTGAGTGTGTCGTCCCGGTGATAGATGCTGCACGGCGCGCGGGTTTGACGATTGTGCATGCTCCCTCTCCGTCGGTGGCAGAGCAGTACCCGCAACTCAAACGGCATAAACCGCCAGAACCGTCCACACCTTCAGCATGGCCCCCCTCCGATTTCCGAAGCCGTGAGGGGGACTACGCCGTTTATCGCGGCCCTCGCAGCCAACCGCCGGGTATCGGCATCCATTGGGACAAACTGGCTTCACAACTCGCTGTCTCCCCCGCAGTTGATGTACAGGATGACGAATTTGTTATTGCGACAGGACAACAGTTGCATGAACTCTTGGAGGAGCGGCGTATCTTGCATCTGCTCTTTGCCGGTTTCGCAACGAATTGGTGTGTATTGGGCAGGGATTACGGTATCCGATCTATGTCGAGGTACGGCTATAACATCATCTTGTTCCGCGATGCTACGACAGGTGTGGAGTTCCCGGATACGTACGATAATCTGTTCACAACAGAAATCTCCATCCGAGAGGTGGAACAGCAGTACGGATTCAGCGCATCAAACGCAGATTTCTTTGCAGCTGTTGAAGGCTTATCAACGTAAGCGCGTTTCGGGATAGATTGCTTCGAGGCTCGGTTTATTTCTATGAATGATCAACCTGTCCTCAGCGTTACCTTTTTTCGTACAGATGCCGGACGTTTACCTGTTCAGCAATGGCTCAAGAGTCTTAATAAGGCGGACAGAAAAGTAATCGGAAGAGATATACATTTTGTTCAATTTGACTGGCCCTTGGGTATGCCTCTTGTCAGGAAAATAGAAACTTATTTATGGGAAGTTCGGAGTCGGCTCAGCAGTGGACGTATTGCAAGGGTATTATTCACTATCAGAAGTAAGGAGATGGTCCTGCTGCACGGTTTTATCAAAAAATCGCAGAGAATATCACAAGCAGATTTGAGCTTGGCCCGGCATCGAAAAAATCTATGTCAAAGTAGGAGGATTGTGAATGAATAAGTATAGCGGTGGTAACTTTGATGATTTTCTCAAAGAGGAGGGTATCTTTGAGGAAGTAGTGGAATGTACGCGAAAGCGGTTGCTTGCATCGCAAATTGAGGATCGCATTAACGCAGTAAATCGAAGAGGAACCACATTTGCTGAGAAAATAAACGCAGATTTTGCCCAATTAAATCATTATCTGTTTGATCTGGACAATACCATTATTACATCAGAGTTGTTAGATGAGCTTGCCCTTGAGGCAACAGAATTAACAGTCGATCCTGTTCATTTAAATGGTTCTCTG
>JAJEGI010000052.1 GCA_022819945.1 Candidatus Poribacteria bacterium
GGGTTACAAACCCCGCCTGCAAGGAACAGGGGTTCTGTGTTTCCGAGAGTGTTCACATATCTTCGGGCTTTACTATAAAACGCCGAAAATCTGTGAGTAGCAACTTGGGTTATTTTATACGGAGGAGAGCATTGCGTACGAAAACCACATTCAACCCCATTTTCATGAAAGTCGGAATTTGTCTGTTAATATTAGGCATGCCCCAAATACCGTCTGCGTTCTCAAATGAAGAAAGCAAAATTTCACTTGAGATTGCCATTGAGACCGCGCTGCGCGAAAACTCAGAACTCAACAGCTGCAAACGACCAATAGTAGGTTTTATTCTTCTATTCGGTATTGCTGTCCGAACCGGTATTATCTTGGTAACGCACATTAACACGCTGCGTTCAGAAGGGATGTCGCTCTATGATGCGGTGATAAAGGGTGCCGAGGAGCGCATCAGTCCAGTGTTAATGACAGCTTTGACGACAGGGTTAGGAATGTTGCCACTTGCACTTGCCCACGGTTCGGGGGCAGAACTCCAGAAACCGCTTGCAATTGTTATCAGCGGTGGAATGATCACCGCCACCCTTTTAACGCTGCTCGTCTTGCCGGTCTTATATTACATTGTCGAATTAAGTTGGGTAGCGAGTTTTCAACGTAGAAGTGAAAAGTTGTAAATTATATGTTTCGTCTGTAAACTTCTTTGTGATGCTGAACGTTTAGGTTTGTCAGATAGTCGAACTCACGTTGTAAAACTTAGGCTTTTGACTTTTTCTAAAATTATGCACCCTTTTTACTATGAGATCGCGTCATTAATAGTTACAGGGCTTACACAAAATTAGTAGGTATACTGAGGCATCATTAGCGAGGTTTGAAACCTTGACAGTAAATGTAGCGGGTTTGCGTAAGTGCTAAGAGGTTAGAGAAGGCGTTTGAAAATGAAAAGGTATCTCATGCCGAATGGAAGTTATTGAATTGGTCCCAGTGATTTTTTTGGAACATTTTTTATGGAATGGTGTATAATGGAACAAGAAACGTAAACCTACAGATTACGCGAGGAGATGAAGAAGATGAAACGTGCACATTTTTATTGGCTCACGCTTCTGGTGGTACTTTTACTTGTCGGAATCAGCATGGTGAGCATGGCTGCAGAGCCTGTCGTCTTGAAAATAGAGATATCCGACTATGTTAGCAACGCCGATGCGCGCCAAATCCGACGGTTGTTGGAGCCGTGGGCGGATCCAAAGAACGTTACCTTCAGTACACCTGTTGACAAGAATGGCAGAAAGCGGCATTTCACGACGGTCGTGGAAGTCAAGCCGAGACACGGCGTTACTGAATATAGTGAGACGCATACGTTTGATGTCTATGACATCATGCGGCAGCTCAACGATTCGCGCTTTCGGGGCCGCCACGGGCTTGGGAGTGCTCGCGTTCTAAAAACCGAGGCTACCATTCGCGGCGATTTATTTGCACATCCTGGCTTTGCCCGGAGTTATATCCGAAACGTTCCGTCTTGGCGACGCTGGCGTCCTGAAACCTCTAACATCATGCACGCGTTGACTACAAGAAACCAAGGACAGAACTTCGTTTTTGACGCAAATCCTGAGTTCGATCAGATGCGAACAAATGTCGGCAATAGCGGGAAACCGGTCGAGGTTCAGGGTGTCGTCACCGGATTTGATGGTCCCTATCCGATTATATCGGTACGTAAGTCTGAGGTAGGTTACCATCTCAGGAACAACGCCTCTGAAGAAGAAGGAGAGGCAACGAAAGAGAAGCCGACCTACGACTACCTCGAAAATCGGTAACGATTTTTCTTTACTGTTGATAGCCGCCCGTATTGAATAAAACGATGCGCTCGGAAGGTTTAATCATTCCGTTTGCGACGAGTTGTTCGAGTGCAGCGACGGTCGCTGCACCTTCAGGACAGGTCAAGAGTCCTTCAGTTGTCGGAAGTAGTTGCATCGCCTCCCGGATGGCATTGTCGGTGACGGCAACCGCGGCACCGTTGCTTTCACGAATCGCCTCCAGGATAAGAAAATCGCCGATCGCTTGTGGCACGCGTAAACCGCTTGCAACGGTATGCGCGTCCTGCCACGGGGTCGCTTCAGTTGCGCCTGCTTCCCATGCCTTAACAATCGGTGCACACCCTGTTGATTGTACCGAGATAAAGCGTGGTCTTTTTTTGCCGATCCATCCGATCGCTTCTAATTCCGCAAAGCCCTTCCACATCCCGACAATCCCGGTGCCGCCGCCGGTTGGATAGATGATAACATCTGGGAGTTCCCAACCGAATTGCTCTGCGAGTTCAAAACCCATTGTCTTTTTGCCTTCCACTCGGTACGGCTCTTTGAGGGTTGACACGTCAAACCAGCCTTCACGCGCCTTGCGTTCCGCGACAATTCTGCCAGCATCGTTGATAAGCCCATCAATCAGCGTAACGTTCGCGCCTGCGAGTTGACAGGTCTCTTTATTGAAAGCGGGTGTGTCTTGTGGCATAAAGATGTGTGCGGTGATGCCTGCGGCGGCGGCATAAACCGAGAGTGCTGTCGCAGCGTTGCCAGCAGACGGAATTGCCAACTGTGTCAATCCGAGCGACTTCGCCTTGGATACCGCCATCGCTAAACCGCGTGCCTTGAAACTGCCAGTAGGTAGCCGCGATTCATCTTTTACCCATACCTCTGGAAGCCCAAACTTCGCACCTAACTTTTTCGTCCGGATGAGCGGTGTCATCGTCTCTCCGAGCGTCACTATGTCAGCGGGGTCGGATATAGGAAGGAGTTCACTATAACGCCAGAGCGATGCCGGTCTTGATAGCAGTGTATCGCGTGTCCATGTCTCTGATAGTTGTTCAAGTGCGTAGCGCGCAAGTAGCGGTTTCCCACAGGTATTACAGACGTTCTGAGGCTCTGTGTGTGGGTAGGTTTCGCCACACTTACTGCATTCAAGTCTTTCTAATTTTCCTTGCGGTTCGGTGGAGCGAATTGGGGGTTTTATGTCTCTTTTCGTAGACTCGCCCGGCGCGATGCTTGGGCTTACGCGCTTTGGAGAAGAATTCACAGGAGGTTCCTTTGATAAAATTTTATCTAATATCTGTTAAAATTCTGAATATGGATTAGGCGTGCGCGAGTAATCTGAGCAGGATCGCTTTCATGCTGTGGAGACGGTTTTCGGACTGTTCAAAGATAATTGAGCGTTCATCGTTGACGAGTTCACCTGAAATTTCGTACCCGTGATGCGCGGGAAGGCAGTGCATAATCTTACACTCGTGTCCGTCTAACAGTTCGGTATTCAATTGGTAGGGCATCATCTTTTTTAGCCGCCGTTCCCGTTCTTCAGCAAAAGCAGGATCTGTGAAAAATTCCATGTCCACCCATGTATCCGTATAGACAATATCGCTTTCGGCGATGACGCTTTCCAATGCGCTACCGATGTTGATACTGCTTGTATCAAGCACTTTATAAAGCCCTTTTCGAGCGGCTGCGTTCCACAATTCTTTATCAATAGCGGCGGGGTTCACTTCCGGTGCGACGACAGTTACCTCAATACCTACCTTCATTCCGGCAGCAATGAGTGAATTACAGACGTTGTTATGGACACCGATGAAGCACAATTTGACCCCTTCAAGTCTACCGAGGTGCTCCTGTATCGTCATCAGATCGCCGAGTGCCTGTGTTGGATGGTATTTGTCGCAGCACCCGTTAATGATCGGGACAGTTGCGGCGGCGGCGGCTTCAACGAGGTCTGCGTGCTTCAAGAAGCGCGCCAAAATAATATCGACATACGCTGAAAGCACACGCATTTCGTCGCTGAGGTCGGCTAAAGCGAAATTTGTTGTTCGCCAATCGAGGTATTGTGCGTGTCCACCGAGTTGTGTAATACCGATTTCACCGGCGCAGCGCGTTCGCGTGGAGGTCTTTTGGAACAGCAGACAGAGGCTTTTCCCACCTACGGCGTGTCTATATTTTTCGGGATATTTTTTTATGTTTAGGCTGTCTTCAACGGTTTCAAGAATATCTTTTTCTGACCATGGGTTCAGTGTAATTAGGTGCATAATTATCTCCACAGCGGGTCTTTGGCTACTAACATTTGATTTCTCTTTTATTGCGAATCATACCATTGTGTCATATTCAATCACTACCAACGGTAAATAGGAAAGCATAATTATACCTAACTTTTAAAGGAATGTCAAATGTTTTCTGTCTGCTTATCTGCTGGGCAGTGCCATTCAATAATCTACTACTATAAGACCGACGCGTTTCACAGTTTTCATAGCAAAACTGTGAATTCAATATGTTTATAGTAAGGCTACAAACCTTTGCCACGATTGGGTTTTAGGCGGTTTTCATCAAAGGTTGCTATGAACGCTGCTATGAAATTTGCTATGAAAATTTCGCGAGTCAAGGGTGTTGAGTGGTCATTGAAATTCTCGGGTGTATAGGTAATTCCAAAATCTACTATAATTTGGATTTCCTGAGATTTATAACATAAGATATATTAAATATCAACACCTGTGAAAATGACAATACAAAAAACCTACAATTGAATGACCCTGATCTGCTGGGGAGAAGTAGTCAGTTGTCAGAGGAACGATAGTCAGAATTAGGATTTATAGGATTAGAGATACCTTTGTTAAGAATGATTCGCTCCCCACCCACCTTCAGGCTTTAATATCTGCTGCATCTGTAGTCAAAAACCGTCCCTCAATTTTCTGCCATACCTTAGGTGATACACGTCCAGCCGCCTCTTTGCACGCAACGATGAGCTCCACTGCTTCAAGATACGTGGCATAAGACTCCAACGCCTCGCGTGGAACAGCGAGCATTTCGTCAGTGATACCTAAAACAGAGAGCCATGTGTCGTGAATAGACTTCGCTGGGGCTTCAACAGATTGCCCCTCCGCTGCCACCTTGATGAATTCCCGCTGTTCATTAAACCGCTGAACCATCCGCTGTAAATCCACCTGTTTGAAGATTTTCATCTCTTTCATACGCTTGACTAATGTTATTTGTTGCTGCAGTTGCTCATCAAACCGACTCCTGGATTGAGTGGACACCGACCGATAAAAATCAGTGTCCATAGTTTTGAAAAAATCTTGGTAGAGGCAGAGGTTGAGGTCGAAGGCGAGGCTTGAGGCGAGGTCAAAGACAAGGTTGAGTTCTCGGGCAAGGGGGAGTTTTTGGTCTAGGTCAAGGTATCGGGCGAGGTTGAGGTCGAAGGGGTGTTCTCGATCAAGGTCGGCGAGGTCGAGTTCTCGGGCAAGGTATCGGGCAAGGTATCGGGCAAGGTTGTGGACGAGTTCACGGTCAAAGTTGAGTTCATGGTCGAAGTTGAGTTCACGGTCAAAGTCGCGGTCGCGGTCGAAGTAGCGGTCACGGTTGAGGTATCGGGCGAGATCACGGTCGAGTTCACGGTCAAAGTTGAAGTGGAGGTGGAAGTAGGGGTCGTGATTAACGACGTTTTCAAACACGTCATAAATTTTATTGAGCAGCCACAGAGAAAAGAATTGGCGTAGGATAAATAATCGTTTGATAATGCTCTTGTACCGATCATCTGTAGTGTCCGTTGTCTGTTTTACCCATTGGAACAGCGATTTAAGACCATCGGTATTGATTGATTTGGTGGCTTCCGCCTCCATCACCACAAGCAAATCATCTGCCTCGCGCATCAGTCCAGCAGTTAGTAAGAAGATTTCTCGCCACTGTGGATCATGTAAATGTTGATTTACCAAGCCTTGAATTGATCGCGGATCACCTACAATATAATTCGCCGTTAAATACTCCTGAAACGTCAAGTGAGAAAAAGAGTAGGAGCCTCTGACGCGTTCAACGAAAAGTCCTTGATCTATAAGAATTTTGTCCAAAATTTCGGGAGCGTTGAACGTTTCTCGCGTATTTGCATTTCCCACACCGAATGCTTGAATCTGATTTATGAGCTCGTATTCACTAAAAAAGAAACGGTTCTCGTCGAAATTCTTCGCCGCAATTTCAGAGAGCATCCGCTTTTCATCCGCAATGTCCAAATATTGGGTTATTGAGGCCCCGCGATTCACCCGTTTTTCAGCCGCCCACTCCTTGAGAAAAATATTGAGCGCGTCCTCATAAAGGGATGCCCGATTTCTCGGAAAGTTTTGCGATCTATTGTAGACCATACACAGGAGCGTGAGTAGCAAAGGATTCCTTGCTAACTCTTTGGTCGCCGAATGCTCACTCGCATTCAGCGTCTCCCAACACTGATCAGCAGTTTTCATCTCCTCATCAAGTTGGTGTTGGTCCTGATCCGGTGTTGAGTCAAACCAATTTTTGATATACGCTTCAATCTGTGCATCGTCAAATACCGCCATCTCCACCTCGGTAAAACGTTTAAACCCCCCTTTATATGCTGCTATCCGACATGAAGCGATAAAGCGGTTTTTGCTGTACCGATCAACAAAGTCTCCGATTTCACGCACTACATTATCAACATTCGCATCAGGGACCTCGTCAAGCCCATCGAAGAGTATAAGAAGTTTCCCCGATTTCAATGCTTTCCCTGTCATCCGTTCTGGATCTGGAAAACCACATGTCCTAAACTCTTCGGTAACCAGCATCTCAATGTTGATTTGATCCGCAGTGAACCTTTTTAGTTCAAGAAAGATTGGAATACACTTATGTTCAAAACTTCCGTTCTTACCTTTCAACGCTTCAAGACCAACTTTACGCAGGAAAGTTGATTTTCCGACACCGGGACCACCGAGCAACATCAGATACTGTTTATCATTAGCAACCTGTATTCCATCCTGACGTTCATCTGAAAACGAATCGAAATGCCTCCCACCCCTTTCCCGGAATGCCTGTTCAACTTCCTCAGGCGACCTATACCGTGATAATGTGTGTTGATCTAAGAACTGAATCGCGACATAGACATCGTCAAGCGGTATTGGCTCCCGCATCTCGGCGCAAAAGACTTTGACCTGTCCATGACGTTCACGGTAGTTTTTATCGTACTTGTGACAGGCGTTGGCGATTTTTGCCTCTAACTTTTCATATCCATCTCCAGTTAACGCACAAACCTGTTTGAAAATTTCTGTTCCGACTCCTGATTTGAGAATTTCTGTTGCGATTTCAAAATCCATTGTTTACCTCCTTGTTTTACATAGGTTACGGCACGCGGTGTGTGCCTACTACAATACACAGGACGATTTAGTTTTCGGTTTTGACTTTGGTTTTCATTTATAGGTGTCAACGTTTTTCGCAAGATCGCGAGCACAGCTCGCTCCTACAGAGGAAGACCTATCCATATATATAAAGTGATGAATATGTAAAACTAACGTGAGTTTGAAAAAAGTTTATCTGTTAGAAAATCACGGGTAAGTCGCTGCTTCCCTGAAGTTCAGAGAGATTCACCGAGGGCTTGGTCTCCAAAAGCTGATACGCAATCAAAGCAGAAACAACATTGACTTGGAAGTTGACGAAACTTCTATGACGAGAGTGTTCAAGCACTGTCTGCGTTTTGAGTTCCTTGATCACCGATTCAATAATGACGCGCTTTTTCAGCAGAACTTCATCAGAAACCGACATCTCT
>JAJEGI010000178.1 GCA_022819945.1 Candidatus Poribacteria bacterium
GAGATAAACGGAATCAAGCGAGCAATGAGGATGGCGTAAGTGCCATACTTTTCAACGAAATCGTTTGTTTTGTCCACTGCCGGTTGGCTAATCAGCCGTGTAATCCGTTGAATACCGAGGTAGCGAGCAATATAGAAGCAGAACCCCGCACCGACCATTGAACTGCTCCAAGACAGGAGCGATCCCCACCAGAATCCAAAAAGTGTGCCGTTCGCAAAGGTAATCAGAAACGCTGGCAGCGGCGCAATTACGCTCTGAAAGATCATGAGAACTGCCGATATAACCGGCGCGAGCACTCCATAACCGGCGATGTATTCTCGCACCGTTTCCATACTCTGAAAAGCAGCAGTGAGTTCAAGGAGATACTCCCAAATCTGTCTATGATAGACTCCCAGAACAATCAGCCCAACCAAAATCACAGGCAAAAAAAGCAAAAAACGTTTTTCTTTCACGATAGAACGGAGTCTGCCTACTACTTTATCCATTTTTGGCTTGCTGTATCAATGCGCGATTCATCCGATCTCGAAGTTCTTGTATCTTGTCATCTGTCCAACTGTAAAAGCCTTCCTGAGATTTTACGCCGAGTTTACCGGAATCAACCATCTCTCGGAGAAGCGGATTGATGTTCGCTGAACTGTTAAGGTCTTTATAGAGGTCTTCAAAGGCGGCAAGCACAAGATCCCACCCTGCGAGTTCAAAAACCTCAAAAGGACCCGCGACGCTGAGTCTGCGTCCGAAACTGTTCCGCACGACGAGATCGACGGTTTCTGCACTGGCGATGCCTTGTTCTACGATAGCGAACGCTTCCCGAATCAGGGCGGCTTGCAACCTCGGTCCAACGAAACCGAGTGCCTCTTTGTCAATAACCGCAGGCGTTTTTCCGATAGCCGTCAAGAGATCATACGTTACCGCGACCGTTTCATCGGAGGTATCAGGGCTACGAATGAGTTCAACCAACGGGATCAGGTAGGGCGGATTAAAATAGTGGGTATTAAGTATCTGATCCTTACGTTGTGCATTCACACCGATCTGGCTTGGCATCAATGCGGTCGTATTGCTCGCTAAAATTGTGTGCGGTGGACAGATTGCATCTAATTCTTCAAATATCCCTTGTTTTAATGCCAAATTCTCGGTGACGGCTTCGACAATAAAATCAGCGTTCTCGGCGACTGCGGATAATTCGGTAGCGGTTTGAATTCGCCGTAACGTCGGCGCGATATTTCCTTTTTCTATAACGGCATTTTCAGCGAGTACATTGAGGTTTTTCTCAATCTCGGTACGTGCGGTTTCGAGGTGTTGGTCGGTAACATCGTGCATAAGGACGCGGTAGCCCGCATAAGCGAACTCTTGTGCGATACCGTGTCCCATCAGGCCTGCCCCGATAACCGCTATTTGCCTGATTCCATCAACTGTCATTTTTGCTCCTTCTGCCAGCAATAAGGATCGTGAATTCCCCGCGTGGCTCAACATCTTGGAATCTTTCCAAGGCTCCGGTGACATGCCCCCGGAATATCTCTTCAAATTTTTTCGTCAACTCGCGTGTGATGACGATTTCGCGTTCACCCATCACTTCACGGACATCTTCAAGGAAACGACAAAGCCGGTGCGGGGATTCAAAAAAGATTAACGTTCTCTCTTCGTCAGCGAGTACACTTAATCGACGCTTCCTTTTCCCGGATTTTGGAGACAGGAAACCTTCAAAGACAAAATTATGCAAAGGTAGCCCAGAAACGGACGCTGCTGTGATGACTGCTGATGTTCCAGGAATTGGAACGATGGGGATTTCCGCGGCGATGCATCCACGCAGCAGTGGATACCCCGGATCTGAAATGATAGGTGTACCAGCATCCGAGACGAGGGCAATCGTTTCACCTGTCTTTATGCGTTCAATCAGTTTGTCCGCTTTCGCTTGCTGGTTGCCTTCAAAGTAACTTGTGAGCGGCGTTTGAATGTTGTAGTGCGTTAGCAGGCGGCGCGTCTGACGTGTATCTTCAGCTGCGATGAGGTCTACTTCTTTGAGGATGCGGAGGGCGCGCAAGGTGATGTCCTCTAAATTCCCGATCGGTGTGCTAACGAGGTAAAGCGTGCCAGATGGCGTGTTTTGCATGTTTATTAGTTGTCAGTTGTCAGTACGGATTTTTTTCAAAAAATCCTTTCAGTTAACAGTTAACAGTCAAAGAAACCTCTTAACTGGTTACTGTCTCACTGACAACTATTCCCTCTAATAACTGAAGACTGACAACCATTCCCTTGCTATGTTCGGCGTTTCATGCTAAATTACGGCAATGAAAACTACCTACACTTTCCTATGTCTTCTGTGGTTGGTAACACCCGTATACGCACAAACAGAATTCCCATTTGAATCGGCGCGCCCGCTCTATGTCGGTGCACGAGCATTAGGGATGGGGAATGCCTTCACCGCTGTCGCTGACGATGCCACTGCCGGTTTCTGGAACCCCGCCGGACTCATCCAGTGGCAAGGTGTGAAACTCTTTGGTGTCAATAAATTTTACAACCGAGAAGATTACGGGTTCGACCCGAAAGGGGTCGGCTACAGCTACCGCGGTTATAGCCTATTTTGGGGTAACAAAATCGCTATCGGTGTTGACAGCGGCGTTCCCGATTTCAACTACTATAGCATCGCCCGCCAATTCGGTCCGTACCTCGCTGCAGGATTGAGTCTTAAGTTTAAGCGAAGACACCCCTCAGATGTCTATCAATTTTTCGGATATCAGACCAACTACGACCTCGGATTGCTTTTCAAACCGCGCCCGAACCTCAAATTCGGGTGCCTCGCGCAGAACCTTGAAGGTTATGGCATTCAATGGCTCACGCTCGGCACCGCTTACCGATACACTGATTATAAATTCTCGGTAGATGTCGCGCTCTCTATTGATGGTGCAACACCAGAGTTGTACATCGGTGTTGAGTGGGATCGGTTTTCCATTGTCCCTATCCGAGCCGGTTTTTCAAACGGTGCATTTACAGCAGGGATAGGAGGCATCTGGAAAAGCGTACATATCAACTACGCTCACATTTTTGAGAAGCCTTCGGCATCGGATTTCATTGCGTTAGCCATCAGCTTTCAGTAGAAAAGTCGTCGGTTATCGGTTATCAGTTTTCAGTTAAAAGAGATTTGGATTTAACGAACGCCTCTCTTAACTGATAACTGACGACTGAAAACTACTCACTACTCACCTCTTTCCAGTCTAATTCCGCTTGATTCCATTCAAATTGTTGGAGTGGACCGAATTTGAGGTTGACCGTTAAACTCTTCGGTGTTGGCGAACTGTCAAATAGATTGAAATCTCGAACAACAACGTAGGTGTGCTGTCCATCTGTAACCGATTTGCATGCCTCAATGAAATCATCGAGATTGCGGATCTGCTTTCCGTTTATATCAAGGATGACTATCTTAGAATTGCCATTTCGTTCTTGCACACCAACACGCGAGAAACTACTGCCCCGTTCGGCGTGCGGTAAATAGACCCCGTCGGCTTCAAGGAAGAGGATACGGCGGAGTTGTGGGGTAATATCGTGTAAAATCGCGCCACCAAATCTGACGAAGCGAGTCACCTTTTTCGCCTCCAAATCCTCTACAGGGACATCAATGCTCAGATTCTCCCCGTTCCGATAGATGTCCAAATTGACGCTTTTCCCAACGTTCTGATTCAGGACAGCATCGAAGGTATAAAGATCGTCCTTGATGATCTCGTTATTGATGCGATAGATAATATCGGAGGCGCGAAGATCCGCCTCACCCGTTGTTCTCGGTACAATGGATTCGATTTGGATGACCTTGGGTGTCCCGGCTTTGGAGGGACCGATCTCTTTTCGCAACGCCGCTGGAAAATTAAAGTGTTTGATGGCTTCGCCGATAGAGACGAGTTCCAGATCCACACCGATCTCTCCACGTTGGATCGGGATACTGTTCCGAATCAATTCAAGGGCATCGTAGAGGTAATCGATCGGCAGTTCAAAACTGGAGGTATCCGTACCGCGTGCGTGAATCGCGATCACTTGCCCCGCAGTGTTCCAGACAGGACTTCCGCTTGAGCCGCCTGTCCGGTCAAACGTGGTGTGGATGTAACTCGAATGCCGATCACCCTTGTTAACATTCAGGTTCGTAATCCTTCCAAATTTAATCGTATATTCCTCTTTCTCGTTATTCCCGATGAGCAGGAGTTCATCGCCGAGAGCGAGGGCATCCCATTCGCCAAGTTCAACGGCTTGAAGTTCAAACTCAACTTCGGCAGGATCAATCTGATAAAACCCAAAGTCGTGCGTAGGATCGTAGTAAAGAATCTGTGCTTCCGTGAAACTACCGTCGTGGAAATTAATTTTGACGTAGGAGGGGCTGCTACCTGTGACATGGCGGTTTGTAGCGATAATACCACGTTCCGCGTCCACAACAAAACCGGTGGCAAAATTTGTGCCTTTCACTTCTGTTTCAAAGACGACCTCCGAGGAGGTTTCGACATTCACTACCATCGGTTTGTAGGCGGCAATCTGTTCTGTCCAGTCGTGTTCGGCAGTGGCGTTCACTACAAAAATAAAAATGGCAAGAATCGCCAACACCACACTATTTGTGCGTTCAAAGATCTGTTTCATGATATATCCTTTTCGTTTGGATTCTTTAATTTTTTAAGAGTTTAACATAGCAGTTTAGGCATGTCAAATGTTTTTTGGAAATCTAAAACCAAACCAGAGACATTCAATTGTCCATTTTTTTCATCGAATTGTCACCCCCGGGCCCGGTAGGTTCGGTTTTGCGGCGTACACGCCCAAATGCGACGTGCATTCCTAACCGAACCGGATCCTTGAGAAAAAGACGTGAAACCCAATAATTTCTTAAAATTAAATGGCTCTGGCTGGGTACTTTTTACTTCTTGACAAAAATTTGCTTTTTTGCTATGTTTTAGACAACGGTTTTGCCATAAACCGACCTATCTATAAAAGTCCGCCCTTCGCAAGCCATAGCGACTTTACATAGGTTACTCAAGTTACTGCGATAAAATCGGTTTAACATGCCACGTGTAAGTAACGTCAGTTCGATTTAAACATTTTGAATGGGGTAACGGCTACATTTTCGCGTCCGAATGCCGTAAAGTGTAACCTTTTCTCGAGCTCACGTTGTTAAGTATATATTAAGAAGGGCTTCGGCTTTAAATTTTGCGCAAAATCAATCAATAAAGGAGCAGAAAATGAAAAGAACCCACCTTCTGGTGCTTATCGCGCTTTTTTCAGTCATGCTGATTGGTCACGCGAGCGCACAGATAATTTTTTTCGCGGATTTTGAAACCAATTCCTCTGACGCCGTCCCAGATGCAAGCGTCAACGACCCAGCAAATTGGGTATCGGAAAACGAAGGAACCGTTTGGGCAGAAGCGACAGAATTCCCCGGCGGCGAAGGGGCATTGCATCAAACCCAAGAGGGGTGCGGTATCTCCGGCAATACACCACTTCCCGGTGTCGATAACTTCTCCGACGGCATCATCCAAGGTGTTTTCTCTTGGCAAGATGATGACGGTGTCGGCTTCCAATTCCGTCGCGTCGGTGATGATAGAGGATACCTCGTCGCTTTTGGCTATAACGAAACACCGCAAGTCATCATCGGAAGCCTTGCAGATGGATGCTGTCCCTCCGGTCAATGTCTCGACCAATGTTCATGCGAAAACGGCGGTAATGAACTCGTCGGTGTCGATCACGGCTTAGGTGCCGGGCTCACCCAGGACAACTCTGTCGCCTATTTCGGACGTGTTCAAGTCACCGGAAGCCTCATTGAAGTTTGGTATATGCCTTACGCTGATGTCCCCGATCTCTTTGCAGATTCCGCAGAACTCGGGGAGCCAGTCGCTACTTATGACGGGGCAGATGACCTCGGACCCGGCACCGTCGGTGTCTGGCACGAAAGCTGGGGCAACGGAAGAGTCGGTAGCGTCCTCGTTACCGGTCCAGGTGGCACCGTAGCAGTTGACCCACAGGCGAAGCTCTCTACCACGTGGGGCGAGCTTAAAAGCAGTTATTAGTCTCTATCCTATATAGACTAATACCATCAAATCACTTCGCAGTGCCGAGTGAGGTTCCCAAACCTCGGTCTCCCGACACTGCATTATCTGTCTTTATAGGGTGAGGCACTTGCCTCACCCCATCCCGTTTTAGTTTCAGGCGAGGTCCTTTTCAGGGCTTAATCACCCTTTAAAGCCTTGCTACGCTGTTGCCGTTTACCAATACACAGCAACGCAATTCCTTCAATACATTTCAATACAGAGGAGACATCTCATGAAAACACGTCTTGTTTTGCTTATCTTGATTTTGAGCTTACTTTTTGCCTTCCACGCTACCGCGAACATTGTGTTTTACGCCGACTTTGAGGCGGGCTCCAAGGACGCAAAACCCAACGCTGCGGTGAACAACGTCAAAAACTACAAACCCGAAAACGCAGGCACTATTTGGGCTGACGCGGATTTTAACGGCGGTAACATCGGCGGTAAAGGCGCGATGGCGCAAACCGCTGAAGGCTGCGGCATCTCCGGCAACACACCCCTCCCAGGTGTAGACAATTTCACCGACGGTATTATCCAGGTCGTCTTTTCCTTCGGTGATGATGATAGTTTCGGAGTCCAGTTCCGAAGAAAAGGCGACGATAAAGGCTATCTCGCCGTCTTCGGCTATAACGAGACATCCAAAGTTATCCTGGGTGATCTCGCAGATGGATGTTGTCCCTCCGGACAGTGCCTCGACCAATGCGGGTGTGAGAACGGCGGCAAAGAAATACTCGGTGTAGACCACGGCTTAGGGGCAGGTCTCACCCAAGACAACTCTGTTCCCTATTTTGGACGTGTTGAAGTCAAAGGCAACAACGTCAAAATCTGGTATATGGAACTCGCAGACGTTAAAAACCTCTTCGCGAGTTCTGATTCCCTCGGTGATCCTGTCCTCGAATCCGACAAAGCTGCTAATAAGAGTGCAGGCTCCGTCGGAGTCTGGCACGAGAGTTGGGGGAACGGAAGAATCGACAGTATCCTCGTCACAAGTGCCGCAGGATTTGATGTTCATGTCAAAGACAAACTCACTACTATCTGGGGCGAAATCAAAACCACTTACTAATAACACGGGGATTTAATGGAAGAATAGCAGAGCCATTCAATTGCCCATTTTCAATCAGATTTTCACCCCAGGCCCGCTGGGTACGGTTTGATGAAGATTAATTTATAGGACTTACGCATACTGCTCTTTTGTAGCACAAACTTCCCAGTTTTGCGGCGTACTCGCCCAGATGCGAAGTGCATCGTGCCACCAGAACGCTATGTTTTCCCAGAAATCTCATCTAAGAGAACAGGCTGCAGTCAAAATTGCGTAAGTCCCGATTTATTAATTCGGTAATTCCGTATTCTGCAGAAGGCGAGTGTCCTCCTCGCAGGCGGGGATTGTATCCCCGCCGCATTACTAAAATTGAATGCTGCTGCCAGAATAGAGGATTCTATAGTACAAAAAGGACGCCTTGTGGTATAATGAGGTACACAAAACCTTTCTGAACCATTATACGCAACCAATATAATACGAGGTCCCCGTGCCTCACACCTTCGTTATTACCTAAGGAGTCCCTCTATGAAAGTCACCAACGTTGAACGTGTAATTGTAGATGTCCCTTTCACCCCGCGTCAACAACAGATTACCACCCAAAGCGTCTCAACCGTTTACAACTGGTCACTCCTTGAGTTGTGCAAAGTCACAACCGATACCGGACACGTCGGTTGGGGCGAGACGGTCATTCACTATACCTATTCCCGTGTCAGCGACGCAAGTGTTGAACGTGTCATCGGACAAAGTCCCGCCGAATTGATGAACGACGATTCACTCGGTGCCGGTTTACAGATGGCTCTCTTTGATGTCGTCGGCAAGATTCTGGAAGTACCCGTCTACCGACTCCTCAGCAACCAATGTCGAGACGCTGTCCCTATTTCGTGGTGGTCTATTGATTCCTCTCCAGAAAACTGGGCAGCGGAAGCCGCGGATGCCGTGGAAAACGGCTATACCAGCTTCAAAAACAAGCCGCGCCCATGGTGGGATATCCGCGCACAGGTCGAAACTGTCGCAGAAGTCGTACCAGCCGATTTCAAACTCGACCTCGATCCGAACGGCTCTTGGCGCGATGCGGAAACCGCTATCCCTATCCTCCAAAAACTCGCCACGCACCCAAACGTCGCAATGTTCGAGACACCCATTCCACAAGGCGATGTTGAAGGTAACAAACAGATCCGAGAAACCGTCGGCTGTCAGATCGCTATGCATTTCGGGTCGCCACCCTATACGACCTGTATCCGTGAAGATGTATGCACTGGATTTGTCATCGGTGGCGGCAAGTCCCAGGTGATGCGTGAAGGACAACTCAGCGCGGCAGCGGATATGCCGTTTTGGCTCCAAATCGTCGGAAACGGTTTGACAACAACTTGGGCAGGACATCTCGGCAGTGTACTCACCCACGCAACATGGCCCGCAATTACCTGTATTAATCTCTATAGCGAGCATCTACTGACACAACCGGTGCAAGTCGCAGATGGATGCCACAAGATTTCAGATGCCCCAGGGTTAGGCGTTGAAGTTGACGAAGAGGCAGTCGAACGCTGCCGCGTGCCTGATGCGGAATTAGACGCTGACGGCTACACGATCCATCCTCCGCCACGCATCATCAAGACCGCTGTCTATCCTGATGGCAGCTGTATCCACATGGCGGGCGACGGTTTGAGTTATTTTAATGCCGGTAACGGCGAAGCACAAGTAGAGGGTGCCCGGCTGGAATTAACCTTCGACGACGGTTCTGACGAATGGGCAGACCTCTTCGAGAAAGCACGCGAAACCCCTGTGCATGGGCAATGGTAGAAATTCTACTGCACCAAGAAACAGTGGGCATGGTTTCCTTCATTCTCCGTTGGCGGGGTGTGTTGCTGGAGTGTTCCTCTAACAACCCCCGCCTACTGACAACCGATAACTGAATGGCTCTGTGGAGTTTCATACTTCGCTTGAAACAGAGTTGAAAAATGTGGTATACTTCCTAATGAGGTTTGGTGGATGAATCATGATTTGCATGATGGTATAAGGGAACAAGCCAGGGCGAGTCGCCAACGCTTGGAAGATGCAAGGGTCCTTTTAGGGCTTCTCGGTGGCGCGGTTCAATGTACATTGCTGGTTACGCCGTGGAATGTCTCTTGAAAACGAAATTGATGCAGGTCTATGATTGTCAAAATTTGTGAGAACTTGAGGGTGTCCTTCAGAATCGTTCTGCCCTTCCTATAGGCGGTACAATCTTTACGCATCAGTTAGAGACATTATTTAAACTCACACCAAGTTATCACCGTCTACAGCAAAATCAGGATATGTTGTCTTTGTTCAATGTAGTTAACCGCTGGGCGCCAAAATGGCGTTATGTCTCAAAGCGAACAACTCGCGATGAAGCCTTCTTTTTTTATGGATGCTGTTGAGCAAGTTATGCATTGGATAAACAATAATATCTAACAGAGGAATTACAAATGGCATCAAAAACATTAAAACAAAAAATTTACGATTCGCTTAAATCGGGATACTTCAGTGAAGCAACTGACCTTGTTGATGTCTCCGACGGTTTCGAAGATCTTGTTCACGTTGTTATTGTTAGCCGGAAATTTGATGGAAAACTCGCGCGTGAAAGGCATAATCTAATCTGGGCGGAGTTGACAAAGCAGCTTTCAGATGAAGAATGGGGGCATGTATCCTTATCTGTCGGGGCAAGTCCAGAGGACGTTAAGACCTTGTGACAAACCCCTGTATGTTTTCGCAACCCCGAGTAAAATAAAAAGGCAGAACAACGTTGACTTCTCCCCCACAACAACGCGCCCTCACATGGCGTGTCCTATGCATCTTCGCTATTACCGCACTGGTTAACTGCTATTTCCTCATCCAGATGGAAATCGTGCGTTATACCTTTCCGACATGGGTCGTCCCACTCTCCAATGTCATCTTCATCCTCATAGCAGTGATGCTAATCAACGCCGTCATCCGTCTCCTAAACAGTAATGTCGCCCTCGGACAGGGTGAACTCTTACTGCTCTACGTGACCCTCAGCTTCGCCACAACGCTCGCTGGATGCGATGTCTTACAAGCGATCCTCTCTGTACTTGGACACAGTTTCTGGTTCGCAACAGAAGAAAACGAATGGCGCACCCTATTTTGGCACCATCTCCCCCAATGGCTTACGGTTTCAGATAGAGACGCACTCCGAGGCTATTACCAAGGCGAGTCAAGCCTATACCGGCCGCTGCATCTACAAGTCTGGCTACCGGTAATAGGGGCATGGTTGTTGCTGTTTATGACCATAGCGTTCATCTTTCTCTGCCTCAACACGATCCTCCGTCGGCAGTGGGCACAGCGTGAACGCCTCACCTTCCCGATTATTCAACTCCCACTTATGATGACGGATCCGAAATCCGGTTTCTTCCGAAACAAACGGATGTGGATCGGCTTCGGAATCGCCGCGGGCATCAGCCTATTCAACGGGTTAAGCCATCTCTATCCCGTCCTTCCGCATATCCCTGTGACACGCCGCTTCTTCAGATTCCACGAACCCCCGTTCAGTTACTACGGCACTATCATCACCGCCTTTTACCCGTTCGCTATCGGAATTATGTTCCTCATGCCCTTGGATGTCCTCTTTTCGACAACCTTCTTCTATTTCCTCTATCGAAATGAAGTCGCTTTAGCACAAGCCGTCGGATGGAATGCTATTCCGCGCTTCCCTTACCTTAACGAACAGACAATCGGTGCTTTTGTGGGACTCTGTTTCTTCTTCGGTTGGACCGGCAAACGACATTTCAAAGCCGTTCTACAAAGTGCCATGCCTTCCCGCGGACGGGAACCACCAATCGACCAGAGCGACGAACCGATGCCGTATCGCGTGGCTGTCTGGGGTTTTGGCATCGGCATTCTGGTGTTCGCGTTTCTCCTCTACAAAGCAGGCATGGCACCTTGGCTCGCGATTACTTTCGCGATCTTGTTCCTCATAACACCCCTGGTAACGACGCGGATCCGGGCGGAGTCCGGTATCTTCGTCCACGCCTACCACTGGCAGGCACCGCGATACATATTAAGCACCGTCTTAGGGACACATCGTCTCGGTGCACAGAACTTGACAGCACTCTCCGTCTGCTTCTTCAACCGCGATTACCGTCCACAACAAATGCCGCACCAATTAGAGGCATTTAAAATCGCTGAACTCGCCAATATTAACCAACGTCGGATGCTCCTGACAATCATCATCGCCACCATTTTCGGGGTGTGCGTCGCCTTCTGGGTACAACTCCATCTCTATTACCAGTTCGGTGCCGATTCCGGATACTTCGGACCCTGGGCACTCGGCTACGGTAGACAATACTTCCAACGATTGACAAACTGGATATCCTATCCACTCGGTACAGACTGGATCGGCGTAATATTCATGGGTATCGGCTTCTCTGTCATGATGGTACTGACATATCTGCGGGTCAAATTCTTCTGGTTACCCTTACATCCGCTCGGTTACGTCATGGCGAGCAACCAAGAGATGTCCGACCTCTGGATTCCGTTGCTCATCGCTTTAACATTAAAATGGCTCATCCTCCGGCACGGCGGCATCCAAAGTTACCGGCGCGTGATCCCCTTTTTCTTAGGATTAGTCCTCGGCGATTACCTCATGGGCAGCACCTGGAGCCTCCTAAACGTCCTCCTAAACACCACCATGTATCAGTTCTACCCATAGAAACAACGAACCTGCGATTTTCCTTTAATCCAGTAGGAGTGCAAAGTAGTAGGCACGCTCCGTGGGTTCTCCGTAACCTCAGACTCGGTAGGATCGGTTTCTAACCTCGCCAAATCATACCTATGGGAAGGGTTTCCAACCCCGATTTCTTCTGTTAAAACTTTGGTATTTCACTTGATTTTACATCCAATTTATGTTATCTTATTCTATTAGATGTAACCCAAGTTGCTACTAACAGATTTTGGACGTTTTAATGAGGATTTCAACCGATTTCTCCACCCCGGAGGGGTGATATATCTATAGAAAATGGTGTATTCAACTTCTTGCACTCCAGCGGAGTGCTATGTGCATAAAAAGGTGGCAACTTGCGTTAGATGTAGTGGTTTCCATATCCCAGTCCTATGAAATACATTGCAATGATGTTCAAAAAGAGGTAAGATGATGGCTGCTGTCTATATCATGGTGAATAGAGACATGCCAGGGTTGATAAAGATTGGGCGTACAAGTGGTCCGGCTAGTGAACGTGCGAAAAAACTTTCACAATCAACCAGTGTTCCAAGTCCATTTGAAGTTGTCTATGAGATCCCTTGTGATCAAGCAAAGCAGCTTGAACGGACTATGCACCGCCAACTTGCTCAATATCGTCGTCCACGTCGAGAGTTCTTTGAATGTTCAGTGGAATATGCTATTTCTTTGCTTGAACATTATCACCTTAATATTCTGAACAATCACCCATGGAATCAGAAAGCGAAAGAGCTGCTAAACAAATTGCTGGAGAACGAGATAGTGGCGTACCCGGAAGCACTGTACGTGCTACAGCTGGCGGAGTGGGGGCTGGCGAACCTACCGGAGTATCAGCCGACGGGACAGATACCGCCGCTGCCCCATGTGCCGAGGAACACCCTTCACAGCGACCTGTACAATTTGATCGACAGCCTGATGCACCAGCGGACACCGAAAGAAGCGATGGAATTCATGCTGGAAACCCCGTGGGACGAGTCGGACGCAGCGAGACCGTACGTGGAGGTGTTTCAGAAAATGACATCCCCGGACGTAGCGGCGGCACGTATACTCGAGAACCTGACGGAACGGATGCGGTGGTGGACAGCGATCCCGATGGATTAGAACTTCCAATTTACCGACTACTGGTAACTGATGCCCAGCAACTAATCATGACCAAACTCTACTTCGGCGATAGTCCTGAAGTCCTAAGCAGGATAGATGAGAGAAAGGCGAGGTTTTCACACTAATCACTGTCCGCATAGATAGCATAAACTAAGGAGGGATATAATGCAACTCTGGGAAGATCAGACAATTGTGCACGCACTTAAGCATGCCTTGAAAAGTTATGACTACTTAGAATATGATGAGGCAGGTTCTAAACACATCAATGCACTAAAGATAAGAGTTAAACCGGATCATTTAAGTGCCAAACGCGATTTTTCGGTCGCTGGGAAGATCTGTAAAGCTTTAGAAAAAGAAACAGGAAGGCGTTTTTTCGTGCCTAGTGTTGTCACAAATAGTGAACCGGATTGGGATACGAAGTGGACCTGGTTCAATGTGCGCGAACAACCATTCCATAAAAATGTAAAGATAACCTATCCAAACGATAGAACTGACCCTCTCATAGTGGAGTGCTATGTCGGCGAGTATATGAATCTTTTTGTAGGTGATCCACAGATCACGCATTACGCCGACGAAAACGGAGAAATAAAAGTTGAGTTTCGCGTTGTTGACCGAAAGACTGGAGATACGAGGTGGAGCAAAGCAACGAATGTAGCACTTGACCGGTTAGCGAAGACAGCAGCTGAAGTTATAGCTAAGTCCGCCCAATAGAGGTATAGTTCATGATAGAATGGTTAACAGTAATTACGGGTGCAGTTGTAGCAATTGGCACTGCTGCGCTCGCATTTATCACGTGGCGGTACGTTCGTCTAACAAGGCAGCTCGTAGAAGCCTCCGACAAACCAGAAATTATAGTTTATCTACGTGCCTCCCCAACGTTAATTCGCGATAATTTACAAATCAATGAAACAACGCTTTGTGTAAAAAATGTAGGTTCGGGCGTTGCTCGTAAAATTGAGTTTGGAGATAATCTTTCTTTCGCGCCTTATGGCGGTGAACCGCTCGAAAACATTGGCTTCCTCAAAAAGGGAATCGATGTCCTCGCACCAGGACAGGAGAGAAGACAGAATCAACCCAGTGTTGCAGATCCATTTGGGGACTTAAGTCAATTGCAAGTTACGATTCCGGTTAATTATGAAGACTCGCGGGGTACTAAATATTCTGATGCCTTTTCTCTTGATTTCACCGAGCCAGATTTATTACCAACTCAAGGTGACCCTCAATGAACAAACGCTACTTCGGCGATAACCTCGAAATCCTACGCGAGCTGGACGACAAACGCGTCCACCTCATCTACCCTAATCCGTAAAATAAAGAGCGAACATGCTTATAAAAGAGAACAATCAATTATGTACATCGTGACGGATGACTTAGAAATCATAAACTTCTATCAGTACAAAAATTTGAGTGTAGAAGGGGAGGACCCTGGCAAAGGTCAACTCGTCTTAACAGCTCAGGATGGTTCTAAACGCGTCATTGCCGAGTTTGCTGAATTCGAGGAAGCATACAACCTCTTTTTGGACATCCGCGACGCCCTTGCAGCAGGAGAGACATACTATAGTTTAGAGACATATATGGATGACAATCCATTCAGAGTACCGGCTCAATAAGGTGAGAGACATACTATAATTTAGGAACATACCAATCAACAAAGGTTGCTTCAGCACCAATTCTGAAATTCATGTAGGATGACCCGCGTCCGCACCTATCTGCATATCAAACAGCAACGTCCAAATCCAACACACAAACGTTGAAAGTCGCAAATCTGACAACCGATAACTGATAACCGACAACCAATTACAAATCAAAAATAACCTGAGCAAACCAACTCCCATCATCCTTTTGCACAACCTGCAACTGATGATACGTAACACTCTTAATCTCGGTATAAACCGCGTGTTTATCAAAATTTGAAGGTTCGCCGTAAACCGTCGCCGACATCTCCGTTTCGCTACACCGCTGAATTTCTGCGCGTTTGAAAAACATCTCCTCCGTCTCATGCCGAAAGATAAGTTCATCGAGCCACGCCACAAATAGCTCCTCCACAGATTCAGCTGTGAGATGAATCTCTATTGATACTGTCTCATCAACCGTCTCCACAACCGCAATCGTCTCAAAGAGGCCTTGCGCCGCGTGTGTTAGTAGTTCCGACAGATTCCTGCCCCTAACCACCATCCCCATATCCGCCGTATGTTCAAGATACTCATAAGGTTTCATACCATCTCCATCATCACGATTTTTCCTTCGCACCCGCCACATCATACCCTGAAACTTCGATCCTGTCAATTTTCGCTTGCCTTTCTGTCGGTGTATGTGTTATCATATCAGCGTGATTCAGTGGATTCTTGTTAAAAACTACTTCGGCGATAGCCTTGAAATCCTACGCGAACTTGACGACGAGCACGTTCACCTAATATGCACTGAACTATATTTCTGTGATAGTTAAACACTTCGTTAGGTTTCCCACTTGTCTCAGCCTCCACATAGGCGGCAGATCTGAGAAGGATATAACAAATGAATGAACAACAATTCCATAAAAATGTAAAGATAACGTACCCAGACGATAGAAATCAGCCTGTTGTTGTCGAATGTTATGTCAACGAATACATGCAAGTTAATGTCAACGATCCCAACATCCTCCGTTATGCCGATGAAAATGGAGAAATAAAAATTGAATTTCGCGTCGTTAACCGAGAAACAGATTCTATCATTCGGAGCGAAGTAAAGCATGTGGTTATGGAGATTTGATTCATAATGGAGTGGTTGAATGACAACAGCGGTGCCCTTACTGTAATTTCGACTTTTGTTCTGGTAATCATCACGGGTTGGTACGCCTACCTGACAAGGAGACTCGTAGATACTGCCAGCAAGCCTGAAGTTATAGTCTATCTACTTCGTGAGAAGGTAATCAGCGGCCTTGTTAGTGAGAGTGAGTTAGACCAAAGCCTTTTTGAGACCATTGTAGCTACGCTTTGCATAGAAAATGTAGGTACAGGAGTTGCCCGTAAGATTAAATTCGGAGGGAATCTGGCTTTTGCACCTTACGGAGGTGTCCCTCTTGAGCAGATCGGTTTTCTCAAGAAAGGAATTGCTCTCCTTGCACCAGGACAGAAGATAGAGCGTAATCAAGTCAGTCGGTTAACTGGGTCCGTTGATTTAAGTCAAACACCGGTTGATATTGATATTGTTTATGAGGATTTACAAGGCAAAGAATATTCTCGGACTTTTACGCTTGATTTTAGTGAGGCGGACTTACCACCAGTTCAAAGTGACTCACCATGAACAAACTCTACTTCGGCGATAACCTCGAAATCCTACGCGAACTCGACGACGCACGCATCCACCTCATCTGCACCGACCCACCCTTCAACTCCGGACGCGACTACAACGCCTTCATCGGCGATTCCCTCGCACAGAAAAAAGCGTTCACCGATACGTGGACCTGGGACACCGCCGCACAAGACACTCGCGCCGACATCGAACACCGCGCCTATACTAGCGATACCTACAAAGCACTCGATAACTGCCTCAAAGGCTACGATTTAGTGCTACAGAACGCTGTTTCCGGCAACAGCGGCGCGATGCGTGCATACCTCGCCTTCATGGGACCCCGGCTCGCCGAGATGCACCGAATCCTCACACCCACCGGCAGCATCTACCTCCACTGCGACCCGACCGCAAGCCATTATCTCAAAGGCATCATGGACGCGATCTTCGGCGTAGACAACTTCAGAAACGAGATTATCTGGCAACGCACCAAAGCACATAACGACGGCAAACAGTACGGCAGAGTCCACGACACCCTCCTGTTCTACAGCAAAAGCAGCAAGAATGTATGGAATCCTATCTATATGGAGCATGATCCGGAGTACGTAAAGAAGGCTTATCGCTATAAGGACAAAAGAGGTTTCTACCAAGTAGGGGATCTGAATGCATCTGGAGTTAGACATGGCGAATCTGGAAAACCTTGGCGAGGTGTGGATCCAAATGCTGCGGGCAATCATTGGCGAGCACCACGCAGAGAAGCATGGCCTGAAGGTGTTGAACCGCCTGAGAATTATGAATCCCTCTCGGTTCACGAAAAACTGGATGCCTTGGACGCGAACGATTTAATTTATTGGCCACCGAAGGGCAGTATTCCAAGATTCAAGCGGTATTTGTCAACATCAAAAGGAAGAAGAGTACAAGATATCATGATAGACATAAATCCGCTCACAAGCAGAGCCAAGGAGCATTTTGGTTACCCAACACAAAAACCCCTCGCACTTTATGAACGCCTGATAACCGCCTCCAGCAACGAAGGCGACATCGTCCTTGATCCCTTCTGCGGCTGCGGCACGACGATTGATGCGGCGCATGCCCTCAAACGCCAATGGATGGGGATTGACATCACCATCCTCGCACTCGATCCGATGCGGCAACGCTTGGCAGACCGGCACGGCTTAGAACCCTCAATAGACTATCAAATCGAAGGCTATCCGACGAATATGCAGGAAGTCCGAAAACTCTTAAAGGATGGCGACAAACGCAAATATCACGACTTCTCGAATTGGGCAGTCACACGGCTCGGACTGAGACCCACGAAAGATGTCGGCGACGGTGGACTCGACGGTGTCGGACACGTCACACTCTGGAATCCGCAACAGATGAAAGAGACAAACGCGCGTATCCTCGCCGAAGTCAAAACCGGCAAACCCACCATCACCCAAGTCCGCGCCTTCTGCCACGTCATGGATCAGCACAACGCAGAAGTCGGCATCTTTATCACGATTGAACCCGTTAGCGCGAGAATGCGCCAACAAGCAGAGAATATGGGCAGCTTCGAGCACAATCAGAAGAACTACCCACGCCTCCAATTCTGGCAACTCGACGACGCATACTTCGAGAATCCCGATGTCATCAACACCCTCGTCCGCTTACCAGATGCGTGGCGTATCCGTCCCACCCAGAAATCGGAACGCCATTTCGACAACCGACAGATGCAACTCCTCAGCGGATAAACCACACGATTATTAAAATTCACACTTTCCCTCCGACTTTCCTAAAATTCCGAAAAATGTTTACATTTCATTCGGTAAAAATTACCCGATTAAATTCTTAATCTTCATCTGGGTGTATTACATTTGATTTTTTTTGAACACTAAAGTCATTTTGGACATCTTACTTAATATAAACTATTGAAAAGGAGATCGCAAAATGATTTCAGTCCGAACATTAACGATTATAGGCATCGTCATAGTCCTATTATGTGCGGGACTGTTCTTTTACACCCAGCACCGCAATCAAAAATTCGCAGAGCAGTTACCGACACCCCAATCAAAACAGGTCGATGCAGAAGCCATCGTGGATAAGATGCCAGAACCCATTGGTGATACGACTCCGAACAGCCACCTTTGGCAAGCAGATCAAGGTCAGGACGAAACAACGGAAATTGATCCATCTGCTGCAGATATTCAGAGACACAGCGACACAACGCAAAGCGAGTCAACACAACTCGGCACGGAAGATGTCGTGAGCCTTTCTCAAGCAGAAATTGATACCATTTTTGATGATGCCTTTGCTTTCTTTGACGAGTTTTCTGTATTTGACTCCATAAACGTAGGCGCAACACGTGCTGAGTTAGCAGAAATGCTTCGGGCGCTGCATGGAAATGACCCAACGGTATCAGAGTTTCTCGGTCACTGGGATACAACAAGCAGCGTCTTGTCTCTGAGGGCTGAGTATAACAAGACGGGTAGGATAGACGCAGACTTGCGCGAACAAATTTTTGAGATGAAACCGATGGAGGTTCTTCCAAAAACCTTTGAACTCGGTGTAGAGCTGATACAACCCAGCGAAGCCGTCGTGACGAGACGGAGAGAATGGCTTCAAGACTGGGTAGAACTTGTAGATAAAGCAGAAGTCGCACATTATGCCGGAACGCTTGCCAGAGAAGCCTTTAGCAGAAACGAGATTACCGTGCAAGAAGCCGAAAGTTTCATTGAAGATGTCTCTGGATTGGATGTTACAGTTACAGAAAAAGAACAATAGACAGTCATGAGCATACGAAAACATACAAACCGTGCGTTATTATCAGTTATCAAATAATTCCAGAAAAATTGTTGTACCACCCGACGTTATCTATCTGCCCAGCGAACCGTAAATACCGGTTTTTCACCGAAAGGCGTTGATTATCCGAAATCACAACAAAATTTCATAGCACCCTCCAAGGAGAATTTCACCAAATCGCCCAAAAACCCAGTCACAGCATGGATTCACGACCATTGTCTAACTTATCGCTATTCCCGTTTTGCTATGAAAACTATGAAATTTTACACCAATCCCATCTCCGATTTCTGAATCTTGTCCATGCATTTATAGTAAAACTCACAATTAATTATACACCTGAGATTGGCGGGGTTACAAACCCCGCCAGCGAGGAGAGAGTTTTGTGTTTGCTAAAGCGTTCACGTATTTTCGGGTTTTACTATAAGACCCATTTTCCATGCGCAATTAACCCCTAATAACTGATTACCCTCTACAAACCAACAATCCACAAATCCGTTGACAGAAGACAATTTTTAGGGTATAATTATAGAGGTTCAGTCGTGATCGCAACGCATACCTCGGTTTCAGAATAGCATCGCGAGATGCTATTTATATTTTATAGAACTTACGGATTTTCTCTTAAAGTCCCCTTGATAAGGGGCGGTGAATGCCCATACGGGGAATGCCATGCGGCATTCATACCCGGTGAATGCCCATAAGGCATTCATACCGTTGATTCTGATTCTTTAGGGGGTTCAAAATACTGAAATTACGCGCCCACTGCACATAACAGGAGCGAGGATCATAATGTCAGCAGCCAATTTAAAACAACGGATTCACAACGGAGAACACGTCTACGGTGCTAACGTCTCTATGGGAATTTCTGCCGACGCACTCGTCACCAGAGTCGAAGAAGGGGGGTACGATTTTGTCGCGGTCGATAGCCAACACTCCCCATACAACGAAGATCGACTCGTCGCCTTCTGTAATATGGCGAATGAACTCGGGATTCCCGTCAACTTTCGGATTAAGCATACCCGAAACGCCTATCTCATCGGCAACTACCTCGACTTAGGACCCACAGGTATTGAGGTGCCACAGGTCGAACTTGACGAGACCGTAAACGAGGCTGTCGCTGCTTTCTACTACCCCCAGCAGGGCATTCGCAGTTGGGGCGGTGCCGCTCGTGTGAATTCCGAAGGCAGAGAACGCCTTGAGTACGCTGACTGGTGGAATTCCAACGGCGTTCTCTGGATGCAAATCGAATCCATAGAGGCTGTCACACACGCACGACACCTCGCTAAACCGGGCGTTGATTGCCTCTCTTTCGGTCCCGCGGACCTGACATTTAGCATGGAGGGACACCCGAATCACGCGCTTCAGACAGTAGATGCTTGTGTCGAGTACGTTGCCAGAGCCTTGGAAGGAACGACAACCACTGTCTGTTTCAGGAACGGCAACCCCAACACACGCCAGAAATACGCGGATATGGGCGTTACCGTCTTTTTAGAATAGTTTTCAGTTATCGGTTAGTGGTTTTCAGTTAAAGAAGTTCGTAAAGTCCAGTAAAGTCTCGTAAAGTGTTTTTGCTTGGGGGTTTCCCTTAAGAAATCTGTAAAGTTGATAACTTCATAACTTTCGCACACTTTAGAACACTTTGAAACTTTCATAACTTTCTAACATTGATAACTGATAACTGACAACTGGCAACTGGCAACTGAGAACCATTTATGTTGAATTACGGATTGGTAAGCACAGCAATAGGGGAGGACAAAACACAGTTACTTGACGGTATGCGACTACTGGCGGAAATCGCGCATAAACACGGTATACCCATAACATGGGCGATAGACACAAAATCCGCACCTGTCGTCGCAAAGTCACTCACAACATGGCATACAGACAATGGCGACGACTCCCTGTTACTGCTTGATATTAAGCCGATCTGGGAAGCCAATTGGGAGGCGCAACGCGAAGCAAATCCAGGCAATAGCACAGAAGCCATGGCAGTACATCTCGTCACAATGCGCGAGAAACTCCCAAAATATATAACCAAGGAATGCGAAAAAATCAAACGCGCATTACCCTGGGCAGAGCCAAGTATCGCAGGCGCAGTGTTCAAGAACGACCTCTTTCTCCGCGCACTTCAACAGACAGGATTCCGAGGGCTTTGGGGCTATCACTGGAACCAACAGAATACAGATGCTGATGATACCCACGCTAATACATCCGAACCAGAAACCGACCGAGGCGGCTTCGGATGTTTTTATCCGCTTGAGGCTTCAATCTCCGCTGATGCTATTGTAACACGAGATACCACCGAGGAAACGCTGGGGGCTCAATTCAAAGATGTCGTCGGTATACCATACCATACCGCTGCACATCTCGCGGAAGATACCGATAACCTCCGTGCCGTACTTTTGAACAAAACGGCGCAGCAGCATTACGATATCTATGTAGAAAACACAGCATGGAATCATTGGCTCAGTTATGTCGAGCATATTGATCCACTTACTGTCGCACATCTCGGAACCGAAGGACGCGAACGGTTAGATGCATACTTCGCACACGTCGTTAGCGTTGAAGACACAAAACCGCTACTGCTTTCTCAAATCGTTGACGATTACATGACCCATTGTGAGAAGACCGAACCGATCGCTATTATAGCAACGCGTACAGAAACACAAGACGAAGCGGCGAGTCCGGAACCCACGCTAAGGATGCGCTATTGTGATGCAACATGCGAATTTACCTTCGTTGAAGGTGCTATGGAACCCGTTGAAATCAAAAACTATACCAGTGAACGCGTATTACAGTCCGACGCGAGCAGACCTGCTCTGATAGCATTTTCACCAACTCGGTACCGTACAGAACTACGCATCACTATCACGATAGAATCAATAAAGGCGATGCCTTACGGGATAACTGTCTGGGGGGATCACGAAGGCTTGCAATTAACGGAGTCTAACTCGGACGATGTTAGGTGGATAGGGAAACACTCGCTCTTTATACGTCTCACATTGCAATCCGGTAAGAACGAATTCAATCTTAAGTTGACAATCTGATTTTCTATAGGATTTACATTTTTTGACCAGCAACTTGACACCGAAAATAGTGGAGGCAGGCATGAATTGAGGGTCAAAATAGAAAAATCGGCGCGAAAAACCAATCGTTAGAAATCAAAGAGGAACAGAACAATGGAAAAAGTATTGGGACTCAGGTGCCGCGAATGTGATAGCAAGTATCCCAAAGAACCCCTTCACGTTTGCGAATTCTGTTTCGGTCCCTTAGAAGTAGACTATAACTATGAAGCAATACAAAAATCTATCTCAAGACGTTCAATAGAAAACGGACCCGAGAACTTATGGCGCTACGCCGATCTCCTACCGATAGATGGTGAACCTACAGATGGTGAGCATACCGGATTCACACCACTCGTCCGAGCGAAAAATCTCGCAGACGCACTCGGGGTCAAGCAGATCTATATCAAAGATGACACCGTCTGCCACCCGACGTTTTCCTTCAAAGATCGGGTGGTCGCCGTCGCCTTAAGCAAAGCAAAGGAATTCGACTTCGACACGGTCTCCTGTGCATCCACGGGTAATCTCGCCAACGCCGTTGCCGCACACGCCGCCATCGCCAAACTGAACTGCTTTCTCTTCATCCCCGCAGACCTTGAAGTCGGCAAAGTCGTCGCTTCTCTCGTTTATGGTCCCACAGTCGTAGGCATCACTGGCACTTATGACGATGTTAACCGACTCTGCAGCGAAATCGGTGGCGTTTATCCGTGGGCATTTGTTAACATCAATATCCGTCCCTTCTATGCCGAAGGCTCAAAAACCCTCTGCTTTGAACTCATCGAGCAACTCGGTTGGGAGACACCCGCACATATCGTCGCACCCGCCGCTGGGGGTTCTCTCATCACAAAGATTGGCAAGGCAATAAAAGAATTCCACACTTTGGGATTAATAGACAAACCGAATACTAAAATCCACGTTGCCCAAGCGGAGGGTTGTGGCCCCATCGTCAACACATACAAAGAGAACGGCGATTTTGTGAAACCCGTCAGACCCAACACTATCGCTAAATCCCTCGCAATCGGAAATCCCGCAGATGGTATTTATGCTGTTGATACTGTCCGAAACTCCGGGGGTGTCGGCGAACACGCTACCGATGGTGAGATCGTAGAAGCCATCAAACTCCTCGCTGCTACAGAAGGGATCTTCACCGAAACCGCTGGCGGGGTTACACTCGCCGCTGCGAAAAAATTGATAGACAACGGGCACATTGGTCGAGATGAATCAATAGTTCTTGCCATTACCGGCAATGGACTCAAAACCGTTGAAGCCCTCCAAGATAAAACCGATAAACCGCATACCATTCCACCGCAACTCAACGCTTTTCGGAAATTAATGACTGAAATGGCGTAGGTTTCAACCGAAGATCAGCGGGTGAAAGAAAGACGAATTGCTTACCTTTCCTCTTGAGGTCCGTTTGGGTTTTAGTACACTGGTGACTTTTTATACGGAGGGATGAAGAACATGAAGCCACAAGAAATCCACGAAGTTGAACAAGGAATACGTCCACCAGAAAAGGTCAAAATGACGTTGGAGGAGTTTCTGGAGCAGGATATAGAGGGATATGAATACGTTAACGGAGAATTAGTACCAATACCACCGCCGTCAAGAGAACATGGTGAAATTAGTGTCAATGTCATTCGATACTTGGACGCGCATGTGTATGAGAATAAACTCGGACGCCTATACACCGCGGAAACCACATTTCAGATTGGCGAACGGACCGCAAAACCGGATGTCGCGTTTGTTTCAACTGACCGGTTAACTGGGGACAAAACAAAGGGATTTTCCATACCGCCCGATCTGGCAATTGAGGTCGTTTCTCCCTCAGATGTTCAGTCTTGTATCGCCGAAAAAGCACTTGCGTATTTAGATGCAGGGACCCGCCTCGTCTGGGTACTTGAACCTGTTTCCAAAACAGTAACAGTCTATCGCTCTGAAAAAGACATTGAGATGCTGACGCGCGACGATACACTTACCGGTGAGGATGTGGTACCTGGATTTACCTGTCCAGTCGCGCACCTATTTGAGTAGTTCCTTCTATTTATGGTCGAAAAAAGTTAGCGAGAGACGGCAGCCTATAGCCGAAGGCGAAAGGCGGATTTTTGAAAGTTGCCGTCTATTGTCAATGCAGCCCGACATCTTCCGTTAGGGCAAGTTAAAAAAATGGAAACGCTACAGGGTATACTTGAACGTATCGTCTATGAAAACCCTGACACCGGCTATACCGTCGGGCGACTCTCCGCGCGCGACCATGCCGAACTCCTCACTGTCGTCGGCAATTTGGCATCTGTTAACCCCGGCGAAAGCCTCCTCCTCCGAGGCGAATGGGTAGACAATTCCAAATACGGCAGACAGTTCCAAATTGAGAAGTATGAAACCATCTTACCCGCCAACGTCGTCGGACTCAGAAAATACCTCGGTTCAGGCCTCATCAAAGGCATCGGTCCGAAAATGGCGGCACTCATCGTCCGTAAATTCGGTATGGACACGATGGATGTCATCGAGAACGAACCCGACAAATTGGCACGCGTTCCAGGGATCGGGCGGAAACGCGTGGAGATCATCAAAGAGGCGTGGGAAGCGCAACGCGAGATTAAAAACGTTATGCTCTTCCTGCAATCGCATGACGTCAGCACAGCGCACGCCGCAAAAATCTACAAAACCTACGGAAACGACGCAGTCCCAATCGTCACAGAAAACCCATATCAACTTGCCGACGACATTTATGGCATCGGATTTGTAACCGCAGACACAATTGCCCAGAAACTCGGTATGGATAAAGACGCACCGCAACGCGTACAAGCCGGAATCAAATACGTCCTCAGCCAAAAAGCAGATGACGGACACGTCTTTCAACACCGACCCGAACTGATTGAGGCGTGTCAAACCATGCTGGAGCAGGAACCAGAAGCAATTGAACAAGGTATCCATGCCCTCGTGGAAAAAGAAGAAATCATCAATCCCAACTTCGCAGATTTTCCAAGTGCGGATGAACAAAATGCCATAAGCGAACCGCAGGACAACTACGACATTAGCCATCAGCCATCAGGCACCAACAACGAAGAAGAGATGCCTGATGTTGATCTAAAACCTCTTCCAACTGGCAACCGACAACTGACAACTGATAACCATTCTGCCATCTACCTTGCACCTTTTTACTACGCCGAACTCGGTGTCGCAAACCAATTTTTGAGAATCTTGGCTGCCAGTGAGGACCCTGCAACCGCTATCTCATCCGCTAACATCTCAGCAGCCCTTACCCAATTAGAGAACGAGATGTGCATCCATTTCGCGCCGCAGCAACGCGAAGCGATCCGGACAGCGATGACAACACGCGCCATGATTCTCACAGGCGGACCCGGCACCGGTAAAACGACAACCACAGTCGGCATGATTCGGCTGTTTGAAGCACAAGGCAGACACATCACCTTAACAGCACCCACCGGACGCGCTGCGAAACGCCTTAGCGAAACAACCGGCGGTGAAGCCAAAACCATCCATCGACTCCTCGAATTCTCGCCACAAATCAACAGTTTTAAACGCAATCGCCAGAACCCTTTAGACACCGATGTCATTATTGTTGACGAAATGTCTATGGTGGATCTCGTCCTTATGAATCGATTAATGCAAGCAATCCGACCAAGCACCACCGTCATCCTGATTGGTGATGTTGATCAGCTGCCCTCTGTCGGTGCTGGCAATGTCCTTAAAGCTCTCATTGATTCGCAAAAGATACCTGTCATTGAACTGACCGAGATATTCCGTCAAGCACAAGAGAGCATGATTGTCACGAACGCACACCGCATCAACAAAGGCGATTTTCCAGAACTCACTGGCGACGCAGACCGCAACTTTTTCTTTATTGAGGAGGAAGATCCCGAGGAAATTACCGAATTAATATCTTCTGTCGTCGCCAACCGATTGCCGAAGCACTACGGTTACCATCCCATAGATGACATCCAACTCTTATGTCCGATGCGACGCGGGACACTCGGCACTGAAAACCTCAACAAACGTCTTCAGGAAGTCTTAAACATTGAATATACGGCTCCAGCAGCCCACCCCTTAGAAAAAGCGCGCTTCGGAACTCGCACCAATAACAGACAAGCACCGCGCTTCGGAAACCAGTCCGTCACCGCAGGCGGCTTTCGCGTCGGCGATAAAGTCATGCAGATCCGCAACAACTACGATTATGACGTATTCAACGGCGATATCGGAAGGGTTATCGCGATTGAACGTATTGACAAAAAAGTCCACATCCAGTACCCTGATAAACAGGTCGCTTACGATACGGCAGACCTTGGGGAACTCGTCTTGGCGTACGCCACGACGATCCACAAAGCGCAGGGCAGCGAGTATCCTGCCGTTGTTATCCCCTTGCACACGCAACACTATCTCATGTTACAACGGAATCTTCTTTACACCGGTATCACCCGTGCAAAGGAACGCGTCGTAATCATCGGCACCAAAAAAGCACTCGGCATCTGTATCCGAAACAATCAGGTCATGGACCGCAACAGCTACCTCGCCGAACGACTGACCAGCAGTCAGTAATCAGTTGTCAGCAATCAGAAAGTGCGGGTTCAAATAGAAAACTCTCTGACTGCCGAAAGCCGACTGCTGATGGCAATACAAAGGAAGGAGCAAAATATGAAACGATTCATTCTATTCTTTACCGTTTTCCTACTATTTTTCGCACAGAACCTCGCGCATTCCGAGGTCACATTACCGCATGTCATCGGCAACAACATGGTCCTACAACGCGACATGCAAGTTCCCATCTGGGGGTGGGCATCCGCAGGCGAAGAAGTCACTATAACGCTCAGCGCTGAAGCCGAAGGTGTCGAACCACTTTCCACAAGGACCGTAGTCGCCGACGCGGAAGGCAATTGGCAGATCAAACTCCCGGCTATGGCAGCTGGCGGTCCCTACACACTCCGAGTCAAGGGCAGTAACACCCTTGAATTGACAAACATCCTTTTCGGTGAAGTCTGGGTCTGTTCCGGGCAGTCGAACATGCAGTGGTCCGTAAACGCCTCGAAAGATAACGAGGCAGAAATCGCCGCAGCAATGTATCCGAAGATCCGACTGTTCTACGTACCGAGAGTCCCATCAGGACTACCGCAGCAAGATGTAGTCGCAAATTGGTACGAAACCACACCTGAGACGATCCCGAATTTTTCTGCTGTCGCCTACTATTTCGGACGGAAACTCTATAAGAATCTCGATGTCCCGATCGGATTAATCAACACTTCATGGGGCGGCACCCGCATTGAACCGTGGACACCCCCTGTCGGTCTTGATGCTGTGCCTGCGCTTGCGACTATATCTAAGGAAGTCCAAGACATACAGGCGAACTATCGCGCACAACTCCCGCAAAAGGTGAAAGAAATTGAAGCGTGGATAGCCGAAACACGCGACGCATTAGAAACGGATGCACCGCTTACGCCAATGCCGGACAATACGCATCCGTTAAGGCATCAACAGAGACCGACAGCACTTTACAACGGCATGGTGCACCCGATCGTCCCTTACGGCATACGCGGCGCACTCTGGTATCAAGGCGAATCCAACCTCCGGGATGGAATGCTCTACCACGAGAAAATGAAGGCGCTCATCAACGGGTGGCGCGAAGTCTGGAAACAAGGCGATTTCCCGTTCTATTTCGTCCAACTCGCACCGTTCAATTACGGCGGACGGAATGCAAGTCCGTTTTTCCTGCCCCAAATCTGGGAGGCACAAGCAGCAACGTTGGCACTCCCGAATACCGGCATGGCTGTGACAACAGACATCGGGAACCTCAGAGACATCCACCCCCGAAACAAGCAGGAAGTCGGCAGAAGATTGGCGTTATGGGCACTTGCCAAAACATACGGCAGAGATGATGTGACACACTCCGGCCCGCTTTACAAATCAATGGCGGTGGAGCAGAACGCAATCCGACTCACCTTTGATGCGATCGGCAGCGGCTTGATGTCGCGAGATGGCGAACCGCTCACATGGTTCCAAATCGCCGGTGAAGATCAGGAATTCGTTGAAGCGAGCGCAACAATTGATGGCAACACAATCGTCGTCTCCAGCGATACCATCGCAAATCCAGTCGCTGTCCGATTCGGGTGGCATCAAAGTGCTGAACCCAATTTCGTGAACAAGGAAGGATTACCCGCATCACCGTTCCGCACGGATTCATGGGAAAATAGCCGATAGCCATTATAGTAAAATCCGTATGACTTGACTTATATCCGCAACTATCCAATTGAAGGAAAAAAATATGGAACTAACGCTGCTATTTCTCATCGGTTTTCTATCACTTTTCATCGGAAGTATCGCGTATTCTGGTGTTACACTACCGCGCGTCTTCGGTAGCAACATGGTCCTGCAGCGCGACATGCAGGTGCCCATCTGGGGGTGGGCACCCCCAGGCGAAGAAGTTACCGTAACACTCACGGCTGAAGCCGAAGAGGTCGAACCAGTTACAACAACCGCGGTCGCTAACACTGATGGCAATTGGCAAGTTAAACTCCCAGCGATGACAGCTGGCGGCCCCTATACACTCCGAATCACAGGTGGTAACACCCTCGAACTAACAAACGTCCTTTTCGGCGAAGTCTGGGTCTGTTCCGGGCAGTCGAACATGGAATGGCCCGTAAGTATCTCAAATGATAGCGAGGCAGAGATCGCCGCGGCGATGTATCCGAAAATCCGACTGTTCCATATCCCAAAAGTACCGTCAGGCTTACCTCAACAAGATGTTGAGGCGGATTGGTACGAAACCACACCTGAGACGATCCCGAACTTCTCCGCTGTCGCCTACTATTTCGGGCGGAAACTCTATAAAAATCTTGATGTCCCGATCGGGCTAATCAATACCTCGTGGGGCGGGACCCTCATTGAACCGTGGACACCGCTTGTCGGTTTTGCCGGTGTACCCGCACTTGCATCTATATGCGAGGAAGTCGAAGACATACAGACGAACTATCGCTCGCAACTCCCAGAGAAAACAAACGCGATAGAAGCGTGGGTAGCCGAAACCCGTAAAGCATTAGAAGCCGACGCGCCCCTTAAACCGATGCCGGACAATACGCATCCGTTAACCGATCAAGGGAGACCGACGGCTCTCTACAACGGTATGGTGCATCCGATCGTTCCTTACGCCATACGCGGCGCACTCTGGTATCAAGGCGAATCCAACCATCAGGACGGTATGATCTATCACGAAAAGATGAAGGCACTCATCAACGGGTGGCGCGAGGTTTGGGGACAAGGCGATTTCCCGTTCTATTTCGTGCAACTCGCGCCCTTCAATTACAGTAATCAAGACAGAGGTCAGTTTTTCCTGCCGCAAATCTGGGAAGCACAAGCAGCAACGTTAGCACTCCCTAATACCGGTATGGCTGTAACAACCGACATCGGTGACCCCAGAGATGTACATCCACGAAATAAACAGGACGTCGGTAGACGACTGGCATTGTGGGCACTTGCCAAAACATACGGCAGAGATGACGTGACATATTCCGGTCCACTCTACAAATCCATGGCAGTCGAAGGCAACACAATCCGACTCACGTTTGATTACGTCGGTGGTGGTTTAACCTCGCGAGATGACGAACCGCTCACATGGTTTGAAATCGCCGGTGAAGATCAGCAATTCGTTGAAGCGAACGCAACAATTGATGGCAACACAATCGTCGTCTCCAGCGAAACCGTTGCAAATCCGGTTGCAGTCCGATTCGGGTGGCATCAGAGTGCTGAACCCAATTTCATGAACAAGGAAGGGTTACCCGCATCACCGTTTCATACCATGCCTTTGTCAGAACGTTAAAAAAAATTGGCAGGATTCGGCACATTGTGATATACTACTTTTCGACGAACGTTTACCGGAGGGCATTATGCAAGAATCTCCTTTTTTCCAAGCACATCTTCAAGAAGCAGAAGAACGTGGTCTTGGACGCGGTCTTGAACGCGGTCTTGAACGCGGTCTTGAACGTGGACAAAAAATGGGCACTATCAACTCAATTTTGACATTGCTGAGCGATCAGTTTCAACCCGAAGCGGTGCAAGCCTTGAAGCCAAGGCTTGAAACGATTGAGGATTTGGAACGGCTTAAGGAATTGCTCCGCACGGTTCCTCGGACACAAAGCCTGGAGGCGTTCACGCAAAATCTACAAGAGTCGTAGGACTTTAAGCACATGAAAATCACTGCTATCAAAACCTTTATGGCACGCTTTGGCAACCGACCCCGCGGTCTCATCAAAGTTGAAACAGACGAGGGACTCTACGGATGGGGTGAAGCCTATTCTACGGGGCCCGATCTCTCTGTCGAACCGATCGCTGATTATATCTTTGAGATGATTCAAGGCGACGATCCGAGACGGATTGAATATATCATGATGAAGCTGCATCAGCAGTTCCGTTTCCCACCCGGTGGTGCCGGACTCGCTGTTATTTCTGCTGTTGATCACGCGCTTTGGGACATCAGCGGAAAGGCAGCAGGCTTACCCGTCTACATGCTCCTCGGCGGACACGCACGTGACCGCATCCGCATCTACCGTGGTATCGGTGGCAGGGATGGCATCGAAGCCGCGGATCAGGCACATAAACTCCATGAAGAGTGGGGATTCACCGCTTTCAAAACCGGTCCTTACCAACTCGATCCTGATGCGAATCGGTGGGGACGCGTCTGCGATGCAGCCGCCACCTATTTCGAGCAGATCCGAGAAAACACACCACCGGATTGGGAGTTCGCTTTCGATCCACACGCCAAAATCTTCGAGCCGATTCGGGCACTCCAACTCGCAAATGCCCTCGCACCTTACGATCCGTATTTCTATGAGGAGCCGCTCCGACCAGAACACATCCCCGCATGGACACGCCTCCGTTCTCAGATGCAAGTACCACTCGCAACGGGAGAATGCCTCTACACCCGCTTTGAGTTTTTGGACATCATCGCAGCACAAGGTGCCGACATCATTCAACCCGATGTCTGTGTCTGTGGCGGGTTGTTAGAGATGCGTAAGATCGCCGCCATCGCCGAAGCACATTACGTCAGCGTTGCACCGCACAACCCCATGGGACCCCTCGCAACAGCTGTCAATGTCCATTTCGCCGCCGCATCCCCAAATTTCAAAATCTTGGAGTATCTCCTGCCTACTGAAACAGAGTGGGGAGCTTGGGTAGACGAACCTTATCTACCGAAAGACGGCTACTTGGAATTACGGGATCGTCCGGGTTTAGGCGTAGAAGTAAACGAAGATGCAATCACGGACAATGAATACATCCATTGGCAGCGCACCTGTCCCATCCGTCCCGACGGCTCAACAGGCTACATTTAAATGGCTCTCCGCGATATAGGCTTTCAAATGTGCCAACGCGCGCCCGTCATCCATCACCGACCGCGCACGCGCCAATGCTTCCGCAGGTTCAGGACAAATCCCCAATAGGTAATCTACCATCGCCGCGTTCAGCAGGATCCGATCGTAGATATGTCCTTTTTCGCCGGAGAGTGCCGCCACACCTAACTCCGCAAACGCTTCCGCACTCACAAGCCCTGGACGTGAACTCCTCGCATAGTCAAACCCATAATCCGCTGGATTAATATCCATGGCAAAATCTTCACGGGTCCCATTCACGCGACGGAAGCCTTGCGAATAGTTGACCGCCATCCTGTCGCTTGTAGAGGGTTTCCCAAGGCGGAGCGCGTAATGGCTCGTCCCTTCTTCACCTTTGACAGCAACAGCGGCATCGAACCCGCGCTCCCATGCCAATCGCAGAAGCGGTTTCTCGTAACCGATATGGTAGTAACCAAGCACCATATAGTTTGCTTCACGCGCCGAAAAAAACTGCTGTGCTTTCTCCGTCGCTGCCCACGGTGGACGTTTCTTGATATGCACCCGCAATTCACGTAAATCGTAAGCAGCGCGGCAATACTCGCGCTGGCTAATATAACCAAACCCTACCGATGCGTTTGTAATCAATGAAGCAGTCTCAGCAAGCGATAGTTGTGTGTTCGCACCCAACGCTTTCAAGAGGGTCTCCTCTGTCACGCCATTTTTCGGGGGCATTGCGTCTACACTGTGCAAGAGTGATGCCTCACCAAGCGCAGCACGTACCGCCGCTACAAACAGGGTCGGACGAAAATAACGCGTCGCGCCGTCGTAAGGTTGCCCAAAATGCGTTAACGCGTCAACATCAATCGGTTGAACCGCTTCCGGTCCGAAAAACGCGTCGAGATAACCGCGTACCTCCTGATATGTTTCGCGATTCATCCGTTGCCCGATAAGTGCGGCGCCTTTGAACGCAGGGTTGACATCATCGCTGAGGATTGCTTCACACATCTCACGGGTTTCGGCGTAACTTAAATGTTTTGCCCGTAAAATTTTTTCCAGCGCGTTCACGACAACTGCCTCTGTCGCGTTTGCAGGGATATAACCTTGTTCCGGGTTCATAAGATATTGGATTTCCGGCGGAAGTTGTTCTGTCAGTGCTGAACGGTATTGACGAAACGCCGCTTTTTCTGCTGGACTCCACTGCGTCTCTTTTGGGAAATAGGCGCGGAGCGTCATCGCCACGAAAAACGCACCCATCTGTGCCGCTGACGCTGCATCCGATGCCGGTAGTTCACCCGTTATAGATTTTAAAAGTGTCTCAAGAATAGGTGCCGGTTGCGGGAAATCCGAGGCATTCACACCTAAAGGACGCGTCTGATGCGGTCCCGTGCAAACGCGTGCTTGTGCCTCAAGCACATCATCATTCGGTCCCGGATATACCGGTGTGTATGAAAGCGAATCAAAATCTGCCATTTTTACAATACTCTCCAAGGATGATTTTAATCGTATCTTTTCGCGCAGCATGTTGGACAAGAAAGATTGGTTCTATTATACTGCTTTTTGGGGTTTAAAACAAATTTCGCTTAAATGCCTCCGAAAAAAGACTTGACACCCGCACGAAAACGCAGTATAATTACACTACACTAAAAATAAGTTAGGATTTTGTCGTTATCACAGACGCAGCACCGAAAATGTTACCAGTTTACCACAAAATATTTCTTGGTACTTTGCTATGCTATTGACAATATCAACCACATATTCTCCAGCAACAGACCTCGGTTATCTGTTGCATAAGCATCCTGCGCGAATGCAATCCTTTGCACTCGCCTTTGGACAAGCACACGTCTTTTACCCGGAGGCGTGTACTGAGAAGTGCACGGCAGCACTGCTTCTTGATATTGATTCCATCGGACTTGTCCGCCGTCCTCACGGACAATTTGCGGAAAATTTCGCACTCGCACAATACGTCAGTGATCGACCCTACGTCGCCTCGTCGTTTTTGAGTGTCGCGATTGCGCGGGTGTTTAGCAGCGCATTATCAGGCAAATGCAAAGACCGTCCACAACTCACAGAAACCGAGATGCCTTTAGAGGCAAGGTTATCTATCTTACCATGTCGCGGCGGGGAGAAATTGTTGCGACGACTTTTTGAACCACTCGGTTATACAGTAGACGCAGAACAGCACACGCTCGACACACAATTTCCCGATTGGGGACAGAGTCGTTATTTTACCGTAACCCTCAAAAATACCTGTCGCTTGAGCGAACTCCTCACGCATCTTTACATTTTGATGCCTGTACTTGACGACGAAAAGCACTACTGGGTCGGCGAGGCAGAGATCGAAAAGTTATCTAAGCACGGTAAGGATTGGCTCACCGCACACCCAGAACAAGAATCTATTGTGCGTCGTTACTTGAAACATCAACGTCGGCTGACCCGTGAGGCACTTGCCCAATTACGCGAAGAAGATGTTCAAGAAACTGCCGAGACGGTTCAAGCACAAGAAGAGGAGCAGCTTGAAGGAGGGATCGGTCTGAACGAGATCCGTTTGACTACCGTCACTGAAACCCTCAAACAGTCTGGAGCAAGACGCGTTCTCGATTTGGGATGCGGTGAGGGAAAACTGCTCCGTAAATTGTTGGCTGAAAAGCAGTTTGAAGAGATCGTCGGAATGGACGTTTCACATCATGGACTGAAGATCGCACAAGAACGCCTCAATTATGATCGGTTACCGGAGAAACAGAAAGAACGGCTTCATCTATTCCAAGGATCACTCGGCTATCGCGATAAACGCTTGACTGGGTACGATGCAGCCGCGGTTATAGAGGTCATCGAACACTTAGATGTGTCACGACTTTCGGCTTTTGAACGGGTCCTTTTCGAGTTCGCTTGTCCTCAGACAGTTGTCCTAACAACACCGAATGTAGAATACAACGTCAAATTTGAGAACCCACACGCTGGGAACTTTCGACATAAAGACCACCGTTTCGAGTGGACACGCGACGAATTCCAGTCTTGGGCAACGCGTATCACCAAACGCTTCGGTTACACCGTTGTGTTTCACCCGATCGGACCAGAGGATGAAAACGTCGGACCCCCAACACAAATGGCAGTCTTTACCCGAGAAAGTTGAGAAAAGCGGATGATTATTAGGATTCCTAATCCATCACTTGTACTCCTTATTGGACCTTCAGGTTCCGGCAAATCCACCTTTGCACATAAGCATTTTAAACCGACCGAAATCCTTTCATCAGATTTCTGTCGAGGACTTGTGTCAGACGACGAAACCGACCAGGCTGCGACAAACGACGCATTTGAGGTGCTGCATTTCATCGCGGCAAAACGGCTTGCTGCCGGAAAATTGACGGTCATTGACGCAACAAACGTCCAAGTTGAAGCACGGAAGCCTTTGATTGCACTGGCGCGCGAATACCACTACCTAACCGCTGCCATTGTGTTTAACATGCCAGCAAAACTCTGTCAGGAAAGAAACGAGGCACGTCCTGACCGAAATTTCAAACCACATGTCGTCCGCCAGCAGAACCAGCAACTCCGCCGTTCACTGCGCAACCTCAAACGCGAAGGTTTTCGGAACTTCCTCTATGTGATGTCCACACCAGAAGCCGTTGATGCCGCCCACGTGGAACGACAACCTTTATGGACAAACCGTACAGACGAGCACGGACCCTTTGACATCATTGGCGATATTCACGGCTGTTTTGATGAACTTGTTGAACTCCTTAAAGCACTCGGTTATGTCATCTCAACGCAGCCAGACGGTAACACCCTTATTGAACCGTCACACGGCAGGAAAGCAGTCTTCGTCGGCGATTTCGTTGACCGGGGGCCAAAGGTCACCGAAGTGTTACGATTGGTCATGCAAATGCAAAAGACTGACGCAGCGATCTGTGTACCGGGGAACCATGACGTAAAACTGGTCCGCGCGCTCCGCGGCAAAAATGTGAAACGAACACATGGACTCGCGGAATCGATGGCGCAATTAGAGAAAGAATCGACAGAATTCAAAACCCAAATCGCAGAATTCTTGGATGGTTTGGTGAGCCACTACGTACTTGATGATGGAAAATTGGTCGTTGCGCATGCTGGAATGAAAGCGGAATTACAAGGCAGGGCATCCGGGCGCGTGCGCGAATTTGCACTCTACGGCGAAACCACCGGCGAAACCGATGAATTCGGCTTACCGGTTCGCCTCAATTGGGCTGACGAGTATCGCGGTCCTGCAACGGTCGTCTACGGACACACCCCCGTCGCCGAACCGCAATGGGTCAACCGAACAATCAACATTGATACCGGATGTGTTTTCGGCGGCAAACTCACGGCACTACGGTACCCAGAAAAAGAACTGGTATCTGTCCCCGCACACCAAACGTATTATCAACCGGCAAAGCCGCTTCTCAGTGAACCTGACAAACGATCCGATCTCGAAACGCAGCAGACGGATAGTATCCTTGATATTGATGACGTACTCGGAAAACGCGTGATTCGCACACGGTTACATCACAATGTGACAATCCGTGAAGAGAATACGATACCCGCACTGGAGGTGATCAGCCGTTTCGCTGTAGACCCAAAATGGCTTATATACCTGCCACCGACAATGTCTCCAACCGAAACGACAAGCAACCCGGGCTTGCTTGAACATCCAACGGAGGCGTTCACTTATTATCGCAAACACGGTGTATCCAGTGTCGTCTGGGAAGAAAAACACATGGGATCACGCGCTGTCGTTATCGTTTGTCGAGATCCAGAAACCGCAAAAAGACGATTTGATGTCGCAGGCGATACACTCGGCATCTGCTACACACGAACCGGCAGACGTTTCTTCGACGATACCGCAATTGAAACTGAACTGTTGAAACACATCAAAGCGGCAATGGACAAAGCCGGTTATTGGAAAATATTCAATACAGATTGGATCTGTTTCGACTGCGAATTGATGCCTTGGTCGGTGAAGGCGCAGGAATTATTACGACAACAATATGCACCAGTAGGTACCTCGGCGCGTGTCGCTTTGGCAGAAGCTGTTGCTTCCCTAAAAACCGCTGCCGAACGCGGCATTGATGTCCAGTCTATATTGGAGGACTATCGTCAGCGCGCAGAAGCAGTGACTGGATACGTCAAGGCTTATCAGCAATACTGCTGGCAGGTTCAGTCTGTTGCAGACCTGAAACTGGCACCGTTTCATCTCCTTGCGACAGAAGGTACCGTATATTTCGACAAAAACCATCTGTGGCACATGGAAACGCTTGGGAAACTCTGTCAAAATTCTGAACATAACTTATTGTTCGCAACTGCCTATGGGATCGTTGATCTGACTGATGACACAAGCCAAACTGAAGCGATCCGTCTATGGGAAGAACGCACCGCGCAAGGGAGTGAAGGCGTAGTCATCAAACCCTTGGATTTTGTCGTTCAAGGCAAACGCGGATTGATACAACCCGCTGTGAAGTGCCGAGGTCGTGAATACCTGCGGATCATCTATGGACCTGAATACACACTCCCTCAAAATTTAGAACGGCTCCGTACCCGTGGACTCTCTCACAAACGTTCTCTCGCACTTCGAGAATTTGCATTGGGTGTTAAGGCACTTGAGCGTTTCGTTCAGCGTGAACCGCTCTCTCATGTCCATGAATGCGTCTTCGGCATCTTGGCACTCGAAAGTGAGGCAGTGGATCCAAGACTCTGAAGTCTTTTCATTAAACATCTAAGTTTTTTAATGAAAATCTCCGAAAATTGCAACAAACTTTGCGAAATACAGACTTTATTGGAAAAATCTATACGAAAATGAAAATTCGATTAGTATGTTACCTCTTAATTTTCGGTCTTAGCTTAGCAATAGGCACGGGTTGTACATCGTCAGAGACCATTGATCCAGTCTCACCCGATGATGGCTCCGAGATTGTACTTGAAAACTATCAACTCACAGCAGATGAAACCTGGGAATCTGAAAAAACATACATTGTCCACGGCACATTGGAAATTCCACAGAAGATAACCCTCAACATTACACCCGGTACCACCGTTAAATTTGGTCGAAATGCCCTTGTCACTGTCCAAGGTATCCTAAAGATTGGCACACCTTTAGCACAAACACAAGTAACTCAACTCGTACATCTTACATCTGACAATATCGGACCTGCATCCAGTGATTGGGACGGGATCTTCTTCGACCATACGCACGATTTGGAGAGCTTTATTCGAGGCGCAGTTATAGAGTATGCCACAGTCGCTTTGGATATCAAAACAACTTCACCGACTATAGAGGAGTGCATGCTTCGGTTCAATGAAACCGCTATCGCTTTAGACGGTAGCGATGCACGCGTCCGCTACAACGATGTCGTCAACAATGGTATCGGGATTAGCACGATCGGACGGCAAACACTCCCTCGCATTGAGAAGAACACTGTTGCTCAGAATGAAACCGGTATTCACTGCGAAAATGTCCAGTCTATTATTGAACACAACAACCTGAATGCGAATGTCTTCGCACTCCGCTTGAATGTAAAGTTTGACTTTAGGATACCGAACAACTGGTGGGGAACTTCGGATGCTATCGAGATCATGAATGCTATTATAGATGGTGGTGATCCGGGCTTGATTGCCAAGCAGATAGGTACTGTCCATTACGAACCCTTTGCGGATGCCCGAATTGGTGATGCCGGGTTTCCATATCTGACACTCCTCACCGAATTGCCGAGATAGTGAGGCGTGTCGCATGCGATTTTAAAGCAGGTTAACACTGTTGAATTCTATGTTCTACCGGAAAATCTAATAGATGCGTAATTTTCTTAGGAATGTGACGGCAACCCTCATCTGTTTATCAGGCATACACATTCTTATCCGGGAATTCCTCTGCCGGAACCGGGTCGCTATCCTCACGTATCACGATACGAAACCGACGGTCTTCGCGAAACATATCGCTTATCTTTCACGTCACTATACAATCATCTCACTGGATACTTTAGTTGCTGCTATCCATCAGAAGGACTTCTCACAGATACCCGCAAAGAGCGTTGTAATTACAATTGACGACGGCCACGCCGGTAATATCGAACTCTTACCCATTTTCAAGCAGTACCGTATTCGTCCGACACTCTTTGTCTGCACGCAGATTATCAACACGCATCGGCATTTTTGGTTCAAAATAGAGGGGCAGTCTAAAGCAGAAAAAGAAAAACTGAAGCGGCTGCCGAATGCGGAACGGTTGGCACGCCTGAAACAGACGGCTGACTTTGAACCTGAAAAGGTATATCCTGACAGGCAGGCACTGAATATCGAAGAGATGAAAGAGATAATAGCCGATGTTGACTTTCAACCCCATACCCAGTTCCATCCGATTCTGCCTTACTGCACGGAAGCGGAATGTAGGCAAGAAATTTTTGGGAGCAAAGCAGATTTAGAGAAACTTTTGGAGATTGAATGCCCCCATTTCAGTTATCCGAACGGTGATTATACCGAACGCGAAATTGAGATCGTGGAGGCAGGTGGGTTCCGATCGGCACGCACAACGGTTATAGGCTGGAATACGCTCAAAACTGCACCATATCAACTGAAGACTATTCCAATCGCCGATGATGCCGGACTCTCACTTTTCCGCGCCCAACTCACAACAATTCCGCAACGACTTAATAAGTGGGTAAATTCTTTATTCAATGTCAACCTGCTATAGGGCATCCGAGGTAATCTGTGGCTTGACATTTTGTGATGGATGTGTTACAATATTGGCATCTTGAAGGCGGGTTTTCCCACGGTTGCTGGAACTTCGTAACACCCGCATCGCTGTTTTATGCAAACCTATATCTTTTTTCTAAGGGGGTGATTTAGATGGTTTTCCTAACAGGCAACAGAGGTTATATCGGCACCCACTTGCATCAAGCGTACCCATCAGCAAAAACCCTTGATGAAAATCAATGTTTTCACCGTTGGAAAGCGTTATTCGCCGAAATACGCAATTCAATAGAGCAGACAACAACAATTATTCATTGCGGCGCAATCGCTGACGCGTTCTATCAAGACCCTGACATCTTTAAATGGAATTATGAAGCAACAAAGCAAATTGCAGATGTAGCACGTCAGGAAAACACCTTTCTCATTTTTATTTCCTCTTGCGCCGCAATCGCTCCGAAATCCTACTACGGATGGTCCAAGCGAGTTGCTGAAGACTACATCCGAGCAAACAATGAACAGTATTGTATTTTGAGGCTCTACAATGTCTACGGTGCTGAGGAGAATCGACCGCCTGAAAACCATTCTGTCCCTGAAAAACTCATGAGGCGGACGCTTCGATATGTGTTCTATCCATTCCGCCGCGACTATATCCACGTAGAAGATATTGTACGTGCCGTCCGCTATGTTGAAGATTCAAATATCGTCGGCACCTATGATGTTGGAACAGGCAAAGCTGTTGAAGTGAAAGAACTCGCAAAGTTAACCGATGGCGGATTTTATACTGAGACAACCGCTGCAGATGTTTTGGGCGAGAACCATCCACCCCTCGAACTACAAGCGCGTTCTGAGTATATGCTCCCTGGTTTTAAAACAGTACGGGACGTATTTTCTCAGTTTGCCGGAACCTAAATTGAGAGCGGAGAATTTAAATCGCTACATCCAGTGTAAGTATACCCAGTCTGACTCGAAACTAAGCAACATCACCAACCATAGCAGAATGCACACTATTCTGAAAGTCTCACAAAACTATTATGTCCGCGGCGGTTCCGACCGCTACTTTTTTGTACTTACTGAGTTGCTGCAAAAGCACGGACACCGAGTCATCCCGTTTGCAGCGACAAACCCTGACAACGAGCCGTCTGAATGGGAACACTATTTCCCACGCGGCGCAGATTTTGAACAACCCCGAATAGGGGATCTGTTTAACTTCTTATATTCACGCGATGCCGTTAAATCAATTCGACGGTTGCTAAATGATACAGAAATTGACCTCGCACATTTCCACATTTACTACGGTAAACTCACTGCTTCAATTTTAGGCGTGCTCAAAGACGCGGGCATCCCTCTCATCCAGACGCTACACGATTTTAAGTTAACCTGTCCAATTCATAGCCATATCTCAAACGAAAAAATTTGTGAAGCCTGTGAAGGTAAACACTTTTGGCGCGCCCTCCCGAAGCGATGCAATAGAGGTTCATTCACACGCACTGCTCTGAACGTCACCGAATCTTATGTCTCTCGGATACTCGGTTCACATGACAAGTTTGATCACTTTATTTCGGTATGCCACTTCAACCGACAAAAGATGATACAGTATGGTATCCCGGAAAATAAAATATCAACAGTGCATAACTTTGTTGATGTCTCCGAGATTACACCGAATCTCGATGTAGGAGACTATATCCTCTATTTCGGACGGTTGTATCGGGCAAAAGGAATTTTTACATTGATAGAAGCAGCACTGCCACTTAAGCACGTACCGCTCTATATCGTCGGAGACGGTGAAGCGGCACCTGAAGTCCAGCGTATCCTTGAACAGAATGGATGTCAACATATTCAACTGCTCGGTTTCAAACAGGGTGATGAACTCCGTGAACTCATTCAGAACAGCATTTGTATGGTCCTACCATCCGAATTGTATGAAAACTGTCCGATGTCTATTTTAGAGTCTTACGCCTACGGCAAACCGGCGATCGGTGCCGATATCGGCGGGATCCCCGAACTCATTGAAGATGGCGTTGACGGTTTCCTCTTTCCAGCAGGTGACCAAAACATACTACGGGAACGTTTGCTATGGATGTTTGAACATAAAGCCGAAGCAGTAGAGATGGGACGCGCAGGCCGCCACAAAGTAGAAACAGAATTTAATGCCGACATTCACTATGAAAAGATTATGAAGGTCTATCAACAATTTTTGTAAAGACTATCTCCTAAATCAGATTTTGTTAAACCCTGTTTCTCTACCTCAGTTCCGTGAATCGTTTACCTGACACTCTTAAAATCCCGCATAAACAGGGAATTTTTTGAAAATTGAGACCAAATATGGTATAATTTTTCAATAAAGTTGTATGCTGAAGAGTATATCGTAAAGTGATCAGACTTGTCGCTTTAAGGACTAAAAACTGATATTGAACTCTTCGTTAACTTTTTAATTTCCAAGTTAAAGTAAAGGAACATTAACTATGCTAAAACTTCAGATATTTCTGATTGCTGTTTTGATGAGTTGTATTGCTTTTGTATCTTGTAACCGAGCACAAGACATGATGGGACCGATCATGCCAGATGCAGATACGACGGAACCCAGTGATATGGTCGAAACCGATGACATGATGGATATGACGGATATGGACGATACATCTGTGACAGGACCCGCTGTTGTTATTAACGAACTGATGGCAGACAACGACAATGTCCACGTTGACCCTCAGGGAGACTATGACGACTGGCTTGAGTTGTACAACCGCACCGATAGCCCGGTAATGCTTACGGGGCTGTATCTTTCCGACAAAGAAGATAATCCTACCAAGTGGGCATTTCCCGAAAATACCGAAATTCCTGCAAACGGATATTTAATTGTGTGGTTAGATGAAGATCATGATGACGAGGATGCTACTGAAGGGTTGCACGCTAATTTCAAACTGTCAAAAAGCGGTGAAACCGTCATGCTTGTGGATACCGATGCGAACGCCAATGAAGTGCTCGATAGCATTACTTTTGGAGAACAAGAGACGGACGTTGCATTTGGACGCTTGCCAGATGGGATTGGTGATTTCCAAATTGTACAGGCGACACCCGGCGCACCAAACATGGCGAATTAGAACCCAAGTAATCACCTAAGTTGCTTCACGGAAATCCAAATATTAAGGTTTATCTTCTGGAGCAAGTCGCTATATTTGAGAAATAAAATACTGGGAAATTGGCAGATAACAAATAGATACCTTTGTTCTATGCTTCTACTTTTCCCAGTTTTTCTCAAACATAAAATTGATTTCCTAAGATCGCTGATGAGGAGTATAAATTTCTTGGAAGTTTTCACATGTACCGTATCAACGCGCACACCGATTTTAAGCCGGCCCTCCGGAATTGCCCATATCGTCGTCCTAACTCTCATGGCATGCGCGCTCTTTTTAACACCCCACCAAATAGCACTTGCACAAGTTGTACATATTCCGGATCCCAATCTTCGCGCCGCCCTTGAGTTGGCACTCGATAAAGAGACCGGTGCGGACATTACTCAGGCTGATATGGAAAGTTTGGAGGTGCTTCAAGCCAGCAGATGTCACTTTTTGAAACGGGAGGAAATACCAATATGGTTGCCGGTACCAGTGAGATGCCCCGATGATAGATTCGGTACCGATATTCAAGATCTAACCGGGCTCGAATTTGCTGTCAACTTGGAAGAACTCCATCTCGCTCATAATCAGATATCGGATGTATCCCCACTCAAAGCATTGACCAAACTAATAGTGTTAGATCTTCACCAAAACTTTAAAATAGCCAATATTTCCGCGCTCAGGACTTTGACAAATCTCACACACCTCTCTCTATGGGGGAACAGGGTACGCAATGTTGCCCCACTCGGGGGGCTCACAAACCTTACATACTTATCTCTTGAACACAACCGTGTATTTGATATAGCGCCACTCAGTAATTTGACAAATTTGGTAGGGTTGGATATTGAAACTAACCGAATATTTGACTTGTCGCCAATCAAAGCATTGACAGGACTGACATACTTCGATTGTGACCACAACTGGATATCTGATATATCGCCAATCAAGGACATGGTAAACTTAACACTTCTCGATGCTTCCGATAACCAGATATCCGATATATCGCCACTCGCTGCATTGACAGCACTGAGGCAACTGGATATTGATGACAACCTGATATCTGATGTGTCACCACTCAAAAATTTGACAAAACTGATAGGGCTGCAGATTGACGGCAACCAGATATCTGATATCTCCGCACTTGAAGGTATGACAAGACTATTCGGGCTGCAGCTTGATGACAACCTGATATCTGATGTGTCGCCACTCAAAAATTTGACAAGACTCACAACACTGGATCTTGACCACAACCTGATATCTGATGTGTCGCCACTCAAAGATTTGACAAAACTCACATGGCTGGATATTGATGACAACAAATTAACTGATGTATCTGCACTTAAAAATTTGACACAGTTGAAATTGTTAGATCTTGGCGACAATCAAATATTAGACGTATCCGCACTTAAAAATATGGTAAGTCTAACAGAGTTAGATCTTAACGACAATGAAATATCAGACATATCGCCACTGCAAGATATGACAGAACTCACAATCTTAGATCTTGACGGGAACGAGATATCGGACATATCGCCGCTGAAGAATATGACGGAACTCACAGTGTTGGATCTTCACGATAACCATATCTCTGATGTGTCACCACTCAAAGATATGATGAAACTGACAGTGTTAGATCTTAGTGAAAACCGTATATTGGATTTCTCCCCTATCGCTGGATTGATCGGAAACTTGGAGGCATTTAATAACAGCGACCAAACAGATCCGCCCATCAAGGCAGCAGATGTGAACCGAGATGGCATTGTAAATATAGTGGATATCCTTTTAATTGCTGTCCACTATCACAATCCCGATTTTGATGCGCTCTCTCGCTTTGAAATTTATCCGGATGTAAATGACGATGGAGTTGTTGATATAAAGGATCTCATCTTTGCAGCGGCGGAAATAGATAATGCTGTAGCTGCCCCTACGCTGAAAAAAAATTCAATTGAGGCATCCAACCTCACTGCAGCGAACCTTTCCAAGTGGATTGCGCTTGCGAATCAGCTTAATGCACACGACCCGCGCACACAAAAAGGTATTGCGGTCTTGGAACAGATCTTGGCAACGCTTACCCTTATGGAAGCACCTCCGAAGGAAACAGCACTACTCGCAAATTATCCGAATCCGTTTAACCCGGAGACTTGGATACCGTATCAGTTAGCAAAACCCTCTGAGGTTAGCATTTCAATTCATTCTGCAGATGGGAAACTTGTAAAAACATTGGAATTAGGGCAATTGCCTATAGGTATATATTACAACAAGTCCCGCGCGGCATATTGGGATGGTCGAAATGACCTTAATGAATCTGTGGCAAGTGGAGTTTATTTTTATACACTCACTGCTGGTGATTTCACTGCTACTGGTAAAATGCTCATTCAAAAGTAATGCAAAATCATATAGAGCCAATCCCTTATAGGAGGAAAAGTGCGAATTCTAATAACATTATTGTTCATTTTTTCGCTACTGCTCACAGCATCAAGTGACATCCAATTTGAAGAAGTATCACAGCAGGCGGGGATCAACCGAATCGGTGAAAGTTGGGGAAATGCTTGGGTCGATTTTGATGGCGATGGCTACCTTGATTTGTGGGCTAATAATCACCGACACAAACCAAGTTTCTATCGAAATAACGGCGACGGCACTTTTACTAACATTATTGATGAGGTATGGGATGCAAATCCCACTGCAGATACACATGGGGTGGCATGGGCGGATTTTGACAACGACGGTGATCAGGATATGATCACAGTATCAGGTGCTTCAGGGGGTTGTTGCAACGTAAATATAAATCACCACAATCATTTCTATGTAAATGAGAATGGGCTGTTGATAGAGCGTGCCGTTGAATTCGGAGTGAATTATCCATATTTGCGCGGTAGAATCCCATTCTGGTTTGATTCAAACCAAGATGGTAGGCTTGATCTCCTACTCCTCGGAGATATAGGGACGGATAAGACCGGAGCACCAGTTACATCCGCAATGTTTGAACAGACAATAGGCGGCTTTGAGAATATCACCACTGCTGCAGGACTCATATTAACAGGTGCCAGAATCGCACAATATACTGATCTAACCGCGGATGGGAGTATGAAACTTGTTATTGGTAGTCAGGCATATCCACGCGCAATATATGATATATCTGAGGGTTTCTTTATCAACGCAATGGGGACGTTCAGTATTCCACGGAGCAACTTTGTACAAGATATCGCAGTCGCAGATTTCAACGGAGATCTTCGCCTCGATTTCTTTCTTGCCCGTACGGTCTACACATCTAATGTAAACCAGATAGACCCGTGGAATTTAAAGATGCACATACGAAACAACCCCACCGAGAAAGGCGTTAGTTTCAAAACAGAGGGCGATGTCCATTTTAAAATTTACTCAGAATGGGGACCGCGGTCACCCTTGGTTATCATTGGGGCTGAAGGACGCAAAGTAACAGCATTTGAGAGTGGTAAGTTTCAAGGTGTAACACCAAATCTCCGATCCGCGACTTTTGAAGTCACGCTCTCTCCAGATGATCCGAGAGTCATAGGGCTGAAGCCTCATACCACGCCCCCCAAGTATGCGATTCATGTGGGTTATCAACCGGATACAAAAAGATGGACGCTCAGCTATAAACTTCCCGCTGCAATAACAGAGGTAGAAGCGACACAACCTATATCAGAAATAGAAAATATCAACTTTTCAATTGCGGATTTCCGCCAGCAGCCTGCGTCTCAGTTGCTGTTGAACCAGGGAGATCGCCTCCAGAATGCCAATGGCTTGCGGATTTTTAATACTTTTGAAAACGGACGTTGTGTTGCAGCAGGCGACTTTGATAACGACATGGATATTGATCTATATCTTGTGCGTTCAATTGCTACCGGAAACATTCCTAATCACCTCTATGAAAATCGCGGTGATGGTGCTTTTACCCAACACGTGGATGCAGGCGGCGCAAATGGTAGCATGCAAGGGCAAGGGCAAAGTGTGACAGTGGGGGACTATGATAGCGATGGATATCTTGACCTTTTTGTCACCAACGGCAAAGGGCCCCACCCGCTTAGCGAAGGACCTGATCAACTTTACCGAAATATCGGGGGCGGCAATAATTGGTTACAGATTGATTTGGAAGGTACCCTTTCTAATCGCGATGGAATCGGCGCAAGGCTTTTCGCAACTACGCCTGATGGGAAAACTCAACTCCGGGAAAACAGTGGGGGTATTCATTGGGCACAGCAAGACCAGAAACGGATTCATTTTGGACTCGCTCAGAATGAAAAAGTCAGCGAATTGACTATTCACTGGCCAAGTGGCATAATTCAAAAGTTGACGGATGTACCGGTGAACCAAGTGTTGCATGTCGTTGAGGAAGGTGTTCAAACATTGATTCCCGGCGACGTTAACGCGGATGGACAAGTGGATATAATTGACTTCCTTATTGTTGTAGTACACTTCGGAGAAAAACCACCTACAAACCCACGAGCGGATACCAATAAAGATGGACAGGTAAACCTTGAGGATCTGATTTTAATTGTCAAGGCTATTGAAGAAAATCAGAGCGTTGCTGCAGCACCGATGCAGAAATATCAAACTGAACCAATGAATAGTATCACCTCGTTGTCAGATGCTGCTATCACCTACCTCCATTCTTTTTACCAAAAAATTGAAGAAATCCCAGGGGATGCTACACAAAAAGCATTGGTAAAACGCTTTCTAAAACAACTGTTGATGCCTGTTAATAGTCCCTTGGCGACCAAACTTTATGCCAACTACCCGAACCCTTTTAATCCAGAGACCTGGATTCCGTACCAACTCGCAGAGGATGCTGAAATTACCATACGCATTTACGACACATCGGGGAAAATTGTGCGGACGCTTTTCTCTGGACATCAAGTGTCGGGGTATTATCTTAATCGTGGTCAGGCAGCACATTGGGATGGCAAGAACGAATTCGGCGAACAGGTAGCGAGCGGAGTCTATATCTGTGAGTTGACGACTCCGAGATTCAAACAGACGAAACGACTCGTCGTAGTAAAGTAAAAAGGCAGGAATATGAAAAAAAACTCATTGGTTACTGGCGGCGCGGGCTTTATGGGCGCGCACGTAGTGAATGAACTTCTTCGCAGTGATAACACGGAGGTTGTCGCATTTGACGACTTGAGCGGCGGTTTCCGAGAGAATCTTAATCCTGCCGCTACCTTTGTTGAAGGAAGCATCCTTGATGTTTCACTGATAAACCAGCTCTGTGAACAGTACCAGTTCGACTATATCTATCACCTCGCAGCTTATGCAGCGGAGGGACTTAGCCACTTCATCAAACGATTTAACTATCAGAATAACCTCATCGGAAGTGTGAACCTCATTAATGCCGCAGTCAACTATGATGTTAAACGGTTTATATTCACTTCTTCTATTGCTGTTTACGGCGCAAACCAACTGCCGATGCATGAAGCACTCACGCCGATGCCGGAGGATTCATACGGCATCGCTAAATACGCCGTTGAACAGGAACTCGTCGCTGCCAAACGACTCTTCGATTTGGACTATACCATCTTTCGACCCCACAACGTCTACGGCGAACTTCAGAATATCGGCGATAAGTATCGAAACGTCGTCGGCATTTTCATGAATAAAATTATGCAAGGTGAACCGTTAGTCATCTTTGGAGATGGTGAACAGACGCGGGCGTTCACACATATCGCCGATGTCGCACCACATATCGCTCGCGCCGTGGATATACCCGAAGCGTCTTGTGAGATTTTTAACGTCGGCTCGGATAAACACGTCTCTGTGAACGAGTTAGCAGATTTAGTTATGACTGCGATGAGAAAAGAAGTACCGGTGAAGTATCTTCGGGAAAGAGAAGAAGTAAAGCACGCCTATTGCTCACACGAGAAATTCCACAAGGTCTTCGGAAAAACCTCACGGGTTACACTGCCAGAAGGCTTAGGTAGAATGGCGGTCTGGGCGAAGTCCGTTGGCGCAAGGACTTCCAAATTGTTTGATGACATTGAGATCCGCAAAAATCTGCCAGAAGGTTGGAAATAAGTTTGTCCAGCCGGAACTCAAAAACCGCCATGGTCAAAAAACTCCTACGGCATAAAACCTTTTGGGTAATGGTGATTACTTGTGCTGGAATGGCTTTGGGGCTTTTGGTACGTGTCCTACTGATTCCGAAACGGTTCGGTTTCACCGCTACGGCTGATGAACTCATTACCGCATTAACAATTGTCCTTGTTGTTGATACAATCGTCCGAGAAGGTGCTAAATTTAGTCTGGTACCGCTCTTTGTAACACGCGGACAAGAGATGACGCACACACAATACCGACGCTTCACCAATAGTCTTCTCTTTTTTTTTATCAGTGTTGGTTTTGGGATTTTTGTTTTAATTGAACTGCTTGCACCATGGATAGTCGGTGGATTGTTACGCAAGTCTACCGCTAATGTCCAAAGCGGGACAGTACTGTTACGATTATTCGCGCCACTGATTATATTTGGATGCGGTAGCACGGTACTTGGGGCGTTCCTGAACAGTCGGCAGCATTTTAAAACGGTTGCTCTCCGAAACGCACTACCTGCGGGTGTCGCAGCAATTGTGTTCCTGTTGCTATGGAACGCACAAAATCTTGAAAACTGGGTGGCAATTGCCTACACAGCAGGTTTCTTCGCATATTTTGGGTGGTTAGGCATCGGGGCGTATCGGACTGGACACCGGTATGAGTATACCGGTATCTCTCTTGATACACTGCGCTCCTTGAAAAATACCGTTACCTTACCGACACTCGGTTTCGCAGTTCGACAGGTCGTGAACCGTTTGTTGGTTGAAATATATCTCGTCTCTCAACTTGGACAAGGAGCCATTACACTCTATAAGTGTGCCTTCCAGATTTTCTCGGCGTTACAAACACTCATCGGTATTAGTATTGCCACAACAGGTCTGCCCGATATGGCGACGCACAACGCGGCAGACGATAAACAGGAATTAGGGCGAACTATCGGGCGAAACGCCCGTACCGCAGTAATTATTGGATTTCCAGTAACCTTGTTCATGCTGATATTTCACAACAAAATCAGTTGGTTGTTGTATGGGCGAGGTGAACTTGACGACGCATCAATTAAACTAATAGGACAACTTCTCTTTTGGCTCAGCACGGGTATGATATTCTCGTGTCTGATACCCGTGTTAAATGCAGGACTTTACGCACAAAAGGCATATCAGTTTGTTTTCGCAAATATGGTAACGATGGCTGCTCTTAATTTTGCAATCGCTTACGGCTTGATCCAAACCTGGTGGATCCTCGGTGTCGCGTTGTCCATAGCAATCACCGCACTCCTTGCTGTCGGAAACCTGACGTACCTCCTCCGGAGAACACGAGTCTCTTGGCTTTAGAGGGTTTTTAAATAATCGCTTTTGCGCTGTCTTTCATTACAAGCAGTCTCTTGCAAACTGTAGGGTAGTCCTCGTGGATAAAAAAAATAGTCCGTAATGAAGCAGATCGCTTATGGGCGAGTACGCCGCAGAATTGCGCAACTACGAACCAAAAAGCACACGGAAATAAGCAAACTGCGTAAGTCCTATTAAAGTTGGAACAAATCAGAAACCCGATCTTGGCAACGGAAAGATCGGAGCAAAAACCCAATATTTAAAAATATGAAAAATGTTGCGGATTACAATTATCTTATTGTAGGTGGCACTACGAAAGCCGCGACAACGTCGTTGTTTGCTTATCTGACTGACCACCCGGCTATTTGCGCTGCTACTTACAAGGAGACTCGATTCTTTCTCAGCAGCGATTATCCGCTCCCCTCAAAATATCGATATACAGGCGATGCCGAAGCGTATGCTAACCTCTTTCCTAACTGCGATGATACCCAGCTACGGATGGAGTCGACCCCCGACTATTTATACTGTGAAAAGGCACGTGACGGAATCGCTCAATTTCTCCCACAAGCAAAGTTAATTTTTAGTCTCCGTGAACCGATTTCGAGGTTAATTTCATGGTACCGATTCGCAAAGCAGATTGGCAAATTACCGCAGACACTGAGTTTTGATGCTTACATTGAATTGTTATTCACTTACTTGGACACAGACCGAAGCGGAAAAGCGGCAGAAGAACAGCACATGCAAACCCTCCAGCAAGGGTGTTATACCCTCTATTTGCAACCGTATCTTGACCAATTCGGTCCAGCGCGCATTCACACCCTCTTTTATGAGGAACTGGCGGCACAGCCAGCGGTTGTTATGGCAAATTTATGCGACTTCGCCGGTATAGATGCCGGTTTTTACACCGACTACACTTTTAAAGTAACAAACCGCACCGAAAAGATGCGTAATTCCGGGCTGCACCGGAAATATAGGGACTTCCGATTCCGATTGCGACAGTGGACACACGACAAGCCCATCATTCACAACCCGTTGCGCGCAATCAGACGAACAATTGAACCGCTCTATCTCCGTTTGAACACGCAGCTCGACGAGAAAATTCAGATATCAGAAGAAACACGACATCGCTTAGTCGATTATTATCAGCGCGATATTGAAGCCCTCGCCGAATTAATAGGGAAACCACTACCATGGAAACCGTCAGAAAAATCCAATTAATGATTGTCGGCGCGCAGAAATCTGGAACATCTTCCCTGCTCCGCTACTTGGCGCAACACCCGGATATACACACGCATGCACAGCCAGAGATGACGTTTTTCCTACAAACGCGTGAATACACACGCGGCTATGAGTGGGCTTTCACCAAATACTTTGCTGGCGAACACACCGCCACTGAAATCGAGGATAAACAGCTTATCGCTAAAAATGTGATGGTCATGCATTCCTCGGAAGTCATGCAGCGGATTTATGAACACAACCCTGAAATCCATCTCGTCGTTCTCCTACGAGAACCCGTAGCACGTGCCTATTCCGCTTACTGGTGGGCTCGACGGAGAGGGTGGGAGAACATCAAAACCTATGAAGAGGCACTCGCTGCTGAAGAGGCACGCATAAACGAAGACTGGTTTAAATGGCGACAGTGCGCCTATCAATACAACGGTATCTATTACCCACATGTCAAAAACCTGATAACCCAATTCGGTTCAAGTCGTGTGCATTGCATTTTAACCGATGATCTGAAAGAAGATGCCGCAGCGGTTTGCCAGCAACTCTTTAATCATATCCGGGTCAGCACTGATTTTAAGCCAGTCATCGGCGAGAGGCATAACCAAGCCGCTATGCCGCGTTCCGAGCGGTTCAACTATCTGTTTACGCAATTTCTCGCGTCTCACAACCCACTGAGAAAAGTCATTCGGAAACTACTACCCGATGCCACTGCTTATAAATTGAGAAAAACTGTTCTGGATTGGAACGACAAGCTCCAGAATGACGCAAACTCGACACCACTGCCTCTCAACCCGGAAACACAAAAACGCCAGATGGCGTATTTTAAACCCTTTAACGAACAATTAGCCGAATTACTTGGCAGAGATCTTTCCTCCTGGAATAGCACGCCACAAAAAAGCAGTCAATAGTCGGAAATCATCAACAAAACCTGCGTGGTGACATTTATAGGTGATGGACTAACCGCTGAAGCGAATAATTAAAAAATCCACAGAAACGCATCGAATTCATCGAAAACCTGCCTGAAACGTAGTGGAAGGCAGAGCAGAAGCCCATAGTTAAAAATATGATTTACTTTTTGACAGGATACGTCGCTTTTGAAGAGTTTGTCCTAAAGTTTCTACCCGTCAGTGATACTGTCTATTCCTATTTAAGATTTTTGGGCGAGATGCTCATCTATATCGCTTTTGGGAAGTTGGTCATCCATAAACTCTATAAAGGTATCCCGTTCGTCAAAACAGCAATTGATTTACCAATTATCGGATTTTATAGCGTCGTTCTACTCTCAATACTCGTGAACGGGTCTCCCTTGATGGGAAGTCTTTACAACATCCGACCAATGGCTCGGTATATCGTGCTCTTTTATCTCGTTGCAAACTCTTCCTTATCGGAAAGAAAAATTACGACGTTTTTACGAATAATCCTCGGGATCGGTATCTTCCAACTCGCGGCAGGTCTCATTCAATGGGTCGGGGGACCCCCTGCATTTGATTTCTTCCTACCGCGTCCGTCAACGATCGGGATCGCTGGATTTACAAAAGAATACAGGTTACTTGAGATCGGCAGAGAAATTGGAAGTATCTACGGAACTTTAGGCGATACCGTGATTTACGGCATCTTTATGATTCTTGTCCTCATTGTCTATCTGTCTCGTGTCCGACAATTGGAGTATCTAAATCTACTCGGTGCAGCAATACTATTTTTCTTTATCGCACGTTCATATTCACGCGCTGCGACCTTTTCCGCACTCCTCGCGGCGGGTGCGTGGTATTATTTCCATTACGGATGGAAAAAGACGCTCCAGTTAGCATGCGTAACCGCGTTGGTCTTCGGTTTTTTATTGGCAGTCGTAAACCCATTCGGTCTCGAATACATAAACCCGCGCAAAGCAAAGGTTGGACTCGTCGGCAACGTAACAGGTGTATTTTCCGGTTCCTATGTCCGTATCGCACAAAAACAGAGACTCGGAGCATTGATCGGAAATGTCCCGACAGTCCTCGTAAACAAACCTATCTTAGGCTATGGCGCAGACCAGAACGCTACGATTGAAAGACTCAACATGAGCAAACGCTCATTCCTCCTGAAGGTGCTCAGTAAAAGTGGTTTCAAAGACGTGTATTGGGTGGCGATCCTCTGTTTTTATGGGCTATTGGGACTCGGTTTTTTCGCTTTAATCTTTTACCAACTCTTTCGCGCCGCGCTAAACCTTTACAAAAGATCCGTCAGTACATCATCTGTTATAAACGCGAGTGTCCCCGCTTCACGCTTGACACAGCAAATTGCAATCATCATGCTCTGCCTCGTCGCTGTTACCGTATTCTTGCTTTTTTTTAATCGAACCCTTGAATATCGAGGCTACGGTTTTTACTTTTGGCTCTGTGCAGGTCTTATGTTCGCCAGTGATAGGGCACTGCCAACCTATAGACCTTTGAAGATCACACTATGAAGTTTTTTGTGTCTATGCTAATTGTTGATACACATTTCCACTTTACAAATGCTTATCGGGCTTTTAACAAGTTTCGCCGAAAGTTTTGTCCAATTCAGGACTTACGTAGTGTCCTTTGCTGGGTTTTTGCTTGGGTATTTCTTCAAGGTTTAAAACCTCACCAGCGGCGTGCGGGCCGTAGGCCCTCATCAGCAAATTGCGTGAGTCCTATAATTTTATCGGTTTTAATAATGTTGTTTTTGAATGTCGGATGTGAACAGGAAAAGCCGTTGCCTGATATGCTACATTTAGAAATTGACACACACAATGCCCAACCGCTTCGCCATGCACTCTACGGATTCAACACAAACATGATCAGTGGTGATTATGGTTACCTTGATCCCGATTTTATCGAATTAACCAAAGTGCTTGCTCCAAAGACTTTGCGGTTTCCGGGTGGTACCGTAGGGAACTTCTATCACTGGGAACCCGGCGGCTTTTTTCAGGATGAAATGGCATCAACCCTCAACCCAAGACTGAATCAACGAAATAACGGAAATTACGTCAAACTTCAAAGACGGCGGAACGGTAAAATTCTTTTTGACGATTTTATGCAGTTATGCGACATGCTAAGCATAACCCCTGTTGTTGTTGTGAACTTATGGACAGGCAGTCCAGAAGAGAGTGCAGCATGGGTGCGTTATACGAAAAATAAAGGGTATCAGGTTGAACATTGGGAACTTGGCAACGAGTTCTATCTGCCGCATTACCTCAACAAATACCCTACGGTTGAAACCTACATAGCCGATGCCAAAAAACACGCCGCAGCGATGAAAGCCGTTAACCCAGATATAAAAGTATCTGTTTGTGCTTCGCCAATCGCTTTCCACAAAGAAGGTTGGCTGGTAAAAACACAGCAACGGAAATGGGATAAAGGACTTGCAGTAGATACCAGTTTTTTCGATGCCTACACTGTCCATGTCTACGCCTACAAAGCAGTCAGGAAAAAGAAAATGGAGGAGATGCGAGGCTATCTCATCGGGTGGATCCACTTTGCCGTCGCCGAGGCACTTGATTACTATGAAAAATTATTTCCGAATAAGGAAATGTGGATAACCGAGTGGAACATCGCGAATCCTGCTAACCGTGTTGCAAACACACAACTCCATGCAATGTACGTTGGCGATTTTTTTATCAAGATGTTAACAATGCCTAAGGTTACACAAGCAAACTTTCATGTTATCACTGGTCCCGGCAAAGGATTCCCAGTGTTTTCGCCGATAACACCCGCAAAATCCGGCACCTTTTGGAAATATGGCGGTGAACCCGATTCAGATTACGGCAACACAATTCGGCGTGCTGTCTATCCCGCTTTTCAACTGATTGGCGAGGCATTCGCAGACGCAGATACACAGTTCGCGCTCTCAGTGAAAAATCATCCTATTCTCGCGGGTGCTATTGAATATCAAGGAGAACGGATGCCCGGTATTCAGGCACAAGCCATTGGTGGAAAAGCAGCAAAAAACCTTATTGTCCTCGTGAGCAATCGTACAGGTGAACAGCACACAGTACAACTTTTAATCGATGGCAAACGCTACAAAGACAGTGTCACCTATCGTTATGTTGCCAATGAGAGACTCAACGCCACGAACGGAGGCAATGCCGAAATGGAGGGATCCGGTGAAATTGAAGTCCGTATCCAAGAATGGACTGGGAAAGCGACAGAACTCGTCATTCCGAAAAATAGTTTCGGGATCCTTTTAATAGATCCTTAACTGCCCTGCAAGGAACTTTAGAAAATCGGTGTCTTTTTTAATACCGCAGGAAACATAGCCCGTGATGAAGCAGATCGCTTATGGGCGAGTACGCCGCAAAATGGAGGGCGGGTCTACGGGGAAGCACTTCAAATGCCAAATCTACCCTAACCGAACCGCAAGGAACTTTAAAAAAGTGATATTTGTTGTAGGGAATAGTCGTAGTGGCACAACGATGATGGGACGTATATTAGGAAAACATCCGAGTGTTTACACCTTTGGCGAACTCCATTTCTTTGGTCAACTCTGTGCACCACCCTTTTCATCGGAATTACCTCAGGAGGAGATAGAAGAACTCGCTGCACAGTTATATTGTATTCAACGGGAGGGCTATCGCACACATGGGAACCCGCAGCGTTTCATAAGCGAAGCGCAGAAATTTCTTAAATGTTTAACCGCGCATCCCAAAACATCAACCGCTCTCTTTGAAGCCTTTCTCTGTCATGAAACCGCTGAAAACGGGGGCATTATTCCGTGTGACCAAACGCCACGTAATGTCTTTTACATTGCCGATATCCTTGAACTTTACCCAAACGCACGGGTTATTAACATGATACGTGATCCGCGCGATGTCCTATTATCTCAAAAAAGGAAGTGGAAACGCCGATTCCTCGGCGGTAGTGATATGCCTATGAAAGAAACATTGCGTGATTGGATGAACTATCATCCGATAACCATCAGCCATATTTGGCGCACTGCTGTTAATGCCGCCGAGCAGTTTGGACAGCACGATCGAGTTATCTCTGTCTACTTTGAGAAACTTCTCATGCACCCAGACGCGACCGTCAAGAACATCTGTGATTTTGTAGGCGTTACCTACACCGATGACATGCTCCAAGTGCCACAGGTCGGTTCTTCCGTCGAAGAAGATCAGCCGCGACAACTCGGGATAAACCCGCAACGCGCACACAGTTGGCAGGACGGTGAACTCAGTTCCGCTGAAATTTATCTCAACCAGACCGTGACCGCAGCACTGATGAAGAAACATAACTATACGCCTGTAGCAATAAAACCGAATATCGCAAGTTTGACGTTTCATCTATTGACCTTTCCAGTGAAATTAGGTGGCGCATTTCTCTTTAACCTTGACCGGATGAAGAATATCCGTGAAACCCTAAAAAGACGAATTTGATTCTAATTAGTACTCGGAGACATAGCTCGTAATGAAATGAAGAGCGGTTCTACGGGGAAGCACATCAAGTTTCAAATCTGCCTAACCGAACTGCAAAGTAATATAAAAATATGAAATGGAGAGCGGATCTACGGAGAAGCCCATCAAGTTTCAGATCTGCCTAACCAAACTGCAAAGTAATATAAAATATGATTGCCCAAATTAATCCGAATTATATCAAAACGCGTCCAATGAAAGCACTAACGCGCCTCATGAGTTATGCTTTCTTTGAAGGTCGTCCTGTAACCACAAAAGGTCGCTGGATCAATCCACTTGTCTTGTCTCTTTTGAAAACAATTTCCAGAAATAATTCCAAATACAAGCCTGTTGAAAAACCGATCTTCATCTTAGGCACCGGGCGGAGCGGCACCACAATACTCGGCATCGTGCTTTCCATGCACAGAGAAGTCGGCTATCTCAACGAACCCAAGGCGATATGGCATCTGATCCATCCCTATGAAGACATCATCGGAAACTACAGTCAATCCGACGCAAAGTATCGTCTCACCGCCGAAGATGCAACAGACGAAATGCGTCAACGCGCTCACCAAATGTTCGGTGCTTATTTGACAGCAACCTATTCAAAGCGTCTCGTTGATAAATATCCAGAGCTTATTTTCAGAGTGGATTTCGTTCGCTCTCTATTCCCCGATGCCCGTTTTATCTTTCTCGTGCGGAACGGTTGGGATACGTGTCATTCGATTGCAACTTGGTCAAAACGCCTCGGTGTTCAGATTAATGGCGGGAAGCACGACTGGTGGGGAGTGAATGATCGGAAATGGAGGCTTTTAGTTGAACAACTCGTTGAAACAGATTTAATGTTCTCTAAAATCGCTGACGAGGTTAAGCATTTTGAACGGCATCTCGATAGAGCCGCCGTAGAATGGATACTCACTATGCAAGAAGGACTCCGTTTGATGCAAGCCTCATCGGACTGTATTCATCTCATCCGTTTTGAGGATTTGACGTTAGAACCAGATAAGACCGTCGCCGCGTTGTGCGACTTTTGCGAACTGTCAACGGATAGTAAATTCAGTGCGTATGCACGGCAGACCTTGCATCCCGTCCCCGCCAGAAAACCGTTTGATATTCATCCGAAAATTGCCCCTATTTTCCATGACACGATGGCAAAATTAAGGTATGATAGTTAGAGACACTTTTTAACATGAGTGGACTGGAAAAATAAAATAACCGTATAAATCCACAGCTTATTTCAAAAGGAGTTAAGATGAGATTACTGACGCTATTGATTGTATTAACGTTCTGCACATCCGTATTGCTTACCGGATGTGACCAACGGATGAAACAGCCAATTATGGAGATTGTTACGCCTCCAGACACGGAGATTGTTACACCTACACAGAACTCTTTAGAAAAAGCGCAAGCTGCAATGGAAAAAGTCAATGAAAGACGGACTGAAGTCCACCAAATGGCAGAAGAAACTGGTGATTTTTCTATTATATTCACTGCTTCTGAGGACATCTTCAAAGAAGAACTTGGTTTTAGAAAGGGGCTATGGGTCGATTTGGTAGAAATATATCGCCAAGAGAACCTCGAAAATGCTGAGTTGTTGGAAGGACTTGAAAATATCGAAGATGCCTTTGTTGAGAAACTAAACGAGGATACATTTGGAATGTTTTACTTCCAGTATATCAGAACCTTTGATGTGCTAATCGTTGAATATCTCCGTCTATCGTATGAATTCCCTGAAGCGAATGAGCAAGAACTCTTCACACGCTTCAGAGAATCTGTGAGGAATGAAGAAATAGCCATAGTATTTCCTTAAGAGCCATTTACAGCGGTTTGGTAAAGAACACCCTCGTCAAACATATCAAACATGGTTTAGCGCGTATCAATGGGTTCGGCAAATAAGGGATTTCCATCTACGATTTAGAAGGAAACCACCGTCTTTGCCAAAATGCGAAAAGCCAAGAGTGTTGTAGACTCACATGACTTAATTTCAACTATAGGGGCGGGTTTTCCTCCCCCGAATAAATTCGCGGTTTCCAACCCGAAAAACTTGATGACCAAGCCGCAGGCACCTATCGAACACAGACCCGTGCTGCGTATTGGGATGGACGGAATGACATTGGCGAATCTGTCGCAAGCGGTATCTATTTTTATTCACTTCAGGCGGGGCATTTTAAAGCTACCCGTCAGATGGTAATTCTCAAATGATGAGGGGTATAATGATTTCACGTAGCCTTTTAATTATTTGCATCGTAATCTTTGCTTGGACTCCCGCTCTGGCGGATGCCGATTCACTTATCAATGTGCCGCTGAATCCGAATCTTTCCGACTTTAATCGTGAAACTTATCGTTTTGTTCATCGTTTACTTAATAAGCGAGTCTTGCCCGGTATACGGCGTGGTTCCTTACCGCTCACCCGAAAACAGGTGGCATCTTATCTGATCGAGGTACATCGGAAACAGCAGAATGGCGAAATTACATTGAGTCCCATTGATCAGGAGCAACTCAACGCTTTGTTAGCGTTCTACAGTGAGGCTGGAACGCAGACCCCGCCTCGCAGACGACTTCACCTAATGACAATGGCGGGTCAAAAGGCAGGGCAAGACTATCGTTTCTCCTTCGATCTAAGAGCCTCACAACGTACAATCACTCACCTTGTCGATAATCTATCAGAGGAGCCGCCGGTTGAAGGTAATATGTTTGTTACCACTTTCTACCCCCAACTTTATGGACAAGTGGGAGAAACATTCGCCTTTACAACCGATATAGCACATAGATTCGTATACGGTGAAATTTTTGAAGATCTATTTCCTGATGAAACGAAAATTAGGCAGTTAGAAGGCGACCTCAAAAATCGGACTGCTATTAACGCGTATATGAAATTTAACTTACCGTGGTTTGAGCTGCAACTCGGACAGGAAACGCTCCAGTGGGGACCTGGTTATCATGATAGCCTATTGATTTCCAAAAACCCCTTGGCGATGGACATGATCAAATTGCAAGCCACCTACGATCCTGTGACCTTCACCGCATTCACGGGTGTATTGGAGGACATGGCAGAGGACATTAATGATAAGTATATTTCGGGGCATAGAGTAGAGGGATATTTCTGGGATAGGTTCGGTTTTGGGCTTTCCGAAGTCGTCGTCTACGGTAACCGTTTTGAGCCGGGGTATCTCAACCCAGTCAATATCTACTTGATTAACGAACAACCGATCTCACGAGCAGATGGTCGCGTCCCCGGCAGTGGGGACAACGTTCTCATGAGTGTCGATATGCGGCTTCGACCTATGGATAATTTTGAAATTTATGGCGAACTGATGGTTGACGATGGAAATCCGGCCGCAAACTTTAAGCATTGGGATACCAAGTTTGGTATCTTAGGCGGCATATATCTAACAGATCCGTTTGGCATCGCAGATACCGATTTCTACGCTGAATACGCGTTTATCAATCAATACGCATATACGCACGTGAATCCAGTGAATGTCTACAAACACTTCACTACACCTATTGGACATCAGATCGGTTCTGATGCAGACAACTTGTGGCTGGAATTACGTCGCCGGTGGACACATAGGCTTGAGACGGTTTTCGGTTATGAATTAGAGCGCCACGGGACGGGCAATATTGATAAAGAACATCCGCCTGACGCACCAAAAGATGACCTATGGACACCTTTATCTGGCATTACACAAAGCGAGCATCGTCTCTCAGTCGGGGCTAACTGGGTTGTTATTGGGCGGTATTCAATCTATGCGGGGTGGACTCGTGTATGGCGGCAGAATTTAGGAAACCGTCTCGATGTACATGAAAATGCAAATGAGATCGAAGCCAAATTCCTCTACCGGTTTCCATAAAAAAAATGAAGATTTATGTTTTTTCTATCATCAAAACCTATAAAGCGTTGCTCATAAATTTCGTATCGTTAAAACAAATTGGACTTTCGCACTTAAAGTGGGTATAATATATACAGCACCCTTTGATTTGCAACGCGTATTGGGACGAGGTAAAAGATGAGAATTCGGGTATTAGGCATACGCGGGCTTCCCGCCACTTATAGTGGACTGGAAACAATCATGGGGGAACTCGCCCCGCGCTGGGTAGAAGCTGGACATGAAGTCATTGTTTACTGTCGGAAATCACTTTTCAAAGAGAGACCGGCAGAATGGAAGGGCATCAAGCTCGTTTACTTGCCAAGTATAGAGCATAAGATGTTCAGTACTCTCAGCCACAGCTTCCTCGCAACGTTACACGCCTCTGTTACCGCATCTGATGTCATTCTGACTTGGAATGCGGGTAACGGCCCGTTTGGATGGTTCTTCCGAATCGCTGGTAAAACTGCTGTTATTAATGTTGATGGAATGGAATGGCTCCGACCGAAATGGAAAGGACTTGGGGCTGTTTACTTTAAATGGGCAGCAAAGATGGCGACTGCTGCGTTTCCTATCGTTATTACGGATGCATCTGAAATGAAGCGACTCTATCTTGAAGAATTGGGCGCAGAGACAACTTATATCGCTTATGGTGCGAACATTGAACCCTCAGAACACCCGGAAATCTTGGAAACCTACGGGCTTGAATCCCGAAATTATTACCTCATCGCCAGTCGGCTTGTCCCTGATAACAATGCTGACCTCATTTTAGAGGCGTTCGTTGCCTCAAACAGTCAGAAGCAACTCGCTATCGCAGGTGGAGCTGATTATAAAGGAAACAAACGCGAAAACGAATTTTTGACGAAATTAAGAAACACTGCCAACGAAAACGTCAAATTTCTCGGGCATATTGACAGTTCTGAACATATTAAAGAACTTCACCATCACTGTTTTGCTTACATCCATGGACATCAGTTCGGCGGGATTAACCCTTCTATCCTCAAAGCGTTAGGGTTTTCCAACTGCATCCTTGCCCTGAATACACCCTTCAATGATGAAGTCTTGGAAAGCGGACGTTACGGCGTGCTCTTTGACAAAAACGTCGCATCGCTCACAGAGAAAATTCAGATGTTGGAACAACACCCCGAACAGGTTGAAGATTTCCGACACCGTGCCACTGAACAGATCCGAAATCGATTCAATTGGGAGAATATCGCGCAGCAATATCTTGATGTTTTTGAGAAACTCCAACGGGATTAATGACGTTATCAGTTATAAATGCCCTGAGAATTTCGCCGAGACAGCGCATATCTTTTTAAACTTACACCTAATATTGGATTGCAAGCAGAGGAATTAACGATGCCATTCCTATCAAGAAGCATAAACCAGATAGGAAAAGATGCGGGTAAAGTTAACACGCATCGAGATGAAAGTTTAACAGCAAGTTTTAGCTTGCAAACTTCGCCAGAAATATCAAAAACAGGGACTCTCGTGGAACGACTCTCCTCTTTCTACGCAAAGCGTGGCAAACATTTGTTTGATGCAATCGCTGCATTTTTCCTTATTATTATTTTTGCCCCGCTGATGGGATTAATTGCCATTCTTATTAAGCTCACTTCGTCCGGTTCCGTTTTTTTCTCCCACAAGCGGGTTGGATTAAACAACGAACTGTTTATCATGCACAAGTTTCGGAGCCTCCATGTTGATACACCGTCCTATTCAGAGAAACCTGATTCGACGGACGATGAACGCATTACGCTGCTCGGCAAATGGCTCCGTAAAACGAGTTTAGATGAATTACCGCAGCTTTTCAATGTACTGAAAGGGGAAATGAGCCTCGTAGGTCCACGACCAGAAATGCCTTTCCTCGCTGAAGATTATGAACCCTCGGAAAATCAACGCCACCTCGTCCGACCAGGAATGACAGGACTCTGGCAACTTAGCCCTCATAGGCAGGGAACAATCCGAGATGGCATTCCTGTTGATCTGGAGTACATTGAAAACCTATCGTTCTGGAACGATTTCAAGATACTCCTCCGCACCTTCAAAGTTTTTTGGGATAACAATACCTACTAACGCATGAAGTTAACCCTTGGACTCCTCAGTAGGATCCTACGATACGGTTTTCGACTGAGATGCCCACGCTGTGGAGACGGGGCATTGTTTCAATCGTATTTCAAGATGTTTACGCACTGCCCGAAATGCGTTTTGAAGTTTGAACGCGAATCGGGCTATTTTATTGGCGCGATGTACCTCAACTATGGCGCGACCGTCCTCATCGCTTTTCCGGGTTATTTCCTCCTTGAAACTTTCACCCCTATCCCTTTCTTTGTCAATTTAGGTATCTGGACGCTCTTTTCTGCTATCTTTCCGGTTCTTTTTTACCGTTATTCAAAAAGTTTATGGCTGAACTTTGACTACATTTTCTCTTCTTAGGACCATTGGCTGGAAATTCTTAAAATCCGCTAATTTCTCCTAATGTAGTTCAAATTCATCAAAGACCCGATTTTGACAGGGACCCCACCTGTTACTGAGAAGGGGCGAAAAAATCAGAGTGAAAATCCAACAGTAAAAAAATTATCGTGTGAAAATCTGTCCGCGCGTGTATGAACCGGCATCAGAAGCAAGGAACGTAAGTACTCGAGCAACACCTGCTGGATCACCAAGTGAATTGCGGGCATTTGCAACAGCCGCATCGGGGTCTTGCCCATCACGCTTCGCTGATTCCGCAATTTGACCTAATTTAAGGGGAGTTGCTAATCCACCGGGGCAAATGGTGTGCATACGGATACCCATTGACCCGACTTGATTTTCTACCGTCATTACAAGTCCATTGACGCCACCCTTACTGGAGGCGTAAGCAACCGAGGAACTCCCACCGCGGACACCCGCTCCTGACGCAATACACAGGATAACGCCGCCGTTTTCTCGTCCCATTATCGGCACAGCGTGTTTAAGAGCGAAAAAAGTGCCTTTGAGGTTCACGTCAATAACCGAATCAAAAGTTGCCGCTTCAAAGTCGTCAATGCGAACGCTCGGTCCGCGTAGGACACCTGCTGAAGTTACCAATGTATCAATCCCACCAAATGCCGTATCAGCAGTTTTCATCAAATCCGCTACCTCAGTTTCAACAGTGACATCCGTGCGTCGGAACTTCGCAGTCCCACCATTTTCAATGATCGTACGAAGCGTTTTTTCACCATCTGCCTCATTAATATCACCGAAAACAATTTTCGCACCTGCTTTAGCATATTCAATCGCCGTTGCAGCACCAATCCCTGTAGATCCACCAGTAACCACAGCCACCTTATTATCGAGTCGAACATCCATATATTTTCCCTCCTTATTCCGTTTGGGAACAATCTCGGAATCGTCACAAACAATCTCCAAGTCGCAACGATCTGATACCTTTAGTAGGAAAAATTATACGTGGAATACCTTGATAGTGCAAGCCTTTTTTATCGTGACACCAGGATCCTTCAGTTCTCTTGTAGGAGCGATCTCTGGATCGCGATACGCCATTAAAACGGGCAAAAGCCGAAGGCTAAATAACCCTAACCCTTGGCAATAAACGGATGCACAAGCGAAGTTTACGCTATTAGATAGGTGGGGAGTACTACGCGGGGTTTAACTTTTGAGATAGAAACGATAAGGGATACGGAGGCGTTGGCTGACAGCGACTTTGCCCTGTTTCGCTGGTGTGAATTGGGACGCTTTGAGTGCCGTAATCGCCGCTTCTTCACATCCTAAGCCGCTAACTTCAACAACTTTGACAACTTTGATATTTCTCGCCGTGCCATCCACCCCTATTGTCGCTTCAAGAACAACGAGACCTTGTTTGTGAGAAAGGCGAGCAGATTCGGGGTAAATCGGATCGACTTTATGAGAAAACTGGGCGTTTTGTATCGGTGCGTTCAAATCTACGGTGACCGATGGGAGTTCTGCAGCGTGCGCGTTTGCAATAACAGGTGATATGGAGGTCGATTCTGGACGGGACATCCGTTTAGGGGTAAAGCGTCTCGGCTGTACATCATCAGTCATCGGACGAGGAGATAAACGGTGCTGAAGTGCGTTCCCACCTTTTATTCCGATTTCTGCCGGAATCGTCTGATAAACGGTAGAAATTGGGAGTGTATCGACAACGGGTTGCAGTTCATTTTGCCGAACGTGAGCAACTTCCGTAAATGTCCGGATACGCGGCGGTTGTGAGCGGACTATATCTGGCTGTGTTAGCTCGGGTGCCTTGAGCGAACGCGGTGTACGCACAGTTTTTTCGGTCTTCGGGAGCGAAACAAACTCTGCCACAATCGCATCGCCGTACTTATCCGGTGACCCAACAATAGACAACGATACAATTCCTCCACCTATCAGGTGGAGGCAGATAGATAAAAGGACAGGTTTGTTCAGAAATTGGATAGCCTTGTTCATAATTTAAACACCTGTTTGCTAACTTCACATCGGTAGACTGTGCCTAACACAGCGGTGGCGTATACTTTGACTCCGTTTCTACAGACACGATGCATGTCTACACTAACATAACTAATAGTATGGTAGCAAGATTCATGCCAATCTTTTAGTGAGAATATTTAAAGCGCGAAAAAACTTGCAATTTCCCAAAATTAATGGTAAAATTTTAAGACAAGCGGTTGGATTTATTCAAAATCTAAATCAGGAGGAATGTTACCCATGGAAGTGAAAATTGAATACTGCACCTCTTGAAACTATCAACCACGGGCAGCCAGTTTGGCAGATGCCTTAAAAGAGAAGTATGGTGCAGAAGTTGCGAAAGTTGATCTGATTCCAGGCAGTGGTGGCGCTTTTGAAGTCTCATTAAACGGCACGCTGCTCTACTCGAAGTTAGAGACCAGAGAGTTTCCAACGACGGAGCAGATAACAACTGCGATAGACGCGGCATAATTTGAATCGCAGCTTTGGAAGGGCGGAGGTTGTTATTGTATTGCCTCCGCCCTTTTTCTTTAAATTTGCGACATTCTATTTAGGACTTACGCATTTCCTCTGAAAGTTCCCCTGATAAGGGGGATTTAGGGGGTTAAAAATACGGACGGAGCAGGTTGTTGTCTATGATGGTACGGTGGAACGGATCAGGCTGGAAGGTGGAAGTGGATGCGCCAGTACCGTGGCGACGGAGCAATCTTCATCGTCACAGTTTTCGTTGTTGAGTTCTGTGTATTGAGGGATACCCAGATGATTACCAGTAAAATGAACGCGCCCGCAATCAGATGATATTGTTATATGCCGACTCCGCTGTGCCGTGATAAGTTGCGGCTGTACTGATCGCAGAGTCTATCACAGACGCAAGACTCGAACTCCCATACGCAGATAGAAACGCGCGGAGCGTCAAACCCACCGAATTGGCAAGTGTCGTCTTCGTCGCTGACGACAACGCAGAAATCATGATCGTTTGCAGAGACCCTAATGAACCGCTGCCCCTACCTTTGAGGTCATTGGCAAGCCCGATATAGCGATTCCTTTCCGACACATGCGAATTTATACGTCCCTGAAACCGATCCTGTTCCTTCTCCGAATTGTTATAATCCGCTCTAAGTGCAGCCAGAGATTTATGTCCAGTATCTGAAAGCGACCCGTCTGTGAAAACGTCTTGATGGAAAAAGACGCATGTAACTGCGAAAACCAACAGGAAAGAAAAAAGAAATCTCATCGGTTCTCCTCCTCTTCGTGTTGCGTTGTGTTTGTAAAAAGGACATAATAAGGTTCTTTCCACGAAAGTATCTCCTTAGCTCTCGCTGCAGAAGACGGATCGTCATAACGTGCCAGAAGTCCCCTCGCCACATCAGAAACTTCTGTCATCAGGTTGCTAGCGATCGCAAACTCTACCCTGCGCAGGTGCCCTGAGGGTAAGTCGTAGATGCCGGGACGGAGATCGATCGCCTGCTGAACGACGGATTTCACAGCCTTTTCAAATTCGGCACTAAAAGGGTCTTCGGGGAGTGCCGCGCGGAAGGCTGCTTTAGAACGTGCCATATCTACGGAGGCGAGACTTTGTGCTTCCAAGAGATGCGCTGGAATATATTGTGCATACTGTTGCAGATCAGGCCCCTGTTCAGTGGGTTGTACCGATGTCTCATGCGTTTCACGCGGTCCCTCATGGAAGGTGCCATCGGCGTGAAAATGGCCCTGTGGGGTCTGCTCTGCAACAGGTGCTTGGGTTTTCTTCGGTTGTGTGGTCTGTCTCTCGTTCCATTGCTTTACGCTTTCTTGCGTCTCGGCGAGTTTTTCTGCCTCTTGTCGTTCGACCTGCTTGATGTAAAGCATGCCACTGACAACCATCAGCACAAAGAACGCCAGCGCACCTACGAAGAGTCGGTTGGTCAAAAGGTCTTTTAACATTTCTGTTTCTCCTTTATTGCTTTTTCGCAGAATCCGGTCAATCGTGAAGTCCATCTCAATTTCTGTCATAGATGAGGCATGAGACTTTGCACAATGATACGTAAAATATCTATTGCATTAATTATAAATATGAAACCAAAAAAGTTTAGGGTCAATTTACATTTTTTGGGAATTTGCGAAAAAATAGAGGGTACTACAGCCAATTATGTGCCAATTTCTTAAGAAAACGTAGTTGTGGAAAGGGGGTGAACTTGGCTGTTTGAATAGAGCACACAAACATTACCAATAGACACTGCGTCCCTCAGGCAAACTGGGCCTAATACAAGGTATGCACGTGGGGCCGCCTTTTGTCAAATTTTTAAAAATCACTCGACGGCAACAATTGCGATTTTCCATCGGTCCGCTTGCTGAATGAGTGCTTCAGCATCCATAACGAAGGTTCGTCGCGCTTCTACTGCCAACACATCTGCCCTAACTTGATGCAGCATCTCTAACGTCTGCATGCCTACTGTCGGCACATCAATGCGGAAATCGTGATTTTCGGCGGCTGCTTTCGCAACCACCACGCCTTTCCTGCCTAAACTTCCGCCCCTCTTAATAGTTGCATCTGTCCCCTCAATAGCCTCAATGGCAAGTACAATCTGGTTTTTAACAACAACGGTTTGACCAATATCCATATTTGCGATCTGACGTGCAGTGGTAATACCGAGCTTGATGTCTGCTTGTTGACTCGCGGTAGGGTGTCGCGTTGTTAAAACACCGGGTTGTGGGAGAAGATTCTGGAGGTATCGGTCTTGACGGAGGATGGTGAGTCCAGCAGATTCAAGATAGTTAAGGGCTGCATTAACAATCGTAGCGGGTTTTTCACTGCGGTTCTGTACTAAAATTTTAATGGTGGTTGTATCAATTTGGAATGGACGCAGCAGGATATTTTTTTCGACCTTACCAATAATCACGACCTCTTGGACACCTGAGTTGAGGAGTGTTCGCGCAATTTTTTGAATCTGTCCAACACCATAAGTGTGAATTTCGGCTGTAATTCCGGCAAAGCGTTGCGCATCAGACTTTGTGATTTGGATAACAACGGGTTTCCGATCATGAACGGTAGCGGCACGAGCCAATAGCACCGGCAGCTCACCTGCCCCTGCAATAATCCCTAATTTTTCCACCGCTTTCGCTCCACATATTGGTTAAAAATAGCAAATCTTTAAACGCCAAATACCAACGGAGAAATTAGCCATTCAGGGTGCGGTTGGGGTGGCTGAATCCGATGCCACGTTTGGAGGTCTCAATAAATTCAAGTAGGTATTCAACTTCTGGAGTCGTTTCGAGTTCTTCCTTGACTCTGGCGACACCATGTTTGAGAGGGAGACCAGAGCGGAACAAAATACGGAATGCCTTCTTTAACGCCGCAAGCGTTTCCGGCGTAAGTTGCGACAAGGGATTGATCCGAGATGTTCGGATACCTATACGGTTGAGATCTCGAACACGCGCCGGTTGTCCAGCGGACAATGCGAACGGCGGAATATCCTGTACAATCTTTGAGAACCCACCTGCCATTGCCATCTTGCCGACGCGCACATATTGGTGCAATGCAGCATGTGCACCCAATCGAACGTCATCTTCAATCACAACATGCCCCGCGAGAGAGACAAAGTTTGCCATGATTGTTCTATTGCCGACGATGGTATCGTGTGCAAGATTAACCCAATTCATCAGCAAGTTATTGTCACCAATGATAGTTGACCCGTCTTCAAATGTTGACCGAGAGATAGAGACGTACTCGCGCAAAATATTACGATTACCAATTTTCACGTAGCTCCGCCAACCGCCGTACTTCAAGTCTTTAGATTCGTTACCAAGCGTAGCACCGAAGAAAATCTTGCATTCTTCACCAATTGTTGTCCATTTCTCAATCTGAACATGCGGACCTATCACAGTGCCACGCCCGATATGAACGTCTTCACCGATAAGACTATAGGGACCGACCTTAACCCCTTCTTCCAATATCGCTTTCGGAGAGATGATAGCCGTCGGGTGAATATTAGTTTCTATCATATTTTTTATTACCTTACGGTTTGGTCAGGCAGGTTTGACTTATGAAGTGTCGCTCCGTAGGCCTGAAGAAACACTTTCTTCACATTGGATTTTAGCGTTTGCAAAAATCCCTCCATTACGTTACGGGCTAAGTTTATGAGGTTCTCATTAGAATCATAGGTGTTGAAACGCATCAGAAACCCGCTTGCAACAACGGCAGCAAGTGGCGCAGAAGTCTAATATTTAAAAAATCAGACGGATGCCAATACGATTGACAGCTCCGCCTCCGTAGCAAGTTCGTCGCCTACATAAACACGTCCTTCGATGCGGGCAAGTCGGCTTCGCAGTTGAGCGACCTCTATTTCCAATCGGAGTTGGTCACCAGGAATCACGGCGCGCCGGAATGTTGCCTTGCTAATGGAACGGAAGTAGCCGAGTTCACCTTCCTTACCGATATCCCGAAGTACCAGCCATGCAGCGAGTTGCGCCAGAGCTTCAATCTGTAATACACCCGGCATGACAGGTTGTGTCGGGAAATGTCCTTCAAAAATGGGTTCGTTGTACGTCACGTTCTTGATGCCAACGGCTCGCTTTTTACTCTCATATTCGATGACTCTATCGACCATACACATCGGATGCCGATGCGGTAACACTTCATAGATATCCATCACCTCAATAGGTTCTTGAACTGGGTGCTGTTGAAGGTGACCCGCCGCGCCGAGTGCTTGCACAAATTCGGCGTGAAACTGATGCCCAGTCCGCATTGCCATAACATGTGCCTTGGGGAGATGACCCGCCAAATAAAGATCACCGATCAAATCCAAGATTTTATGTCGGACAAATTCATCATCAAAACGCAGGGGCGTACTCGGCTCACCTGCAGCGTTGATAACGAGGACATTATCATAACTCGCGCCTTTCCCGATACCGAGAGCCTGCAGTGCTTCGATTTCATCCTCAAAGCAGAAACTCCGGGCAGGCGCGATATCGCGAGCATACAATTCAGGGGTTATTTTGAATGTCGCTATTTGCGTACTTGTTTGTGGATGCGCGTAAACGAATGTAATTTCTAACGCGTCAGCAGGCAACAAAACGAGTTGTCTGTCCCCCGAAGAAAGGGCGAAGGGTTCTACCAGTTCGATAAAGTTCCGGGGCGCATCTTGTGAAGCGAGTCCTGCCGCTTCGATGGTTTCGACGTACGGCACCGCACTCCCATCAAGCGCAGGTGGTTCCGGGGCATCCAGTTCCACGATTGCATTGTCAACGCCGAGTCCCCCGAAAGCGGAAAGGAGGTGTTCAATGCTACTAACCGTTGCATCGCCGCTGCGTAAACTCGTGCATCGTGGCAAAATATCCGCCCAGTTTTCCTGACACACCTTCACTTCTGGCGCATCTGTCATATCTATGCGTCGAAAGACGATGCCAGAATCTACGGGTGCCGGTTTCAAGGTTAATGTCACATCTTCTCCTAACATTAACCCTTTCCCTGTAAGTGTCGTTTCGTTTTGAATCGTTTGCTGCAAATCTGCCTTTGCCATTTTTTAGTAGTTATCGGCTATCGGCTATCGGTTATCCTAAAAATTTTAATGAATACCAAATTTCTCTTTCTGACTACCGATTGCTGACAGTTATTAACCCTGACAACCATCCCTTCAACTTGTTGTAAAGCATGCCTAACGTTCACGAGAGGCACGTCGAATTTTTCGTATCATCCTGTTATGTTCTGAAAGCGTCTTTGAAAAGTGATGCTTTCCTTCGCCTATTGCCACGAAATAGAAATAGTCTGTTTTTTCGGGACGCAGTGCTGCTATGATTGAATCAATGCCCGGATTCGCAATAGGCCCCGGCGGCAACCCTTTATGTTTGTATGTATTATAAGGCGAGTCAACGCTTAAATCCGCTCTCGTTAAAAGTCGGTTTGGATTTCCTAAAGCGTAGAGCACTGTTGGATCCGCCTGAAGCCTCCATTTGCGTTTCAACCGATTATGAAAAACGCCTGCAATCCGAGGACGTTCTGATTTAACTTGTGCCTCTTTTTCAATCACGGACGCAAGCGTTACGATTTCGTGCCGTGTCAGCCCTAAACTTCGCGCCTCCTTATCGAACGCTTCAGTCCATTGCTGTTGGAATTCCTCAAGCATTATTTCAACTGCCTGCTCAACCGTTATCCCTTTCGCGAATTTATATGTATTCGGAAAGAGGTATCCCTCCACGGTCTTATCTTCAAGTCCATACTGTTTCAACAGACGCGGTAATTCGGAAGCCGCCCGAAACGATTCAGCCGTACCCAAGCCCGCTGTTTCCCAAAGTTCAGCGATGGCCACTGCCGTTAAACCCTCTGGAACTGTCCAACTGATGAGTGTAACTTGACCTTTTTCAAATTCGTCAACAATCTGCCACAAGTTCATATTCCGGCGCAACGCATAAGTTCCAGCATGCAAGTGTCTGTCAGACCCTCTGTGTCGAACAACTATACGAAAGGCATATTCGCTCCGAATTAACTTTTGTTTAGCGAGTTGCTGCGCGATTGTTTGTGAACTGCTTCCTATTGGCACCTCGAAATTAACAATCTCTTTTGAGGAACTCGGTGCTGACGTTAAGTATACCCCAACCAATAGGACGATGAGACAAAGCGTGCCAAGACTACAAAGCGTTAATATAACTATCTTAATTATTCGTGTTTTTTGTATTGATCCCATGCGTTTTAATTCATAATTGTTCAAGGAACTCCGGTTGCGGTGCCTTCACGCTTAATGGAAATCAGGTATTATTCGTAGCTGCTGTAGATGTCGTCTCCCGATTTTGGTTCAAATAGTCAGTCAGAATAATCACCGCTGCTACCGCATCAATGAGTTCTTTCTGTTCTTTTATGTCTTTGTTAAGTTCTTGCAAAATATCCTCAGCCTCAGCGGTTGTGAAGCGTTCGTCCTGAAATTCAATTGGAACGTCGATCACTTGTCCTAAGCGTTCCGCAAACTTCTGAACCTTTTCCGCTTGCGCACCGATGGAGCCATCAAGAGAGATAGGTAACCCAATGATAACACGTTCTACTTTATGGATAGAAACGAGGTCCGCGATGGCAATCAGATCTACCTTCCTATTTTTTCGGGTTAGCGTACACAACGGATGTGCCGCAACACCGAGCTCATCACTCAGCGCAACCCCAATGCGTATGTCACCAACGTCTAATCCAAGTAAAACTGCCATAACAGGTCCTTTTTTATTTTTATCGACTCATGAGTGACTGAACACTAAATTAGAAGCGACCCGAACGTAAGATAGAGATGACCAAGCCGAATCCGAAGAACGTTGCGGTTAAGTAGCCCATAATGCCAAGGAAGAACTTCCACTCCCAGAGTCCTACACCTTGTAAGATAATCGAAGAACCGATAATCAGCGAAGCGATGATAAGACTAAAGGCAATTCGGTTGATAACTCGGTCAAATGCCTTAATCACTGCTTCAAGGCTCAGATGCTCTAACTCAAACTTAAGAGAACCGCGCTGTAATTTTTGCAAGATACGCCGCAATTGGAGCGGCATATCGCGTGCAAGTTCCGTGAAATCTTCCATAGAATCCGCAAACTGCCGTTCCCAGCGTTTCGTCCCAAAATTTTGGACGAGAAATTGGGCAATATACGGTTGGCTGAATTCCAAAATATCAAAATCTGGGTTTAGTTTCATCACAACCGATTCAACTGTTGCTACCGTTTTACCGAGCATTAAAAATGCTGGCGGCGTATGAATCTGATGGCGTAGTGACGCATTAAAAACCTCATGGATCAGTTCACCAAGGCGAAGCCGATTCGGCGGCATATTGAAGTAACGTTGTAAAAAGTCATTCATCTCCAGCTTCAATGCCGTAATGTCCGTCTCATCACCGAGGATCCCCATCCGGATGTAACTTCTGACGACAGCGTCTACATCTTTGGTTAACACGGCACTGAGCCAATGGCAGATATCCCGCAACATATCCTCGCTGATCCTACCTACCATACCGAAGTCTACTAAACCGATCCGCCCGTCCTCTAAAACGAAAACGTTCCCTGGGTGCGGATCTGCGTGAAAAAATCCATCGCTCAGCACTTGTGTATAAAACAGTTCCACGAACGTTTCAGCGAGTTCCACCCGGTTGAATCCCATCGCGTCCAATTGCGAAATCGCGTTGATGGGGATACCGTCGATACGTTCCAATGTCAAAACTCGACGATTCGTGAATTCCCAATAAACTTTCGGAATCTTCACTTTGGCGGACGCTGCGAACTTCTGATAAAAAGCATCCGTATTTGCTGCTTCAATCGTAAAATCAATCTCTTTCCGAATGGAGCGTGAGAATTCGCGGACAAGTTCAGTCGGTTTAAAGAGATGCATCTCAGGATCGCTATTCTCAAGTTGCTCGGTTAATTCCATCAAGAGATTGAGATCTGTCTGGATAACCGTTGCGACCCGCGGACGTTGGACTTTAACGACAACCGGTTCACCGGTGATCAGTGTTGCCGCGTGTACCTGCGCTATTGAAGCTGCTGCAAAGGGGTGTCGTTCGTATGTTGGGAAAACCTCCTCAAGCGGTCGTTTAAATTCTGTTTCAATGGTAGCCTGTACCTCTGAGAAATCGAAGGGTTGCGCGTGTCGCTGTAATTTCTGGAACTCGGTGATCCACGCCAATGCTTCTTCTTGTCCAACGAGTTCAGAGAGAATGTCTACCCGTGTACTTAGAACCTGTCCCAATTTAACGAATGTTGGACCCAACTCTTCAAAAGCGAGCCTTAACCGCTCTGGAACGGATAATAAGGTCCCTGAAGTGCTTTGTTGGTTTGAACTTTTTTTTGAACGCCATAAATGCCACCATTTCGGTTTCTTCTCGGTGTGAGCGTCCTGCCTTGCCTTCCGGACAAGCACCCCTTTGAACCTAAAGCGGGTTGTCCGACCCCGCTCAAGAATTTGAGAGATAATATGTCCAAAGCCATGTCTTGCGAAGACACTGACAATCTCAGGCAGGCGTCTTGCGCTTTTGAGTTTACGGTTCAGATTCAGAATGCGCATGAGATTTTCGTCTCTTTATAGATTTTGCAGTTCCACTTTAAAATTTTACACGAAAAATTGTGTGTAGTCAAGGAAAATCTCATCAATTAAGGATTACGGACAGAGACTTGATAAATTATCAGAATTTGTGCTATAATTTCAGTATAAAAAAACGGTAAACAGTAAGCAGTATTGAAGATCACAATAGATTAACCTTTGCTTATAGCCAAGGGACAATCGCGTTCTATCATAACCGAAGCAAGGAATTAAATGTCTAATCATCATCTTTATTACGGCGATAACCTCGTGATTCTTCATGAGTATATTTCTGATGAGAGTGTCAATCTAATCTACATTGATCCGCCGTTTAACACTGGGAAACTCCAACAACGTACGAAGATCGAGGTCGAATTGGATGCCCAAGGCGACCGCGTGGGTTTCCAAGGTAAAACATACCGAACCCGCAAGGGTAAGACTACACATTACGCCGATAGGTTTGAAAGTTCTGATGCCTATTTGCAGTTTCTGCGTCCTCGTTTTGAAGAAGCGTATCGAGTCCTCCACCCGTATGGAAGTTTCTTCCTCCATATTGATTACCGGGAGGTACATTACTGCAAAGTGATGCTTGATGAGATTTTCGGGCGGGAAGCGTTTATGAATGAAATTATTTGGGCTTATGATTACGGAGGGCGCGCCAAGTCACGCTGGTCCGCTAAGCACGATAACATCTTATGGTACGTGAAAACACCGAAACACTATACCTTTAATTTTGATGAAATGGATAGGATTCCGTATATGGCACCTGACTTGGTCAGCAAAGCGAAAGCAGCGCGAGGCAAAACACCTACTGATGTTTGGTGGCATACCATCGTCAGCACCAATGGAAATGAGAGGACCGGTTATCCGACACAAAAACCGCTCGGAGTACTTAATCGCATCGTCAAGGTGCACTCATCACCGGGGGACACGCTTTTAGACTTTTTTGCTGGCAGTGGCGCATTCGGCGAATCCGCGGCATTACACAACCGTTCCTCAATTTTAGTTGACAACAATATCCCTGCAATTAAGTGCATCATGGAAAGGTTAGCAGATTACAGCATTGAACTCATCAACGCCGATTATGCGGCACTACATACACACGAAACAGGCTAGGGCGTTCAATCTTTCATTCCGGGGAAAGTTGTTTTTTGGCTATCTTTTTTGGGAATAGGTGTTTCTAATAGGTGTGAGTTCTATGTTGTAATGGGAAATAAAAAGACTCTTGATTTTCAGTAAAATATAGGTGTAAAGGCGTATGGAGGTATACACATAATGAAAGGGATTAAAGAGATTTCAGAACAGATTCGAGAGAGTATCACCCAATTTTTAGAGGCGGTAGAGGGGACCGAGTCTTTTCTCAATGCAGCGATTCTTGATATGAAAAAGCGGCTCGCCGAAGCAAAAGATCTCGTCGCCACGGAGATCGCGGAGGAGGAAAGACTTAAACGGACTTACCAGGAGGCTATTGATGCCGCGAGGATGTGGGGTAATAAGGCAGATACCGCTGAACAGGAGGGAAACCGCGTACGCGCAAGTGAAGCACGGCAGCGCACACAACAATATATGAGCCGCGCAGACGACTATAAACATCAGATTGATGCCCAAGAGGCAGTTATTGCCCACCTCAAGCGTGCGCTCCACGAATTTTATCAGCAGTTTCGAGACGCAGCAGGACGGGCGGAAGAACTGCACCAACGTCAGAAACGGGCGGAAACACGCACCGAACTCTATCACTTGCTGTCTGATGAGATAGCCAACGGTGTGTCTGAAGCCTTAGAACGGGCGGAACAGAAATTGAAAGCGACGGAAGCCAAAGTAGAAGTTTTAGAGGGCAAAAGTCGCCAGGCTAACACCGAGGCGGAAATGACGGGAGAGAACCTCAACCTGGACGAAGCACTCGCGGAACTCAAAGATGATGTCTTGGGCAGTGGGCGAAAATGATTAACCTCTTGGAGTTGACGAAATATTTCGGCAAGTTGTGCGCTGTTGATGCACTCACATTGCAGATAGATGCCGGTGAGATATTCGGGTTTCTCGGACCTAATGGTGCGGGGAAAACGACTACAATCAATATGCTCACAGGCTTACTTCGTCCTACATCTGGTACCGCAACGCTTGGTGGATATGACATTCAAAAGCAGAGTTTACAGGCGAAGGCGATTCTCGGACTCATGCCCGATACCCCTCAGCTCTATGAAGCGTTAACGGGTAGGCAGTTTGTCCGTATGATCGCCGATTTATATGAGGTGCCGCCGCGGCAAGCCGAAAGTGAAATGGAGACCCTGTTTAATCAACTTGAACTCGCTGATGCCGCTGATGATCAAATTAAAGGGTATTCCTACGGCATGCAGAAGAAGACACTGCTTGTTTCGCTTCTCGTGCATCATCCGAAGATCCTTTTCCTTGATGAGCCTACCAGTGGGTTGGATCCGAGAAGTGCACGCACTGTCAGAGAAATCTTGCACCAACGCTGTGAGCAGGGTTGCACCGTCTTTATGACAACACACATTCTCGAAATTGCCGAACGGATCTGTGATCGGGTCGGTATTATTAGTAAAGGGCGGCTGATCGCTGTCGGGACGCTCTCGGAATTACAGCAGAGAAAACGGGAACTCCACACACAACCTACCGACGCCAACCAGCAGACAGAGACTTTAGAAGATATTTTTCTCGATCTCACGGCAGATGCCTAAAAAAATTTAGAACAAACAGAGACTGGAACGATCCATATAGGACTTACGCAGCCCCACTGCAGGCGCGGTTTAAAACCCTGAAGAAATCCCCAAGCAAAAACCCTGCAGTTCGCAATACGTCCGTTATCATGGAAAAATGCGTAAGTCCTGCCATAAATAACATATCAAGCGAAAATGTTAAAAAATATCAAGGTTCTCTTAAAAGCGGATTGGCAGGGATGGGGAAATGGTCTTAAACGCGGCGGGGAGACATGGCGAAAAGGCGTTTTAAAGGGCATCGGTTACCTCGTCTTTGTTGTCGCATTATCGGTATTAGGCAACTCCCTTTTCAGCCATTTGCGATCAGTTGAAGCGGATCCTACGCTTCTGTTAGGCGTAATTAACGGCTTCATGGCGTTCGCGGTTATTATCGTTGCAAAGGAGTTGATGGAAGGTTCACTGAAAAATCTGTATGAAGCACCAGATACCGCGCTCTTATACACTGTGCCGATGTATCCAGTGACAATTTTCGGATATAAGTTCGTCCATCTTATCATCACGCGCTTTCTGAGCATACTCTGCTTTTTAGGACCGCCGTGGGTGATGTTCGGTCTAATATTTGAATTGCCGTGGCATTTTTATGTGGCACTATTTCCAACGTGTCTGTGCCTTCTCGTGATAATAACGAGTTATGTCACCATCAGCGTCATGTTGATCGCTCGTTTCTTTTCATCGGGATGGCTCCTCGCAACACTCAAAGTCCTCGGTACAGCGATTGGCGTAGCGGTAGGTTTTTTGTTATCCTTGACCCTGTTTACTTCTTTTGAGGCGATACCCGTAAAGCAATTGTTGCTTGATTGGGCATCCTCGGAAACAGCGACGGCAGGCACTAAATGGTATCCACACGAGTGGATGGGCGAACTTCTGTTAATCTGGACAACGGAAACCGCAATAGCGGTCCGATTAAGGTGGGCACTCGGCGGTATCGGTGGAAGTCTCGTTTCTGTAGGCATCGCAACACTCGTCGCACAACTGATTTATCAACGGGGTTGGGAAAATATCCGCCAATTGAAAGCCAAGCGTAAATCCATACGGGGTAACACTGCTCCTAAAGCATCGGCCTTGAAAAGTATTGCTATAGCACTCGGTCGCGGTAAAATTAGGACTATGATGCTAAAAGATTTTCTAATCTTTGTCCGGCATAGTGGACGACTCATCGCTATTATAATGCTTACGCTTTTTTTGGTGGTTCATATTGGTATATTGCTGGCACAGGGGAGCACCCCGGATTCAAATGCCGCAGAGATTCTCACGGTACAGGTCGTACTTTACAGCATTCTTATTACCTTCGGTATCAGTTGTAACGGTATTCGGGACGAGGCGAAGACATGGTGGATGCTGAAATCTGCGCCCGTCACACCGAAGTTGGTTTATACCAGCAAATTCCTGACCGCACTTCTCTGTGCGTTGATTTATGCCGAATTCTGGTCCTTGGTCGCTATTTATCTACTCCGAATGCCAATAGATGTTTGGATGCCGGTACTGTTGACCCCTGTAGTAATGCTTCCAACAGCGTGTGCATTGAACACAGCAATCGGAACGCTACCATGGATGGCAGAACTGGCACATCAACCGAAACCGTTTTTGCGAGTTATAACCTTTACTGTGACACTCGTTGTTGATATGGGACTTGTTATCGCGCCAGTGATAGCGTGGTATACTGAAAGTCTCGTCGTCTTTATAGGGTTAGCAGTTATCCTCGCGGGCGTATTCGTGATGTCTTATAAGTGGGGCATAGGAAACCTACGCAGATTGTTGGTCGCCCAGCAATAAAGTTTATCATTAACACTCAAACAACAAATTCGCCTAACCAAACTGCAAGGTAAATTAAAAATGTTGATAGAATACGAGGGCATAACACCAAATGTGCATCCTTCCGTCTTCGTCGCTCCGGGCGCGATGATTATTGGCGATGTAACAATCGGCGAAGAATCGAGCATCTGGTTTAACAGCGTGCTACGCGGAGATTTAGAACCGATCCGAATCGGATGTCGCACTAACGTTCAGGACGGTGCAGTGATACACATGGATAAAGAGATTCCGTGCCTTATTGGTGATGATGTTACTATCGGTCACGGTGCGATTCTCCATAGCTGCACGATCGGCAATGAAGCACTCATTGGAATGGGTGCGATTCTTTTAACGGGTTCAGTAATTGGCGAACGTGCAATTGTCGCCGCGGGGACGCTTGTCCGTGAGGGACAGGAAATTCCATCGGGCGGCATTGCAATGGGAGTACCCGCAAAAGTGCGACGTGAGGCTACCGAAGCCGAATTTGAACGCGTCCGACATGGCAAAGACGATTACATCTTGCGCGGCAAACTCATGCAAGAATCTATTTCATAGGAACATTTTGAAGTATAATGTTCTTTTATTTTTTAAAATCTAAGAATTAGGACTTAGTCAGTGCGCGTAAACCTAAGCAACGCGCCGGGAAACCGGATATATGGAGAAGGTTGTTCTCGTAGAACTGACCTTATCAAAACGCGAGGAAAGTTAAAAATATGGCGAAACGAACGTGTTTGATGATTGGTGGAAGTGGCATGGCAGGTGGCTGGATCCACAACTTCACCAGCAATTTCAGCGATCGGATTGAAATCATCGGTTTAGCAGACGTGAATACAGACGTTCTCAAAGCGCAAGGTGAGGCGTTAGGGCTTAGTACCTCACAACTCTTCACAGACTTTAACGAGGCGTGTGCAGCCGTCAAAGCTGACTTTTGCGGTGTAGCAACCCCACCCCAATTCCACAGTCCCGCCGCAATTGCCGCTATGGAAAACGGGATGCCTGTTATCTGCGAGAAACCGATCGCGGATACCTTAGATGCAGCGAAGGCAATGGTACGTACTGCCCAGAAAACCGGATTGCCGTGTGCTATCATCCAAAATTATCGCTATGCCAATAATAAACAGGAATTGATTCGTATCCGTGATGAAGGCAGATTAGGACGACTCCAGCACATTGTAGGTAGATACGCGTGCGACTATCGTCGGTATCTCTCATGGGGAAAAGCGTGGCGACACGATATGGACTTTGGTCTCCTTTTTGAAGGCTCCGTTCATCATCTTGATATGCTTCGATTCCTCTCCGGTGGGGATTGTGAAACGCTGATCGGATTCGGTTGGAATCCGGAATGGTCAAGTTTTAAACATTATTCAAGCGGCTTTTACATGATGCGCATGGATAACGGGGTCCACACCTCTTATGAGGGAAACAGTTCGTCTGCAGGGATCATTAATTGTTGGAATTCTGAACACTACCGGGCAGAATTTGAGCAGGGCGCGGTCGAAATCGCAGGCGGAAACCAGATGACGATCCATCGTGTCGGCGGCGAGACAGAGGTCTACGAGGCACCGCCAATCCCTTATCATGCACATCAACATCTGTTCGATGAGTTCCTGAATTGGCTTGACGGGGGTGAACCTTCTGATACACGGATTGAGGACAATATCAAAAGTTTCGTGCTCGTCATCGCCGCAATGGAGACAACCCTTGATGGGCAGCCGAAACAGATTGCCGATTATCTCGGTGACTTGGATCTCTAAGATTTATGAGATCACACTCGCGAAGGGTACGTATCGGATAGAGGTTAATTATGCTCAATCCAAACAGCGAAATACCAACTGTCCTTGAGGACATTCCAGAATCGGAGCAGCACGCCTTACTTGAGAAGGCAGCGACGTGGATTGTGCGGCGCGGGCTGACTACACCCGCAATTATCGCTTTGGAAACTTGTAAGCCTCTGAATTTTTTGGGCAGTCAATTTTTGATTGCGTTCAGCCCGTTCGTCCAAGCGATTTTCAAAGGCGACGAATACCACAAATTCGCGCTCATTTTGGAAAAAGATGCGAATGTTGAGACGCTAATTGAGTTGATTGAGTCCGAGTCATAACCGACTTAGCGAAAAATATCTGTAGGTTTTTCATCAACCCATGCGCGTAAGCCCAAGCATCGCGCCGGGCTGGGTATACGGAGCAGACTGTTCCTGAAAAATCAACCTTATTGAACCGCAAGGAACGTATAGATAGGTATTAATGAGCGTGCGTAAGCCCAAGCATCGCGCCGGGCTGGATATACGGAGCAGACCGTTCCTGAAAAATCAACCTTATCGAACCGCAAGGAAATTTAAAAATATGGCAGTTGAATTGAGAATGCTTCAGATGGATCAGACGATGACCAAAGGGAAAATCGGGAAATGGCTCGTTAAGGAAGGCGATACCGTCACCGAGGGGCAACCTTTGTTGGAGATTGAAACCGATAAGGTCGTCCACGAACAGGAATCCCCTACCGACGGTGTTATCGCGCAATTACTTGCTGAGGAAGGTGCTAATGTCCCCGTCAACGCCTTATTAGCAATTATCGGGGCACCCGGTGAAGAAGTCCCACGCGTTGAGGCAGATACAGCAGTTGTAGAGCCGCAAGAACCGGAACAAGAAGCACCGGTGCAACCCGCACAACCGAAGCCGACACCCGCACCCACCACTGTCGCGCCTAAAGCCTCTCCAGCAGCACGTCAACTCGCTGAGAAACTCGCTATCGACTTGACCCAGGTCACTGCCTCTGGACCGGGCGGACGTATCCTTGAAGCCGATGTCCAGCGGTATATCGACTTGAGAGCACCGGTGCCAACCGAAACCGAAACCACACGTCTGAAGGCATCGCCGCTTGCACGACGATTGGCAAAAGAGCATGGTGTCGATCTCAGTTTAATTGCCGGTTCTGGCCCGGATGGCAGAATCGTCCGAGATGATGTCCTACAGGCAGCCAGCACAGCACCTGAAATGCCTGTTATTGAGACACCAGCACTTCAGCAGGCAACCGAAGTCATTCCTATGGACGGCATCCGTGGAATTATTGCAGAACGGATGACCCTCAGCCTTCAGACGAATGCCAGTGTCACACTCCATACCGAGGTGGACGCGACAGCCTTCGTTGAGTTACGCGGGATGCTTAACGATAAACTACAAGCAAGAGAGGTAAAGATCACCTACACCGATCTACTTGTAAAAGTCGTAGCAAATGCTTTACTGGAGCATCCACGCCTCAACGCAACGCTTACGGATGACGGGATTCATCTATTATCGGAGATTAATATCGGGGTGGCGGTCGCACTGGAGGATGGGTTGGTGGTACCCGTCGTCCGAAATGCTGACAGAGAAAGGTTATCGGAGATCTCGGAACAGGTAAAAAATTTCGCTGAACGCGCACGGAGCAATCAGTTAACACCGGGAGAACTTCAAGGTGGGACATTTACGATTACAAATCTCGGAAACTTCGGGATTGATGCGTTCACGCCTATCATCAATCCGCCGGAGAGTGCTATTCTTGGGGTAGGACGGATTCTGAAGAAACCAGTCGTTCATGAAGATGAGATTGTTGTTCGGAGCATGCTGACGCTAAGTCTAACGTTCGATCACCGTGTCGTAGACGGCGCGCCTGCAGCACAGTTCCTGCAAACGGTTTCTGATTGTATTCAAGATCCGTATCTGTTGTTGGTATAGTCCCTACCAGCGTTCTGTCTGTAAGGATTCGACTTCATCGAAATGTGCGTCTCGTGTCACAAGAATCAAATCATATTGCATGGCAATTGCAGCGATCCAGATATCGTTGTTCGGGATGGGTCTACCTTTTCTTCGCAGCCGTTCTTTGATGATTCCGTACCACTGTGCTGTTTCCAAATCACAAGAGATGAGTGGAAATCGCTGCGTAAGCCGGTTGACTTTTGTGAGATTTTCTATAGGTCTATTTGATTTTCGCGCACCGTAGTAGAGCTCACCAATTGCCGGCGAAGGCAAAGACACTTTAGGAACATTTTGCATTTCGTCTGCGGTGTGGATTATCATATCATCGGCTAACATAACAATAAGAATGTTGGTGTCCAACAGATATTTACCACTCTGATTCATCGACCTGTCCACAGTCCTCCTCAATCGCTTGTTTTATTTCTTCCAAATCCTCAGGCGGGAATAGACCTGCTGCAAATTCGAGCAGTTCCTGAAGGGGTATACCTTTTGGAGATTCTCCGGATAACTCTAACGTGAAATCTAAAACCTGTCGCTGTTGTCCAAGTGTAAATTTTTCTAATCGTTGTACAATCTCTTGGATAGTGGTTGAGTCTTTCACTGTGTCGCCTCCTTTTTGATTAGAGGATAGTGTTTCTGCCCCTACGAATCTCTTGGAAAGATTTTATCACGAATCGTATGAGAAATCAACGCTTTTTGGTAGACTGTCCTTGCGATAACGATGCCATTCCGCACCCTTCCTCAATCGTCTGCGTCATGATTTCCAAATCTTCCTTTGAAATTGTGCCTACTAATTTAAGCAGTTCCTTGCCTGGGGGGCCTCTTATGGGTTCGCGTAAAAAAGATAGGACAGAATTCAAAATCTGTTTCTGCTGCACAGGCGTGAGTTTATCTAATCGCTGTACAATTTCTTGAACAGTCGTTGATTTTTCCATCATTAAGGTTCAAGCATTAGTTGTTCTTACCACTCTGAACTCATATACCTGCTCACACCCTTCTTCAATCGTCTGCTTCATTATTTCCAAATCTGCCTTTGAAATTGTGCCTACGAGTTGAAGCAAATTTTTGCCGGGGTATTGCTTCGGCGGTTCACCTGACAACTCTAACATGAAATCCAAAACTTGCCTCTGTTGTTCAAGCGAAAGCGTTTTGAGTAGTGTTATGATTTCTTGAAAAGTTGTTGAATTTTCCATTGTGGATGCTCCTTTCGCTTAAATTGCTACTATAAACAGTTTACCATCAATTACATCAAAAATCAACTTTTTCGATAGTCAGTATAATCCTGAAAATCCTAAATCCTGATTCTGACAATGAGGCTCCAGCAGTCAAACATAGTACTGACAACTGAGTACTGATAACTGACAACCATTCCCCTATATGTATCCAGCGAGTCGCAGCCCTTCCTGTTCTGCCCATCTGCCTAACAAGTCTTTCTCTTTAGGGGTTGCTGAACGATTTCGCTTACCCCGAACCTGACGGATAAGTTTTGCTTGTGGTGCGACCTCAATCGTCAAAATCTTGCGGCGTCCGTTTTCATCTTCAATCTCCAAACTCCAAATCGATGACCGTCCCGTATGACAGGATCTCGCGTAAGTTGAGACACAATGCCCCAGTGCCCGACCTTCGTCGATGAGTTCGTCGCTGCTGAGCAATTCTCGAATAGACCAGAATTTCATATTACGTGCCGCCTCACTCCCTTCCAAAGTGTGGAATTCACCGATCTCTGAGCCGAACCATTCGAGTTCCCCACCTTTCGCTTCTCTACCAAGTTCGCCGTGCCACGCCTCAACTTGGCGGAGCAGCGTCTCAGGGGTTCGTCTTCTCATGCTGAAGTTCGGTTGCGCGGGTCCAATTTCTCTCGCGACACCTCTCTCAACGAAGACCCGTTGATTCTCGTATTTCTGATGCCAGATGTAGTCAATAATCGGGTTCGCATGATTGACATCCAACATCGGATTCGCAATAAAGAAGCGAATCACGTTTATCCAGAAATCGTCGTTGCTAAAAGTTTCGGTCAGTCGTGTGCCCCGAAGCGCGTCCGCCAAATACTTATCACCACCGAGGGCGTGTACTTGTCCCCAACGGAGTGCCTCGTCAATTGTGTAATGCCTCGGTGCCTTAAGAAAATGGTGCGCCATCTTTTTCGTCAGCGGTATAGGCATATCCGTTGCGGTTCGGATGTTTTGACCGGTGCCGATGTGTTTGAACCAGTTTTGGTGCGTTACGTTTCCGTTGAACCAGACGCTATCCATGAAAAGCGGCACCTCATAAGCAGCGAGTAGGTGTCGAGCGAGTTCGGAAAATTGGCGATCCCGATTATGTTTTTTGACTTTCCACGTCTCAGGCGATCGAAGCCAACTTTCATGATGGTTTGCGAGTGCTGCGATGCCTTGAATATAAGAAGTCTCCTTTAACAGATCTGAATTATCTTCGAGATATAACAGGAGTTCCAAAAGGACTTTCGGGGCGATGCTTCCCTCGAAAGCAACCGAGATGGCTCTGGTAACAGGATTCTGTAGTTTTTCTGATCGTAGTTCTTGGTTGTATATTTTTGGCAGGATCTCGCTAAGGTTACGGTCTTTCTTTTCTTTCGCCATTATTTTCGCGGCTCGCGTGCGTGTCAAAACATAAAGTTCATCTCGGCGTTGGCGCGAATTTTTTTCCAAACCCTGATTAAAATTATGGGCGCGGCACCATTCTTTATACCCTTCAACCGAAGATATCCCCAGTTGATGGATATGCGCTTGCATTTCGTGTGAGCATTCCTCTATCCGTATTTTTCTTTGGGACTTTTTCCGCTTTTGAGCCATCTGTTGCATCCTCCGATTACATCGTCTTGGAACTTATGTATATTTAACCCAGCTGATGGCTATATATTTCTAATTTTTTTGTGTGTTGGGTTCGTTCGTATTAGGGAAACTGTGAAGCGAATTAGAATTAGTATCAACAAAAGACATTGGGAAAGTTTAATGCTGAAATTAGGAAAGCGATTCGCGTTTTTCGTATGTCTTCTTAAAAGTCTTGGTTGTGAGCCAAAGCAGGTTCATTTTACCAAAGGAGTGTGGTTTTGTCAACTAAAGCGATTTGGTTTTCTTATAGGGGATCTTTGTTCAAGAATGAACTTGAAGATAATTACAGCATAAAGCAACTAAACTTGGAGCTTTACTATATCTGATGTGAATTCGCTATGACGTTGATAGAACAACCACAAATTCTGTCAACTTTCGGAACGCTTATTTTCGATGGATGTCCAGCCGTAGAAGGAAGGTTTCATGGTCCTTAACTTTAGACTCCTGCTAATCACATTACTATTATCCAACTTAGTTCTGCCTGTTTTTTCGTTTGAACCTTCCGGTGGTGTTTTGGTCCTGGATGGTGATGATGACTATGCGATACTTCCGCTTGCTGAACACGGGTATATAATCCCGGCAAACACCTTTGATTTTACTGTCGAAGTGTGGTTCTATCCGAAATCTGGACCCGAGCGTGGAAGGGATAATCTCACAGAGAATAATCCTATTCTCAGCCAGCAAGTTCGCTTCGGGTTGACTTCAAATACTCAGCATTGTGACCTTGATAAAAATCAGCTGTGTTGCTATGGTTCGGCGCATCTTGAAGGCAGAGTTCGTGGTGTTGTAGGAACTTATGTTGAAGTGGAGAAAGATCAGTGGAATTATCTGGCAATCATTTTCAAAGATGGCGCATTTAACTTCGCGTACAACAACCGAATCCTTCAATCACGGTTTCCTTTGGTGGATCGAGTGGCTGCGGAGGTGCGTCGAAAACGAAAAGATTTCTTTGTAGGTGGGTATGATGAAGATGTGTTCGCAATTAATCAGGACGGCATAATGCTATCGCAAACGACTCGCTTCCATGGTGAGATTGACGCTATCAGATTTTCAAATATCGCCAGATATGACATGCCTGCTGAACGGGGTATCTATCCATTCAATCCGCCTCATCGTTTTGTGCCTGATGAGCACACTTTAGCACTTTGGAATTTTGATGAACCTGCAGGTACAGATCGCTTTCAAGATACATCGGGAAACGGGAAGACCTTAATCGGAATGAATGGTGCTGCTACCAGCGGCGCGCTTGCTGTCAATCCAACAAGAACTGCTCTAACCAGCACATGGGGCCAAATCAAATCGGAGGCACGTTGAAGTTGATAAATGAAGCCCTTAATGTCTCCGGTGTTTCTATTTGACATGAGCGCATTGGGGATGGTATACTATAAAATACAGAATGTTTGACGGTTGTAAGACTGAAGTTATGAACTGAAGGCGATTTCGTTTATATTTAAGGAGAAACAGTAATGTATCTATCTAAGAGTGTACGAATAGGTTTTGTGGGGCTGGTAGGTATCTTTTTACTCATAGCACTACCGAGTCTCGCGAAAATTGATCCGGACAGTATCACCGGAATGTGGCTCTTTAACGAGGGAAAAGGTAATACCGCCACAGATGGATCAGGAAACGGGAACGATGGTGAAATCCATGGCGCGAAGTGGGTAGACGGAAAATTCGGTAAAGCACTTGAGTTTAACGGTGCTGACAATTGGGTTGAAGTACCACACTCTGACACTGTCGGGTTTAAGGGGGGTGTATCGTTCACGATCATCTGCCATTTCAAAGGTACCAGAGTCGCTGGCGCACTCGTTGGAAAAAATTATGAGGATACATCACAGGCGTTGCCATGGTACCTGCTCTGGAATGGCGGTGCCGATAACAAGGTAACCCTCTACCTGCGCGATGGTGCATCGACGAGTTTTCGAGCGGACGGTACAACCGAAATTGGAGATGACAAATGGCATTTCGTCGTTGGTAGAGCAGATGCCGATGCAGGCAAGGCTTCGATATGGATAGATGGCGAAATGGAAGCTGAAACCGACTTTAACGAAGACGGCGGATACGGCACCGGTGAAGGTGTGTTTCATGTTGGACGACACTATGATCGATATACTGAAGGCATTATCGACGATGTCGCCCTCTTCAATGTTGCCTTGGAAGAAGAGGATATAAAATTTCTCATGGAGAACGGTGTTGAAACCGCCGCCGCTGTTGAACCTGTGAACAAACTGACAACGACATGGGGCAGGATCAAAAACAGTAGATAGGGAAATAGAGGAAACTTATGAAACGGATACAGTCGCTTCTCGTGTTCGCATTTCTGCTATGCGTAGGTTTCGGTTGTGGGACAGAGAATCCCGTTGAGGAAACCGTAGATACCTCTGAGGCTGAGACCCTTTTGACAGGCACATTACGTGGTGATGTTCAATCCATTGAGGGTGTATTAATTCAGGTACGTTTGCTAAGAGACGGGCAGCTTGTGGCGCAAACAGAGACACAGGCAAGTTACGAGATTGACGCGGTTGAAGCTGGAAACTACACGCTCCAAATATCAGCGAAGGGACATGAGACGAAAGAGGTAAATGTCACGGTTATCGCTGAACAGGTTGTTTCGCTTGATAAAGTCACGCTTGTCGCGTTAGAAACCCCGGTATCACATCTGCGCGGTGTTTTAACCAATGAGGGGACCGGTGAACCTCTGAATGGGGTCAGCCTCCAACTCACGGATAACGCGGGGAAAGTGTATGAGACGTTGACAACAGCGGCAGGCGTTTTTTCCTTTGAAAACCTTCCCGTGCAGCAACCCTTTACATTGACAATCGCCCACGCAGGTTACGCAGGTAAAGAGGTAGCCGTCAGTCCGATACCTGCGACTGAAACATTGGAGCTGACGGTCGAACTTCTACCTCTTCAGGAACCCGAAAGGTTGGATCCGGGTCAGGGATTGAGTATCGGCAGCCAAGCACCTGACTTTGAATTACCAGATAGCAACGGTAAATTACACGCTCTCGCCGATTATACCGCTGATAAGAACGTCGTTCTTATATTTTACCGCGGTGGCTGGTGACCGTTCTGCAGAGGGCAACTCGGCGAGTTGCAAGACAATTATGCGAAGATTCAAGCTGCAGGTGCGGAACTCATCGCTATCAGTTCCGACGATGAAGGCGATACCAAACAGACAGTTCAGAACGGTGGACTCAAATTTCCGGTACTCGCTGATAAGGACAAAAAGGCGATTACTGCCTACAACGTTGTCGATCCTGGCAACAATCGGATAGCACGTCCTGCCGCCTATATCGTTCGCAAGGATGGAACGATAGTTTGGGGATCCCTTGATGCCGTAGCCGTCCGGGTACCAACGGCGGAAATCCTCACAGAATTGGGTAAACTTTAATGAAACCTAACGACCAGGTCATAGCAGATATTATCGCTGACAGCCAAGAGATGGCGCACCATCGAGACACACTCGATCGCCGGCAATTCTTAACTCGACTTGCCGCGCAGGTCGGCGGTATCGGTGGCGCGCTCAGCACACTTCCAGCATTCGCACAGTTGAGTAGTGGGCAATTGCAACCCGAACCTGCGACAGAGTCTACTCCGCTTACGCCTGTCGTTGAGGCTATCGGTAAGAAGGTTTGGGAAAACGATCAACTCAATGAAGAGGCTGTAAGTGAACTCATGGATCAGGCGATGATGAAGTTGACCGGACGTTCCTCCGCCAAAGAGGCCTGGCGAGATATTGTGCTACCCGACGATATTGTCGGCATAAAAATCAACCCGCTCGCCGGACCGGAACTCAGCACGCATTCTATCATTATTGATAAAATCATTGAGGGATTATACGGCGCGGGCGTTCTTCGGAAACAAATTATTATCTGGGATCGATTTGAGGAGCATCTCTTGAACGCCGGCTACCCGATTCGGCAAGATGAAGGCGATGTACGAACGCTTGCCTCTGATACGGAAGGTGTTGGATATGACGATGAAGTGTTTTACGAGAGCGAGAAGGATAGTGTTGCGCGTCGTGAAAACGAAAGCACCCTCTCTCGGTATTCCCGAATCGTTACGCAGCAGGTTGATGTGCTGATCAACGTCCCTGTCTTGAAACATCATGCGATGGCAGGTGTGAGCGGATGTTTAAAGAATCTCGCGTTTGGGAGTGTTGATAACACACGTCGGTTCCACGGAAAACCACTCTATTGCAATCCGGCTATCGGTGAGATTCTGGAGCATAAGGTGCTGAAGGAGAAACTTGTTCTCAATATCGTTGATGGACTGGTCGCCTCATTTGACAACGGGCCAACATATCACGCCGAAAGCACATGGAAATACGGCAGCCTCTTTATCGGTGCTGACCCCGTTATTCTTGACGTGTTGGTGCTTCAAACGGTTAACCAGAAGCGTGAGGAAATGGAATTGGAGTCTATCTCTAAAATCGCAAACCATATCAACACAGCGAGTAAGCTTGGTATAGGCACGAATACGCTTGACCAAGCAGATCTTCAGAAAGTTGAGATTTAGCCATGAAATACAAATCAGTTGCTATGCTTTTACTGCTGAGCCTTTGCTGCATCGCAATCGTTTTTTCGGGATGCACCGTGACTTTCACGCAGAGCGATACCCTCCAACTCGGTCTGTCGGAACCGACAGATAAAACGATGTCGCTTGTTTCTGAATTTGAGGCAGGCGAGGCGGACAATGTCGCCGGTGATGTCACGCAGAAGGCGGGAAGTGTCTGTGCCGGTGGAGCATGCATCATCTATTAGCACGTTTCTGCTTGTGCTTCAGTGCTCGCTTTAAAGACAGCGTTCACTGCACCGAAGAGGACAGACAAGTTATCCATCGTCACGCTTGTTCTATTTCGCGTGAAACTGTCGCCAATTAGTTGTCCAAATTGCCATAAGGTCCCGTCACTCACGATGCCATAGACAGGAAACTCGACATCCTCATTTATTTTCTGAGCGGCTACCAACTCTGATAGGCATTGCCCCCAACCTTGATCGAAATCGTTCTTCTTTGCTTCGACGAGGATTATTAAAGGCGTTCCAACAACGGGAATACCCAATTCAGAGCGTGTTGAGATGAGATAATCTGGCGTTCCGTTGAGCGTTTCATCGTAGGTGATGGCTTTTTTTATCCAGAGTGCATAGTCTCCCGCATAAGGTTTGTATATCTCCTTTAAAATCGGAAAGATAATTGCCTCACAACGTGCCGCCTCGGATGCGAAAACGTCAATGTGTTGCAGGCAAAACTCAAATTCTTGCAGAAATTGTTCGGAAGGGGTGTCCGGGAGTTCCTCAATTTGAACGAAGTCTTTTACCGTGTATGTAATCCTGAATTTCTCTAAGACTTCAGGAATTGTCTTGAAATCGCTAAATGCCATGCGTCCCACCTCCTTACTTAAAGTATAACCTGCGCCGCAGTATATTTCAACCTGAACTATCCGTTATCTGTTGTTATCTTGCGCCCTCTTGGCGATGATTTCCTCCCAATCCCATTTGCATGTCAGTAGTAAAGGTGGCGAGCTCTTGTCCAGTGTCTGGATCCCAGAATAGGATTGTGCCATCAGCACTCCCACTGGCAAGACACCTACTATAAAGGGGGGTCCCCTCGGGGGCGAAGGTTAGCGCGTTGACAGTGTTTTTGTGTCCTCTAAGCACCGCACGTGCACGTCCGGTACTGACATCCCAAAGTTTGATTGTCTTATTTGCGTCTCCGGTAGCAAGTGTTTTTCCATCAGCGGAGAATGCGACGGCAGTAATCCAGGATTTATGTCCTTTAAGCGTAGCATGTTTGGAGCGTGTTAGGGCATTCCACAACTGGACTGTCTTATCTGCGCTCCCGCTTGCGAGCATTTTGCCATCCGATGAGAACGCCAATGCCAGGATATGCTCATCTTGAGGCGGGTCTGTCCACCCTAAAATAGACTTCAAAGATTTCAAAAACTGGGTATGTCCTTTGATGGATGCCAACAGTCTACCTGTAGTTGAATCCCATAAGTAGATTTTACCTTCTTGATTTCCGGTGGCAAAGGTATTACCGTCCTGAGAGACTGTTACTGTATCGTATGCATTGACCCTTCTACTTTTGTTTGATAATCTCTTACCGGTTGCAACATCCCAGTGCGTAATTTTACCAAGTTTATCCAGACTGATAAGCCGTGTATTATCTTCCGAGAATGTCAACGCTGTTATAGACTCATATCTCTCGACTAATTTAAGGGTTGAAAGCTTACGGCCAGTTTCCAAATCCCAAAGTTGTATCACAGGGTTTGCGAATCCACCGCTTGCGAGCATTTTTTCATCTTTTGAAAACGCGAGTGTGTTAACTTGTCCGGGGTGTTCTGTGAACATCGGGGTTACTTTTCTATCAGGTACATCGTATAGCCACACGCCGACATCGGTTCCCACAGCGAGACGGGTGCCATCGGGTGAAAACCGCATGATATTAATACCACCTTTTCCGAGCCGTGTGATTGCGCTTTCAGGTAACCCTATTTTGGTATTGTCTTGTGCGAGACTGGTTAGGAGGCATACGACATTTAGCACGAAAACTGTAAAGAGAACGCGTTTCATTTTGAAATCTCCTTTTGAGATATAAGAGGGCGATTAATTTTCTTTGTGCTACGGGTTTTCATCACAGTCGTTTATATAATAGAGTCTGCTACGGCAAGAAGGATAGTGAAATTTCGGGATGGTGGGTTAGTAAAAGGCGGACTGAGAAGCCCGCCTGTAATGAAATTCAGTTTGAAAGACACCGTTGCTAATCGGTCTTGATGTCGCCCCAAGTTGTGGTTAGATTCCCAACTGGACTTACCGGAAGCTGCCCTTCTTCAAGGAAGATCGTCCACATGATAACCGGATCTCCGATAACCTCGTCGATGCCGAGCAACTCTACTTCTCCTTCTGGGTAGGGTTCATTGGATTTGTAGATAAAATACTCGACGGGAGGGTGTGGCGCATCAAGTACCAGCGTTTTTTCTGTATCCGTATATCCCTTTGTAAACCAACCCTTCGGTTCTTGTCCGCGGTCTTCCGGACGTTTATGTCGGCTATCCCATGCTTGATAGACATAAGCCGGCCGGTCGATTTCAAACGTGAGCCGATAGTCTTGACCGCCCGGACAGTCGGCTGAAGTGGAGACCTGTGTTAATCCGAGGAATTCTTTCGGAATGTTCGTAATCGTATAGTCCCTATCGTGGAAAAATTTCCCTTTTTCTTCCAACTCAGTGGCTTGATAAGCACCGTTCTTATTGTCTTCTATATTGGTAACTTCCACCTTCTCAGCGAAAGCAATTAACGAAGCAACAAGGAACAGTGTAGTTATACAAACATAAATCAGTCTCATTTTGACACTCCTTTGTGGTTGCTTTTCAAACGCTACAGAAAACTTGAAAAAAAACACCATTTGTGTGATACTAATGATTATACAACATTTTTCTCTAATTTACCAAACAAAACAAATTTTCGCGAATCAGGGAAAAATTGTCTCGTTTTTTGAAGGTTCTCCTCTTTAGACTTAAAATGTCCGAGCTCGGTCGCGAATTAACCAGAAACCTGCCCGGAACGTAGTGGAGGGGTGTTTTTGCTTGGGTATTTCTGCGTATTGCTTGGGTGTTTCTTTAGCCCAGGGGGTCATATTTAAAAAAATGGTTGAACATATCGTTTTACTTAAGTTGAAGTCGGAAGTTACCGACACACAGCTCGAAACCTTGTCCGATGCCCTTATCGGAATGGCTGACGAGATTCCCGGTATTGAATCTATAACTGCTGGGACGAATAACAGTCCTGAAGGCAAAAGTCAAGGCTACGCGTACGGTTTTATTGTCCGTTTCACAGACGAAGCGGCACGTGATGCATATTTGCCACACCCTTTCCACCGTCAGATAGCAGGTGAACACATCCGTCCACTCGTTGAGGATGTCCTCGTTTTCGATTATTCCGCTTAGCCAGCATTCACCTAACCGAACCGCAAGGAAATATAAAATCCGTCTCTACTCGTAACTAAAGCGTGCAGCTTGGAACGTAGTGGAAAGCGGATATACGAAAAAGAACTGGTTAGCCAGCATTCACCTAACCGAACCGCAAGGAAATATAAAAATATGAGTTGGAACATAGTTGTTGTTGTTTCAGATACATTGCGAACTGCCTATCTTAGTCCTTATGGCAACGATTGGGTTCAGACACCGCATTTAGCACGGTTTGCCGAACAGAGCGTCAGATTTACGAACGCACACCCGGAATGCTTACCGACAATACCGACGCGCCGCACGCTACATACCGGTAGACGCGCCTATCCGTTTAGTACGTATACTCCGGTACCGTGGGACAACGTCTATACCCCCGGTTGGCAGCCGATGTCGTCCGATGAACCGGCGGTCGCCGAATCGCTCGTCCGAAACGGGTATCACACCGGTTTTTTTGCCGATGTGCCACACTACTTCGTGCCGGGGATGAACTTCACACGCGGGTTCCGACAATGGCAGTTTGTTCGCGGACAAGCCGAAGACAGATACCGTGGCGGCGCGCATGCCGATCCTGCGCTGATCTCTCGATACCGTGGAAATCCAGAACGTATCCGTGCGCATATTGTGAACGTCCAACCTGAACGTCCGGAGGAGACGTGGCCCACCGCGCGGTTGTTCCGTTCCGCCATCGAATTCGTTGAACACAACCACGAAAACACACCCTTTTATCTCTATGTCGATGGCTTCACACCGCACGAGACATGGGAGGCACCTATCCACTACTACGACCTCTACGGTAGCCGAGAGGATCGGGAACCGATCTGTCTCAACCTGCCCTACGGTTCGCTCAAAGATGAGGAACTTGAGGCGCGACTGCCAAGCGTTAAAGCCAACTACGCCGGTCTGGTAACCCTCGTGGATACGTGGTTCGGAAGGTTAGTTGATACGATTGATCGCCTTGGATTACGCGAGAACACACTCATCATCTTCCTTGCAGACCACGGCACAAACTTCGCAGAAAATCCGGACAAAGCCACCGGAAAACCCGCGAACTTCATGTATCCAGGCACAATGGATATTCCTATGATGGTAAGCCATCCATCCGGGATAAACGGCGGCACGACCTGCGATGAATTCGTCTACACACTGGATGTACCTGCGACTGTCATGGCAGCGAGCCAAGTGGAGCCTGCTGGTGAGATTCAAGGACAGAGCCTGCTCCCACTTGTTGAAGGAAAAGACGGTTTTGAATCGCGTGAATACCTGACGTGCCGTTATGTCAACTCCGTCTGGTATAAAGACGCGAAGAGTTGGTATTTCTCCAGCGTCGATTTTAATGACGGTATCCGACTGTTTGACCTTGAGGCAGACATCGACTGCCAGCACAACATCGCCGATCAAGGCGCGGAGCGGATCGCACTTGCCCAAGAACGGATCTTAGCCGACGCAGGCGGACATCTGCCCCACTACAAACGCCAAGGCAGAACGGATGCACTCGGCAGACCGCAGTTTGCTGAGGCGTAGTCTTTGAGAAAAGAATGCACGTTATTAGCAAAAAGGCACTGCGCGAATTCTGGGAACGATATCCTGACAGCCAAATGCCGCTTAGACGTTGGTTTAAACTCATCGCCAAAAATTCGTTTGGAAATTTTACCGATTTACGCGCAGTATTTCCAAGCGCAGATTTTGTAGATAATTTAACGGTGTTTAATATTGGTGGTAACAAATATAGACTGGTTGCCTCTATCCATTTCAATCGTGGTAAAGTTTACATTCGTCGTGTGCTAACGCATGAAGAATATGACAGAGGAGGATGGAAAACATGAGTGTTATTTCAGAAGATATTCAGACACACTGGAGTGCCGTTCAACCTCTCTTTTCAATTCGCGACGAGAAAGAATATGATAAAGCTATTGCAACTTTAAACGCGTTGATTGATGAAGTAGGAACCAGCGAGCAACACCCACTTTATGAACTTCTTGATACGCTGGGGACAGTCATACATGCTTATGAGGAGAAACATCATCCGATCCCCGAATGTAACGGCGTTGAGGTGCTTAGGTTGTTGATGGAAGAACATCAACTTGAACCGGAAGATATGTCAGAGCTCGGTACGCCCGACATCGTTTTGGATATCCTTAACGAAAAGCGGGAGCTGACAGTCACGCATATTCACGCTTTAGCGAAAGTGTTTCAGGTTTCTCCTGCGGTGTTTGTATAAGGAAGGTGCGAAGTTGTAAACTATCTTTCCGCGATTAAGGAGTTTAAGTTATGCGTCTCTCACGCTTCAGTATGCCCTATGTTGCTATTCTCGCTGGTTTTGTTGCACTGACACTTCTGTTCTCCTGGAATAGCGTCGCCCAGGAAGGTAAATCCAGCCTTTCGGGTCGCGTTGTGGATATAAAAGGAAAACCGGTTGCCGGACTTGAACTGGCTATAAAACCTGTTGAAATTAAGGAACCGAGGGACATGGTGCCGCGCACACCTTTCTCAGATTGGTTACGAGTGGTGACCGATAAGGAAGGACGTTTCTCTTTCCGTAATATAGATGCTGTTTCATCACAATTCGTGATGTTTCCTGAAAGTGCTTCAGATTTTGAGATTATATCCCTTGAAATTGGGGATTTAACCTTCTATTCCACAGCGTTTCTTCGGCATTTTCCGACATGGTTTGGTAAACTCACCTTTACGATTGAACCGGGTACACATCTTCAGAACGTTGTGGTCAACGTGAAACCGCCTCGGATGCGCATCCGGGGACGGGTGCTTCTAAAGGACGGAACGCCACTCGCTAATACAGACATCGGTATCACTGTCCGGCGGCGACAACGAGAGACCACTCTCTTTATCTTGCCCAGTGGTGGCAGTGCCGGATCCTCAGGCGGAGGTACTCGGACTGATGCTGAAGGCTATTTCGTGTCATACTATCCAGATGAGACTTCAGAATACTCGGTGATCGTGAAGTGTGACGGTGCCTCCGCGAAGTCACGGTGGTTTCGTCTTAAAGAAGGACAGCGGAATGATAAACTCGTTTTGGTCCTCAAGGACTTAGAGGAACATCGCGTCAGCCGTGGACTTTCGGCGATGTCAGAACCTTTTACTGTAGAAGCAGGTAAGCCGCATGAAACTGTGGTTTTAACACTTAATGGCGATCTTGCCGATCTTTCCGAGTTATCATCTGAAAGACCAGAAGGACAGCGGCACAATCTACCCAACGTTCTTGGTGTCTGGATAGTGAATCCAGCCAACGGACACGCTTACAAGAAAATTGCGTGCGATGACTGGGAGGATGCACAAGATCAGGCTGCTGGTGAAGAGGCGCATCTGGTTACGATTACAAATGAGGCGGAGCAGATATGGCTTGAAGCCATCTTTGGCCCCGGTCCATATTGGATCGGTTTGACCGATGTGCTAAAAGAGGGGGAATGGATCTGGGAGACTGGAGAGCCTGTCACATACACCAACTGGATAGAGGACGATGAAGATGAGGACCTTTTAGGCGAGCCACCTGTGCTTTTCAAGGCATTCGGTGCTAAAAACCGTCGCCAACACCAAAAACAGGATGAGGAAGATTACGTGATGATGTCTCCGCGTTGGGAGGGGGAGATAGGAAAATGGTATCCCGCTAATTCAAAAAGTGCCCGCCGCCGCGGCAGAGTACAGATGGCAATCCTTGAGAAGGACGGTATGCGATCCAAAGTACACGGTTTGCCGCTGTCAGACATCACGCCAGAAGATAATTGATGTATTTACTGATTCTGACATTAGAGATTCACCCTACCGAACCGCAAGGAAAAGTAAAAAAATGGAGACCCAATTTTCCCAGCTGAGTCAACATCTATACGTCCATCACGGGCACGTCAATACTGGTATCCTCTGCGATGGAAACCGCGCCCTCCTCATTGATCCAAGTGGCACGACTCTCCACACGACACTCACAGCACTCGACATCACCAACATTGAGCAGATCCTCTTTACGCACCACCATCGCGATAATACGGCAGACTTCCCGATATCTGATAATATCCGTGTTGGGGTGCCAAAAAAAGAGACATCTTGGTTTACCGAGGTCGAAACCTTCTGGAACGATTCACAGTACCGGTGGCACCTCTACAATTACCATCCGCACAATCTGATGCTTGCCGATGCTATCCCAGTGACAGATACGTATACCGAAGGCGCGCAGATTGCGTGGGGTTCAGCATCGCTGACAGTCCTCGAAACACCGGGACATACCGATGGCAGTGTTACTTATCTGGTTGATGTTGACGACAAACGTTTCGCCTTTTCTGGCGACCTTATTTACGATGAAGGTAAGTTGTGGGAACTCTATAGTTTACAAAAAGGACAGCAGACCAGCGATTATCACGGATTTCTCGGGGCGCGAGAGGAACTGAAGGAAAGCCTTGAAAAGGTCCGTCAGACATCACCAACGGCACTCATTCCGACACACGGTGTTGTGATGAACGATCCTAATAAGGCAATTGATACACTTTTAGAACGGTTGGCGTACTGCTACGATAAATATGTAGCGATTTCTGCGCTCCGGCACTATTTTCCGCAGCTTTTCGAGGAATTTGAAGGACATTCCGGTCACATGCCGATCCGAGAGGGCAAGCCGCCGCCCGAATTCTTACGCCACTTCGGCACAACGTGGATTATCATCTCCGACTTTTCTAGAGCAAGTTTCGGCTCGCAAGCTACGCCGAAAGGCGAAGCGTTCGTTATGGATTGCGGTTCACCGAATGTCATTAAACAGATTCAGCAGTTACAGGCGGAGGACGAAGTTTCGGAAGTCACGCAATTCTGGGTAACGCACTACCACGATGATCACGTTAATGCCATTCCTGAGTTTCAGGAAACGTTCCCTTGTGAAACAATAACAGATTCAGTTGTCGCACAGGTTATCACAAACCCGATGGGTTTTCGGCTTCCGTGTATTTCGCCATCTGTTACGCGGGTAGATCGTATCACGCAGGACGGTGATTCCTGGCAGTGGAATGAGTTCACGATGACTGCATACCATTTTCCGGGTCAGACCTATTATCACGGTGGGCTACTTGTCGAGGGACGCGGCGTACGGATGTTCTTTGCAGGTGATTCCTTTACGATGGCGGGGATTGACGACTACTGCTCCGGTAATCGGAATCTGCTCGGTGCAGATGTCGGTTATGAAAGATGTATACGTCTGATTCAACAACTCGAACCGACGCATATCTTTAACTGCCACGTTGATCCGGCATTTGATTTTACCGATGCCGAGATTGCGTGGATGTTGGACACACTCGCTGAACGTGAAAAATGTTATACCGAACTCTTCCCTTGGGACCACGCCAACTACGGTATGGACGAACATTGGGTGCGCTGCTATCCTTATGAACAGGAAGTTGAACCCGGCGGAACGGCACAGTTGCGCGTAGAGGTAACGAACCATTCGGACGAGCCGCGCACAGCAACTGCGCAGCCAATTCTCCCCGCATCATGGGGTATGGAAATCGCTTCCAAAGAAACAACGATTCCGCCGAGAACGGATGGGCACATCGACTTTTCTATTCCAATTCCAGTAGGGGTTGGGAATGTAATACAAGGAATGGATTTAGTCTATTCCCAGACCAAATCCGGGACAGCACACT
>JAJEGI010000100.1 GCA_022819945.1 Candidatus Poribacteria bacterium
AGTGTGCGTTGTTCTCTCATAGTCAGGAGATTTCTTCCTTTTTTCTCTTATGGAAGGTTGAGTTGCCATGAGACACCAAAGCGATCGCTTACCCAACCAAACCGCTGACTAAACCCCCAGTTGTCCAGTGGCATAAGTATTTTCCCATCAGCAGCAAGTGCTGAGTACAGCCGCTCAAGTTCTTCTTCTGATTCACAATCAACAAAGATTGAGACAGCCGGTGTGAAGCCCCAATCATGCTTTATCGGGGAGTCAATGCAGATAAATTCCCGACCCTCCAGCGTAAAAAAGGCGTGTTGAATTTTACCTTTACTTTCTCCTTCGTCGTAGTGGAACACCTTGATAACTTCAGACTGAGGGAATAGATCGACGTAGAAGTTCATTGCCGCCTCAGCAGTGCCATCAAAGGTCAGGTGGGTTCGAATATTTGTTGCCATTCGTTATTTCCTTCTCTATAATACTATTTTTTCGATTTTAAAATGTAATAGTAACATACTTTATGAAATTTCGTCAATCAAAAATGGTATGAGTTGTCGGTTGTTGATTGTCAGAATCAGGATTCACAGGATTTTCGGGATTGTAACACCGTCTTGATTTTACTGTCAGTTTTCAGAGGGATTCTCCTTAAAAATGTTACACCCGTGTAACATTTGGTGTCCAGCGGTTATCGGTGTAAACTCAGTCCCTGTAAGGGTTTAGAGGCGTTTTTATTTTGAGTCTCAGTTGAAAAAAAAAGCAGAAAGTGTAACTTTTTGGATATTGACTTTCAAAGGGTTTTAAACCGACTTTCTGCAAAGACGGCACTGGTTGGGTCGCAGCTCCGAAGTTTATCGGAGAGTCTTTTTCTGAATGTGTCATCTGCGCGGGCTTCGGTGTACCGTTCGGGGAATTGCTCTATAATCCCGATGACGACATCACCGCGTCCGAACCCTCTGGCGAAAAGTGAGATGGCATATTCTACCTCGTCGGGTGAGAGTTGGATGGGTGGCAAGGTTGCGACTTCTCGGCCCTTTTCAAATTGTTCGTCGTCATAAACGATGGGTCTCTCCTCAATTGCGCGTGGTAACTGTGTTTTTGGGTTCTGGTTTTCTGTGTTCATAGTTTGATCTCCTTGCGAAATGCTGCGAAAATTTCGGCAGTTTGTCATAAAACATAATATATTTTAAGTATATCATATATAAAGTATAAAGTCAAGGGAAATATTTGGTTTTTTGGTTGAGGATATTTATGGTAGGATATGAAAATGTATGGACGCTCCGCTGTAGCATAGGAAACTGTTAGCCTGTGCCTGTAGAATATACTGTTGATTTCTTGTCCCAAGTATTTCCGAATCAGCGAAATCCGTAATCCAGACAACATCGGTTATAGAGAGAGCGTACTGCCATCGGAAATTTGTACCACAGTCCAAACCAAGATTGTGATAGAATAACAATCTAAGTGATATGAGGATATAATCGAAACTAAAGCACGCCTCGCTCATTTTATTCGGACAGGTGCACAAATAGAAACATCCCATAAGTGTCAATTTTAGAAAAATAACCGCCTCCGCCCCAGTTCCGGTAGGTTCGGTTTCCCAACCGAACCGGATACTACGCGGAAACCTTGAAGACTCCAAAAACTTCTTTAGTCCCGTAGGGTTTATTTACTTGGGTATTTCTTCAGTATCTGTGTAGAACCGCGTTTGCCCCAGACCCTTTAGCCCCGTAGGGGCGGCATCTATAGAGACGCTTCTCCGAAATACCGTGAAAATCGCTAAATTGACACCTATGGTGCACAAATAGAAACATCCCCACTCAACGTTAGTGTATTTGACACCTGTTGAATTTGGGCAAAAACTTGTCTTAACTTTACTGATTTTTGGTCAAAATAAACGTTGGCACTTCATAAACTTGAAAGCATTGGAATAAAAGGAGAAAATATGTTAGGTGCGATTATAGGGAACATTGTAGGTTCTATTTATTACCGTGATGGGAAGCGAATTAAAACCAAAGAATTTGTCTTTTTTAGTGATGCCTGTCATTTTAGAATTGACACAGTGTGCACTGCTGCTGTCGCTGATATTTTATTAAATGACCGTCAACCAGCAGCAACGATGCAGGAGTGGTGCCGCCGTTATCCCAAACTCAGCAGTGGAAAATTTAAAGAGTGGATCAATTCTGATGCTCCTAAGCCATACGAAAGTTACGGAAATGGTGCGGCAATGCGTGTTTCTCCAGCAGCATTCCTGAATCGAGGTAGTTTGAGTGCTGCTTTAACTGCCACCGATGTGGTGACTGAGCTAACACACAATCACCCGGAAGGCATGAAAGGTGCTCGCGCGACAACACACGCTATCTGGCTCGCGTTTCAGGAGCAAGATCCGATAGACATTCGTCAAGTTATCGCCACTGAATACGACTATGATTTAACTCAGACTGTGGACGAGATTCGCCCTGGCTATGCTTTTGATATGACCTGCAAGGGAACAGTTCCTCAAGCGATAACGTGTGCTTTGGAGTCGAAGAATTTTGCAGATGCTGTGCGTAATGCGATATCCTTAGGTGGTGATTCTGACACTCTTGCTGCTATTGCTGGTTCCATTGCTGAAGCACTACACGGTATTCCTACTGATATTAGAGAGCAGGCAGAAAGCCTCTATCTCATAGATGCTCCAGATATCCTTAAAGTGGTGCAGGAGATGTATCAATTATTTGATAAAAGAATGGGTGAAACTCCACATCCTATTGGCAATCCAATAAAGTGTCCGAATTGCGATCCAGCATGGATGCTGGTTGGTATTTCTCATAGGTTTGCTAATCGTTATGTCTATGGTCATATTAATAACCAATTCGCACTTCAGCCGAGTAGTAAGAAATATAGAATTTTGGAACCGGGCAAACCTGGTTGGATACGTATGGTTGATGATATCGATGGCACCTATAACACCTTTCAAAAGATGCGTTACGACGCTGTACCACTTAATTGGCAATACCATAAACTTGAATGCGGTTGTGACACTTTCGTTCTCCCCGATTTGAAGGAAATTCCAAAGATATCGAGATGATTAACCTTGAAAAAATAAAAAATTGTAATTGATACAATAGTTTGGACAGTTTTGGCCGGGATACACATTTCGCCCTGCTGGGGCTTAGACCTTGAGGCACATGGCGTTTCTATAGACATTTCGCCCCGCTGGGGCTGCTCTTTCGCAGATTTGGGTCCATTTTCTACGAGTTGTATTTGTGTGAGAAAGTTTGAGAAAAATCAGAAACGCTTTGAAAATTGGGCATTCGTCTCATAGAAATTGCCCAAACCATAGTTATATCTATTGAAAAAACATCATTACCAGCAATCTAGCAAGCCATGGCAGATTTCTTATCCTCAACCTGTTGCCACAATTCCTCAATCGTCTGTTGCCATGATTGATTAATTGATCCTTCAGGTTGAAGATCCCCTGGTATTAGGAAACTTTCCCATTGATTTTTCAGGTTGTTAACAAAATCTGCGTCATCATACTCCAAACCGAGAATCCATTGTTGAATGATTTGACCGTGGCGAACTACCTTAGTCCGATCCTGATTTCGCATCGTCCAACTCCGTTTTCCAGTACGGGCACTTATACTTGGAACTAACAGAAAATGTTTCCATGGTGACTGATGAAGTTGCCACTCTAACTGATTAAGACCTTTTAACGCAAATCCTACAGTCTCTGTGGTAGGGTTTTCCTGATCATGCAGCCTCTTATTGAGTAACTCCCGCGCTATTTCTGCTAACATCTGTTGCCCAATCGGCCAAAACAACAAATGATCCGTTCCATCGTTGTTATTTCTATCAGTAATTTCATGGAAACGCATTTTGCTTGGGGTGTTTTGAAGAACCGGAAGTTCAGCAAGTAAACCGTCCCAGTAGATTTTTAACTCCTCATAGAGACTATCAATATATTCTTCGGAAGAAGGACGGACTCGTATAAATTTTTTAAAATTCAAGCCTTCTTCATTGTCATATCCCCATCCGTGGGTTAGTCTTTTGGGTGAACTCAATAGGGCAATGTTCATGTTATATAGAGTCTCAATGCTGGTAAAATAGGAGTCTCCAGTCTTAAGGTTTTTTCCTTTCTCAGTTTTAATTTTTTGTGATTCTCGCGCCCTACCAGACCATTTAAAGAAAGAGTTTTCAGTAATCAACCGTCGCGTGATAATAGCTAGCGTGTCATCTTCATCCATAATAATGTTTGTTGCTTGGTCCATCGGTTTAGCGTAGCGGTTGAGATTTGAGAAAAGTCTACGATACTTTTGCAGGAAGGTTTCATTAGAATCCGTTTGGCTTGGAACAACGACGATAACGGAAAGCTCATCCTTCTCAAAACCCTCAGGCGCCCCATCGGATATCTGGTTATCTCGATCTAAAAGCATCTTAATCGCTGAGAGACGATGCTGACCGTCTAAAGCGTAGTATTCCTGCGTTCCATCGAATCTTAAAACGCCGAATGTTTCATTTAGGCGATTATCATCTCGAAAAATCGAAAATTCTGGAGCATCAGTGATTTCAATAGGGTAAAACATCGGATTTCCGTTAAGTACAGCAACAACAATTGAAGAAAAAAATCTGTTTGGTTGATTTTTCAGATATTCTACAATTTCTGTCTTGACTCGGCGTTGATTCAAAATACGTTGAATTGCCTCGTCAAGGGTTCGGTCTTCATAGATTTCATAAGCAAATTTTACATTTTCACTGAGTTCACGAACACTCATTTTAACTGTATAATAATTCCATGAGCCCATTTGGGCGCGTAATGCTGGATAGATATTCATTCAATATGACCCTCCGTTAGATATAATGGTTATGATCGTTAAGCTGGTTGCGGAGACCTTATCCGCGCTGGAATATGTCCACGTATACGGTTTGCTGGTGGGCCAAAGCAGTCAATTAGACGTGCTTCTAGCTCAGCAATTTTTTTCGGATTCACTTCAGTAAACCAATATTCAAGGTTATCACCAAAACATTGTCTGGCCATCGCAATTTCCTGTTTTGGATTGTTGCAATGGTAAAGAAATCGATCGTGAAGGGTTCCTTTATCTGCCCTTCCAACATAAATGACATTATATAGCGATTTAAACAGTCGTTGATTGAAATGAGGTATCTTGACACAGATAACATAAACCCCCGGACGCTTAGGCACGTGGTCCCGATAAAGTTGGGCTAACCTTATTTTTGACCAGCGTGTTCCATCTACCACTTGTGGCAAAAGATCCCATTCCTGTTTTTCGAGTGTCCAACCATGACGCATAATATATTCCCGCTTCAATTATTCGTTATCTTTTCCAATGACCAATGAGTTTTTTGGTATCACTTATGACAAGGTAAACATGGTTCCTCGTCGTCCTCGTCGTCGAGGACATCTGTGAGGATTTCTATGAGGCGACGGTTGGGTTTGTCCGCTTTTTTGGATGCCATTGCCTTTTCGGTGTTTGCCTTGATCTCCGCGATTCGTTCTGGTTGCGATAACTCCTCTAAGCTTTCTCCCTGACACCATGTGAAGCGTTCACCTGTTTCTGGATTGAATTTCTCATAACCCTTGGCGAGTTCAAAGAGGTCTGGATGCTGTTCTAACAGTCCGACCCATTCGGATTTACGTTGGAAAAAACAGAAGTAACATCCGGAACGCGTCCGCCATTTGTAATAGTCAGGCAAACCGAGTCCACTTTCCTCCAAGATTCGGTACACATCCTCTTTGGTGATGCCGTCTTCTTTGAACGGGTATTTAGGCTCAATGTTGCGGAGAGAGGAGATGCTCGGTGGCTTGTAACCGATACGATCTTCGTCGGCGCGGATAGCAATGTAGTGATATGCATGATCCTCACCGATGTATTCTTCAAAAGGTCGTATTTTCAGGTTGACAGTGCACCAGCGGATTTGAGACGACGGCAACAACCCACCATAGACCGTCAACCAGTGATCGAAATCGCGGTTACTGTTGGCATCTGCATTCATATTGAGACGGACAATGGGTTTGCCGAGAAATGCCTCTAACCGATCCAAAAAATCGTAAGTCTCCTGCAATTCCTTGCCGGTATCAGAGAAGAAGTATTCCATCTCCGGGACCCGATCCCGCATATAGACAGCGAGTGCTGAACTGTCTTTACCACCGGAGAGTCCAAGGACGTGGCGGATTTTTTCTGCCATTTTTCACCTCTCTATTCATCGAGCCGCTGCATCCACATTTGTGAAATTCGCGCCAAGATTGCGATATGGAGTTCTGGGTTATCGTCTACGTCAAACTTGTCGAAAATCTTCCTGATCTCGTCTTCCATTTCAGCCGCTTGTTCGTCAGCAGTTGGTGTCAAGGTGACAACCCGTTCCTGTTCGGTTCGATTTGGGGCGGTGATACCTATCCGAATTGGCTCGCCTGTTGATGATTCGGTATGCGTTATTTTTTCATAAGACACTGCTTCAAAATGTCTGAATTTCCTCGCAAGTTGAGCGAGATTGCTTTCAAATTGGATTTTATCAGTGTCTAACCACGCTGATGGTGGCTTTTTCGCGAGGTAGGTTGCGATTGCCTCAAGCCAGCTGCTGAAATCGTGTCCGCCACTACAGACTTGGACTAAAAAACCTTTAAGATCCATCTCAATTGTTAGCATTATCAGTGGTTTTGCTCTTGCCACTAAATCCGCACGGGGATTTTCCTTTGATGGCTTTAAGGTGAAGGCTTCTACCAGCATTTGCTCAATGGAATTCAGCAAAACCTCATAAGCCTGTTCCAATTCGGACAGTGCGTCCCGTAGTACGCCAAAGAATTCTGATACTGATTCGGTACTTGTTGCTGCCTCTGCACCAAAATCTGAGAACCCGAATGCTTCTGGTAACTGTTTAAAGAGGAGTTCATCAGGTTCACGCGCATTCAGAACAACTTTACGGAGATTCTTTGCGTTATCAGTCAATTCTTGTGTCGTCAAAGTATATTTCGGCAATTGCGCAATCGTTCGCATTAACGGCGTAACGACTGTTAGCAGATCAGGCGTTTGGGTTTCTGTGGATGGATTGAACACCTTTGAAAATTGTGAGAACAGATCGGAGCGGACTCCCGTCATCTGAAACCGTTTCAATTCAAAGAGTTGTGGTGCTTTAAGGAACCTTTCAAAGACCGGCATTGACCAGTCTGCTATAAAAGACCCGTTTTCATAGAGTGCGATTTCTGTTTTGTAGTGCTGCATCACAGCGCATAGAAGGATTGGCAGTGGCCCTTCCCGAACACCGAGCGGCGGATCCATTAAATCTTCATAGAGTTGGACGACAGGTTGCCGTTCACCCTCAGATGTTTCGAGAAAATCCTCAATCGCTTTCCATGTGTGTTTTATCTCGGTTTTATCATCTATTTTCGGAGGATAGAAACCCCACATACCCGCATTTTTTCGATGTATGCCTGTCTCTACTAAAAGTGAGCGATAGATACTCATTTCAGCGGGATAGCCAGTGATACCGAGGTTCTCTTGGTCGCCGTTTTCAAGCATCGCTTGGATTAATTTTTTTCGTGCGGTTGTTACGGCACCAGAGATTTTCCGCCGATTGATGAGTTCATTCCGAATAAAAGGGGTCTTGTGGTAAACCGCATCGCAAATTTTGGATAGATACTCGTTTCTTGCGCGTTGCGAATCAATATCTATCTCTTGTCCGTTGTGAAACCACCTACACGGTTCATCACTGTCGCCTCCAAAAATCTTTGCTAATTGGTCAGCGACATCGCGTTCTGCTGCCACCCATCGGATTGAAAGTTCACGCCTGGCCACCGCGTCCCCTTCGAGTTCAGGCGTATTTTCCGAAATCCAGTGCAGACACGCGAGTTCAGTGACAGCATCGCGGAGAAAATGGGTGGAATGTGGAATACCGATCAGCACGTTTTGATGTTCGGTGGCATCCTTTCCGTTCACTTTTTCGATGAACTGATTCACTTCATCTTCACCCGCTGGCAGTGTATAGAGCACCAGACCGTCAGCATCACCGAACGGTTCACTCAGGTTCGCATCAAAGTTTTCAAGATCGGTGTACCGTACCTTGAAATAACGAAGTGTGCCTTTTTCAAATAGGTGTCGGCGAGCGATCAGAGGTCGCGGCGGAGCGAGTTTTGACAGATAATTCGTAAGCGTCTCATTCGGATCGAGGTGTCCCTCCGCTTCGTGAGACAACGTTTCGATATCAATGTCGCTCCCTTCCCACAACGCATAGACATCGTTGTAGCGACGGTAGATAACAATTGAACGTTTTTCCAGTGTTTTTAGTGCGGTATCAAATTCCTGATTGAATTCCGCTGTGTGATCATCTAAGGCATAACGGAGTATCCGCTTGGAGGCTTTCAGGTGCGTACTGACCTCTCCGATAATACTGAGCAATCCGATCGTCTTAATGAGTTTAACGAGTGTCGGCGATGGGTCCGTCAGTCGGTTAATAGCCATCTCGATCTCGACCCACTTGTCGCCGTCGCGTGAGGCGTAAAGCCGGTTCGCTATAGTGGTGTTGAGGTAATCGTACAGGTCCGCGATGGTCAACATCGGCAGCACACTTCCATCATAGTGCTGATTTGAAAGGAAATCTTGTAATCCGTAAGGTTCGCTTGAACTCAGGAAAGCGAAGAGGGAACGTTCATTCTGGGCGAACCTCCGGAAGATTGGACCGATGATCAATGCTACAGTCGGGTGAAGTGGAAGGCAGTCTCGTAAAAGTCCGCTGAATTCATCGGCGTTCAGTTGAATGGGTTTGAGATCCGATTCAATAGAAACGGATAGACCTGCTCTCTCACGCGCTGATTCATCTTGGATAGCGGACGCAATCAGGCGAAGTATCTGTTCTGCTGGTTCGACAAAGGCGATGTCTTCAAACCGTCCTTGTACCTTTGCCCACTCCTCGCGTTGTGATTTCGCGAGCCGATGCGCATATTGTTCAAAAGCTTGATGCAGAATTGTCAGTAAGAATAGCGGTGCCTGCGTACTTCGTGTCGCAAATTCGGCGAGGGTCTGTAAGACAAAAACATCGCCTTGTGCTGGAGATTGCGCAGCGTACTCAAGAAATTTTCCGAGTTCATCAATCACTAACAGGAGCCCTGTGCCGCCATGTTCTGCAACATAATGTGTTGCCGACTCGAACAATTGGGTGATTTCAGACGCACTCGGCATCGCTCCATGTTCCGCCGCTTTTGACAGATTTTTGATTTTCCGACGCAGCGAACTCCGTGGTGACATGCCATTAAAAGCAGTGATTCCGTGTTCTAATCCTTGCAGGAGAGCGAGTGTAATTGGGGCGCGTTCACCAGAGATCAGCACTGGACAGAATCCTGATGATGCCTTTTTCCCGTTACTATTCGCACTGATGAACCGTTCATAGAGCGAGGTATCTCCACGCTGTAGCATTTCTAAAGCTTGTTGTGTTGTGGGAGCATTCGGATTCCCGAGCAGTTTCGCGGCGAAAAGCGCGAATGCTGATTTCCCTGAACCGTAGGGACCGGTGAGGGACCAGGCTTTCGATGTCGCTTCATTCTCTTGTGCTGAGATCAGACGGGTGAGGGTCTCTCGCGCTTTAACAGTTACAATATAACCCTCTAACGCGTTTTCGGTATAAAAATCGCGCTCCAGATGTACAGAACGCTGAAAACGTTCCGTAATGTGAAAGATATCTGATAAGCGGACGTTACCCATAGTACCCCTCTAACAGTTCCATTCGATCGAAATCTCTGTGTCGATAGACCTGTTTCAAACCTGACGTTTCGTCATACTGCAACGCACCGGTTGTGAGTTGCTCCAGTTTTTCAAGATATGCTGTCATCGTGTCCTCGTCTAATCTGAAGACCCGTCCCGGACTTGATGGAGCGTACATCAAATCTGAGAAGGAAAGGGTGTCTCTCCGAAAGAAGTGACTTTTCCAAAAAGCATCTAACGTCCACACAACGACTTCAATTGGGAGTGTTTCTTTGCTGCCTCGCTGAAATTCATATCCACTGCCGTCTGGCAATTCAGCGATTAAATTGAGTTCAACGAGTGGGCAATCAAAGGTTTCCTCAATGACAGCATCACTATGACGGGACTGACAGTAAGTTCGGATAAAGCAATTGACATCTCGCTGGAGTGTATTTTCAGAAACGGGACGCATGGATTGTTTCTGCCGTTGTGCCCATTTGTAAACTTCTCTGGTAAATATAGGTGGTGTGAATTGGTTGCCCCTTAGAACGTTAAATGCCCAATACCACGCCGTTGCCTGATTGGTATTGGTCGCGATTTGCCAGTGAATTAACCACAAAGTGGCTGGATCGTCAAGGTATGGGTCAAATCCGTTTTCACCAAAAATGGCTTTGCCGAGGTGCGTTGGCGAGAATTGCCCACGCCGATAGCCGGTTGCTTGCTCATCGAGACGCATGGTAAGTTGCTTAGGTTGACCTGTCCCTTCTTCAATGAGTCTTGATACGCGGCACCAGTGGCGGATGGAGCTCACCATGTTTTTTCCGACTCCTAACGTAACTGAGGCGTTCTCGGATGAAAAGACTGTCGGATCTTTTATCACGGCTTCAACACCCTTCTTTAGCCACGTGTATCGGAATGGAAACGTCTGGTGCCCCGAGAAGGATGGCGTAATTGTCTGTGAGGGGATTGTGTGCGTGTTACGCAAAATTCACCGCCAGGAATGTCGCAGTCGCTGACACGAACAGAAATATGGGCAAAAAAGTGGGAGTAACAACAGAAGATATGACAATAAAAAAAGCCCGCATCGGGTGCCATTGTCCGAAATGGCGCGCGTACGGGGAGCGTTGGTAAATGCCGAGAATGTTTTTTATACTAAAATACTTATCGTTTGTAAAGCGGGGGGGGGGGTGATTGGCTTGTTAATGTTTAAGCCCAATGGACATAAGGGACCAAAGGACGCGAAAAATTCGCGGACGGGGCAATTGTCATCAGTTCCATGTAGTGTATTGACAGCAGTTTTTATATCTCGATTTTTCATTATTAACTTAGATTTTAAACGTGAGTTTGATAAAAGTAAAATGTTGAGTTTCGCTTAGACTTACAACCAGCAACTTGGAGTCTAACCGGTCAATTTTTTTATTATTTAAATTATCAAATTGTAAAGGCTATATCTAACCAATATTATATGGTATTTTTTCGGAAAAAGCAAATAAATTTAACAAAATTACGTGAGTTTGACGATTTATAGTAGAATCCGCAACTACCTTTACACTTCGGTAGATACGGTTTCAAACTCACGTTAGATTTTAACACAATTGTGTTTTAGATGTCAAATTGTTTCGCGATGAGGCCCTTTGAACACTTCCCTTAAGTGCCATCCTGTGAAATCTTCGCGAGGATGATACGCCTGCCTCTGGGGAAAATTGATCTCTTTACCATGAAATTCCATCAACCATTCTTCAAAACCGATAGATCCGTAGGCATACTCAGACACGAGGATTTCCAATTCCGCTGACAATGTAAAAACCCCACGGTCAAATAGTTTATGATGTAGGGAACATAGGGCTAATCCGTTTACTTCTGTATCAGGACCGCCTGCCTG
>JAJEGI010000105.1 GCA_022819945.1 Candidatus Poribacteria bacterium
ATAACTGTGTGTAGGAATGACAGGTATCTTGTCTGCTTTCGTAATAATAATGCGAACCGAGAATTCATTCCCACTGACATGTTCAACAGATTCAACTTCAGTGACATCTTGCAGTAAATCTCGGATAGCGTTGATAATCTCAACTTTAGAATAGGTTTTCATTTACAAGTTCCTCCCTACATCCGGTTGCAAACCGAGTTTTGCGTAAGATTCAGCAGTCGGAAAAATTTTACCAGGGTTGCAAAGTCCTGTTGGATTAAAAATCTCTTTGACCGTTGCCATCACCTGTAAATCCGCAGGACTGAAAATGAGGGGCATGTAATCCATCTTCTCAACGCCGATGCCGTGTTCTCCGGTGATTGTGCCACCGACTTCAGCACATACAGTGAGGATCTCCATATTAACATGCTCTACGCGCTCACACTGGTCCGCGTCACGCTCGTTAAAGAGGACGATAGGATGGATATTGCCGTCGCCAGCGTGGAAAACATTCGCGATCGGGATCTGATACTTTTCGGAGATTTCGGAGATACGGCGCAGTACCTTCGGTAATGTTGTGCGTGGCACGACACCATCTTGGGTGATATAGTTCGGTGCGAGTCGTCCGAATGAACCGAATGCGCTTTTCCGTGCCTTCCAGAGCTGCTGCCGCTCCGCCTCATCTTTGGCGTAATCGACTTCCCGAGCGTTGTGCTGTTTAAAGATTTTTAATATCTGGTCAGTTTGGTTCTGCATGCCCGCCTCAATGCCGTCAAGTTCCACAATCAAGATGGCTTCAGCATCAAGCGGGAAACCGAACGCGAACGCCTCCTCCAAAGCACGAATAACGAGGCTATCCATCATTTCGAGCGCAGCTGGGATAATGCCTTCCCCGATAATTGTTGAAACGGCGTTTGAGGCATCGTCCATTGTTTCAAAAACGGCGAGTGCTGTCTGATATGCCTGCGGGTTGCGCGTGAGGCGGACGACTGCTTTCGTCACGATCCCGAACGTGCCTTCGGAACCGATCATCACGCCACGCAAGTCATAGCCGGGTGTTTCTTCAACAGTGCCGCCCAATTCAATGATTTCACCATCCGGCAGAACGACTTCTAATCCGAGCACGTGGTCAGATGTGACACCGTATTTCAAGGTATGCGGTCCACCCGAATTTTCAGCGATATTTCCGCCTATTGTGCATGCTTTCTGGCTTGACGGATCCGGTGCATAGTGATAACCTTTGCTTTGCACAGCCTGCGTCAAGAGTAGGTTGACGACACCGGGTTCAATGATCGCCCTTTCGTTCTCAAGGTCTATCTCCAAAATCCGATCCATCCGGTTGAGCGCGATGATAATCCCGCCTTGAACGGAGAGCATACCACCGCTCAAACCGGTACCACCGCCGCGCGCAATGAACGGCGCGTCATACTTGTTTGCCAATTTCACGATATCCGATACCTGTTGCGCCGTATCGGCGAAGACGACGACATCTGGCATCGCCTTGAAAGAGGGAGCCGCATCGCATTCATACACGGATAGCGCAGTTGCATCTGTTAAAACATTCTTAGGACCGAGAAGATTAGAAAGGTCCGCAATAAGTTGTTCTTTTTGGTGCATAGTCTATTTCCTATGGAAGCATAATTCTTAGATTTACGACTTTATATTAGATTACCATAATTTCAACCCAATGTCCAGTGAGAAATCTGTAACTACATTATCACAATTTCAACCGAATGCCAATTTGAAAACTGATAAATGCCTCCAAAGATTTCTATTTGCGAGTGCAGCTTGCCAGATGTTATAATAGTGATAGTCTACACAGTCTATTATCAGGACCTTCACTAAGGTAAAGTCAATAAAGGAGATAAAATGCGAAACTTAATATTGATTTTAGCACTCACTTGTTTAACGGCTTGGATTCTACCACAAGTCTCCGTCGCCAAGGTCGATCCAGAAACAGTTGTCGGTGTTTGGCTGTTTGATGAGGGTACCGGTAAGGAAGCGAAAGACGCTTCTGGTAATAACCATCATGGTACAATTAATGGCGCGGATTGGGTAGACGGAAAATTTGACGGTGCGCTTGAGTTTGATGGATCTCACTGGGTAACGATTGCGTCTACACCGGAATTACAGATCGGTAAAGAACTAACGATGATGGGGTGGGTTAACGCTAAAGATATTGGAGATTGGCGGCAGCTTATCGCGAAGAGCAATGAATATCTCTTACGCATCGATCCGCCGAATGAAGGCAATAGAATGTCATCATTTGTTAATACCAATAACGATTGGGGGCACCGAGCATCGTCTCCACAAATCCCTGAATTGAATACTTGGATACATTTGGCGGGGACTTACGACAACGCAGCGAAAACCGATCACCTCGGTGTTTACGTGAACGGTGTTCGAGTAGGTTCAAGCACACGTCCGGGGAATACAGCCGTAACCGAAAACCCTGTTGAAATCGGTAGATGGGGTGGCGGTTCATACTTCGTCGGTACGATTGACGAGGTCGCTATATTCAACAAAGTTCTCAGTGAAGACGATATGCAAACCGTCATCGAGCACGGTTTAGCCAAAGTGCTTGCTGGCAAAGCGGTGGAGGTGTCAAACAAACTGACGACGACTTGGGCTTCTGTAAAGATAGATAGATAGATAATCTGACACGGTTTAAGGTTTTACCGTTATTTCACAGAACAGAAATTGTCTCTATGAACAATTTTCTGTAATTTTCTTTGTAGAGTAATAGATAAGATGTTATAATTGAATTATCCACTGAATTGGAATAATTCAGTGAAACTGTTAAA
>JAJEGI010000074.1 GCA_022819945.1 Candidatus Poribacteria bacterium
TCGTTATTTTCAGGACACAAACTGGAAGTTTGTGGTACAAAAAAGAGACATTTTCAATTAGAAATGGTATAACAAAATAAATTTGCAGCTCTACATCATATATGTTATCATATACATACTAATTGAATTATATTAATCTCAAGCAAAAAAATAAAAATAACCCTTCACCCAGACAAAGGAGGACAAAACGTAGACTCGGTTAAAACGAAAACCCTTTTGCCTAACGACTCAGAGTCACCGCAAACGCAAATCGAAAATGTTACACTTTTCGCCTTTTTTTGTAAATACGAACCCATAACATAATTGCCTTTGAACCCTTACAGCGACTAAGTTTATCGCAATAGCCTATCCATACCCACTGTTACACAGGTGTAACATTTTAAGGACAGACGCGCTACCTCTTAAAGTCCCTGATAACCGGACACCTGCGATCGTAACCCGAACCTGAACCGATAGACCCTAACCCATCGCAGAAAAAATAGGACGCAGTTTTTTGCGTACAAAAAAAATTAAAGTGCCTTTATGATAAAAATCACAGCAGCCGAACGCGTCTTTCTATTGCGCGACGAAGCTGATATACGCAATATTACAGGTTTAGGCAGACTCGAAATTTGTACTGCCATCGGGAATTTAGACCACACTCCAAACCAAGATTGTGATATAATACAATCTCACTGAAAGGAGCATCCGATGGGAACGAAACGAAAACGCAGAACCTTCACTCCCGAATTTAAAGCGAAAGTCGTGATTGAAGCACTCAACGTCGAAAGTTCCGAAGCCGAAATCTGCCGTCGATATAATATCACTGAAGCACAACTCTCAGAGTGGAAACGCCAATTCGTTGAAAATGCGGTGACCGTCTTTGAACCCAATCGTAAGCAGTCCGATGCCGCTACGGAACGCATTGCAGAACTGGAACAACTCGTTGGTAGGTTGACGCAGGCAGTGGACATCCAAAAAAAGGCTCTTGATTGGATTGCGTCGAACAGGTCAGAAGAATAACGACGCGTTGCTTTTCACTCATGTTTTCAAACGACAGAAAAATTTCACAGTAACCCATCCAAACTGATCCAAACTTAAAGTGCCGAAAAACCCACGTCACAACTACGTTAGCAAGGTGTAACTAACATCTTCAAAATCCAAAGATTCACAGTAACACCGACATTTTTGACAGGTCTCTGTAGATGCTGCAGAAACACCCCTGCAAAAACCCCCTACGGGGCTTAGATTTGCGAGGTAGCGTTTTTCTACAAAGATACCATCCCTACGGGATTCAAGAAAGGTTTGAAGGATCTAAAGTTTCCGATCACAGTCCGGTTCGGTTAGGAAACCGAACCTACCGGACCCGGGGCAGAGGCGGTTATTTTTTCTTAAATTGACACCTATGGTTCGGTTAGAAACACGCACCGGTCCTGGGGGTCCAAAATTGGACGAAAAACCGAAAACTAAATAGCCCTGCGCAAACTCTATGATCGTGTAGAATTTCAAGGAGGATTCAAAATGGAACAGAAGCGCTTGACAATCGATGAGATGGTGCAGCAGTACCCTGATCAATGGCTATTTATAGTCGATTGCGAACATAGCGCAAGTACCGAACTCATATCAGGGATAGTTGCTGTTCACAGTTCTTCGCGTGAGGATATTAAAAAAGTATCAGCGGAATATAAAGGTGGCGCGGCGATACGCTACACAGGTAAACCCCCAGAAGGGAGATTATACCTTCTGTAATGCAAAGGATTCGCTTTCAACCTATCTAAAACAAACCCCTACTCCTGAAAATCTCTAAATTCCGGTCCAGACAATCAAAAGCATACATACCCTCAACTCTTCCCATCTTCCGCCGTTCCGTCTCCAAAATCCGTGAAATCTGCGTAATCCGCGACAATCCGCGATTCAGATAATACAATCCTGCAAACCCTGATTCTGAAAACAACCATTCTTATACCAAATCTAAAAAATAAAGTTGCATTATAGAGGTTTTGGAATGCTATGAGGCATTCGCATGTCCGAGGCGCAATCAATTGCGCGACTACGAGCCAGTTTTTTGTTAATGACAGGCGGTTATTTAGAAATGGTATTACTGACAACCGATAAAAAATTAATTGCGAATAGATTGATTTCATGATATACTAATGAACAATAACAGATTGTCATGTATCATTAAAAGGAGGCGTGAAGAACATGGGTGGAATAGGCGGAATGGAGATATTTATAATCCTTGTGGCTGCCCTCATCATTTTCGGACCGAAAAAACTACCAGAAATGGGACGTTCGCTCGGAAAAGCGATACGCGAATTTAAGAGTGCTGGCTCCGAACTCCAAGATGAACTGACAAAGGCAGCAGATGAAATTGATAAGGACCCGGAACCCAATATCAAACCCCCGACGAAAACCTCTTAACGCGAGCGAAATGCCCTATGGAATCTAACGATGTGGAATCTCAGGAATCGAATGATGTCGCAATGACCTTCTGGGAGCATCTGGAGGAACTCCGACGGCGGATTATCCTCATTGCAATCACAATCGCCGTTTTTACGCTAATATGTCTGTCCTTTAGCAGACCGATTGAGAAGGTAATTATGTTCCCGTTGGGCACTTCTATGAATACGCTGATCGCACGTGCTATTGACACTGCAGGCGGTTCTGAAGCGTCAATATTGGGATTTTTGTCAATCACGATGCGTGCTGGAACTGCGAGTGTCAACGCTGAACTCATGAAAGTCGGTCCATTAGAAGGCATCATGGCATTCTTAAAACTGGGGGTTACTGCGGGCATTTTATTGGCACTCCCGATAATCATTTATCAGGTCTGGGCATTTGTTTTTCCGGCGTTAAATCGCGAAGAACGGCGATTTGCTATTCCGCTTTTTTTGATCATCCTTACATTTTTCATCCTTGGTGCTGCTTTCGCCTATTTTATCGTTACACCGGTGGTACTGCAATTCTCAGCACAACTGTTTCCGGACATGCCGAATAGATGGGACTTGCAAAATTACGTAAGTTTCATAACACGGTTAATCTTAGGTTTCGGTATCGCTTTCGAGTTACCGATAGTGATGGCATTTCTATCGCGTATCGGTGTGATTAATGCACGGGGGTTTCGTGAAAAGCAGAACTATGCTTTATTAGGTATTTGTGTCATCTCGGCACTGCTGACACCTGCGGATCCATGGTCAATGCTATTGATGGCAATCCCACTCTTCCTTCTGTATCAACTCGGTATTTTTTTCGCTTATCTCGTCGAAAAGGAGTCAGAAGTATAATGGCTAACGAGTCTTTAAGGCAGCAGCTTGCACTGCTCTACCAACTACAGAAACGTGATTCGGAACTGTTAACGATCCAACAAAAACTCCAAGATATCCCGAACCAGATTGAGCAACAACAGGCAGAGGTCGCCAAACACGAAGTGGACCTGGCAGCAAAAGCGGCGGAACTCGCGGAAGTAGAAAAAACACAGCGCGCCAAAAACGCTGAAATTGAAACGAATGCTGTGCAACGCGAAAAATATCAGGACGAACAGCGGACTGTCACTTCTAATGAAGCTTATACTGCCTTAGAACGGCAGATCGAATTCTTAGACCAGCAAGATGAAGAGGCTGAAGATACGATCCTAATCCTTATGGAGGAATCCGACAAGTTAAAGCAAGAATTGGGGGAACTCGAAGTTCTGGTAAATCAAGAAAAGGAAAAGACTGCTACCGAAACTGAGCAACTCCGAGAGGAATTACGTACCTTAGAAACTGAGAAAAATGAACAGTTGAAACAGCGTAAGGAATTTCTTCCGAAGATTGACAAGGTACGCAGGGATGAATATCACCGGTGGATGAAAGCGCAGCTCGCGAGCCAATCGGGTGCGGCGCGCGCGAAAGCCGGTTTTATAGCCTTGGGTAAGAACGGCACTTGTAGTACCTGCCGTATCGCTATTCAACCGCAGACGCTAAAAGAAGCACAGAAATATGAGAAACCTGTTTACTGCTCAAGTTGTAAGCGATTGCTTTACGTCGAACCTGCGACACCAGATGGTCCGTTTCCGTAGAAAGGATATGCCCGCACTGATGGCGTTTCAAACTCCATCAGGATAGCAAACAGGAGGCACTCTTAACTGATGCCATTTTTTGTGATTGATGAACAACCCGAAAAAGAGGTTTTTGATGGTGCCAGCATCCGGACACTTCACGGCGAGAAACTGATGATGTCCTTTGTGCATCTGAAACCGCATAGTGTTGTCGCTGAACATAGCCATCCGCACGAACAGATGGGAATGGTCCTTGACGGAACATTTGAATTGTCGATTGATGGAGATTCACGGATCCTTAAAAAGGGTGATGCTTATCTCATTCCTTCCAATGTGAAACACAGCGCGAAAGCCTTTGATGAACCCGCTGTCGCACTTGACATCTTTAGTCCACCGAGAGAAGATTACAAATCGTGAAGATCTATTATCCCATTCAGGAACTTGAGGCAACCGGTATCGTCACCGCTGGTGTGAGTCTACGGCACGGAGGTGTCAGTCGTAGTCCTTACGCCTCCCTGAATCTTGCTGAACATGTGGGTGATGATCCGAACACAGTCGCGGCTAATAGATCACTTTTTTTTCAGCAGACCGGCTTGGCAGATCTACACTATTGTCGCCAAATTCATAGTACCGAAGTTATTGATGTCCGTGAAGAAGTCCCGGCGATCCCTGAACCGCGCCCGGAAGCGGACGCGCTTGTTTCTGCTCGGTGTGGCGTAACGTTGGGCATCTTCACTGCGGATTGTGTCCCTGTTTTCATCTTAGATGTCGCGACACCGGCAATCGGTATTGTCCATGCGGGATGGCGAGGCACGCTTGCAGGTATAGCCGTAAATGCCTTCACCCGGATGGAGACACTTTTCGGGACGCTTGCTACAAACTGCCAGATTCATTTGGGACCCTCCATCCAGAAGTGTTGTTATACCGTCAGCACAGAACTGCTCGACCAATTTACGGAACGCTTCGGCAGTACCGTACGCAACGGTACAAACCTAAGTCTACAAGCAGCTAATATTAACCAATTAACCGAAATAGGTTTACCCCGCACTTCTATTTTAGTCTCCCCATTCTGTACTGCTTGTCGCACCGATCTTTTCTATTCGCATCGGGCTGAAAACGGACGAACAGGCAGAATGCTCTCATTTATCAGACTTAATACCGAAAACTAAATCTTTTTCGTTTTCACCTGAGCCATTGGGTTCTTAATTTCAGTTCTCTCCACAGAACCATTCTTACTGACAGTTAACAAATGAAAAATTTGCATTCCCTGTGAGAATATGGTATCATTTAAATATACAAATATCGCGAATTGAGTGACGCTATTTCCAGCATTGCCGCATCCGTAACTTCACTACAATTTGTAGCGTTATTTTCCCAAAATGTTCTAGTTTGTTAGGTCCAATAATTTCTTTGGCTCGTTGTTCGGCGACAATTTGGTAGATACCAAGGAACCGTAGATGCGTACGCTCTTCATAACGTTATCAATTGCTATAGGTTTTATTGGGTTTGTTTTCATTATATTGGGTGGTATTCATCCTAATAGGTATCAACAGACTTTGGCGGAAAGCAATAGCGCAGCGCAAGTTACGCAGATTTATATGGAGGCAACATATACTATAACAGTTGGCATCGGCATTATTAGTATTGCTGTCTTGGTCGCCGTTATTGGTATACTTTTTCAGACGAACAAACCCTTAGATCCAGATGTACAATCAACGGATGGTCTTGAAGCCTAATCAGCCTTTGTAATCGAACCGATCTTGGAATTGAAAAGAGATTCGCACTACAAGGCGAGGGGTGTGCCAATTGAATCCGATTGTCAATAATCTCTTCAGTATTAACGAACGTATCGCCCGCGCGGCGGAACGGAGTAACCGAACACCGGATTCAATAGAACTCGTTGCTGTTACAAAAGGGCGTTCAGTACCGGAAATGGAGGCGGTTCTCTCGGCAGGTGTTACAAACATCGGTGAAAACCGAGTACAGGAAGCACAACAAAAGTACGCAGCGGTCAATTCAACCCTAAATGTTATACCTGCTCGTGAAGTATGTCGCTGGCATCTCATTGGACACCTACAAAGGAATAAAGTTAAAGCCGCACTTCAGATGTTTTCGTTGATTCATTCTGTTGATAGTTTGCGACTTTTAGCAGAAATAGCACGCCGATCGGAAGTGCTGGCACAACGGATAGATGTTCTTATTCAGGTGAACACAACTCGCGAAACAAGTAAATACGGTTTAGATGCGGCGGATTTGCTGACGTTCATGGAAGATGCACAAACGTATCGAACAGTAAATATCGTTGGGCTAATGACAATGGGGCAGTTAAGTGCTTCATCGGAGGCAAACCGTCCCGCGTTTGCTTTACTGAGATCGCTTGCTGAAAAGGTAGAGGCGCAACAGTTCCCTGGGGTTACCATGCAGTATCTCTCCATGGGGATGACAAATGACTTTGAAGTTGCTATAGAAGAGGGCGCGAATCTTGTGAGAATCGGTAGAGCAATCTTCGATCCTTCACCGTAGTTACGCGGTTCGATGCACGCAGATGCATCCAGTATCGGTGCCGTCAGGAGAGAAAAGTGGTAGAAAATCTCAGATTAGGTGTCATAGGCGTTGGAAAAATGGGTGGCATTGTCGTTCGGAGTATTGCTGATGTCGTATTCCCCGCAAAACAAATTTGGGTCACGGACATAGATAGCGCGCTCGTCGAGCAGCTCTGCGGTGAAAAGGGCACCAACGATGCGGGCACTATTGCCAGTTTGGTAGAAGAGACGGATGTGATTTTCTGTGCAGTGCCGCCAGCGGCAGTCCCTAACATTTTGCCACAAGTTGCACAAAGTTTATCGGCCCCGCAATGGCTCATCAGTATTGCAGCGGGTGTCACTACCGCAACACTTGAATCTTATTTTGACACTGTACCGCCGATCGTTCGGGTGATGCCAAACATTTCAGCATCAGTGGGGGCTGCGATATCGGTACTAACGGCTGGCACCGTAGCGGATGCGGTCCATCTTGAAGTTGCACAGGAAATTTTCGATGCCTGTGGTGTCTCTTTGGTTATGGATGAACGTCATCTTGATGCCGTCACTGGTGTCAGCGGCAGCGGCCCTGCTTATGTTGCACTCTTCATTGAAGCCCTTGCCGATGCGGGTGTCCATGTGGGTTTATCTCGGACGGATGCGGAGAAACTTGCAATCCATACCGTGCTGGGGGCGGCTACGATGTTAGCCGAAACCCAAGAGCATCCGGCAGTGCTCAAAAATCGGGTTACGACCCCGGGTGGAACAACTGCCGCCGGACTTCATGCCTTGGAACGCGGTGGCTTGCGCGCAACGATCACAGAAGCGATCCTTGCTGCAACAGAACGAGCAAAAGAACTCGGCAGGGCATAATCTTTTGGAGAAATAGGTACATAAACGATCGCTATGCTCAACTTCGCTTGGTTCATCGCTCAACTGCTCGAGATTTACACAATATTGGTTTTTGCAAATGCAGTGCTTTCTTGGTTTGTTTTTGGCACGCAGAATTCAGTCATTCGGCAAATCTACTGGTTCACATGTCGCCTCGTTGATCCGGCTTTAAGACCGATTCGTAACGTTCTTGAACCCGTGTCTCGAAGTTTTGGTATAGACATCTCGCCTTTTATACTGATTATTGTGTTACAGATTCTGGCTCGGATGCTTCGGTAACATATCAACAGCGGTCCTAATCCGCTGGATGCGGTAAAAACTAAGAGGGACTTTACATAAAAGCATAACTTCGTCAAACTGACAAGTGGTTCTGAGACAACAGCACAAAAACATGAAAAAACGAAATTCCGCTGCAAAAAATACGCCGCGTAAACGGGGTAAAACCACGAAGCCAGATGAGAAACCCCAACTGACGGAACGGCCAAACGAAAAGTCCGTTCAGGAAGTTTGGGAGGCCCTCAATGTTTACCCGCTCGCGAACAAAAAGGCAACATCTGTGGAGCGCGCCGCGTCAAAGTCAAATGTGAATCCGACGCAGCCACCTCACTCCGCATCACGAGAAACCTACGTCCTTCGGGAAACGCCTACCTCTGTTCATGCATTGACCCTTGATACGCTTTCCAGAAAGATTTGCCAAGACATTTTCCTTAAAGCCTCGTTAATGCAGGGACACCACGTTACATACGTCCCTACATGGGAAACCTATCCACTTTGGATTGAAGAACGCATAATCGCGGAGGCGAAATCTAAATCGCCGCTCAAGTTATCTGTCCTTCGCAAGCGATGTCGCGCACGGCACAAGCAGGAATTGGAAGTCCAAAAACAGAAATTTCATCAACTCGGTATCTTCGCGGATTGGGATGCTTCGCAGAAAACACTTGAATCACGGCAGGAAGCGAGACTCATCGCACTCATCAGTCGATTACGGGATTCCGATTACTTACATGACTTACCTCAGCTGAGTCCTTGGTGCCCTAAGTGCACGACCCCAATCAATGAAGCGAACCTTCTACAAATACCTACACAAGCGTTGAATAGTTACGTAAAATTTCCATTCAACTCCGGATTAGAGGAATTCGGTATTGATGTTTCCTTTTGCGTCCAGATGTGGCATCTATGGGAAGTCGCTGGTATCGTCGAACTTGGAATTACTACGGAAACGACTTATCGGCTCACCAAGTATGGGGAGGAATATCTCCTTTTTTCAGAAGCTCAGTTTGAACATTTTTGTAAACACTTTGCCAAAGGGCAGCCGAGACCGAAATTGGTCAAGAAAATCAAAGCGAAAGAGCTCGCAGAATACACCGTAGCCCATCCACTCTTTCCATCGAAAGCGTTAAAGATTAGGCTTATCCCTGAAACGCTAATTGCGGAAACCGATGCCAAATCAACGTCTGCCTTAAAATCCGGTGTGATACCGCTAAACCCTGCCCACCATCAACACAGTTACGATATCGCTCAAGCGTTAAATATAAATGCCACGCCTATTTTCGATGAAACGGGAAGATTCACTGAAGAAGCGGCGCAATTGTGTGGCTTGTATCTGTTTGATACAGAAAAGTTTATTGTCCCTCAGTTGGAAAAGTACGGATACCTCCTTAAAACACACAACGATGAGATGCACGCGCCGCATTGTCCGCGCTGCAAAGAATTAGCCGTTTTCCGCCCGTGTTCCAAATGGGTATTCTCAACCTCAAAAAACCAGAGCACCACGCAACTGCTCAATGCGCAAGAATATTGGGACAATTATAGCGAAACCCAACATAAACAGATTAACGACATCCGGGATGTCGTTCTTAATTTTGGAGAATTGCAAGTTTCAACACAACGCCAGTGGGGCATGCCACTTCCGATTCTGCTCTGCGACCAGTGTGATGAGCCGCTTACAGATAAAAATACACTCAACGCAATCCGTAACTCCATCCAGCGCAGCTTTGAATTTTGGTTTGGATTAAGCATTGAAGAACTTCTGCCCACGGATACCCGCTGTTTAAATTGTAATTCAGGCGATTTTCGCAAAGAGGCGACCCTCATTGATAGTCATTTTGCCAATCTGCTTCAGGTCATTGACAACTCTGACTTCAAAAAACCGCTCGGTGGTCACACCAGTGTCATGTTTGTACCACAAACGAGCATCAACGATTCTGAATGGATAAAATGGTTGGCTGAAATCAGCGTTATCTCCGCCGCGCTGAGCAGAAGTCGTCCAATTAAAGAAAGTCAACCTTTTAAGCAACTAATGCTTAAAGCACTGCCGAAAATTAACGGTGAGATGCAGATTGAAGATGCTTTTCTTGACAAATATCCGGCTGATGTGATACGTCTTGTCGCAATGTCGCCCAATGTCAGGGCAAAACAGTCGGGTCAGAAACAACTTGAGAAACTTGCAGAAAGTTACTTGGCACAATATCAGCAGCTTCAAGCACTATTGGATGATATACGGGAACACCTCCATCCGTTCCTGCTTGACTCTGAAAATGTAAGCGAGACAAAACTGAAAGAGGCCTCTCCAAAGGTCCATACAAACTCGGTTGATACCCAATTCGCCAGTGCTCCGACGCATCCGAATCTTGAAACATCAGGGGTAGATAGCAAACAGGGGGCTACCAACAGCAAAATTCTCTCAATTGATGCGCTGGCAATAATCGTTACCGCGCAACTTTTAGAAGAGGTGCAGCAGGCTTACCAACAGGAGAATTTCCACGAAATGTGGGCACTGTTAACGAATTTCTGTCAGGACGATCTTCGCTTTTATATCCGTGCCATGGAATCCGATGCTGCTACGACTTCGCATGCAGCACAGCATACGCTTTCACAAATAACGACTGCGATCCTGCAGCGATTCGCACCGTTGACCCCTTTTCTGGCGGAACATTTCTATCGGTTCATTTCTATAGAGGGTGCGACCAATAGTCATAGTATTTTTCAGAGAAACTGGCACTTACACTCGTCTCTGATTGGACAAGGCTTAGAGCCTGCGGATATGAAGAAAGACGATGTAAAATCAGAATGGGAGGCACGCAAGCGCGCATACGATGCAAAATCCTAAAAAAAACGTCACGCTGAATGTTCTACCTTTAATCTGCGTAGCCGTTCCAATGTTGATACTTGATTGGGGTACCAAATGGTTGGTGCAGAAATATATCACGCGGATGACAGAGGTGATCCAGATTATTCCGGGTTTCTTCAATCTTCGGCACGATAGAAATGATGGCGCGGCTTTTGGGGTACTCGCCGGACATAGAGTGCTGCTTATTCTCATTACCATTGTTGCATTGGTTTTCATTTTCTCCTATTATCTCCGATTCCGGGAGAGTCGTTGGATGCAGATCTCGTTAGGTTTTTTACTCGGCGGTGCTATTGGAAACTTCATTGATCGACTCTATTTGGGTGAAGTTATTGATTTCCTTCAGTTCGGTATAGCCAGTCAAGGGCTCTTTTGGCCCACCTTTAATGTCGCTGATGTTTCCGTCTGCATCGGGGCAGGTATGTTAATCGTTTATCTGTTCCGTAACCGAAATCAAGACCCTCAAGCCTGATTTGTTGGTGTGCTTCATAAGTCCATTGCGTGTTGGTATTACTATGAGCATCGACGCTGTTTTCCGTTCACGGAGGTGATCCATGTATAAGTTTAGCATCCAATTATTCCTGATTAGTTTACTCTTTTTTGTTTTCACGCTACCACAAGCAAGCGCGCAGTTTCAAACCGAGCCTTCAGAACAGGAAACACAACACGAGGATCCTGCGGACTACAGCGAAAGTGCGCTGCGTCGATTTGAGATTGTCACGCTGAGTTCGTTACCCTTCACCGCGATTCACAGTTACGTCGCGGTTAGAGGGATAAAAATGTATCGGGAAAATATATTCGCACCTGAAATAACAACGAAAGACTATCGCACGATTGGGATCGGTGCGCTCTCGTTATCTCTGTTTATCGGTGTATGGGATTGGCTACATACTCGCAATGTTGACCGGTCAGCACCACGCGTGCCGGAACCTAAAGTACCGCCAACTGAAGAAGAAGATCCCGTTGAAGGCACTATTGCGCGTCTCTCCAAAACGGATCCATATACAGCAAGATATCGAAGTATGTCTTTGCAAAACGCCATGAATAACAATCTGAATAGATGGGCAAATGAACCGGCTGCCGGTTTTGCGATGCCTCTCCTTCAGGTTCGCTTCTGATAACTGATAACCGAAAACTGAAAACTACAGTCAAAAATGCGTATTCTTTTTATGGGGACCAGTGAGTTCGCTGTACCAGCACTCAGCGCACTGATCACCCACAAATTTGAAATCATTGGCGTTGTCACACAACCCGATCGGCCCAGTGGGCGCGGAAAACGGCTTAACGCGCCGCCTGTCAAAATTGTCGCAACAGCGCACAGTCTGCCGATCTACCAACCTGAGAAGGTGAGAAAACCGGATTTCATGAGCGTCCTGGAACACCTTGCGCCAGACGTAATTATTGTTGCTGCATTCGGTCAACTGCTGCCACAAACCGTTTTGGATATTCCGCCGTGTGGGACTATCAATTTACATCCTTCTCTGCTCCCGAAGTATCGAGGCGCAGCACCGATTCAGTGGGCATTGATTAATGGCGAAACTGAAACAGGTGTAACACTTATGTTATTAGATGCAGGCGAAGATACAGGCGATATTATCTCTACTGCTGCTATCCCAATTCGAGATGAGGATACTGCATTCACATTGACAGAACAGTTAGCGCGACTCGGCGCGAATCAACTTGTCCAGCTTCTAACCGATATGCCAGTTGGGGTACCGCCACCGGCGACACCTCAGAACGACGCGGTGGCAACACATGCACCGCGCCTTACAAAAGAGATCGGACACATCGACTGGCATCAACCAGCAACAACTATTCATAATCTTGTTCGGGGCACCGCGATCTGGCCCGGTGCTTATACTTTCTTTCGAGATAATCACCGACTCAAGATTATTAGTTGTCAACCGCTTCCGCAGACACTCGCTGCCCCTTCGGGAACACTTGAAGTTGTCGAGAAACGAAAATTACTCGTTGCAACAACAGAAGGGACGCTCCAACTCCTGAGAATTCAGCCTGCAACTAAAAAAGTTATGGAAGCAGGCGATTTTATTAACGGGTACCAGTTACAGACAGGCGAACAACTGTTGGCAGCATCAAACCATGAATAGCGTTAATAATATTCTATTTGCTATTGTCAAGGTTTCATTCTACCTCTTGATTTTATCCGGTATAATCGCAGTCTTGGTCATTTTTGTAGTTATTCCAAGATGGGTTCGGACAGAGGAGGTGCTTGTCCCCAACATAACGGGTAGGACCTACTATGAAGCTGTCCCTATCCTTGATAGGGCAGGCCTTCGCCCCGCGAAAAAGATCCTGGAAGCAAGTAGTGAGGCACCGAAAGGTGAAATCGTCGCCCAAGACCCAGAGGCAAATTTCAGAATCAAGTCCTACCAACCTGTTAAAATCACGGTTAGCATCGGGGCAGAGTTAGCACCGGTACCCTCTGTTATTGGCAAATCACAGGACGCTGCTTTTGATACACTTACAACTGCTGGCTTTCGCCCAAGCCGAGTCGCTTTGGTCCATTCTGAAACGCATCTACGAGATACGGTCATTGCACAAACGCCTCCAGAAGGCGGGGGTCAACGCCGCGGAAGTCCGGTTAACCTTTTGATAAGTCTCGGTCCCACGCCACAATCCATTCAACTCCCAAATTTCCAAGGGCAACTCGCTACTGAGGTACTTGTTGCATTGGAAACCGCGGGGCTAAACGTTGAAACCGAATACAGTTCGCATCCGAAAATCCCGGAAGGCGCGATTATTGCCCACAAACCCGCAGGCGGTGTAATGCTGAAAACAGGAGATTTGGTACTCCTTGAAATCAGTGGGCAATCGGCGAATGAAAACATCGGTAGATTGCTACCCTTTGCGTACTATGTCAGCGAGGACGGAAATCAAAATCTATCGCGCCATGTCAGAATTATTATAACTGATGATTCAGGGGAACGCGTTGAAGTTGATCAACATTACTCACCCGACACAATGATTAACCTCGAACAAAAAGGGGTTCGCGTTTTCGGACAAACACAGGTAACCGTTTTCGAGAACGGGGAAAAAGTACTCGAAAGGCTTTATAAATAGGACAAAACCGAAGGAGCATCCAAATTCATACCCCTAAAATTGCCCCCTCACTGCTCGCTGCAGACTTCAGCCGCTTTGGTGAAGCGGTCAAACGGATGGTTGATGCTGGTGCGGATATGCTTCACTTTGATGTAATGGATGGTGAATTTGTTCCGAATTTTGCTATCAGTCCACCTTTGATTGCTGCGGTTCGGCAGATAACCGAGATCCCTTTTGATGTTCACATTATGGTGAGGCATCCGCTCCGTTATATTGATGCACTTGCCGAAGCAGGCGCGGATCTCATTACGTTTCACATCGAAAGTGCCGATGAACCAAGCGAAGTCATTTCAGCAATAAAAGCGCGTGGGCTTAAACCCGGCTTGGCATTTTCACCCGAAACGCTGACTGCCGCTGTCACGCCGTATCTCTCAGAGGTTAACCTGGTCCTGCCTATGAGTGTTGAACCCGGATTCGGTGGTCAAGCCTTTCGACACGATACGTTCGCGAAAATAGCGGAATTGCATCAAATCGTCCAAAAATCAGAGCAGCCTCTTGATATTTCCGTTGACGGGGGTGTAACGACAGAGATTGCACCGCTTGCAATTCGCCAAGGCGCGACGATTCTCGTCGCAGGCACCGCCATCTTCCGCAGTCCGCAGCCAGAGACAGTTATAGAAAAACTTCGCACAAGCGCAACCTAAAGCGTCATTTCAAGATGCATACCCTCTATGTTCCGCCTTCTCAGATTCACACCGATATTGCTACAATTACGGGTTCGGAGCATCACCATCTCCGCAACGTCCTTCGTATAACATCCGGCGAGACTATCCGAATTATTGATGGGCAGGGCAATATTTATACCGCAGAAGTACTTAATACAGACACAAACCAACTTTCAAGTGAAGTCAGAATCCTCACCCACGAATTTCATGCACAAGTTCCACCTTCACTGACGCTATTCCAAGGGCTGCCCAAACACGATAAGATGGCGCTGATACTTCAAAAAACCACAGAACTTGGGATCACACAGATCGTGCCGATATATTCAGCGCACGCTTTACAAAAACCGAGTCAAAACCGATATGAACGCTGGCATCGTATTGTCATCTCTGCCACGAAGCAGTGTGAACGCGCCTGGTTACCTGAACTCTGTGAGCCACAGCCATTTGAGGCATCTCTTACGCAACTCGAAAAATTTCCGCTCTGTCTAATCCTCAACCCACAAATTGCGGGGAAATCACAAGCACAGCATATCAAAGCAGTTTTGCGGGAAATTTCGCAACCGACATCCATTGCCCTCTTTATCGGACCAGAAGGTGGTTTTTCTAACCAAGAAATCACTGCAGCGATTAAAAACGGATGTGTCTCTGTTACATTTGGCACGAACATCTTGCGGACAGAAACCGCTGCGATTGCAGCCGTCGCCGTCGCCGCCTATGAATACCAACTCTGAAGTGGACGCATTGCAATATGGAATTACATGACTCACGTGAACCTCTTCGCTGACGGCTAATGGCTGATTACTGACAACTATCGAAAAAATTTGTTGACAAACTTCCGTATTTTTCATAAAATTTCAAACTATGGATGCAAAAGAATTAACCAAAACTCTCATTGGATATAATACAGTCAGTCCGCTCAGCAACGTTGAAGTCATGGATTTCCTTACTGAAACGTTGGAAGGTATTGATTGTGAAGTGGAACGGGTTGAGTACAAAGACCCAGCCGGTGTGCTGAAGGTAAATCTCATCGGACGCAAAGGACCGATGAACGGTGCACGCGGGCTTGCGCTCCTTGGACACATAGATACTGTCCCTGCTATCGGTTGGTCAACGGATCCGTTTGAGGCACAGATCGTTGATGGAAAGATGTACGGTAGAGGCAGTTGTGATATGAAAGGCAGCGTCGCCTGCATGATTGAGGTAGCGTCGCACTACGCAGCATCGGATTTAAAGGCACCGCTCTATGTCGTAATCACTGCTGATGAAGAGGTCGGCTACCTCGGCGCGATTGCAGTTGCCGAAAAGTCGCAGATGTTCAAAAAGCACGGTTTCCCGAAGTATGGGGTCGTTGGTGAACCGACAGAACTCCATGCGGTATATGCCCACAAAGGGACAGTCCGCTTTACTGCCACAGCCCACGGGCGTGCAGCGCACAGCAGTACAGGCGAAGGTGACAACGCGAATCTAAAGTTAATACCGTTTCTTGCAGAAATGCGGGATATTTATTACGAATTGACGACTGATACTCGGTATTTCAATGATGAATTCACGCCGGCTTTTACGGATTGGAATATCACTATCAGTGATGGCGAGTGTTCAGGGAATATTACTTCGCCGTTAAGCGTGTGTTGTATCAATTACCGTCCCATGCCGGGGGACAATTCGCAAGAATGGATAGACCGCGCACGTGGCTCGGCTGAAAAGCATGGGTTAATATTCGATTTGTATATTGACGCGCCTCCGGTACGCACGCCACCTGATGCGGAGATTATCCAAGCAGCACTTGAAATAACCGGCGAAACTGAACCCCAAACCGTCGCCTATGGCACCGATGCTGCCATCTTCGCACAGCACATGGAGACCGTTATCATCGGACCGGGGAGTATTCTACAGGCACATACCGTGGATGAGTGGATGGCGTTGGATCAGTTTCCACAAGGCGTCTCAATCTTTAGTCAGTTTGTGGATCGATTTTGTGTGGCTTAGGTGCATCGAAAAAGACTGCGTCCGGTTTCACCCATTCTGCTTCGCCGTCTGCCCATATCTCGCGTTTCCAGATAGGTACAATCTGCTTGAGGCGGTCCATTGCATATTTACAGGCTTCAAACCCGTCTTTGCGGTGCGGTGACGCGACTGCGACTGCTACACTCACCTCACCGATCTCTAACTTTCCGACGCGGTGAATCATTGCGACGCGGTCAAGTCCCCATTTTTCAGAGATTTCCTGTGCAATCTCCGCCATTTTCTTCTCTGCCATCGGTGGATACGCTTCGTATTCAAGGCATCTCACGGGTCTGCCATCCGTGTTATTACGGACGGTGCCGAAAAACAGCACGACTGCACCGGCATCCGGTCCTTCCACCGCTTCGCGCACTTCTGCACCTGTAATGACTTCGGTGGTTATTTTATACATCAAGTCCTCCGGTCACCGGCGGAATCAGAGCCACCTCGTCCCCTTCTGTAAGCTCAGTATTTTCGGTAGCGTATTCCCAATTGACGGACATTTGCATGACTTCGTAGAACTCAGCGATTTCGGGCCACTCTTCCTCAAGCCGTTTTAAAATCGTTTTGACGGTAGCACCTTCGGGAAGGTCCATCTCTTCTTCGGATCTATCCAGCATTTCGTGGCATACGGCAAAGTATTTGACTGTAACATTCATAAGGATTCCCCTTCAACAGATTTTAGCGGTTAACAGGATGCTAACTGCTCTAAAAGTATAACATAAAAGTCGTAATAAAGCAAAATCCAAAATACATGAACACCTTTTGTAGAAACACTCTGTGAGTATTGACTGATACCTAAAAAGATTTTGTAGAAATCCGTGCTCTCACTGTGAGGCAAACTGATAACCGGTATCTGAAAACTAAAATTAAGTTGATTTTTATCAGATACGCTGCTAAAATAAAAAATAGCATCAATGTGGTTCACTATTTTCGACACAACGCAGGAGGTAAATTATGAGACCGAAAGCGATTTGTTATCTGATGGTCATGCTCCTTATTATCGGCATGGTTGCCTGTGGTGGCGATGATGACGACTCCGAACCAGCCACGACGGAAACCGAAACGACTACACCTTCGCAGCCAGCGGAACCGCCGGCAGCTGCTGCTGGGGCGGAGATTGACTTCGCTGCCGAGGAAAAAGCCATTCGCGATCTTTATGCCGTATACGCGACGGCTCACGGCGACAAGGATGTTGATACGCTCGAGGAGGTTTGGCTCAAAAGCGAAGACAAAAGTGTATTTACGGCTTGGACTTTCTGGGCTGGTACTTTTGAGAGGAATGACGGGTGGAAAGCGGTAACGGCAGCATGGGAAGGGATTTTCCGGCTCCGCGGCGGGGCAATGACAGTTGACATCACCTACATTGCTATTGATAGCCGAGGCAAAGATGCCGTCTTGCGAGGCGAATATGCATGGGGTAACCAACGGGGAGATCTGATCTCCGCGCTTGAAAAGGACGGCGATGACTGGAAGATTCGCGCGATTGATTACACCGGCGGAAAACACGGAAAGCAGGTCAAAGACCTAAACGCACCTGCACATACCTTCGGTGAAATTGCTGAAGAATAAGGTTAACAGCAAGTTTTCGCTTGCAAGCTTCGCGCCATTAACAGCAAGTTTTCGCTTGCAAGCTTCGCGAAAAATGGACAAACTCATTATCAAAGGTATTCGATTCCATGGCCACCACGGGGTCCCCGAAGCAGAGCGACACGTTGGTGGCCATTATGAAGTTGATGCAACTTTAGGGTGTACGCTTGTGAAATCAGGCGGAACAGATGCCCTCGCTGACACAGTTGATTACGCCAAAGTTGTGGCGAGTATCGTTGAGATCGGCACACAGCAGTCGTTCCAACTCATTGAGGCACTCGCGGAAAAGATAGCCGCAGTAATTTTAGAACAATTCGCAGTAGATGAGGTACACCTCATCGTCAAGAAACTGCGTCCACCGATAGAGCAACCGATTGACTATTTCGCAGTTGAGATTTCCCGTAATGCGTAAATTCTCTACTATTATTTGTTTCCTCTTGATAACTGCTACTATTGCACACGCAGGTGGCGAAAAAGAGGAGTTGTTTCCCGATCTAACCCCTGGACTCCATCTCTACCGTTACAATTGGGACGTTGAAACGTGTGTACTTTATGTCGCCGAGATGTCCCGTAATGCGCCGACACTACACTTTGAGGTTGCGCTTGCAAACGCACAAGTTTTGGGGAAAGAGACCGTCCGTTCTATGGTGAACCGTCGTAACCAACGTGGAGATCGGCGTGTCCTCGTTGCAACTAACGGGGGTTTCGGTGTCCTCGGAGATATGCGCGGCTACGGTGGTGTGTTAGAGAACTTGCACATCCAAGATGGCGAATTAATCACGCAACCCACTGATACCGAGGCATGTTTCGGTGTAACGGCGTCAGGCGAGTTCTTGAGTTCTCCCGTAAAAATGGAAGCCAGCGTCCAGATAGGTACACATACACTATCACTCGGATGCATCAATCAGCGAAGGCTTGATGGGTGTCAGGTAACGCTTTACACGCCGCGCCTGGGTGAGTCTACACGCACCAACCGCCGCCGCGGTATAGAGGCGATAATTAGTGGACTCTCGCTCCCGTTGACCCCGAACTATGTGCACCCGTATCGTGTAGAAGAAGTTTCGCGCGATGGGAACAGTATAATTCCGAGAGACGGGGCAATCCTCTGGATTAACGCACGCCTGAAAGATCCAAGTGTTTCTCAACTCAGCACTGGAGCGAATGGCACGCTGACACTCTCCCTCTCACCCCCCGAATGGAATCACGTCCAACACGCTATCGGTGGACGGCTCCGACTCCTGAAGAACGGTAAGATAAACGAGACGTTGGTGAAAATGCACAACGAAGAGAAACGACACACGCCCGGTAAACGGACCCCCGTGCTAAATCTTAGTCACGAACCGCGAACTGCGCTCGCTTACAATGCGGACACACTCTTTTTGGTAGTCGTTGACGGACGGCAACCGAAATATAGTACCGGCTTAACGCTCTACGAACTCGCCAGCATCCTCATCGAACTCGGTGCAACCGAAGCGATTAATCTTGACGGCGGCTCCTCCAGTACCTTTGTCGTTAACGATACCGTCATCAACAAACCCTCTGGACAGCAGGAACGAGATGTCCTAAATGCTGTCTTCATCACAGCTGATGTGCCGTAGACCGCGCCTCTTCTGTAGGAGCGAGCTGTGCTCGCGACCTTCATACTTCAACGGTGACGCGACGGAGCACTATATACGATCTTGGAGACCCATTGTGAAAATCTATTTTAGCGTAATTAACCGGTTAACGATATTTCTATCGCTACTATTTTCTCCTGTTTTAGTCGTCAATGCAGCAGATACCCCAGAACTCCTAAAGGCAACCCCGCTTTCCCAAACCGCAATTCAACTCCAGTTTGACGGGGAATTACAAGCAGAAACAGCGGAAGACCTTGACAATTATCGTATTGCCCCCGATGTCCAACTCGAATACGCCTTACTTGATCAACGTTTAAATCGTGTCTTACTGCTTACATCACCGTTAGAGATAGATAAAGCCTATCGCCTTACGCTGCCAAACATCCAGACTGGGATCGTCGTTACACTTCCATCCGTAAACGAGATAACCTTCGGCGCGGGTGAATCGGTTACGTTCTCTGGTGGTTTACAGGATACGACGCTACATGTCAACGAAGATCGGAAGACGCGAAATAATAACGCTGGTGCCGAACCGACGCTGTTATGTAATCCGGCAGGGAGCGTCTTCTTCGTTGCCTTTGACCTATTTGATGCATTTGAAGATATGGGGATCCGAGAACCGACACAGGTCTTAGAAGCAACGATAACCCTGCATGTCGAGCAGTGTGAAACGGATGCAGTGCAAACTGTACTCTTCCGTCGTGTCCTGCTCCCGTGGAAGGAAGGCAGAGGCACATCAACGCGTGCGGAGGATAACGAACTCACTTATAACAGTGCATTGCATCGCAACCTCCCGTGGAACAAGCGTCCCGCGCAAGCCATGTTAGCAGGCATAGACGGTGATACCGAAAGCGATTACAACGGTTCCGAGGATGTCGCCCACCGCATTGACGGCACGGTTGAGATACAGGGGGCAGGGAAACGTTATACATTTAAAAGTGAACTCCTTACCGATGCAGTCCGCTTTTGGGTTGCGAACCCCGATTACAACTACGGCTACCTCTTCGCCTTGCAAGATGGCAATACCCCTATTGTTTTTTCTTCAAAAGAGGCGACCGATGAAAGCCTGCGTCCAGTCTTAACAATCCGCTATCGGACAGGGAATTAAAGGGAGACACTTGGAAACGGACACTAAAGGAAAATTGTATGAACGAATTTTTAAAATTACTACTTCCAAGATGGAATGGTATCAATGACCAAATTACAGCTATTTTTGTTTATGTCATTGGAGTTGCCTTCCTTCTGTTGGTGATTTATTTTTTTCTAAGAACTTTCTTCCAACGCGCCCTGATTAAGGATTTGACCGAGGAATTAGTTAAAAAAAGCCAGCCTGTTCAACCAAAGGATCTCCACGAATTGGAAGCAAAGTTTTCAAGTGAGAGAGGGTTCACTTTAGATAAATTTTCGGGTAAAGGGAAACTTATTGAGGCATGGTGGGAGTTTAAAAACTCGCTTGTTACACGTCAATATAATGAAAGGCAAGTTATATATAAAACGGACGAGGCATCGTTTTTCTTCAGCGAAGATCGCCTTTTGGCACAGCATTTGAATCTCCGATTTTGGAATAGTATTTCTACTCTTTTGGTTGGATTTGGCATCCTTGGCACCTTTGTCGGATTGGTTTGGGGGTTGCGTTCGTTTTTTGGTATCACTGACTTTACGTCTGATGAAATTCGGGAAGCCATTAAAAAACTTCTACCAGGTATATCAGTCGCGTTTGTAACTTCTGTTTGGGGAATGCTAACCTCGCTTTTGTTCAATTTGTTGGAAAAATGGTGTATTAACAGGGTGAGTCGGGCAATCGCGGTGTTGCAACATGCTCTTGATCAACTATTCACATTGACAACACAACAAGAGATTGCGTTTCGGCAAGAAGATGAACTTGCGCAACAAACAGCAGCACTCAAATCATTTTCGACAGACTTAGCCGACAAAATTAAAGTTGCAATGGATGATATTATGTCCAAGGCACGCATTCAGAGTTCGCAGGATAGTCAAGAAGTTATTCAGGAACTTCGCAATGTTCCTGATGCTATTAGCAATGCGATAGTAAACCAGTTAGAACCGAATTTCAGGAACCTGAATACTGCTGCTGAGGAGTTGCGGAGGCAATCCGAGAAGTTAGATGTTTTACATCAAAGTCTGAGGGAGTCGCACATCCAAAGTACACAAGACAATCAAAAGATTATTCAAGGACTCCACAATGCTCCAAATGCTGTCGGTAAGGTATTGGAACCAAGCCTTAGCCTCTTGAATACTGCCATCAAAAATCTGAATACTATTGTGACGGAATCAGCAAACGAGGTTAAAAGTGGCATAGAACTGGAGAGGCAAGAAATTATTCAAGAACTTCGAAATACTCCCAATGCTATCAGTAATGCAATTCAACCGATCTTTAATCGTTTGAGTGGAGTCGTTGATAACCTCAATGTTACCGTAACAGAATCAAAAGATGATATTCAAAATGAGATGGTCCAGGGAAGACAAGAGATACTTCGCGAACTTCACGATACCCGTCATGTCCTCAGCAATGCAATGGTAGAAGAGTTGATTCCGATCGTCAATAACCTAATCACAATTGTTAGTAATACTCAAGGTCTGATAGAACAAGGTAGACAAGAGATAGTTCAAGAACTTCATAAGTTGGGTCAATCAAGGGCGCAAATGGAAACCCTCATTGAAATGGTTGGTAGAGCAAGTGAAGACTTGGTCAACTTACCGGATCATGTGGCACAAATTGCCGCAGATATGCAAGAACTGTTGAAATCGGCGGCTAATCAAACTGATGAACGATTCAACCAACGATTGGCGGATATGGATGCTTTTTTTCTGCGAGCTGCCCAAACGCTTCAAGATATTCAGCAAAGTGCCGGTACGCTATTACAGTTACAGAACGAGCAAATTGAAACGATCAACAGTCAACTCGCTAACTCGCGAGCAACGCTGGCAAGGGGGCACGACATGTTACAAGAGATGAATGCCAGTATAAAAAGTGTCCACCAAATTACTGAGACAATGCAAATTGTGTCGCAGAAGTTGACAGAAGGAGCAGAAAAAATTGAGGGCGCGGGGCAACAGTTAAACTGGGCCGGAGTGGCGTTTAATGAAGGTAGCCAAAACGCTCTCGTAGTAATTCGTGAAACGGCAGATCGGGTTCAAGATGCTCTCAACCAATCGCACCCCTTGCTCAATGACTTCACACAAGATTTCCAAATAATCTCTGACAAATTGGACAGGAACTTGCAAAAATTCCAAATGATTAGTGAAGAATTGAATGGGATCTTTGCAGAAATTGAGCGAGGTTTAAATACTTATGCCGATACCACTCGCGAATCTATAGACAAATATCTCACAGACTTTTCCGAACAATTAGCCCAGGCTTCAATGGCACTTGCTAGAAACGTGGGAATTCTCAGAGATAGTGTTGAGAGATTAACCGAGATGAATGAGAGTCAACTAATTGCCCTCGCTGATAGTTTTGAAGTTCTGAAAGAGAGCATAGTGAAATTAGACGATATAAACGAGCATCCGACAAACAAGGTAAGGGAATAAATAATGCAAAAGACCTATCGAAAAGCCAAAACGCTCGCTGATGAAAGTTCGTTCAGTCTTTCGTTGGGTGACTTGATGGCAGGGTTACTGTTAATCTTTGTGCTCTTGTTTTCTTTCGTTATGTTACGCCTCGAAAATTTGATGAAGGAAAGGAGAAATCAATTAGAACAGCTTGATGAAAGAGAGCAGATCAAGAAACTGCTTATCAGTCGGCTCCTTAAGGAACTTGCAGATTTTGATGTTGAAGTGGATCCTGACACAGGTGTAATCCGCATCACGGAAGGTATCTTGTTTGACTCCGGTAAAGATGAACTTAAGCAGAAGGGAAAGGAATTTCTGCGCCTCTTTATTCCCAGATACGTCGGAGTTTTGCTCACCAACCCTGATGTAAGTGAGCATATTGCACAAGTGATCATTGAAGGGCACACTGATGATGTTGGCAGTTGGGATCACAATCTTGAACTGAGTCTCCGTCGTGCAAATAGCGTCGCTGCATATTTATTTACGGAAGATTTTGGCACGTTCCATTATGCGGAGAACTTGAAAAGATTACTCTCGGCGAATGGACGAAGTTTTGCCCAACCGATTATCCCTGACGACATCAAGCCGGAATGGAAACAAAATAGTACACGAACTCTCAGAGAGTGGGTAGAAAAATATAATCACACTGAAGAAGAGCGTGCGAAAAATCGTCGCGTTGAATTTCAATTTCGATTGAGAGATTGGGACATGGTTTCGCCTAAGGCAGAAAAATTATTGGAGATAGAAACCAGATTATCTACACGCTGAAAAGGAATCAACATGAAATCTGCTAAAAAGTTACTTGGTTTTGATTTTGATGCTGACGCATTCGCTCGTCGGGCACTACAGTCGATGAAAATCAGACAAGACGTAAGCGGTATTCTAGAAAAAATTGTGGATGAGTATGGAGGGGAAAGTGGTTCATCGGATCAGGAAAGTTCTCGCCAGATTTACCTTCTTTTTCTTACTAGCCCTCCATCGAAACTTCTTGCAGAATTTGGCACATCATCACGAGTACTAAAACTCAGTCGAGTTTTAACCTATTCTGAATTTGAACTTCCAAGGATTGTAGATACTATATCTGGAATTAAGAAGGCACTTCGATTAATTGATCTTCACTTTAGTATTAGAACGATGCTTAACGTTTTTGAAACCTTGTTACAAGTTTGGGACACAACGAATGCACCAATACTACAAGCATTCGTCAAAAAGCACCTGATTGATTATAAAGGCAGTCGGAAATTGGTTCTGAAGTTGAAATCCGATATAGCATGGTATTGTGAGAATAACAGTGCAATTCAACTTGCAAGGCATCTTTTACATTCACAAATAAAATTGTCAGATGTATGGTCATATCTTGAACTGCCTGACAGGACATGCAGTTATCGCTATTTTGGTGCTGTCTCAGAAGCATTTGTGGCAGATAACAAAGATCTCAAACATCCGGATAATATAAAAGATATCGTCGATTTTCTTACAAAACATAGGAACAAAGAAACCAATCGAAATATTCTGCCCAAACTTATTGACAAGCTTGGGCGCAGTGCCACTGAGGATTTACGGCGACCTATTCAAGACTATGTCCTTCGAGAATGGAAAGATCCGAGTATTGCTGATGCTGATGAGCACTGGCGCGGCGTAACTGATGAAACTTGGAGAATTTTTATGCAATGGATTATGAAAGAGGATTTGCACTTCTTCTATGATGTTGTCCTAAAAAGAAAAGAAAAAAAAGAGTTTTGGGTGTTATATGCAGGAAAAATTTCTTCCATTCGTATTGTGTTAGGTAGAAATGCTGAAAGTTTATTCGGAAACAATTATTATTACCAGAAACGGAAAGGGAGTATGGCAAAATTAAAAAGTGATAGTCGCAATCAGCATGCTATCATAATTCGAATGAGCCGTAAGACTTTTATTGAGTTTAGTACAGAGGATGTTTGCTATGTGTATGACAATGCTAGTTTTTCGACTCATTTGAGTAAGTCAGAGTATAATATGCAGAAATTAGCCGATAAGTCACGGGTCACAGATCGCGTGATTTATAACAATTCATGGCAAGATGAATTGAACCTGTTAATAAAAGCTGAGGTTGGAAATGATCTATTGCCAATCGCTAAGCTAAAGGCGCTAAACTGTGTTAAAGCTATTGAAAAAAAATAAGCCAAATTCACCACAATTCAACTGGCAGGAGACACCAACAGGGATACGGTTTACCGCTCCATCGGATGATGCTTCTTTAACCGAGTACGCTAACGACCTGCCAGTAGATGCATACCAAGCACAATGGCTGCTTCTAAAGGAGTTGCTTGATAACGGACAAGCAGAATCGCTAGACCTAGGTGTTCATATTCCTTTTGAGGTGTTGTGTTGCCTTGGGTCCGTCGAACAGGAACTACTCGGCTTACCAGAACTATACCCATTTGATGTTGAGATTAGTTCCAACGGCGCGCTCCATCAACCAGAGTTTCGCTACAACTACCAATTCCTAAAACCGGATGGAAAGCCCTTGCATCCGAAACGAACCGGCTGTATTCTGCGCTTGACTGAGGAATGGGCGTATCTCCTAACGCACGAACAGTTCACCCTCTTAGAAGAGTTAGACGCGTTCAACGCACGAGGTGACAAAAATAAAGGTTTTGAAGTAAACCTGATTGAGTTTGCAAAAATCAAGGGGCTCGCCAAAGGCACAGGAAGTACACTGGATCGCTATTTAAACCAAGAGGAAGTCGTTGCACCGAAAACCATTCGCTTGCGTCTACGTAAATCCGGTGATAGTATTGAAATAATTCCTGATGTGGCTGAGGTTGACAGTGAACAATTTGAGGAAATATTTGATAAATTCCCAAAATCTCAGACTACATATAACCTTGGTCAACCTGATGGAGGCCGAACCCGTGTTCTCTTTCAAGAGAAACAGAAAGAGGCTTTACAAACCCTTAAGCACTATCGACGCGTCCCTCACGAACAACTTGCAGAAATTGCCAAACAGCCACAACTTCACTTTGATCCGGAAGTCATTGAACTGGACCCAACAGATGAAACACCATCTTTCAGTGAACGTGTCCGTGAAATCGGTATCTACCAACCGAGGGTTTATCCGTTCATTTCCCCCTATAAGAGTGAGTGGATCCCCGGCATTTTGGTTGAGGATGAAGCAGGAACACGGACAAAACTTCAGATTAAAACAGAGGAAGAACTTACAGACCTGAAGCAGACAATTCATGAGGCAAAGCGGACAGGCCAAAGAGAGATTAAATGGAAAGGGAAAAAACTACCTGTTTCCGATATTGAAAAACATATCCCGTTTATTGAAAAGCAACTTAAGCACCGTAAGAAACCTTCGTGTCCCCAAGGGGAAAAATCGGAGACCACGGTCTTAATCATTGAAGAAAACATTGAAGATTCTGATTTCGTTACGCCATCAGGCTTTCCAACCACAGAACCATTTCGGCATTTGTTTGAATCCCCGACAAACCTAAAGCGAAAATTCAAACTCTTGCCTCATCAAGAGGAAGGACTTGCATGGGCACAACAGCTTTGGGAAAAAAAATACCCTGGTGGTTTGCTCGCCGACGATATGGGACTTGGCAAAACGCTACAAGTACTCTGCTTTCTTGAATGGCATCATGCTAAATATCGCCTGCAAGAATCTCAGCGGAGCCCGTATCTCATCGTCGCACCAATTGCCCTTTTAGAGAATTGGGCAGCAGAATATCCAAAGTTTTTTGATAGAGGTTCACTGGATTTTATTACGTTGTACGGAAAGGCACTGCAAAACTTTAAATGTGATCCTTCTGATACCGACAACCTCCAAATCCCAGAGATTGAAGGTGCGGAGCGACTCCAAGAATTACGTAAACGTCGCGGGGCACTCGATGTTAAACGCCTTCAAGATGTTGATGTCGTGTTAACTACTTATGAGACTGTTCGCGATTTTCAATTGGACTTAGGACTAATTCCGTGGGCAACGGTGGTTATTGATGAAGCACAACGCATTAAGACACCTGGGACGCTCGTCACGAACGCTTTGAAAGCACTCAAAACCGATTTTCGCCTTGCGATGACAGGGACCCCTGTTGAAAACTCCTTGATGGATTTATGGTGCATCACCGATTTTGTTGCACCGGGTTATCTGGACAGCGCGAAAAGTTTCAATAGTGAATTTTGCCGACCCCTAAAAAACCCAGATACTGACATCCGCTCACTTGGAGATAAGATCCGCGAGCGGATCGGCGTTCACCTAAAAAGGCGACTAAAAACTGATATCCTTGATGACTTACCGGAAAAACACACTCATGTAGAAGATTGTCAACAAGAGATGCCTCCGATACAAGCAGAACGTTATCAAGCTGCTCTTCAATCTACACAGGACAGTGAATCAAGCGGTCCGCAACAGCGCAAACGTATTTTGCAGGTTCTACAACAGTTACGCGATATCTCAGATCACCCTTTATTAGCTGATTCTCAATGGGAAAGTTTACCTATTGCCGAGTTAATCGAACAATCTGCAAAACTAACGATGACAGTGCAATTGCTTGAAAAAATCCGCACTAATAACGAAAAGGTTATTCTGTTTGCAGAGCGTAAGAAAACCCAACGTCTTTTAGCACATGTTGTTCGCGGGTATTTCGGTTTGAAAGATGTCTGTATCGTCAATGGCGATACTCCGGGAAGTGCACAACGGGCGAATTCAATGAAAATGAGCCGCCAACAAAGCGTAGACCGTTTCCAAAACGCCTCCAGTTTCAACGCTATTATCATGTCCCCATTGGCTGCAGGTGTAGGGCTCAATATTACTGAAGCGAATCACGTTATTCATTATAGTCGTTGGTGGAATCCCGCTAAAGAGGATCAAGCGAGTGACAGGGTTTATCGTATTGGACAAGAGAAACCTGTACACATCTATCTACCGATGGCAACTCATTCTGAATTTCAAACTTTTGATGTTATTCTGCACGAACTCCTTGAGCGAAAACGCCAACTTTCACAAGGCACGCTGTTCCCAACCGAGCAAGCCGAAGTGACCCCTAAAGAGATTCTTGAAAAATTGCAGCCAATACCTCTTGACGATGAAGAAAATTCACCGTTAACAATAGAAGATGTTGACAAACTTGAGCCAAGATTCTTTGAGGCTTTTGTTGCTGCACTCTTTGATAAGCAAGGATATTATGTCGTACTAACCCCCTATTCAGGGGACAAAGGTGCAGATGTCATTGCGCGTCCGCATGGGAATGAAACCGAAGGACTTCTGATACAGGCTAAACATCGACGACAAGCAGGTGGGAAAGCAGACAGGCATGCTGTAGACGAGATTTTAGCAGCAAAACCGTTTTATGAAGAAAAATATGGAGCGACTTTCCAATTGGCGGTTATCACAAACCGTGAGTTCAACAAACCGGCGCGTCGGTACAGTCGTTCAGAGCAAGTGGAAATGTACGAGCGCAAGTGGTTGCTAAAGAATTTGAAGGAATATTCTGTGACATGGCAGGATGTCAATAAAGGTCAGTTTTATACGAATTAATGCTTATTAGAAATTTAAAACATTTCTGATGAAAATTAAAATTGAATACATCTGACTGCATAAGCAGGCGGTCAGGCATATTCTCCAGTTTCAGACAGGGTCATTCAATTTTAAAAAATTATTGGGTTCACGTCTTTTTTACGGATCCGGTTCGGTTAGGAAACCGAACCTACCGGGCCCGGGGGTGAAAATTCGATCGAAAAATGGACAATTGAATGACCCTGCAGTTTCAGACGATAAAATGGACATAAATTGCTTATATATGTTATAATTTGTTTAAGAAAAATGTGCTGAACCAACGAAAGGCTTTAAGTGGCAAATTTTGATACAGCCTCTAAGAAAACCGCTGAAATATCTCCTAAAGATTTCGTTGACCTTTGCTTCGGTTTTGAGACAATTGACATTACAGACATCTAACTCATCCAACCGGAACAA